>CAYFIR010000264.1:0-1599 GCA_964343195.1 uncultured Bacteroidia bacterium | reverse complement strand
GTTAGGATAAGGTAGGCCCAAAATTCAAAAAGGCAAATCTGGACTCTCAGAGGCCCTTTTGGTAGGTCGAAACTAATGGCTAGTGCTTTTAGAATGAAGTAATGAACCAATTTGAATTGAGATAACAGTCTAATTACCAGCACATTCAACTTCGAACTTTGAACCACAAACTTCGAACTCATTCCACTAGTATTTTACCTGAAGGGTCAGAATTTGCAAGCCGTGCTGATACAGTTGCCTGTCCAGCAGGTCTAGCTGATAGACTTTTGCAATTCCTTCGAAGAGTTTGATGCCATTCCCCTGAATGAAAGGATTGAGTTTCAGCTTTACCTGATCGATCAGCTCATTTTCCAAAAGCCATCCTGCAAAAACCCCTCCACCGCAGAGATATATGTCTGAGCCAGCCTGAGCTTTGAGTTCCTGAATAAATGCTACGTTCCAGTCCTGGACTTCGACTTGCGGGCTCTTTTCCTTGAAGCTGAGGGTCCGGGAAAAGATATAGTGCTGCATATGCGGATAAGCTGGCATACCTGGCTTCAGCCCATACTGATACCCAAATTCATAGGTCCTCCGCCCCATGATCACCGTATCGAAATCCAGCAAATCGCGTTGATAGGCCTCTACTCCATCTCCTTCGCTCACAAATCCGGAAATATCTTCACCGAGCCCGGAGATATATCCATCAATGGATGCCGCAACATAATAAACGATTTTTCGCATGAGGAAGGATGATGGTGAATGGAATAAACCTGCTCCCGGAACGACACCTTGCAGCTCTGGTTTTTACCCCCAGTTGATTGAGAATAAAGGTCAAAAACCAGATAAGTAGAAGATAAGAAATACCAATAAATGAGAGGTATGGAGGAAATGAAGGTATGAAGGTCTCAAACAGCGATTTTCCTTTATATCCCCATATACTTCATACCTATATAATTTTGTCTTACTACTTATCTCGCCAGAAGTCCAATAAGTCTGGGATCGACTCTGAACTACGCACATTGAACCCTCAAGGTCTTCCCTAATATTTCGTCCGGCCATAGATGAGCCACATGATGATGCCTACTCCAGGGAAAAAGATGACCACTCCTGTCCAGAGCAGTTTGGTTTCCTGGGTCATGGGTTCCTGCCAAATGGTGTATACGACCCAGATTACAAAGGCCAGCCAGATAATGGGGACTAATCGAAACATGGTTGAGATGAATTGATTGGTTAATGGGATGTTGTTTTGAAGATCAGAATTATGTGGAAAAATTCAAGGGTAGCTCTGCGAATTTCTCCCCAGTGGCCCTGAAATAACAAAACCCCTCTCACGCCTAAGCGGCATGAGAGGGGCGAGAAGCAATAATTTTGGGTATGCTAGTAAACCCGGAGAGTAGTGGTATGTGTGGTGTCAGTTCCCTGCACTTTTACCAGGTACAATCCCGGTGTCCAGCCCGAAAGGTCTAGTTCGAGCGTAGGGGTGCGAATAATTTCTTCGGCCATTACCCTTCCATCTATCTTAGCTCCGCAAATGGATTTTTAATATTCGGCGTGTTTTCAAGTGCTATGTCGCCTCCCCGTTTCACGGGATCGCGGATCAGCGGGACTTACTTCTTTTTC
>CAYFIR010000263.1:0-1641 GCA_964343195.1 uncultured Bacteroidia bacterium | reverse complement strand
CTTGCTTTAGGCTACTTGTTCCAATTGGAATTGAAGCCCAGAAACTCAAAACTCACGTTCGAAAAAAAATCCACCTTTCCCTGGAAAGAAAGGTGGAATCCAATTTTAGGAAAAGAAAAAAAGCAATAATATGCTGACTATCAGGCGTATCGCACCATCTTGTCAGGTGTTTACTTCTGGGCTGCGCGCAGGTACATACGCGAGCGTTCGTATAGGGCCTCTGCAGAATTTCCTGGGTGCATTCTTTTGGCACGTGTGACCAGGGCCTGTGGCAAAAAGTCTTTCCCCTCGCCCCGCTGCATGGCCGTCTCAAGGCTCTGTACCTGACGCATACGGCGAGCTACGACCTCATTTTCCCAGGGATCCTTGATGTCTGGATAGCACTCACAGGTCCAGGGGTCGATGATTCCGGAGCAGGGTGGAGGAGTGCAATCGTCGTCATCAGCTGCGGTCAGGACAGGGCCTGCAACGCGCTTGAATCCGGCAGAAAGATCGGCTTGAGCGCGAAGCTTTTGTGTACCAGTCTGGGCAGATGCCAGGCTTACAACCAAGCAAAGAGTCAGGAGGGAGAGAAGATAACGCATAGAAAACGGATTTAGAGGTTAAACGTACCCTTGGTCGCTTTCCTGATCTAAAACGTAATCTTCACAATTGAAAGCACAGGTAGCTTTCCGCCTTCGTCAGTGGCTTAATTTACCTTTACAGTCCTGAAATATTCTGAGAAAATATCGACAGCCCGCTGGATACATTCAGCATCAGGCGGAGCTACATCATAGAGTTTGTACTCCCAGCCCAAAGCTTCCCACTTGTGGACACCCAGTTGATGGTATGGCTCGATCTCGATTTTCTCAAGGTGTTGGTACTCAGCGAAGTGCTGCCCCAGTTGGTGCAGGTATTTATCCTGATCGCTCCATCCCGGCACGAGTACATATCTCAACCAGAAAGGTTTGCCCGTAGCCTCGCGGTGGGCTGCTACCTTGAGGGAATTGACATTGGAAACGCCTGTGAGGCGATGGTGCCAGTCGTCGTCGATGTGTTTGACATCGAGCAGGAGCAAATCGGTCTCCTCCAGGAGGTCCCTGGCAGCCTGATCGATGAGCCGCCCGTTGGAATCCAGGGCGGTATGGATGCCTTCTTCATGCAGGCGGACGAACAACTCACGCAGGACTTTGCGCTGGAGTAAAGGTTCGCCACCGGATACCGTTACGCCCCCCTTTCGCCCAAAGTAGGCCTTCTCATGAAGCGCCCGCTCAACAATGTCTTCCACTGACATGATTTCCCCTCCATGGACATCGATGGTATCGGGATTGGCACAGTAGAGGCACTTAAACTGACATCCCTGTACAAATATGACCAGTCGGATGCCGGGTCCGTCATGGGTGCCAAAGGTTTCGATCGAATGAACACGCAGTTGGCTGGTTTCGGATAAGTCGATGTGGGTAGGGGCTGAGTGTGGAATAGGAAAAGTGGACATGGCGGTGAATGGTAGGGGAGAAAATCAGCAGAAAGAGGAGCTTAATTCTTCTCCCCTTCCTGCCTGGTTTGCGTGTAACCACGCATCAGCAATAGATCTCCAAAGAAAAACCCTAAGAGGCTGTTTGGATTTCTCCTTTACGGCTCAAAACTTGTCTTTTTCACCTC
>CAYFIR010000262.1:0-1884 GCA_964343195.1 uncultured Bacteroidia bacterium | reverse complement strand
GCAAGAAGATATTGACCGATTTTACCCCAAATGATAACCTGACAAAGTAGAATTACATTTCGTCAAAAAAGATGCCCCACTCCTATGAGGTAGAAGCGGGGCTATATGGGTAAATCGTAGTCAGATTACATGATCTTTTCAAACTGACGCAGGAAGCGAACATCGTTCTGAGAGTACAGACGCAGGTCTGGTACCCTGTACAGTAGCTGCGCGATACGTTCTACGCCCATCCCAAAAGCATAGCCCGAGTATTCGTCTGGGTCAATGCCACAGTTCTTCAGGACATTGGGATCTACCATGCCACAGCCCATGATCTCTACCCAGCCGGTTCCCTTGGTCATGCGGTAGTCATCATCGGTTTCCAGTCCCCACCAGACGTCCATTTCGGCGCTGATCTCGGTAAATGGGAAATAGGAAGGACGCAACTTGATGCGGGCCTGCTCTCCGAAGATAGAAGTTGCAAAAAACTGCAGGGTCTGCTTCATGTCAGCAAAGCTGGTTCCCCTGTCCACCACCAGTCCTTCCACCTGATGGAAAAAGCAGTGGGCACGTGCAGAAATGGCCTCATTGCGATAGACCCGCCCGGGAGAAAGTACCCGAAAAGGGGGCTTGCCCTGCTCCATGGCCCGAATCTGGACTGAAGAGGTGTGGGTACGCAGCAGCCAGTCCGGATCGCGATTCACGAAGAATGTGTCCTGCATGTCACGTGCAGGGTGATTGTCGGGGAAGTTGAGCGCGGTAAAGTTGTGCCAGTCATCTTCGATTTCAGGTCCCTCTGCGATGGTGAAGTTCAGCCGCTCAAAGATGCGGATGATTCTGTTGAGGGTAATGCTGAGGGGGTGCCTTGCTCCGGGAACATGAGGGTCTCCGGGGAGCGTCAGGTCATGGGGACGATTGGCAGAGCGACTGGCTCTCTTGAGGTCATTTTCAAAGTCTGTCAGGCGGGCCTGTGCGGCCTGCTTGAGCTGGTTGAGGGGCTGACCCAGTTCACGCTTTTCATCGCCCGGGAGACCGCGAAACTCGGTAAAGAGGCGATTGATCTCGCCTTTTTTATTGGTGAATCGACGACGGTAAGCGTCGAGGTCATCAGCGGTTTTGACTTCGTAAGCCTGAACCTCCTGGAGCAGTTGTTCTATTAATTCTTTCAACGTAGGCAAAAGTTGGGAAACAGAGTCTGGAATATTAGTAGGCGATCTCGCAGTGGGGGAGACGTTCCTGTAGTTTGTTCACCTCGTAGAGGGTGATGTAGTTGCGGTGCAGGTCCATGTAGCGAAGCTTCGCCAGCCCACCGACCCATGCGGGCATTTCCATGAGCTTGTTCTCACCCAGGTAAAGACGCTCCAGGTTATTCATTTCGCGCATTTCCTCGGGCAGCGAACGCAGCTTGTTATCTGTCAGAATCAATACCTGAAGGTTCTGGAGGTCAATGATGTTGTCAGGGAGTGCGCTGAGCTTGTTTTCGCCCAGATCCAGTACCTGAAGGTTAACGAGTCGAAAAATTTCCGTAGGAACTTCTCGGTACCGCTGTCCACTCAGGTCCAGTTTGTAAACAGACTCAGGGTCAACGAGTGCGCGATCCAGGGATGTGTAGATTTTCTGACGATCCAGTTGGCGGGAAGTCAGCAGGGGACCGGGCTCTGGTGGAATGCTCAGCTCAGGGTTGAGCATCATGCCACGGGTCTCCGAGGAATCTTCCTCTTGGGCCAGTCCAAGGCTTATCCCCAGGACCATGAAAATCAGAAGCAAGAAGTTCTTGTACATGGATCTACGTTGTTAATCGGCCAAATTTAAAGAAAGCTGGCCCAAATCCCCAATAAGGTTTCGTGCCGCTAGGGCGAGCGCATCATAAATATCCGATATTCAAAATAAGATCGAGGAGGTATT
>CAYFIR010000261.1:0-1904 GCA_964343195.1 uncultured Bacteroidia bacterium | reverse complement strand
GAGGGAGGAACCCAGGATTTTATAGAGCTACTTGCTCTCCTACAAAAGAAGTAAGCAAGAAAGGTTCGGCATTTCAGGCTGCCCACAAGCCGCCCCGAGTGCCAAATGCCGGGCCAACCCCGCCCCAGGCTTGCTTTATAGCTCCTTTGACTAAAAGAAGCACTGGCCCGTGAAACTTGTGCGACAGCGAGTATCACCCTTTGGAGGGAGAGAGATTGCCTTGCACTCAGCGAGTCTGCCACAGCCAGATTAGAAATGCCGCTACCACCCCCAGATTTAGCAAATAGCCGATGATCAATCCGAGCGTTTTATAGTGTTGGGTCTGCAAGTCCTTAAAGGGCTTTTTTCCCAGAAATAGCAGGTACAGGAATACAGTTCCCAACCAGCGGGAAAAACTAAATGCTGCTTCAGCCTCTGACAGGGTGTCAAAAGCTCCGTTCATGCGATCTGTTTTGGGCCTGTCATCTGCGGACTTCATACAGCAGTATTCCGTGTGCCTTTCTTGCCATGGGAAACAGATGGGCCAGCTTAAAGCCCAGGCGCATTCCCCAGCCAAGTTTGGGAACTTCCTCATTGGCACTAAAGGCAATTTCCTTAATGAATCGCACTCCCTCCACGAGGTTGGAAAGAGATCCCGCATCGTCAATGCCCCAGTACACTTTTGCTCCGGTCTCTTTGAGGGAAGGATGGTCCTTGACACGGCGGGCCGTCAGGGTGCTGAATGCGTCAAATATCAGCGTAAACTCCCCTACCCTTGCCTTTAGCCTGCGGAGCAAGGTTGCGATTTCATTCTCCTGTAAATACATGAATAGTCCTTCCGCTACGACCAAATAGCAACTGTGGTACTGCGGAATGTGCGACACCCACTCATCCTCGGTAACAGAAGAGGGAATAAGGTGATATCTGTCTGTCTCAGGGTAAAAATGCCTTCGAATGTCTATGACCTCTTCGAAATCCACGTCGTACCAATCCGCACTGGGATCACCTATCCGGCCATATCGGCTATCCAGTCCGCATCCCAAATGGAGCACCCCCTTTTCCCCTGGCTGACGGAGAAACTCCCGAATATAATTGTCCAGGAGTTTGGCGCGCAGGCACATGAGCAAATTGGTCTTAGGGGCGATCTTCAACGACTGGAAGTCATAATCGATGTGGGCCACAATTTCCTCAGCTTTGGGGTCCTCAAAAAATGAAATGCCCGCTTTTCTGGCCATGGCCTTGCCATAAAGGGGAATCAGCAGGGTCTCCTTTTCGTGGCTCAGCGACACCTTGGATCTTTCCATTCACTTACGCATTTTTTCCCAATCGCTCTTATCGAGTTCGTACCAGTTGTGCATTTCTCCCTCAAACTCAAAGGGGCTCAAAAGCTGCATTCCTACCTTGGAAAGCACCCGGTTGGAGCCGATATTGTCCACGTGGGCAGCGGCGCATATCTTCTTCAGTTTCATCTGCCTGAACCCATATTCTAATGAAGCCAGGGCCGTTTCGGTAGCAATTCCCCTTCCCCAGAATTCCCTGCGCAACCGGTAGCCCAGGTCGTAGTAGGGAGCTTCTTTTCGCACTTCTTCTTCATACTTGAGACCGGTCCAGCCCACAAATTCATGTGACTTTTTGTCTATGATCGCCCAGCGACCGATGCCATTGACCTCGTATTGCCGACGCACGTAGGCTATGATCTCCTCTACCTGTTGCCGGTTCTTCACCGGATGCTCTCCAAGATAGCGATGGACTTCGGGGTCGCTGTCCAGGGCAAACAGGCCCTCGACATCTTTTTCCAGTATTTCTCTCAGAAAAAAGCGATCAGTTTCTACGAAGGTGTTCATGCCTTACAAGGTCGATAAATCCCACCGTTCTAGTGCTTTGTCAAGTGAAAAATGATGGGTAAGCGGTCGCAGATTTTTTCG
>CAYFIR010000260.1:0-1976 GCA_964343195.1 uncultured Bacteroidia bacterium | reverse complement strand
CTCTGACCTCTGACCTCTGACCTCTGACCTCTGACCTCTGACCTCTGACCTCATTTCTTCTTCCCTCCCAAACCACCGATCAGCACCGTAGCGGCTACCCCAATGGGATTGAGCCAAAGGTAGGAGAGTACCGGCTCCCACCCATGTGGAGGGGTAGTCAGGGGAAGGTAGAAGGCTATTTCCTGCGCACCAGAGCAGGGATGGTACCAACTGCCAGCCAGCATGACCAGGGCGATGCCCAGTATCAGGCCTACCAACGAACTATTGGACGTAGCCCTTGGCACCCAGAGCAGGATAAAAACTCCTAGAATCGGTCCATAGAAGTAGCTACCCACTTCGTTGACCAATTCGATAATGGAGTCGGTCTCTCCGAAGACCAGCGCCGAAAGGGTCGCCACAATGCCCCAAAGGGCAGTAGCAGTGCGCGCCGCTTTGAGATAGTGGTCCACTTCCACTTCATCACCACGGAGCCGTTTGTACCAGTCCATGACACTGGACGAGGCAAGCGAATTGAGCATGCTGTCTATGCTGGAAAGGGCCGCTGCGAGAATGGCCGCAACGATCAGGCCCACGATCCCGACAGGAAGCCGGGTTAGCACGAAATAGGGTAGCACATAGTTGGTGTCATTTCGTGAATCTTCGCTTTCTGCCTCCAGCCTTTCTATTTCCGCCTGTCTAAGTGTTGCAATTGCCTGGTCTCGTTCCTGAAACTCGGCACGTACCGTCGGATCATCAGGTTGGGCAATCAATCGTTGGGCTGCCAGTTTGCGCTCTTCCTGCAACTGGGCAAATTCTGCTGGAGACTCTGCGACCTCAACCACAGAGCCTCCTTGCAGGCTTTCGGGAATGAAGAGCAGCGGACGCTCAGCGAAGAGATAGAAGACATAGAGGTAGGTGCCGAGCAGGAGAATGAAAAATTGCATCGGAACTTTTGCAATCGCAGAAAGGAGCAGCGAACTGCGTGCGTGAGTCAGAGATTTGGCGGTCAGGTAGCGTTGCACCTGACTCTGATCCGCCCCAAAATAGCTCAGCATCAGAAACAGCCCGGCCAGCAGACCGGACCATAGGTTGTATTTTTCTCCTGGATCAAACTCGAGGTCAATGGTATTGAGTTTGCCAGCAGCGCCTGCGATCTCCAGTGAATCCCAAAAGCCTACCCCCTCGGGCATCTCATGCCCGATCCAAAAGAAACAGAAGACCAGCCCCAGCAGCATGAGCACCATCTGCTTCATATCGGTCCGAATTACTCCTCCGATTCCTCCAAACATGGTGTAAATCGTGGCGACGACTCCGATGATGATGATGGTCCAGTTGAGTGGCACGCCCAGGATCAGAGCCAGGACGTATGCAGGAGCCGCAATCGTAATTCCCAATGAGGCTCCGCGAGAAATGAGGAACATCATGCTGGTGGTGAGGCGCACCCTTAGTCCAAAGCGTCGCTCCAGCAGTTCATAAGCAGTGTAGGCTTTGCTGCGGATAAACAGCGGAACCAGTGTCCCGGACAGAATGATCATGGCAATGGGCAGCCCCAGATAGACCTGCAAAAACCGCATATCTTCCATATATGCCTGTCCGGTGGTGCCGATAAAGGTAATGGCGGAAGCCTGGGTGGCCATCACCGACAGACCTGCGGCCCACCAGGAAACATTCCGTCGCGCCAGCATCAATCCCTCAAGGTTTTGCGGTCCCTTATGTTGCCGCATTCCGTCCCAGAGGGTGTATGCCATAAACGCCGCCAGTACCAGCCAGTCAATCCAGTGCATTCAGATAGGTAGGATGAAGCGGCAAAGATACGAAAGGATGCGGTTGGAGAATAATGGAACTGCTGAAGGGTAATAGGGGATACAGAGGGAATAGGGGCAGGCTGAATCTCATACAGATTCTATTTTCCCGATACTCCTTCAAATCCGGTACCTCTAGCCTATAGTTTCGCCCGATGAAAAGGGCTTGAGAGAGTCTGCTTATACCTTTTTGAA
>CAYFIR010000259.1:0-2177 GCA_964343195.1 uncultured Bacteroidia bacterium | reverse complement strand
GCGAAATGCCACTTTCAGAGGAAGCATATTAAAAATCCATTTGCGGAGCTAGAAAGAAAGTAGGTCCCGCTGATCCGCGATCCCGTGAAACGGGGAAGCGACACTACACTGGTAACCAGTCGCTTATGAGAAATAAAACCCGAAACTGACGTTAAATATCGATTTGCGGACCTATTGGGGTCGCTTATCACATTCGTGGGAATGCTACAAAGGCATGACCGCTCTGCAGTCGCCTATGGTAGCGATAATCGATTGGGGGCAAGCGTTTGTTGGCGGTAACACCCTATGGGCGCGAACCCCATGGGGATTCAGGCTTTGTCGCATGTGTCCAGCGTCGTGGATCGACCCTGCAAGGGTCGGACTATTTCTTTCCCATTACTTGCGATTGCCTTGAAAATGAGGGGCGTTAAGTGGCAGAAAGCAGGTCCTTGCCTATATTGTGGAAATGAAAGTCTGATGGATTTTAGGAACGCTCAAAAAATTAGTTCCGCTTTTGACTTGATCTCTTGCCCGCATACTGCGTCAGAAAAAGCCTCATTTGGCTCGCCAAACTCGGTTTTTCTTCCTTGCCTGCGAACAAGATTTCTTCGTAAAATCGGGAAGTTATTTTTCTCGCGTTCCTTAGGAGGTTTCCTGGCTTCTGAAGTGAGGAAACCTTTATCATTCCATCCGGCGATGTTTATTCCATAACAAACCCTATGCAAACTGCCAATTTGAACACCCTTCAGCCCTCCATGCGCTGGTATGGCCCTCACGATGTCGTTCCTTTAGTTCACCTGAAGCAGGCTGGCTGCGAGGGCGTAGTCTCTGCTTTGCATGCCATTCCGGTGGGGGAAGTCTGGTCCACAGCAGCCATCATCGCTCACCGCAGCCTCATCGAAGAGGCTGGGATGGTCTGGGAGGTGGTAGAAAGTCTACCCGTTCACGAAGATATTAAGCGCCGCAGCGGCAATTGTGAAGCCTACCTGGAAAACTACCGGCAAAGCCTCCGCAACCTGTCAGCCTGTGGGATAAAGGTCGTGACCTATAACTTCATGCCCCTCCTGGACTGGGTCCGTACCGAGGTGTCCCGCGAGCTACCCAACGGAGCGAAGGCCCTGTACTTCAACCATGACGAATTTGCCATTTTTGACCTCTTCCTGCTCCAGCGACCTGGAGCAGAGGAGGAGTATGCTCCGGAAGAAATCACCCGGCTGCGGGTGAAATTTCAGGAAATGTCTGAAGCGACCCGGCAGCGGATTTTCCACAATGTGCTGCTGGGACTTCCGGGCAGTGATGATGCCTTTACGCCAGAAATAGTACTGGCAGAGCTGAAAAAATATGAAGGGGTAGGGGAGGAGGAGTTGCGCAGCAACCTGATCCATTTCCTGGAAGCAGTCACTCCCACTGCCGAAGAAGTCGGTATCAAGATGGCCATTCACCCCGATGACCCCCCCTTTCCGGTGCTGGGACTTCCCCGCATCGTCAAGACTGAGGCTGACATCGCCAAATTTTTGGACGCGGTTCCCAGTCCTGCCAATGGGCTGTGCTTCTGCACCGGATCCCTGGGCGCTCGCCAGGACAATGACCTGGTGGCGATGGCTCGGCGCTTTGGTTCACGGGTGCATTTCCTTCACCTGCGCAACACGCTGCGCGATGAGGAGGGCAACTTCATGGAAGCCGAGCACCTGGGGGGCAACACTGATATGTATGCCCTGATGAAGGAGTGGGTAGCCCTGATGCAGCGTGAAGGTCGTCGCATTCCCATGCGTCCCGATCACGGCCATCAAATACTGGATGATCTTGAAAAAACCACCTATCCGGGCTATTCGGCCATCGGCCGCCTGAAGGGACTGGCAGAATTGAGGGGGCTGGAGTATGCGGTAGCGCAGTCGACAGGGAGTTAGTGGAAGTAATTCGAAATTTTGCATTCGTAATTCGTACAAAATGCTCGCCAGCAACACTTTCAACTTTCTGATTCCTCCCTCTGTCGCACAGTCCATCTCCCTCCAAAGGGAGATTCTCGCAGTGGCACTTGGGTAAGTAAAGGTCTAAAGCAAGCCTGGGGCGGCGTAGGGCGGCATTTGGTGAACTGGGGCGGCCTGCGGGTAGAATGAAATGCCGAACTTTTCTTGCTTACTTCTTTTGTAGGAGAGCAAGTAGCTCTAAAAAATCCTGGGTTCCTCCCTCTCTCGCAC
>CAYFIR010000258.1:0-2388 GCA_964343195.1 uncultured Bacteroidia bacterium | reverse complement strand
AAACGGAGTGGTCAGTAACATGGGAACTTTGAACCGCGAAACTAATGACTAGTGCTTTCAGAACTAAGTAATAACCCAATCGAAAATGAGGTAAGCAGATGAACAGCAACACTTTCAACTCCGAACTATCGACTCTGTTGAGCGCAGCGAAATCCCGCGAACAGCGGGAAACTTCGAACTTGTACCACTAGCAGTACCGCTCGTGAGCATCTCTGAAGCGAAACGCGGGTTCTCTACCATCACTCCGCCGGAGTTGCCTTGCTTTCTTCTGCCTGGGCGGCCAGGTACTGCTTTTGCAGGCTGAGCTTTTTCTGGTAACGTCCCTGGACGACATCTACAATCACCAGGATCACCAGCACGAAGTAGAAGGTCGTTTTGCTCATCGGGGTGATTTCATTGCCAAAGAAGTGCAGGTGGGCCAGGTGGCCGCCTTCAGTCAGCAGCATGACCCCGACGAGAAAGAGGATGAAAAGCCCCAGGACTTCGTACATGCGGTTGCGTTGCAGGAAAGTGCTCACCCGATCTGCCAGCCAGATCATCAGGATGCCACCGGTGATGATGGCCGTAGCCATCACCCAGAAAACTTTGGTCAGTGCCATGGCGCTCAGGATCGAGTCAAAGGAGAAAACCAGGTTCATGACCACAATCATGGTAATCGCCTGAGCCATAGACTTTTGCTTTTTCTGAGCATGCCCATCGTGATGCTCTTCCAGGGACATCATGTGCCAGATCTCTTTGATGGCTGTGTAAATGATGAATCCACCGCCAGCCAGAACAATCAGGCTGTGGATGTTGAACTCGCCATCGATGAAGCCACCGTCGGTGTGGAACCCAAAAATCGGATCCTGAAACAGGTCGATCACGGAAATCAGGACAAACAGCAGCACGATCCGCAGGATGATAGCCAATCCAATTCCCAGCTGGCGTACCCGACTTTGCTTTTCTTTGGGCACCGTTTGGGACTCCAGGGAGATGTATAGCAGGTTATCAAAGCCAAGGACAATCTGCAGCATGATCAACATGCCAAGTGTGATGAAGTTATCCAGGGTAAGTGTATCCATTGGGCAAAGAGGAATTTAGAATTTAGGCATTGGAGAACCAGACAAATCTAAGTGTCCAGTTCCTATTCGGCAAGCCTCCAGGATTACGACGACGTAAAGCTTTCGAAGTCAGCCGGCTACTCAGCATGGGACTCATCACGGATTTGCTTTAGGAACTTCAGGGCATCGGTTCCCCCTGTTCCCATGGTAGAGCTTCCTGCTTTCCGGGCAGGCTCGATGACATACTTCGCAGTGATTTCCAGGTGAGCCTGTCGAAAAGCCTTCAGCGCTTCCCTGCTTTTCCCCAGGTAGTCACCCGACAAATCCAGGCTTGCCAGCCTTTGTCCCAATGGCTTCGCTGCCGCAATCAACTGCCGATGGCTGGGCGGCATATAGGCCTGCATGGCCTTGAGATAGGGTGTTTGGTGTGCTATTCCCAGGCTTGCGTCCAGTACCTGTAGCAAGGTGCTTTGAGCAGCGCTGCCACCTGCATAAGTCCTGGGTGATTGATCCCCGGTTCCGGCATAAACCACGCCCTCAACTCCCCCTAACCAGGGCCGGATTTGATGGTAAAAATAGTCAGGATCACAGTGGTCATACATTTGCTCCAGCTCTGCTTGCATTCGCCTTACTGCCGCAGGAACTTTTTCCAGGTGAGAAAGCGCCAGCCTGGTATTTCCCTCAGTTGCTGCCAGACACGCCCCGATGGCATGTTTCAGGGCTACTCCTCCCGCATACTCTACCATCACGGTCACGAGGAAAAACCATTTTTCATCCAGGGAATTGGTAAAGGACAAAAGCGTATTCAGGTTTTCAATTCTAAATCCACCTGCCGGATCAGTTAACTTCCAGTTGTATAAAACCAGCGATGTATGGTTGATGACCGGCAAACGCCCCAACTGGAAGGCCATATCCTGCCATGGCCTGGCAATTTGCTCCGGCAATACCTCAACTTTGCTTTCCCCTGAATGGAGATAAGCCTGTCCCAGCACCGACAACACCAGCATGGCTCGTTCCGTTTGGGCCAGGTCCAGCATTTCCACTGACGGAAATGGGGGCAGTTTTTCGATTTCCCTTCGGATACAGTCCCGCTCTGTTGATGGAATTTGCTGTGCCAGCTCCTCCCATTCAGCATATGCCTCGGGTAATGCCTCACAGGGAAAAAATTCAGGTAAAAAACCCCGATGTGTACTGGCTTGATACGGACTGAGAAAGTCCTGGATAAAATTTTCAGGGTGCCGGGTCTGGTAAGTGGCCATGCGGTAAGGAATGAAATGCGGGACAAATTATCTATCGGAATTGTAAAGTTATTGGGCAGTATCCTAAAGGTAGGGTTTTGCGTAACAAA
>CAYFIR010000257.1:0-2540 GCA_964343195.1 uncultured Bacteroidia bacterium | reverse complement strand
TTCACCACGTTGAGCGTAGCGAAATCCCGCGAAGCGGGAAACTACGAACTACGAAACCCCTCCAGCCAGGCTTCCGCCATCAGGTGCGCACCTGCCATAGATGGATGCACTCCATCAGGGCACCAATAGGAGGCATCAGCTTCCTTGAGTGCATTGGCAAATACCTCGTGAAATGGAATGAAAGTCGCATGGTAATCGTCGGCGATGCGACGAGCCGCAGCCCGGTAGGCATGAAATGGCTCCCATGCTTCGTTGATCGCAGTTCCCCCCGGTACGATGAAGGGCTCGCAGACGATGAGCTTTAAATCAGGCAAGGCTTTGAAGGTGCGGTCCAACAGCTTGCGATAGTCAGATTCGTAGATCTCCAGCGTTCCATCATAGTGACCGTCTAATTTGTGCCAATAGTCATTTACCCCGATCAGAATGCTCAGTACCTCAGGTTTGAGCTGCAAACAGTCGTCTTCCCAGCGATCTGCCAGTTGGAAGACTTTATGTCCGCTGATGCCACGGTTGTAAAAACGGTATTGTTGTTCTGGTTCTTCCCCCAGCAAGCGGGAAACGATCTGATAGACATATCCATTTCCCATGCCCTGGGTTTGGTTGGGATAGTAGTGGCCCCTGTTGCGACCAGCATCGGTGATGGAGTCACCCTGAAACAGAATGACAGGTCCCTCCTTGTTGATCCTCACATCGGCATCGACGTCAGGTTTTGCTGAGGCAGCGGCCCATTTTCCCATAAAGGTAGAGGCAAGGGTGAACATGGAAGCCTTTTTGAGGAAGTTTCGTCTGGAGTCCATTGGGAGGTGGTTAAGTGAGAATGTGTCAAAATACATTTTCCTCCCAAAAATTGTAACACTTCATGGGGTTCTGGTTGGCGAATTTGGGGCTGAAATTGGCACAGAAGGCTCAATGTCGTTCTGGCTTCCGGATCAGCCAAACCAGTCCCAGCAGGGCGGGCAGGATGAGGTTAATGAGGTACAGGCTAAAAGTTCCCATTACGATAGGCGTTGCGGCCCAGCCGACAGCTCCCATGATGAGGAGGGCAACTGATTCCCGGACGCCCAGTTCGGCGAGGGCTACCGATGGTACGACAGACTTTAGCAGGAGGACCATGCTGACCAGTACGCTGGCTTCCAGAAAAGACGCATCAGGAATCCATCCGAGCATCAGGACCGCAAACTGCGCGATGAATACCGCGCCGCGAATAACGGCAAGGCCCCAGACCTTTCTGATTGTGTTGGGGGAGAGCTCCGTGATCGCCTCAATGGCCTGGCCGACGACCCCTTTTTTCCAGGGCAATGCATGCAACCACCTCAGCCCCAGTTGCGGGAACAGAAAAGCCAGAGTGGCTCCAGTGGTGAAGGTGATGGTAAGTCCCAGTAGCCAGGGCTGATAGGTCCCAGCCCATGAAATCTGCCCTTCATGGATCACCAGGCTTACCAGGGCGATGCACCCCAGCAACAGGGTTGCCCCCATTTGGGCGATACGGCTGACGAAGGTATAGATCGCTGCGAAAACGTGCTGGGAGCGGGGTAGAAACATCAACCTCCCAGCATAATCTCCAATCCGGTTTGGGGTGAAAATCCCCGTTGCTGAGCCAGCTATTACCCCTGCCCAGGCTGTCTTTTGTCTAAATCCGGGGAAAGAGGATCGAATCAGGGTATGCCATTTTTTTACCTCCAGGAAAAGATTTAGTGGCAGCAGCGCCAGGGCAATCCCCAGGCTCCACCAAACGGAAGTCGGCCAGGTGGTGGTGAGAGCTTCTCGCCAGATAGCCTCATGCCACAGACTCCAGGTGATATAGCTCAGGGCTACAACGGTCAAAAACCAGCGCATATATAGCTGGAATTTGGGATGCTGCCAGATGACTTGAGCTATGGAATGACTCCTGCGTAAGGCCCGGAGGGTAATGTTTCGCATGTGGGGAAACTACAACCAATGGGTATGGCCTGCAAGATCAAATTTGGGCGTGTATAACAACCAGGAACTTGTAGGACAAGGTGAAACCGCTCAGCAGGAGGGGATTCGTAGGGAAGCAAATTGGGTTATTAAAAATCGGCGTGTTTTTCAAGTGCTTCTTCGCCTCCCCGCTTCGCGGGATCGTTGATCAGCGGGACCTACTTCTTTTTCTAGCTCCTCCAATGGATTTTTTATATGCTTCCTCTGAAAGTGCTATTTCGCTTTCAGCGGGACCTACTTTTTTTCAAAAAAAGGTAGGCGAAAAAACTCCGGCATTTCATTCTACCCGCAGGCCGCCCCAGTTCACCAAATGCCGCCCTACGCCGCCCCAGGCTTGCTTTATGGCTTTTCTAAAGGGGGCTTTATACCGTGTTTCTCTACTGTTTCGCGGTATCTTCGATCTGAGTGAGAAAAATATGCGGCGCTTTATTTTTCCATTGCTCCCCCGGAAATACCCCCATCCCTCATTCCACTAGCCATCAGTTTCGCCCATGTAAAGGGCTTGAGAGAGTCTCATTGTGCCTAATTAAATGTTAAGCCTACTCTACTCTAACCAAGGTGTGCACTTAATTCAATGTCAG
>CAYFIR010000256.1:0-2701 GCA_964343195.1 uncultured Bacteroidia bacterium | reverse complement strand
TAGTTCGTAGTTCGTAGTTCGTAGTTCGTAGTTCGTAGTTGGGTACTGGCCTGATTTTCATTGGGTTACAACAAGTTCTCTATATACCTTATACCCTTATACCCTTATACCCTTATACCCTTATACCCCATCCAGCATCCCGCATCCAGCCCATATTCCCCTATACGCCTTATTCCTCCTCTTCATATTCTACCTCACGAGCTATAGGTTTACGAGATTTGCGGCGAAGAACCAGCCCTTGCTGCTGTTTTTGCTTTCGTCGGGCTTGGCCTCTACGCTGGAGGTAGGGGTACGCCATAACGCCAATTATGACCCCAATAATGAGCATTTCCCAGGTTCCAAACATGATGCGAATATAAAAAAGTTGCCTCAGGATTTCAGATCTGCTCTTTCAGGGATTTCAGGCGGCTCTTTTCTACCCCTAAATTTATTCCCTGCGCCTCCAGTCGCTGCACTTTGCCTTCCAGTCGCTTCAGGAAAGCCTGATGCTCATCGCTGCCTGGCCTTCGTGCTTTATGATTGAGATCTCTTTGTACTGACTCCAGCTCTGACATCAGGTGACACGTTTCCTGGGAGAAATATGATGCGGCAAACTGCTCCCAAATATAGGCCTCTGCCAATTCTGTGGGGTGCAGCATATCATCAGCGTAAAACCGATAGTCCCGCAGATCATCCATCATGATCTCGAAGGAGGGAAAATAATAAACTCCTTCCTGCTCGCTCAACTGGTGACAGGCCAGCCTCAGGGCTGCCTTGCTGACACTGTTACCGGGGATGGTATGCCGGATGTGACGAATCGGGCTGACGGTGAGTATCACCTTCAGGTTGGGGGCGTGTTCCCTGAGCTTTTCGAGGAGTTTGCGCCAGGTATTCACGATTTCACTTACCTCAGCCAATTGTAGGGTGAACTCAGATGTGGGAAAGCGATGGTTGTTGTTCACAGGGCCCGGATGCTGGGGATGGTAGTAGATCCAGGCCGTTCCCCAGGTCAGTATGAGCCACTCCAGGTTGGGCAACCTCTCAGCTACCTTCCGCAGTGAAAAGGCTACCTCAGATTCGAAAAAATCTCTTTCAGATTGATTAAACCGGCTGTGCAAGTCAAAACTACACCATTGCCCCAGGTGCTCCGCATATCGGGGAGTGGGAGGGGTATCTTCCAGACCTAAAGTCAAAAGCCTCGCCAGGGAAAGAGGATTGTAGCTGATTCCCAATGGATTGACCTGAATATCGAGTTTACTTACTGCCATTCGATCCCCCATCCGATCCGCAAAACAACTCCCGAGGGCCAGTAGTTGCTGATCATACCCTATCTGCTGATCCGCAGGCGAAAGTCTTATAGGAGTACGAAAATCCATTTTGATCCATTAGGCCGTGTTCATGCCATGATAAAGATACTGCTCCCTGTCCACAGAAATGGAATAATTTCCCCGCATACGCAACTACTGGTTATGAATTAGCATCTAACAGGCACGATTCCGGCTTAACCTCGCCTCACTGGATGCGTATCTTTCCATATGTCGAAGCGTAAAGGAATTCAGCGAATATTTTATCTTTGAAGGAAACCAACTCTAATATGCGCCATCGGGCAACCCCAATATTACCTGTTAATCATATGAAGAATATTATTCTTTGGAGCTTTTTGTTGCTGATTGTCGTGGCGCCGCGCATAGCACATGCCCAGGATGACCCCCGCGTGTACCAGTTTTCCGGGCTGGTTCTTAGCCGTACAGCTGAAGATCCAATTCCCTTTGCCCAGGTACGTGTCAACCACACCCGGCAGGGGGTTCTGACCAATCCCGATGGCTTTTATAGTATTCCAGTCGCTCTGGGTGATACCTTATACTTCTCTCACCTGGGGTATTATCCGGCAAAGCTCGTCATCAGGGAGTATCTCAAGGACTACCAGGGCAGTCAAACCCAGTATATCTATGCGTTGACCTATATGCTCGAAGATACGTTCGCACTGGACTCCGTCTACATTTTCCCATACGACACGCCAGAAGAATTACGGACTGCTGTCATCAACATGGATATCCAGGATGACTTTGCGGCACAGGCCGCCCGGGAAAACCTCGACCCAAGGGTGTTGCACACCCTGATGCAAACCCTCCCTGTTGATGGAGGGGAACGTCTCATGGTCGCCCGTCAGATGTATTATGACTATTACCAGAACAAAAACCTGATGCCTACAGTAGGGCTGGACCCAATTGCTGTAACGCGGCTGCTACAGGAAATCGCAGAAAAGGCAAAGCGCCGCCGTGACAAAAACCTCAACTATTGGGAGTATTAGAGGCTGTTTGGGATTTGGTATTTGCTTGCCAAAAGCAGGATTTTTGGCGGATAGCAAGGAAATTTGGGGAGGAATACCGAGGTATTTCGAGTAAAGTTGACACAGAAAGACGCCAAAAAGACAATTTTGGAGAGTGAAGGAAAATTTCCAAACAGCCTCTTTAGGGGAGAAAGTAGCACTTTAAACTTCCTGATTCCTCCCTCTGTCGCACAGGCCATCTCCCTCCAGAGGGAGATACTCACAGTGGCACTTGGGCAAAGGTCTAAAGCAAGCCTGGGGCGGCGCTGGTCCGGCATTTGGCGCTCGGGGCGGCTTGCAGGGAAGCCTGAAATGCCGAAGTTTTTTGGCCTACCTTTTTTTGTAGGAGAGCAAGTGGCTCTATAAAATCCTGGGTTCCTCCCTCTCTCGCAC
>CAYFIR010000255.1:0-3077 GCA_964343195.1 uncultured Bacteroidia bacterium | reverse complement strand
CCCTGAAGGGCCCGACCCCGGAGTCTCGCATCGCGAGACGGAGGGGGCACGCCCTCAAAATGGAAAAATGTACAATCTTTTCTGCCGACGGCTCGTATAGTTTGTTAGCTCGAAAGGGTGTTTTATCTTTGGTCTTTTGCGGGAAATAAGTAATTTTTTCGATCAAGAGAATATTCCTTGCAAATGAACCACCTCTTACGATTTTCTGTTGTTTGGCTATTGGCCACATTGACCATTCTTGTCGCAAATGCACAGGATGAAGGCGTCGTTGTCCGCGAGCTGATCCTCACCCCAGAGCCCTTGCCTCGCTATGCACCTGAGGGGAACCTGGGAGGGTATCGCATAAAAGGAACCACTGAATTTGTCGATGAACTGGTCTCTCGCCATTTGAATGGCGATTTGACCCTGTATCGCGACTATCGGATGGAGATTCCCTACCTGTCCATGGGGCCACTGCTGGGCTATCTGGATACCGCCAATCTGGGAAAACCTGTATGGTTTGCTGAAAGTGGGACAGAAAGTGCGGGTTATCGAACTCGCGGGATGGATGCTGCTCCTGCGGAAGCAACCGGGCCGGAAGTCGTTGGAGATTGTGAGGGATGTTTGTCGGTACAGAGCTGGCAGTGGATGATGTTTGGCCGTGAGGCCGTTTCCGTTGAGTATGAGAACCGCGAGGATCTGCTCTCCAAGATCAAGCAAATGTGGAAGTTGCGTACCCCACTGGAGGTAATGGCTCCTCTGAAGCCCTGGCTCTGGAATCAGGATCGCTTCCTGTTTTTGACAGCGGCAGTCCTGGGAGATGAGAAGGGAGAAGATGTGCGGATGGATATCCAACGAGGGGTGATCATGGTTGAGTTCCCTTTGCAGCGCAGGGGCCTGGCCGAAACAGACATGGCCATCCTGGTTTTTGACCCAGAGGATGAGCAGATTCCATGGGAAAAGCTGGAGGTGCAGATCGGAATGAATGGGATCCAGGAGGCAGCAGCTGATGCGAAGAAATTGCTGCTTGAGGGGCAAACCAATATGGCCCCTTTGGGCTACAGGGAGGGAGCAGATGCTCCTTTTCAGGGGTTTTATGGTGATTTGAAAGTCGATACGCTCTGGGAAAGGGGACAGTTTCTGGTCGATTCCGTTTTGTCTGCGTGGAACGCCAGTGAAGTGGTGAATGAATATGTTGTGCCTACGCTTGAGCATCCCATGCAATCCAAATCCTACTCTATCTACCTGGACGCCGGATGGTTTAGTCGACCGATAACTGCTTCTGACTGGACGAAAGGGGAACACCGTGAAAAGGACTGGCGGAATACCCAGGAATGGGTTCAGGAGGCATCGGATTCGATTCTGACCTATTGGGAAAAGGGAGAACTGGATGGGTATGCCTACCACTCCATTCGCAGTGAGGTTCCAACCCTGATGACTGCCCTGGACGCGCAGGTCAGGGTTAAGCGCCTGCTGAAGCGTGTGGTCGCCCATGCTCATGCGGTTGATTTTCAGGTGGCTGAGCCAAATCGGACTGAAGCAGAATGGGATAGCCTCGCAAACCTTACCCGATTTGATTACAGTTGGAAGGTTGACGGAAAGTTGATTTGGTACAACGGAGATGTGGTATTTCGACCACAATGGATCACCCTGGTCTGGCAGGATCCCAAGGGCATTGTGCCAGGATTTGCAATTGGATCCATTGAGGTGATGGATCTGAGCCTGATGGGACTTACCATAGGCAAGGAACCCATCGAGGACCTCCTGGCTGGGCTGGATTTTGCCTATTACCCACTGTCGGTTAACGGTCAGCGTTTTCAAAGCCTGGATCAGGCGACGATGGTCAAGCTCATCATGGAAAAAGGGGCCTGGGACGCTATTCCTACCTGGCTTGAAATGGGATACTTCCCATATGGAGGGGGAGACGATGCTTTCTGGGAATCAGCCTATGACCGTGTACGGACTGCCATGAAGGAGAGTGAATATTAGCAGGGCATGCGAGCAAAACCATCTCCGGTAACTTCGGTTAAGAAGTTATGAAAGCTGGAAAAATTGCACTGAATATCATAAAATGGACAGGCATCACCCTTATTGGGGTGGTGTTTGTGCTCTTTGCTGTAGGCCTTTGGCTCGATAAGCCAATGCCAGAGGGGTATGGTAGCCCCCAGGATGCTGATAGACTCGCCCGTAAAGTTCAGGCCACTGTCAATCTTGCAGATTGGGATTCGACCGGAGCGATTCAATGGACATTTGCCGGAATGAACCGACACCTATGGGATCGGGAGCGCGGATATGCAGAAGTGAGATGGGGAAATACCCGGGTCCTGGTTGATCTGAATACCCAACGGGGGGTGGCCTATGAAAATGGGGGGGAGCAAATAGGCCAAGGAGCTACAGAACTGGTTAAACAGGCCTATTCGACGTGGGTGAATGATGCCTTCTGGCTAAATCCTGTTGCCAAGTTCTTCGATGAGGGAACCACTCGTGAGCTGGTGAAATGGGAGGATGGCAGTACGGGCCTGATGGTGCATTACAACTCTGGAGGTGTGACTCCAGGCGATAGCTACGGCTGGGAACTGGGGCCGGATAACCAGCCTACTGGCTGGCGCATGTGGGTATCAGTCCTTCCCGTTGGGGGCCTGTATGCTTCCTGGGAAGACTGGCAGCAATTGTCCACCGGAGCGTGGATCGCCACTGCCCATAAGTTTGGCCCTGTGGGAGGAACCATGATTACGGATGCAAAAGCGGCACCAACCCTGGAGGAGCTGGTGCCGAATGAAGAAGATCCTTTTGCTGCTTTGGAGAAGAGGAAATAGGTTGATTTCAAAGGATAAGAAGGAGTGAAGCACATGGAGGGTAGGGGGCATTAGGGGAGAAAGTAGCACTTTAAACATTTTGATTCCTCCCTCTCTCGCACAAGCCTCTCCCTCCAAAGGGAGATACTCACAGTGGCACTTGGGCAAAGGTCTAAAGCAGGCCTGGGGCGGCGCTGGCCCGGCATTTGGCGCTCGGGGCGGCTTGTAGGGCAGCCTGAAATGCCGAGGTTTTTTGGCCTACCTTTTTTTGTAGGGCAGCCATCGGAGATTTAATAAAAAGTC
>CAYFIR010000254.1:0-3087 GCA_964343195.1 uncultured Bacteroidia bacterium | reverse complement strand
GTTCGTTGACCTCGAAAATACAACTTCTCACTTTCTTGACTGGGAAAGTGGGCTTAAACGTATTTGCATACAAATCACAACAGCAGGAGAAAAACAAGGCCAAAGCTGGGAAAGAAAAATGCGCCTCAATATCTTGTTGTCACCAAATTCGATATGACATGAAACCAAACGCGAAACTTAACCTGCTGATTTTGTGGATGATGTGCGGCACACTGGCCCTGGCCCAACCCGATGATTCCAAAGGATTTGTAGCCCATGATCCGGTCATGATCATGGAAGGGGATACCTTCTACCTCTTTACCACCGGAGGCGGCATGGCCCGCAGCACCGACCTTGACACCTGGGAAAGACTCGAACCTGTCCCAACCAACCTGGAGTGGGTAACGAAAGACATCATCCCGGACTATCGCGGAGGCTACTGGGCACCTGATATACAGTATCTGGACGGTACCTACTACCTCTACTATTCTCCCTCTGCGTTTGCCCAAAACACCTCAGCGATCGGGGTGATGACCAACAAAACCCTGGACCAGGATAGTCCCGACTACGAATGGGTAGATCATGGCATGATCCTTCAGTCAATCCCCGGTCGGGATTTCTGGAACGCCATCGACGCCAATGTCTATTTTGACAGAAGATGGGGCGGCGAAACCACTGGGTGGTTGTCTTTTGGTTCGTTTTGGGGAGGACTCAAACTGGTGAAGCTGGACTCGACCATGACCGCCCTGGCCGAGCCACAGGAGTGGTACACCATCGCCAAACAGGAAAGAACCTTTGGCATGCCAGACACCGATCCCGGAGATGGGACCGTAGAAGCGCCTTTCATCTACAGAAGACATCAATACTACTACCTCTTTATCTCGGTGGGTTACTGCTGCCGAGGGCTGGAAAGCACCTATGAGGTGCTGGTCGGCCGCTCACGGGACATCCGAGGCCCCTACTTCGACAAGGAAGGCAAACCCCTGTACGCAGGTGGCGGCACCTTCGTCGCGGGAGAAACGGAAGACTTTGCCGCAATCGGCCACTGCGCTGTGTATGACTTCGAGGGAACCACCTACTTTGTGGCACACGGGTACGACAAAGACGACAGGGGACGCCCCAAACTGGTCATCAGGACCATCGAGTGGGACAGAGCCGAATGGCCGACCGTGAAGTTTTAAAGCCTCGATTAAAAACCACCACCTCTGTTGCCGCTTATATCAAAGCATTTGCCCTCCATGAACCTCCGCTTCTGGAAAAAAGCCCCTCCCAGCTTTCTGGATGTCCTCAAGGGCAAGCTGAAGCTGCATGGCCTGCAACAGCAAGCCATAGAGGAAATGCTCAGTCAGGCGGGATTGAAAGCGGAGGAGTTGACAGTTCTTTCGCCTGAGGACTCTCCGAAGTCAAACCAGTATTGCGTAATTCGAGAAGGCCAGGTCGAGCAGCTTCACCTCAGCGAACTGCCGATTGAGGAACTCCCCTTTTTGCAGGGGCTTCCAAACCTGCAAGTGGTCAGCATCCGAAAATGCCGCATCAGCCAGGTCCCAGACCTCTCCGCACTGGAGCAGCTACGGGAACTGGATCTGTATCAGAATCAAATCAGGGAAGTTGGAGATTTACCCGCCCTGAAAAAGCTCGAACTGGGTGACAATCAGCTGACACAAATCCCCCGGCTGACTTCTCCCGAAAAGCTGGAAACCCTGGGCCTTTCCAGCAATCAAATCGCGAAAATCGCTCACCTTGAAGGCTTGGCCAACCTGAAACGCCTCTACCTCGGACACAATCAGGTCCGGCAAATTGAGGGGCTGTCCGACCTGAGCAGTTTGCAGCAACTGGACCTCAGCTACAACCAGATCCCTGAGATCGGGCAGTTGGCACAACTAGCGGCGCTGCAGGACCTGAGCCTCAACGGAAACCTCATCTCAGATATCAGCTCTCTGGATCAGTTGCCCCAGTTGAGCCGCCTTTCCCTGCTGAGCAATGAGATTCGCCAGCTCAGCATTCCCAGCCTGATCCAAAGCTGCCGGGAAATCCAGATCGGGCATAACCCATTGGCGATTTTTGAGAAGCCACGGGAAGATTTTACACCAGAAGATGCCCTGACTTACGAACGCTTTATAGCCCTCCACCAGAAAAACCGTACCCAAAAGCCTGGCCCGTCGCGGGGACGAGCCCGCAACCTTAGGCAAAACGGGAGCTTTTCCTACCACCTCCACAAGGGGGCTAGCGGACATATCAGGGGAGGCATTGAGCGGCTTTCCGGCTTTTTTGCCGTTACCGTCGCCCAGACTACCTACACAGTAGGCGGTGTGGACGTAACCGCCAACATAGAGGAAGGCCTTGGCATGGTCTGGCTCCAGGGAACCTGTGCGTTGATCGTACCGGGTTTCGAGGCGCGGCTCTCGGGTTCCCTGTTTGAAACCGGCTACGAAGACAAGCAGGTAAAATTTGAAAGCCTGGAGGGAGAGCTGAAAGGACTGAGCTACGATGTTCGCATTGGGAAAAACCGGGAATAAGGGCGAAATTCCAGCAGGACGCACTCAATCATCCGCCTTATGTGGGAAGAACGCCTGAACATCTACGACGAACTCGTCGCCAAATGCCCCCGCTTTGACCGGAAGGGCAAGACCATGCCCTATACCTCCGCCAATGGCTATATGTTTTCCCTGCTCAACAAAGCCGGGGAACTTGGTATCCGCTTCTCCAAAGAAATCCAGAAAAAGTACCTGGAGGAGTGGGATAGCACCCTGTTCAAGTCCTACAACTCCGTCATGCACGGCTATGTGCTGGTCCCGGATGAGATGCTCGAGGACCTGGATAAACTCGCCGAATATCTCAACGAAAGCTATGACTACGTTATGACGCTAGAGCCGAAGTAGCGCTTACACCTCAAACTGAAATCTTTCCCTCTGTTCGTGAGAATCAACCCTGGATTCTCGCAGGGAAACCATGTACCTGGCCGGAGATTGGGTTTCCCACCTATTTCGAACCATTCCAAAAAAGCAGTCAATCCGTTGAAAATCTGCCAAAAAAGTTGAAGCAGGATATACAATCCCACTTTCCCAGTCAAGAAAGTGAGAAGTTGTATTTTCGAGGTCAACGAACTCG
>CAYFIR010000253.1:0-3127 GCA_964343195.1 uncultured Bacteroidia bacterium | reverse complement strand
TCCCGAGCATCGGGAATCAAGTCAAAAGCGGAACTAATTTTTTGAGCGTTCCTAAAACGCAATCCCAACGGAAATCCCTGTTCTGACGCCTACCCCAACATTACGGAGGGAGCCGCTATATGACTGCAGGGTTCCCTGCAGCCCCAGGTCTGAAAAAGAGATTCCAAGAGGAAGGTCTCCATATCGATCCACAAACTCCTGCTCCAGTTGCTCGACATCAATCACAGGCTTATCAGTAGAAACTTCGCCAGAGAACTTGGTAATGTTGGCAGTTACCCCCAGTAGAAACCAGTCAATCACAAAGTGATCCCCAAGTACCCACTGGAAGCCAAGTTGTGCTCCCGGGCGAATGGTGCTATAGGTTCCTTCCAGGTCAACATTCATATCCAATGTATCAATGGCAAAGCCTGTAGTCACAGAATATCGCTGGTATCGAACGATTGGGGCCAGGTACATACCGGACAGGTATTCACTGGTTTTGAAAGGCACCAGGTAGAATCGATACTCAGGCATGATGCTAAATCCCTGAAGGTTGACGGTAGGCAGAGAAGTCTCAGTTGCTATTTCCAGTAGCCCGGTCACATCTCTAGGAATCAGATATCCCACCTGGAGGTTAGCAGACATGCGATCTCCAGTCCGATACTCCACACTTACTGGCACATTGCGTAAAACAAGCGAGCCAAGGTTGATTTTGGCTGAAAACTGCTGGGCCAGTCCTATCGAGGCAATGCCCATTAACGCAACAAGGAAGATGAGCTTTTTCATTTCGAGTGGTTCACTTAGAGGTTAATTTGACAGGAGCAAGATAGGAATAGCTGCATACTTGCGACGCTGTTAAGACAACTTATTTTCAAACGTGCCTACCAATGGCCCATTCGTGACACAAAAAGCCCCTCTGCCAAGCAGAGGGGCCTCCCTTATGCACTAGATGTGTGTTGCACATCCGGTTTCTCTAATTTACTCCTGATCATCTTCAGAAGATGTTTCTTCCTTGGACTCTTCAGGCTGCTCTTTGGATTCAGTTTCAGGAGTTTGCTCCTGCTGCTCCATCTGAGCCTTCAGTTTCGCCAGTACATCAAGCTCTCCGAGGGTGGTACCACCCTTAGGACCATTCTTGATAGCGGCTCCACCTTTACGCTTGCTTCCGCCACCAGCTGGCTTGGAACGCTTCTCCTTTACAGGCTCAGCATCTTCCTTCCAGGACTTGGTATGAGAAAGTACCAGGCGCTTGGCTTCCTTGTTGAACTCGATTACTACAAGATCTACAGTATCATCAACCTTGAGCTCATCCTTGCCCTCCTCCGTTTTGAGGTGCTTGACAGGGATGGTGCCCTCCACTCCGTACTCCAGCTCAGCTACAGCACCACGGCTATCGATGCGCTTGATGGTACCCTTGTGCGCAGATCCAACAGTAAAGATGGATGCGAAGGTATCCCAAACGTCTTCGGTAAGCTGCTTGTGGCCGAGGCTAAGGCGGCGTGACTCCTGGTCGATATCAAGCACAATTACTTCCAGCTCAGCGTCAACCTTGACGTACTCAGATGGGTGATTGAACTTCTTGGTCCAGGAAAGGTCAGAGATGTGTACCAGTCCGTCTACACCTTCTTCCAGTTCAACAAACAGACCGTAGTTGGTCATATTGCGAACCAGACCGGTGTGGCGGCTTCCAACAGGATATTTATCGTGGATCTTGGCCCATGGGTCCTCAGACAGCTGCTTGAGGCCGAGGGACATTTTGTGATCCTCGTTGTCGATGTTCAGTACAACCGCTTCGAGTTCCTGTCCTACATGGAAGGTCTCGTTCGGGTTGCGTACATGCTGGGACCAGCTCATTTCGCTGGTATGGATCAGGCCTTCTACGCCAGGCATTACTTCCAGGAATACACCGTAATCGGCAACCGTTACGACACGGCCCATTACGCGAGCGCCTTCGGTAAGCTCTGCAGGCAGAGACTCCCATGGATGTGGGGTCAGCTGCTTCATACCCAGGCTGATGCGCTTCTTCTCGTCATCAAACTCGAGTACAACAACGTTTACTTTCTGATCCAGCTCCAACACTTCTTCTGGGTGGTTGATACGTCCCCATGAAATGTCAGTGATGTGCAGCAGGCCGTCAACACCACCAAGATCGATGAATACACCAAAGTTGGTCATGTTCTTAACGGTACCTTCCAGCACCTGTCCTTTCTCAAGGTTGGCAAGGATTTCCTTACGCTGCTCTTCGAGCTTGGCCTCGATCAGGATCTTGTGAGATACGACCACGTTTTCGTAGGCGTGGTTGATCTTCACAACTTTGAATTCCATGGTACGCCCTACGTAAACATCAAAGTCACGTACAGGCTTGACGTCAATCTGCGATCCGGGAAGGAATGCCTCAATGCCGTCAATATCTACCACAAAACCTCCCTTGGTACGGCGCATAACGTGGCCGTTGAGGATGCGGTCGCTTTCCATGGATTCCTCGATGCGCTCCCATGAACGGAGGTGCTTGGCGCGCTTACGAGAAAGCAGCAGCTGACCATTCTGATCTTCTACACTTTCGATGTAAACTTCGACCTCCTGTCCTGCCTTCAGGTCTTCCATATCGCGGAATTCCGAAACAGGTACTACACCTTCTGATTTGAAGCCGATGTTGAGTACAACTTCCTTTTCACCAATACCAACTACTGTGGCGTTGACGATTTCATTTTCGTTGAACTCACGCAGGGTGCTGGTGTACATTTTCTCCAGCTCTGCACGCTCCTTCTCAGTGTAGTCATCTTCGTCTTTCCACCAGTCGTCATCATCCATCTCCTGCTCAGGAGTGTCAAACTTTGGCTGGGGCACTTCATCGGGGACTTCCGCCGTGTTACCGACGCTATCCATGTTCTCTAGCGCCTGTAGGTGTGGATTTTGGGTTTCCGCACTTTGCTCGGCGCGCGTCTCCTCTACTTGAGAGTCGTTTTGTTGTTCTTCTGTTACCTTATTGTCAGTTTCTTCTACCATGTAAAAGGTCTCCTTTCTGCTCGGGGTTACCGAGCGGATGCAAAGTTGCAATTATCTCAGACCAATCCCAAACAATCATGGTTCATTATAGGGCTAACGCACGATAAATTTTCAAGAGTTGAACTAAAATGTTTTCTTGTGT
>CAYFIR010000252.1:0-3163 GCA_964343195.1 uncultured Bacteroidia bacterium | reverse complement strand
CTCGTGAGCTTCTCCGAAGCGAAACGTCAAGTCAAAGCGTCTCGGACGCCAGGGGAAATTGAAAACGGAATGGTCAGCAACATGGAAATTTTGAACCACGAAATTAATAACTAGTGGAATAAGTTCGAAGTTGAATGTACGGCTGTTAGACTGTCATCTCAGCTCGAATTGGTCAGGAACTTCATTCCGCCAACGCTGGAATAACCAGAGTCCTGATTAGGCGATTACTCTGTTCCTGGATTCCCCAAATCAAAAAAGCTGCGGCATATCTGTCGCAGCTTTTTCTTTAGGTTGGCCTTCCATTAGCCGATGGTCTGTATCCGGGAAAGTAGCTGTGGCCGCTTACCACGGCTGACCGGGATCACCTTGTTCGCAACGACCAGGGTGGTTTCATCAATGTCAACGACAAAGCTCAGGTTAACCATATAGCTTCTATGTACCCTGATCCAGTCCGGATGCGATATTTTCTCTTCGATCTGCTTTAGGGTGGTGTGGACGAGGTACTGCCCGTTGGTCAGGTTGAAGGTGACATAGTCACCTGCCGCCTCGAGGTATCGCACCTGGTTGAGATCCAGCCGGATCAGCTTGCGATTGGCCTTGATGAAAAAGTGCCCGTCCGGCACATCCGTCTGGGCCTGACTTTCTGCATTTCGGACCCGATCAAAAGCCTGGTTGAGCCGCGGCAGGGATAGCGGCTTCAATAAAAAGTCGGTTGCGTCGCAGGCAAAAGCATCCACCGCGAACTCTTCGCTTCCAGACATCAGAATGATGTAGGGACGTGGGTATAGGCTATTGGCTAGTTCTATCCCACTTATTCCAGGCATGGAAACATCTGTCAGGATCACATCTATGTGATCATTTGTAAACTTTTCCAGCGCTTCGTCTCCGTTTCGGGCTACCCCCACGACTTCTATCTCAGCCAGCTTTTTGCAGGCGCTTTCAATGATCTTCAATGCAACGGGATCATCATCCACTATGAGTAAGCGTAAAGGGGCTCCGTCCTGACTGTTATGGTTTGCCATGTTACGAACTTAGGCCATTTCAGGAAATGTACGACCACATTATACATGAGTTGCATATTTCCACATGCGAATGGAACCAAATTGAGGAATATCCTATAACTCATTCCACAGCAGCTCACCTACCACTCACCGAGAATCCGCTACCATTCACCTAAAATTGGCCTGAATCACAATCCCAATTTCTGATCATTGTACCGTAGCAAGGATTGAAGGCTGGCATTTTATTTTAATTCGATCGTAAAAAAAACCTTGTATTCGAACATTAAAATCCCAACCAACCAAACAGCCAATCTACTCATAAACAGACACTTACAAACAATCACCGCTCTACAACAAGCCTGATTGAAGCGAACATCCCGCATTAGATTGTACACAATATCGACTATTAAAATTCCCATATTATGCAGAATTTTGAACTAAACTCAACAACAAGGACACAATTAGTTCTCAACATTGAAAACATTGGAGAAATCATGACTCAGAATCTCACTCCTAGCCCGGCTCACATCATGATAGTCGATGACAACAAGATGATGCGTTCATTTTTGAATAGCTTTCTTGTCAAAAAAGGCTACCAGGTTTCACTTGCTACCGACGGTATGCAGGCGCTGGGCATGCTACGCAATGGGGCTTTCCCCGACCTGATTATTACTGATATCCGCATGCCAGGTATGGATGGCATGAGCTTTCTGGACCGTGTTCAGGCCAGTCCACTACTGAGAGAAATCCCGGTTGTGATTCTGTCCGGACAGGATACTACCGAGAGCCGTATTTCCTGCCTGGAAAAAGGTGCCGTTGACGTATTGGCCAAGCCTTTCAATCCAATGGAACTGGAACTGCGCCTGCGTCGCTACCTCCCCGCGACTCTTCTGACTGGTATTGCCTAGGCTTTCACACCACCACAACGCTACACAATTTTAATCAAGGTTGATTATGAGTACCCCCGGAACCCCAACTCCTCTCAGTCCCCACACCGTGAGCGCGGATGTCCAGGAAATATCCCAAACACAAGGCTCACTGCTGTTTTGCGGGAACCTGAATGCCTCTCTTGCCAAGCAATTGAGTCAGGGGGGATACCTCGTGCATCAAGCCAGTAATGCCCAGGAGGCGCTATCCTATCTCCGGGCGGTGGGACTGGGTACACGTCCCAAGCCAGATTATCTGATTGTAGCTTATTCTTCCGCCGTATATCAGCAGTGGGAATCGGTCCTGGAGGCCCGGATCGTCGATCCACTGATGCGAAATATCCCGCTGCTGCTGCTCGGAACAGGGCCAGGTGGCTCCCGAAGAGAAATCTCATCCAGCCGACAGGCAATAGAGGTTTTTGACGAGACATATTCCGCCAGTGCCCTCTTAAAGAGACTGAAATTCCTGAGAGAGGAAGATCAATACCTGGGGGTCCAGGCTCCAGATGAGGAAGCATCTGAGAAGTACTACCAGATTCCCCGTGTCAAGCGAATTTTCGATATCGTGGTCTCATCAGGTTTGCTATTGGTTGCCAGCCCCATCATGCTACTGGTCATCCTGCTGATACGCCTGGAATCAAAAGGTCCCATCCTTTACATTTCCAAGCGGGTCGGAACCGGTTACAAGGTGTTCAACTTCCTGAAGTTCCGTTCCATGCGGGTCAATGCAGACAAGGAACTTGACTCTATCAAGCACCTCAATCAGTATGGAAACGACACTGAAGCGATGATCGCTGATGAAGAAGAGCCATCGGTGGACTGGAACAGCCTTTTACAGGACGACATGAATGAATCGGAATGGATGGTCGCGGATGACGAAACCATGACCGAGGCAAAACTACAGGCCAAGCGGGATCAGGAGTTGAAATCCAGTTTCGTAAAGGTCCAGAATGACCCCCGAATCACCAGGGTAGGCAAGTTTATCCGCAACACCAGCCTGGATGAATTGCCTCAGCTAATAAATGTTCTGCGTGGCGATATGTCCATCGTAGGCAATCGCCCCCTGCCTCTCTATGAGGCGGAGAAACTCACCTCTGATGCCTGGACGTTACGGTTCCTGGCTCCTGCTGGTATCACCGGCTGGTGGCAGGTGAAAGAGCGAGGCAAGTCCGACGTTAGCGAACGTGAGTTTCGGGTATTACCGACTGTTTATCAAAGGTTTATGTAAAAAAGAAG
>CAYFIR010000251.1:0-3181 GCA_964343195.1 uncultured Bacteroidia bacterium | reverse complement strand
TCTCTGCGTGAGAAAAATAGCGGCGTATTATTCTTCCATTTGCTCTCCTACAAAAAAAGGTAGGCCATCCCGACGAGTCAGGACGGTATTTCAGGCTTCCCTGCAAGCCGCCCCGAGCGCCAAATGCCGGGCCAACGCCGCCACAGGCTTGCTTTATGGCTCTTTTTGAGGGCGGCTTGATACTCTCTGCATCCTTGCGTGAGAAAAAAAGCGGTGTATTATTCTTCCATTTACTACCCTACCCATGAGAACTGATCACTCTCTTTCTCTACCTTTGGCTTTCTCCCAAAGCATGTCCATTTCCTCCATCGAAAGGTCATCTATCTGCTTGTCCTGCTGCCAGGCATTCTGCTCGATAAACTGAAAACGCCCCTTGAATTTGCGGTTACTTCGTGCCAGTGCATCCTCAGGATTGATCCCCTGATGTCGACAATAGTTTACCAAAGCAAAGAGCAGATCGCCCATTTCCTCCTCTTTATGTTCCGGGGTATCGGCCAATTCAAATTCCTCCATTTCCTCCAGAACCTTGTTCCAGACATCGTCGGCATTGTCCCAGTCAAAGCCTACACCTGAGGCTTTTTCCTGCATGCGCTGGGCCTGAATCAGGGCTGGCAGGCTGTTGGGCACACCCGCCAGAGTCGAACGCCTTGTATCGCCTTTCAAAGCCCTTTCCCGGGCTTTAACCCGCTCCCAATTGGCACTGATTTCCTCTTCAGTGGCGCCGACCATGTCTCCATAGATATGCGGATGGCGGCGAATGAGCTTTTCGATCTGGGTCTCAAGGGCCTTCTTCATATCAAATTTCCCCTCATCGCGGGCCATACTGGCATAAAAAATCATGTGCATCAGCAGGTCCCCCAGTTCTACTTCCATTTCTTCGTAGTCATTGGCGAGAATGGCATCGGATAGCTCGTAGGTTTCCTCGATGGTCAGATGCCGAATGCTTTCCTTGGTCTGCTTGCGGTCCCAGGGACACTGCTGCCTCAGTTCATCCACAATGGCAACCAAACGGGAAAATGCGGCTTCAGTGTTGGGAAATTGGGTTTCCTGGTCCATGAATAAAAATGTTGAATAGTTGATTCGGCTGATCTGCTCAGCGCAACGGAATCCTCCTGCTAAGGCTTGAAACAGCACAAAAATAGTCGTGAAAGTTGGCAAGTCGTAATTGGCCAGCGTTTATTACCTTTACGCGGTTATTTCGCCCCCTCCATTTTGCCACCCATTACTAGCATCATTTCGCATGAAATTCCGCTTCTCCCTGCTGCTTGTCTGGCTGCTTTCTTCATTTGCTGCTGCCAATGCACAATCTCTCCCCGTTGACACCCTCGTTTTTGACTGGAAAATCCAGCAAATATCAGATGGCAGTGACAGTACATTCACGGGAGATGCTAACGATGCTTTCTCCTTCAAACCAGATGGCAGCTTTGAACTCCTGATTGGCTCTGAAGTGAAGGAAGCTGGCAGTTGGACGCTGGCAAATGACAGCATCACCCTGCTCTATGAGTTACTTCCCGCAGGGTCGACCATCGACTCAACCTATTACCAGGTCGAGAACGGAAAGGCCGAAATTCAACTGTATTTCGAGGGGGAGCTTGTGGCACGACAAACAGACAAGGGACTGGAATCTGACCGCAGGACGGAGCATTACGCCGTTTCATTTGACAGCCGTGGGAACCCGACCCTCGTTGGCAATGACCGCACTTTCCATCTGTTTGGTCGGGCAACCCTGATCCCAGAGACAGTAGGTCTGATTGATATCATGCGAGGGCTCCTGGGCCTGCTCGCCATGCTGGCCATCGCCTGGATTTTCAGCCGCAACCGCAAAGCCATCGATTGGAAGCTCGTCGGAATCGGCATGGGGCTGCAGCTTTTACTGGCGATTCTGGTCCTAAAAGTACCCGGTGTGAAGGAAGGATTTGGCTTCGTAGCGGACGGATTTGTCGCGCTTCTGGGCTTTACGGCAGCTGGAGCCGAATTTATCTTTGGAGGGCTGGTAAGCAACACTGAAAGCTTTGGATACATCTTCGCCGTACAGATTCTCCCGACGGTGGTGTTTTTCTCCGCCCTGACGGCCATGCTCTATTACCTGGGTGTGCTGCAACGCATCGTGTATGGCTTTGCCTGGCTGATGAGCAAAACCATGCGCCTGTCTGGAGCCGAATCTCTGGCTGCCGCCGGGAATATCTTCCTCGGCCAAACTGAATCTCCCCTGTTGGTACGTCCCTACCTGGACAAAATGACCCGTTCAGAGATTATGGCGCTGATGACAGGTGGTATGGCCACCATTGCCGGAGGCGTTTTTGCCGCCTATGTCGGCTACCTCGGCGGTGATGATCCGGTCGCCCAGCGGGAGTTTGCCAAGCACCTGCTAACGGCCTCCATCATGTCGGCTCCTGCCGCTCTGGTCGTCGCCAAGATGCTCGTTCCCGAAACCGAAGAGGTCAACAAGGACCTGAGCGTCCCCAAGGAGCGCACCGGAGCCAACCTCCTGGACGCCATTTCCATTGGGACGACTGACGGGCTCAAGCTCGCTGTCAATGTGGGCGTCATGCTGCTGGTGTTTACTGCACTAATGGAGATGTTCAACGTGATCGTCTCCAGCGGTATCGGCGAGCCTACCGGACTCAATGCCTACGTCAAGGAAAGCACCCAGGGACGCTTCACCGAGTTCAACCTGCAATACATCCTGGGACTGATCTTTGCCCCCATCGCGTGGCTGCTGGGTGTCGCCAGCGAGGACATGATGCTGATTGGCCAATTGCTCGGAGAAAAGACCATCATCAACGAATTCGTGGCCTATACTTCGCTTGGCTCAGTAAAAAGCGGCGGATTACTGGCCCATGAGAAGTCGGTCATCATCGCCACTTATGCCCTCTGTGGCTTCGCCAATTTCGCCTCAATCGGCATTCAGATTGGTGGCATTGGAGCACTAGCCCCTTCCAAGCGAAAAATGCTGTCAGAACTGGGCCTCAGGGCACTGCTGGGGGGTACTTTGGCAGCTTTCCTGACGGCTGTGATTGCGGGGGTGATTGCGTTTGTGTAAAGGGTAAATGAAATCCATTGGGAATGAGCGTAAAAAATCTGATAATAGCCGCATGTCGCCTTCAGCGGGACTTACTTCTTTTTTAGCTCCGCAAATGGATTTTTAATATGTTGCCTCTGAAAGTGTTATGTCGCCTTC
>CAYFIR010000250.1:0-3225 GCA_964343195.1 uncultured Bacteroidia bacterium | reverse complement strand
TGGAATTACCACATGTTTGATCAGGAAAACTCAATCGGTACTTTAGACAACCTCCTATCCAGGAACAAGCCCAGCAAGGCAAGTGGGACTATCAGTTGAGTGCTGTTTATACGGTTGGCATACTGGATTTTGTCTTCGATGACCACAAGGGAGAGGCCGAATTATTGCACCTGGTCGAGCTCAAAAATCAGCGTTGCGAGGTGTTTTTTGACAAATTGAAGTTCATCTATCTGGAACTACCCAAGTTCACCAAGGAGATCGGAGAGTTGGAAACCCAATTGGATAAGTGGCTCTTTGTGCTGCGTCATCTTTCCCGCTTGCAGGAGCGCCCACAGGCATTGCAGGATCGGGTGTTCGAGCGGCTCTTTGCTACCGCTGAGCTCGCACAATTTACCCCTCAGGAAAAAGAAGCCTATGAGGAAAGCCTCAAGTACTACCGGGACCTGAATAATGTGGTGAATACTTCCTGGCAGGAAGGCGTCGCAGAAGGCGTCGCAAAAGGAAGAGCAGAAGGTCGAGAAGAAGGACGAGTCGAGGGACTAAAAGCCGTAGCCAAACAAATGAAAGCCGGAGGCGAGTCTATCGACAAAATCATGCGCTTTACGGGCCTGAGCCGTGAGGAGGTTGAAGGTTTATAAGGGGCTTTCCCCTAATGAAGCAAATACGCCTGCACCGACAAAAATCCTCCCAACAGCAGCATCACCAGCAACATCACATTGGTTCCACGGCTCCTTTTGAGTTGCGGCTGACGGGGCATCATCATCCTAAACAGTCCCAGTAACAAGCAGAGCCAGCTGATGAGCGTGATGACCACCGTCCAGTCAGGCCGCCAAATGTTGTGAAAGCGCACCAGAACCAGCCCGCCGGCGAAGAGGACTAAGCCGTTGAGGTACACGACCGTGGGATCGACATTTTTCCAGATGTCCAAATGGCGATACTCTGAGATGGCAAGCGCCATCAGTATGGGGCCTACGATAGCGGCGATGTCAAGGGAAATTTCCATGGGAAGGAGGGAAATGGGGGGTTGTAATTGAAGGGTGCCTTGTCTACTCCTGCAGGCTGAAGAACTCAATCGCTCAATGCGATGCTTCCCAATCTGGGTAGGCCGCCAGCACGCGCTCGGGCCAGTAGCCATACCAGTCATAGCCGACACGTCGGTCAAAGCTGATCTCCTTCAGGTCATAGACGATGGTCCCATCGCGGAGGGAGAGAAAAGGCTCGCCATTCTCCAGGTCGTAGTAGCGCGCCCAGACGGGCGGGGCACTGGAGTCCGGGACAAATTCGCGGTCGTAATCGATCGTGGTTTCGTGGTAGGGCCGCTCCTCTATGGGAACTTTAGCAAAGCGATAGCCCTCAATGCTGGCATCTTCCAGCCACGCGACAGACGATACAATGGCCTGCCTCACCACAGAATCGGGATTTGCGATCCGCATCAAAAAGAGGATGATGTCGCAGCTCTCGCGGGCCGTGACGGACGGATGCTCGTAGGCTCGGCCCTGTACGGGTTCGTAGGTTTCGAAGTCATGTTGCTGACACCAGGCGGTCTTGCGTCCGTTGATGATGATCTGGCATTTCAGGATGACCTCGACACCCCGATCATAGGCTGTGAGCAGTTGAGTGCGCAGGTCAGCATCCAGCCAGTCGTAATAGGGATGCTCCTGTTTGACATCGAGCAGGAGGTCCATGATGCCCGTCATCACGTCGTCGTTGAAGGTGATGACATCTGCATCCCAGCCGCGCCAGCCACCATCAGGATACTCCGTTGCAAGGATGTAGCGAAAGCCATTTTCGGCGGCCTGACGGTATTTCTCGTCTTCTGTTTGCTGATAGACCGCAGAGAGGTACTCGATCTGGGGGAAGATGTTGCGGTTGTCATAGGTGCTGCTCCGGTAGCGGTCGCTCAGGCTCCCGGTGACGGAGTCGGGGTCGATGAGGGCCAGCCAGTCGATGTTTTTTGGCCAGCCGCCGTCTTCGTTTTGGTAGGCAAGCAAATTGTCAGCTATGCCAATGATGTCGCTGCTGTCCAGTCGCTCCCGGCTGCGAATGGGGCTGTACAGCTCCCAGTGGTGGATGCCATCGGAGAATTTGCTCAGGTCGATATACTGATATGCCTTTTCCTGGGGGAGGTCCTGGCAGGCAGCGATCATACCCATGGCTCCGGCTAGTAGAACGAGGAAACGAAGGTTCATTGTTCAAGAGGCTTTTGTCCAAGCTACGGAATCACAGGCTTTTTTTGAACTTTACTCTGATCTCAAGCCCAGCCAGTATTGCTTCTCGATGCTCAGCAAATTTTCTGCGACCCACTCCCCCCGCTTTTGAAAACCCTGCTCAATAAATCGCTCAAAGGTCAGCCCATTGCGCTTCAGGACCTTTTCGCTGGCTTTGTTCCAAATAGCGTGGCAAGCCTGGATTTTATGGGCACCTAGCACTTCGAAGCCAAGGGCCAGAACAGCCGCCAGGGCCTCGCTCATCACGCCTTCTCCCTGATGGGCAGGATGTGTCCAAAAGCCGACATCCCAGAGTTTTTCCTGATCCGTGCGGCGGATGGAAATTCGCCCCACCTGCTCTTCCACAGCCTTTTGGACGATGGTAAAGCTATAGCCTTCACCCAGTTCCCAGGCTTTCAGGGTGCCTTTTAGCGGCTCAATGAGTTCGGCTTCGCTTTCGGGTGGCTCCCACAACATGCCGTCGTTGAAGCCCTCGTAGCGTGTCGCCGAAAAGATGAAAGGGATATCCGATTCGTTGGGTATCCGGAGCAGAAAGCGCCGGGTTTGAATCTGGTAGCTGGGAGAAAGGGTAAAACTCATGACAGAGAAAAGCCGTTGGGGTTTGGCCTCCTTTTGCTTACGGATTAATCGCCTTCCGGGGTACAAACAATCAGGGTTCCTCCCTCTTAATGGGCATCAAAGGGTGATCCTGGCCCTTTAACCTAGAGGCTGTCTGGAAATTTTCTTTCACACTCCCCGCTCGAGCCGTAGTCCTCTCCGGAGTGCATCCCCATCGGTCTGTGACCGCAGGGAAATGCAAGTAACAGGAGTACTTCTCTGAATAAATTGCTTAATTATACCAGCTGAACAGGAAAGCGGTTAGCGACAAGGAAGGGCAGCAAACGGAAGCTTATAGCGTATATCTGTGATATTTGGCTGGGTATGCGCAATATTGCGCATACCCAGTAGTTGAACTAAACCGCCTGCGGCGGTAGTCTTGTCTCCGGTGCCCAAGGGT
>CAYFIR010000249.1:0-3247 GCA_964343195.1 uncultured Bacteroidia bacterium | reverse complement strand
CTTTGGAGGGAGATGGACTGTGCGACAGAGGGAGGAATCAGAAAGTTTAAAGTGCCGCTTTCTCCCCTGGTGAAGATGCGGATTTATTTATGGGTGAGATGCCCTACCGATATCCTCTTGTCGAACTTCTCGCAAGAAGTTTTCTCCCTTTTTCAAAAAAAATCCATTCCCCAAAATCCAGGTCGGGCAACCCCCTCGTAGGTAGGGCGATTCACGTACTCCACCCGGTTTCTGTTTCCATGGCCTGGTCATGATTTCGGTGAAGGTCGATGCAAATCGATCCTGGGTGAGGTATACCTTTTTCTCACTCTTATATGTTTTTTCATGCAAATGTTAACCTTCACCCTCGAACACAGCAGGCGCATCGCCCTCCTCGGGCTGCTGCTGCTACTCGGGCAACTGGTGCTATTGGGCTCCAGTCACCGGGAGGCACCCCTGATCGCCAATGACCCATTGGCCGACAACACCGACCTCTACGCCTTCCGCAGCCCCGATGACCCCAACACGGTCACCATTATCGCCAACTACGTGCCGCTACAGCTACCGCATGGCGGTCCCAACTATTATCAATTTGGCGAAAATGTGCGCTATGAGATCCACATCGACAACGATGTGAGTACCACGGGCGACGACATCATCTACCGGTTTACCTTCGACCTCGAAAACGAAGATCCTACTACTTTCTTCAACATTCGTCTGGGGCAACAAAACCTCAAGACGACCTACACCCTGGAGCGTAGCACCAACGGCGGACAGTCATTTACGACCATCATCACCGATGGGGTAGTACCTCCCCCCAATATCGGACCGCGCTCGATCGAGAGCCCGGTTGGAGCTGGTGCCAACAACTACGAAGAGCTGTTTACCAACGCCATCGAGACCAGCAGCACCGGAGAGAAAATCTTCTGCGGAACGGCGGATGATCCCTTCTTTGTCGATCTGGGCGGAATCTTTGACCTGGGTGATGCACCCCGTCAAAATGGCGGAACCGTACGCGACGGAGTAGCCTGCTACAACGTCAGCTCTATTGCCATACAGGTGCCCATCGAGACGCTGCAAAAAAACGGCATGAATGCCGCTCAGGCAGCTGACATCCTGGATGGCGACTACGTAATCGGCGTATGGGCTTCGGCCAGCCGTCAGCAGATGACGACCCTGAATGGAGACGGGACGGTGAGCACCTCTGGCCCCTGGGTACAGGTATCCCGTTTGGGCATGCCCCTGACCAATGAAGCCGTGATCCCCATCGGTGCCAAGGACGAGTGGAACTCCCGCACGCCTTACAACGAGAATCCAGACCACTTCGAATATTTCTACAACCCCGAGCTCGCCCTCTACATGGACGACGACCAGTTCGGCGGAGCCGTACCTGCTTTCTCAGCCCTGCGCATCCAGCGCAATTCGCTGGGAGCATTTGACTTCGGAAACGGACAGGACGGACTCTTTGCCCTGAAAGGCAGCCCCGCTGTCGCCGGAACCGCCCTGGATGACGCGGTATTTGGTACGCTGCTGCTGCCCGGACCTGGTAAGCCTCGTTCGGTTGACTTGTGGCCTGCCTTCCACACGGGTGTACCCAACGTGCGCCCCTATCAACTGGCTACCGGCAAAGGGGGAGATCCCCTCGCGGCAGGTAAGCCTTTTGTCAACAACTTTCTGCCCAACGGCGGTGACATGCTGCGCCTGAACATGGCTACACCTGCTACCGACCGTACTGACCCCAACTTCAGTACCCTCGGGCTGGTACAGGCAGCAGTGCTGGGGCTGGTTGATCCTACCTTCGCCAGCGATGCGACCTTGCAATTCATCCCCAACATGGATGGCTTCCCCAACGGACGCCGCCTGGAAGATGACGTAACCCGCATCGAACTGCAGGCCGTCAGTGGCGTGGTACTCGCAGCCATTGGCCTGTGGTACGACGACTACGATGCCACCGACCCCAATGCTTCCCCCGTTACCAATCAACTGCTCAATGTGTTGCAGTATTCTACCGGAGTGGAAAGCAACGACACGACCTTCCGCAGCAGTTTCCCCTATGTGCAGACACCGTGGAGCGGTACAGGCAAATGTGGCGGCAAGGCCATTGCCTACACCCAGCCTGCAGTACTTGATCCTACCGGTATGCCCGCAGCGCCGAGTAACCTGACCACCAACAGCGATACCGCCTTCCTGGTGCCGCTCACCTGGCAGGATAATTCTACCAGCGAAGATGGCTTCATCATCTACCGCGAGTCTGCTTCCAATGGCATGGAGATCGTCGATACGGTCGGTGCCAATGTGACCCAGTACTTCGACTACATCTACATCTTCGGAGAAGACGTAGACTATACTGTGACGGCCTATCAGGGCAACGGAGAATCTGCCCCATCCAATGTGGCCACCTACCGTCAGGCGGCGACCTTCCAGGAACTGAGCCTGAGCTTTGTTTGCTTCAACAGCAACACCGACATGCTGACCTGGGAAGTGAACAATCCCAACAACCAGTTCCTGGCCTTTATCTGGGCACAGTACTGGAGCCCACAGCGCGACACATTGTACGCCGTGCCTGGACAATCGACCTTCATGACGATGAACAATCCTCAGACTGGAGCTACCATGGGGGATGACAACATCACCGGGATCTGGTACCTGATTGAGAATAGTCAGACGCGAAGCGATGTCGTCTTTAGTGCCGACCTGACCATGAATTGTAGTGGCATGCGCCGCGGACAGGTGCCTATGGCCCCGCAGGCTCACTGGATGCCTGCTGGTGTAACCATCGAACGAAACGAAGCAACTCTTCAGGAGCTGATCGAAGAAAACTCTCTGAGTATCAATCCCAATCCAGTAACCGACCGGGTACAGATTCAACTGGATCACCTGGATGGCAACGGCACCATTCGCGTGCTGGATGCCCAGGGCAAGGTACTGTCTCGTGAGCGAGTGGACCTGTCCCAGGACCAGGAACTGGACCTCAGCGACCTTTCATCTGGCATTTACCTGCTGGAAGTAAAAGCCGGACGCTTTACCATGACCCGACGGATCATCAAAGAATAGACAGGGGTTTATGTGGTTGTGAACAGCGCGCCTTTTGGCGTGCTGTTCTTTTTTTTAGCTCCGCAATCGGATTTTTAATATTCGCCGTGTTTGCAAGTGCTATTTCGCCTCCCCGTTTCACGGGATCTGGGATCAGCGGGACTTACCTTTTTTCTGGCTCCGCAAATTGATCTTTAATATGCTACCTCTGAAAGTGTTATGTCGCCTTCAGCGG
>CAYFIR010000248.1:0-3292 GCA_964343195.1 uncultured Bacteroidia bacterium | reverse complement strand
CGCTGAAAGCGAAACAGCACTTTCAGAGGAAGCATATTAGAAATCCATTTGCGGAGCTAGAAAAAAGGGAGGTCCCGCTGAAGGCGACAAAACACTTTCAGAGGAAGCATATTAAAAATCCATTGTCGGAGCTAGAAAAAGAAGTAAGTCCCGCTGATCCACGATCCCGCGAAGCGGGGAAGCGAAATAGCACTTGAAAAACACGCAGAATATTAAAAATCCGATTGCGGAGCTATGAAAGAAAGGAGGTCCTACTGATCCCAGATCCCGCGAATCGGGGAGGTCGCACTACGCTGGTAACCAGTCGCTTATGAGAAATGAAACCCGAAACTGACGTTATTGAGTGGAAATTCGGGAAAAGGAATATGGGATGAGGAGAAACGGTATAGGGAACAGGGGATAAGGCGCAACCTTTGCCCCGAGATCTAAAATTACCGCATACCTCAAAATGGACTCAAAAAATGCATCCCGATATCCCCGGTAGTACTGATTAAAGGCAGTAATATCTGAGTAGCCAGGCCAAATAGCAGCAGGTACCCGATGATGTCAGTTGAAGCCGTAATCAGAATGGACGAAGCTACTGCCGGATCGATTTTTAGCCGTTCCAGTGTCAACGGAACCATCGAGCCTACAAAACCGGCCAGCATCAGGTTGCCAAACATGGCACAGAAGACCACGACGCCCATCATGGCAACGAATTGGGGGTTGGGATTGGAAGCGAGGAATGCAACCGCCAGCGAGACGACTGCTCCCAGCATCAACCCCTGGATGGCCCCCACGCTCAATTCCTTGAAGATGACCTGAGCCGCCTGCCGCGCCGGGACCCCATTGGTCGAAATACGGCGGATGGTAACCGCCAGGGTCTGGGTAGCTCCGTTGCCAGACACTCCCGCGATGATGGGCATCAGGCTGGTCAGCAGGACCAGTTTTTCGATGGTACCCCCAAATTGCGAGATCACCCATGCCGCCAAAGAGGCGGTTCCAAGGTTAACCAGTAGCCACGGTAGACGGCTTTTAACCGCATCGGCCCAGCCGCCTCGAAGGTTTTCATCTTCAGATACCCCGGCAAAGCTCAGCATATCCTCAGTGGTTTCTTCCTCCAAAACGTCCATCACATCATCAAAAGTGATGCGTCCCAGCAGGTGATTGTACTTATCGACTACCGGCAGGGTTGGCAGGTTGTACTGGCTCATGACCTTGGCCACATCTTCCTGGTCATCATCGACAGCGACAGATATCACCTCATCAATCATGAGGTTTTTGACCAACTCCGTACTTCTGGATAGAAACAGCGCCCTGAATGTCAGGTAGCCTTGCAGCTTATTGTCTTCATCCACCACGTAGATGGTGTAAAACTCCTCCATCTCCTCCGACTGGGTAGTCACCACCTGCAGGGCCTCCAGCTTGGTCATGTTTTCCCGCACCTTGACTACCTCGGGGTTCATCAGGCCCCCCGCTGACTCCTCATCATAGGTCAGCAATTGGTTCAGAACGATCTCTTCCTCTTCTGGAAGATAGTAGAGGACCTTTTCACGGTACTCCTCTGTTAAGAGCCCTAGCAGGTCGGCGGCATCGTCCGGAGGAAGTTCCTTGATCATCCCGGCAGTGATCTCGGGATGTAAGATGCTGAGCAAATCTCCCGGCTGGGTATCGTCGTCCATCTCTGCGATGGCTACCGAAAGCAGGTCCCGTGGCAATTCCCGGACAATTCGCTCCTGTAACTCTGGAGTGGTATCTTCCAGAACCTGCGCTATCTCAGAAGGGTGCAGGACACCCAAAAGCGGTTTGATGTGAGCGTTGGGAGCCTTTAGAAGCTTTCGAATCCGCTCTATGCGGTCCTTTTGATCGATGCGTTCTTCGTTCATAAGGTGGCTGGGTGTTGAGTGATGGCAATGTACCCAAAGGCTATACCTTTTGTGCAACATTTGTGCCCATATTCTGAAGTAGAACGAGGAAAGGGCTGGGGGGAAAATGTCTCAGATATACCACGGTGGATAATGAATCAGTTTTTATCTTTGAATGAACTCATGGTCGTGAAAAATACTATATCGGAAATATTTTGCCTGACGCTTCTCCTGGTATTGCCTGCTTTCGGGCTCTGTCAGGACGAAACCTCCTCACGCCCTCTGAGGGTGGGAGTAGGGCTTGCTGGTTACCAGTACCAGGGAGACCTGACCGATGGGGATGAAAATCCCTGGCGGATGTATCCTGGCATGGGGCTTACCCTTCAGTTTGAGAGCAGTCAACGGCTATCCCTGCGACTGGGGGGAGGCTTTGGGAAAATAATCGAACAAACCGACCGCGTTAGTACCATAACCGCCCCCGAAGGCATAGAACCAAACCAGTTTGTCGCGACCAGTTTCTTCTACACGGATATCCGCCTTACAGGTTGGCTCATCAGAAAAGGACCAGTCCGTCCTTATGTCGGGACAGGGGCGGGCCTACTGTTTTTTACCCCACTGGATCAGGAAGGTAACTTCCTGAGCGATAACCTGTTTTCACGCTTACCAGACGAGTCTTACGGAACCTTCGCTCCCCAGTTGCCGCTAATGGCCGGAATTAACATCAAGCCACACCCCCGATTGACCCTGGGACTGGAGTATACGTACAAACTGCTGGGAACAGATTACCTTGACAATCTGGGCGAATTAGGAGCCCAGGCAGGCAATGACCGCCTACAGGACCTCGTGTTATCCGTGCAGATTTCCCTTCCAAATGGAGCCAGTCAGCCTAAACCAGCTCCAACGCCAGAACCACAACCCGAATATCCGGTTATCACCGGTGATTTCACCCATGAGTATTGGACAGGGCAGTTTCCGGAAATGAAGGAACTTGTCCGACAGGATGTGACCGCCCGCACCGATAACGTATCCTATCGACCTGCTCAGGCACGGCATGCCAGTTCCATGACTACCCTGGAACAGCCTGGAACCTGGGAGGAACTAGCCAATCACTTCGAAGTTCCCTACTATATCCTGCGGTCCCTCAATCCACAAGTGCTGGATCTGGAAGCTGGCACGGTACTCTCCTTGCCTTAGCGGAAATGGGGAATGAAAAGGTATATCCAGCAGGTGGACAGATGTAAACCAGCAGAAGGAATGGAGGAATAAAGGTGTGCAAGTAGAAGACCAAAAATAACTATAATGAACAGGTATGGAGGAAATGAAGGCATGAAGGGCCCAAGCAGCGATTTTCCTCCATATCCCCATACCCTTCATACCTGTATAATTCCGTCCGACTACTTAAGCAGGTGGACAGATGTAAACCAGTAAAAGGTATAAAGGAAATGGAG
>CAYFIR010000247.1:0-3484 GCA_964343195.1 uncultured Bacteroidia bacterium | reverse complement strand
TGCGAAAAAATCTGCGACCGCTTACCCATCATTTTTCACTTGACAAAGCACTAGATTGAACAGGGCCGTAGATTCCCTTTTCTTTCAAAGCAAAAAAACACCGCCGCATGACCTCCAGGGGATCTTCCCCAGAGGAAATAGGCTGACCAAATAAAACCTGATTCAGTTGTGACAGGGATGGAGGCTTCGCGCTGCCATCCCTGTTTTTTTGCCCTAAAAATATGGTCGCCATCCGCTCCAGACAGTTGGGAATGGCGCCCTGCAAGGGATGAAAAGCACGCTGTTTTCTAGCCTCAGCGCCAATTATTCTGCGGTGCCGCTCCTCTCCCATTGCTACGGTCTCAGCGCCACGCTGCACCCACTCACGAAGCCCTTTTGTCGCTACTCCGATGGGGACTCCGCTTTCCTGCAAATACACGTCCGAGAGCCCATACAGAAGTTGCAGGGTTTGAGGAAGTCGATAGTCCAGTTGACGAATCCATACATCCTGCCGATCAATTATCTGACCGCCTGATTCACAAATCATCCAGCAAAGCCGAATTAATCGAGGCTCTCTGGTCAGAGTATGATGCGGGGCATTCCAGGAGGAGGAAAAGTCGGACGACAGGGTATCGTATAGAATGTACATGGCTGGCAAGCATTTAGCTGGCACCTTATGATGAATGGTAGATAAAGATACGGATTGGAGGTCTGGAAGATCTAGCAGAATAGCACAAAAATAACGGTCCCGCTACCGGAAAACCTGTAACCCAGTTCTACTGGCAACGAACTGATTTACGAAACCGGGATGGTCGATCTTTCCATGGAGCAATGGACCTGCTGTAGTTGATTGCCACTCAAACTGCTATCCCCATGACCTATTCCAATACTCCCATCACCCAGTGGGCCCTTGAAGACCGCCCACGTGAAAAACTCATGAAAAGAGGCGTCGATGCCCTTACCGACGCAGAACTCGTAGCCATTCTGCTGGGAAGCGGCACCAGAGAGCTATCTGCCATTTCCCTGGGGCGAAAAGTCCTGGATGAAATCGGAGGCCTTAACCAACTGGCCCGTAGTGGGGTAGAGGAACTGACCCGCATAAAAGGCATAGGACCTGCCAAGGCCATCTCCATCGTTACGGCTTTTGAACTCGGACGCCGCAAAGGCATCGTGCCCGAACAGGCCTTGCGCATCACCAGCGCCGAAACCGTCGCCCAGTACCTGATTCCCAAGATGGCAGACCTCAACCAGGAAGTCTTCTATGTGCTGTTTCTCAACCGTAACAATGAGATCAAGGCAGAGAAGCCCATTTTCAGGGGGGGAGTATCCGCAACGGTGATCGATCCCAAGATCGTCTTTCGTGAGGCGATCAATCAACTGGCCTCAGCCATGATCATCGCTCACAACCACCCATCCGGTAATTTATCCCCCAGTCAGGCCGACATCCAGATTACCCAAAAGCTCGTCGAGGCGGGCAAATTTTTCGACATTCGAGTCCTGGATCACCTGATTATTTCCTCTCGGGGATACTTTTCATTTGCTGACGAAGGAAGGATGGAGTAAGGTAAAACAGGCCATGTACCAGGGGTAATGACTGGCGAAAATTATAATCCGCACCAAGCCCGACTGCATTCCATAGTAGCGATCAGCCACAAATCCATAACTTTCAGGAGATGAATCCATTTGATCTAAGCTACTACTATGCGCTACCTACACCTTCTACTCATACTGCCACTTACGTTGATAGCCTGTAATTCATCAAAACCCAAACAGGACTCAACCCAGTATTCCTCAAAGGACCAGCCTTTCCGATGGGAAAATGCCACGGTTTACTTCATGCTCACCGACCGATTTAACAACGGTGATCCCGGCAATGACCAGATGCTGGGGCGTCAGGCGGACGGTGCCAAACTCCGCAGTTTTATGGGCGGAGACTTCGCTGGTATTACCCAAAAAATCGAAGAAGGCTACTTTGACCACCTCGGTGTCAATGCCCTCTGGTTCACCCCACCTGTTGAGCAGATCAGCGGATATACCGACGAAGGCACCGGTAAAACCTACGCCTACCATGGCTATTGGGCCAGAGACTGGACTGCCATTGACCCTAACTATGGCACCCTTGAGGAACTCAAAGCCCTCGTCAAGACCGCCCACGAACATGGTATTCGCATCATGTGGGATGCTGTCATCAACCATACTGGCCCCGTTACCGGGCAGGATCCTGCCTGGCCCGATGAGTGGGTCCGTCTGTCTCCGACCTGCAACTTCCAAAACTACGACGGCACCATCAACTGCACCCTGGTCGACAACCTCCCAGACGTGTTTACTGATACCGAGCAGGAAGTAACAGTACCTGATTTTCTTTTGGAGAAATGGGAGGAAGAAGGCCGCAAGGAAGCAGAACTGGCAGAACTTGATGCCTTTTTCAAACGCACCGGATATCCCCGTACGCCCCGCTTCTACCTCATCAAGTGGCTGACCGACTGGATCCGGGAATTGGGCATCGACGCCTACCGAATTGACACCGCCAAGCACACCGAAGCAGATGTATGGGCAGACCTCAAGCGCGAAGCCGTTATCGCCTTTAAGGAGTGGCAGGCCGCCAATCCTGGCAAACTGCCCGAAGAGGTTGATTTCTTCATGACGGGAGAGGTGTACAACTATGCCCTTGGAGCCGGACGCGGCTTCGACTACGGCGATACCATCGTGGACTTTTACGACCACGGATTTGAAAGCCTGATCAACTTTGGCTTTAAATACGACGCCCGGCAGCATCCCGACTCGCTCTTCACACAGTATGCGACCGCCCTCAATGAAGGCGGAGCACTGGCTGGTCTCAGCGTCCTGAACTACCTCACCTCGCATGACGATGGTTCGCCTTATGACGTCAAGCGAAAGCATCCCATGCTGGCTGGAACCCTGCTCCTGTTATCGCCCGGATCAGCGCAGATTTACTACGGCGACGAAACCGCTCGTCCCCTGGAAGTCTTAGGCGCCAACGGCGACGCCAATCTGCGTTCCTTCATGAATTGGGAGGACCTTGGTAAAAAGCGTACCCAGGAGGTCCTTACCCACTGGCAAAAACTCGGGCAGTTTCGTCAGGCGCACCTCAGCGTCGGAATGGGCAGGCACCAGCGCATCAGCGAGGAGCCTTATGTATTCTCTCGCAGCTATACAGAAGGTAGTTACGAAGATCAGGTCGTCGTCGCCATGAACCTGAAGCCCCAGGATCAACCCTACGATATTCCCGTCGGAGACGTCTTCGAAGATGGGTTTATCCTATTGGATTATTACAGCGGGCAGACGGCGGAGGTCATAGATGGAAAGGTCTCTGTCGATACCGATGGAGAGCTGATTTTGTTGGGATTGCCTGCGTTGTGATGAACGTCGGAGGGATTGGTGGAGCCGTAGTCGCGCGCCGAAGGGGGGAAGGCTACTGCTGCGGCCTCGGGCCGCCCCAAAACTCATTCCCCCCTTTGCAAAAGGGGGGTGGCATTTCGCCCGG
>CAYFIR010000246.1:0-3513 GCA_964343195.1 uncultured Bacteroidia bacterium | reverse complement strand
AACCTTAAATCAGAATTTCTACTATTCAACGGTTGCGGCATAGGGGAAGGCTACAGCAAATCTGACTGCCAAGAATAAAAAACAACCCAATTATTCATACTCTATGATTTACCATTATTGTACAATAATATCAATTTTTTTTGATTGCGCACAACGGCCCTGACTATGGCAAGTGCGGGATTTTGAAACCGCTTTCTTGTCCGCCTACCGTTACTTTATTTAGTTGTAATGTCTTCATTTTTAAGCAGTCAGCCTGCATTTGCTATAGGCGATGTTGTGCTTTCATGCTTTTTATTTTTTCCCTGAATTCTTCACTGTTATGTGGCGGAGTGTCTTCATAGGTTATATAACCCTCTTCACTTCCACAGAATTCTTTGATTTCCTTGAAATATTTGTCTTCAATGTCGGTTTTGGGATATTTTGTCTCGCAGTATAGCCCAATAATTACGTATCCATCGTCTGTAAAGAAAATTTCTGCACCCCCTAGTTCTGATTTCACGGGGTTTGCCCAATATAAACTGTGTTTAACGGTATCATTCTCAACTAAGAATTTGACCGCTTCACGAGCCGTTCTGAAATTTTCTACTGGGTTGTCCGCATACTGAGGAACTTCATATTCGTCTGCCGTTTCTCTTCTTTCTGGAACAAAATGGTCAAGGAATTCTTGAATAAAAGATTCTGTTCTTTTATCAGTCAAGACATAACAGTCCGCGAAATATCCTTCGTATGCGTCCATTATTTGCTCTCGTCTTTTCGCATGAAGCACAACATCCGTTAAACGCCACCATGGCGTATATTTTCTTAGTGATACCTCTTTAAATCTCGCAACTTTTTGCCAAAAAAGACAATGGCTCGGCAGGTGGGCTACCCTCAGGCCCTTACCCTCACCACTCCATCACCAGCAAGGATACCCCCTGTCGAGGCAATTCAACGCTCATTTCCAGACTGCCTCCTGCCGTATGCACCCATTGCGGAGAAGTGTACAGGCTGAGTTGTCCCGCGGCTTCCAGCTCGGCGATCTGCGCGGCGGTTGGGTTCTCGGGCGAGCCCATGGTCAGCCAGGCGGCGTAGGAGTTGCTGTGCGTGTCGTCGATGCGGTAGTGGTGCAGCATGGCCTTGCCTGCTGGCAATCCATCTATACTCAGCTGAATGTGCGCTGCCTCTCCGGGTAGATCGTCGTCGTGATAATGCCACAACAGGACTGCGGCCTGATGTTCGTCGATGGTGGCCATGGCATTGATGTCGGCCTGAGCGCCTCGCACACTGGAGTCCCGAATCCTAAAGGCATCGTAGCTCAGGTCGCCGCTGACTTTGGCGCGCTGTCCCTGCATCATGCCCATCATGCGGAAGACATTCAGCACGGGCTTGTCCACGCCATTGGTGGCGAGGTCGCGGAAGCCGTGGTACCAGGGCTGGTTCTCAAACTCAAAGGCCCAGGTAACGGCCCCCAGGAAGTTCACCCCAAAGTGGTCGGCGAGCTGCATCTTGCGGGGAAAAGAAGCCGCTGTGTAGCTGGAATACATGGTGCCGTTGCGGTAGCTGTTTTGCGGGTAAATGTCCTCGGAGCAGGCGGCGCAGCCCTCGGGGTCCGACTCGCCGATGATGATGGGCAGGTCTTTGGCCTCGGGATAGGAAGCCACGATCTCAAAGCCTTTGGAGATGTCGCGCAACTGTGCGCCCATGTTCATTTGCACGTGGTCTTCGAGAAACTCCGGTCGGCCTTTGGCGTGAAAGGCGATGAAGTCCAGCGGCGCGCCAGTCTCGCCGGTTTTGTAATTCGTCCCACTGATGCAGTGCTCCAGGAAGGCCCTGAGGTACTTTTCGGCCACATCCCAGGAAGGCCCTGTCGTATGTGGACCTCCCATGATGGCCGTAGGCAAGGCCCGCTTGACGGCGTCGGCGGTGTAGTCGTAGAGCTTGATGTATTCGTCCAGAGTCCCCTGCCAGTAGCCGATGTTGGGTTCGTTCCACAGCTCCCAGTACCAGGTTTCCACTTCCTCTTTGCCATAGCGCTCTACCGAGTGGCTCACCCACTGATAGACCAGCTCCGCGAATTTGTCATAATCATTGGGCGGATAGGCCCATCCGGTGAAGATGTTTTCGTAGGCATTGCCGGGGGTCCAGCCGTGGCGATAGGGATCGGGCTTGCTGGACAGGGCCTCGGGCATAAAACCGATTTCCACGAGGGGCTTCATGCCACGCGCCATGTAGGTATCGAAGATGCTGTCGATGATGGTCCAGTCATAGATGGGATTGCCGTCGGCGTCTTCGGTGTAGGCATTGGTGGAACCCCACTTGAGGGCGGCCTCGCCGTCGCCGGTGGTGAGCAGGTTATGGGTACGGACAAAGACCGGCACCGGGCTGAGTTCGGAAAGCTCGGTGAGGAGCTTTTGGCCGTCGGGCATGTAGGTGTAGTTGGGTTCGTCGTGGCCAAACCATGTATATACCGGGTCCATGTCGCCGATGGGTTGGCTCAGGTCTACCTGGATGTTGAGGGATTGGCTATGACAAAAGGACACTGAAATTAGCGTCAGCAGGGTGATGAGTAGTCGGATCATTGTTAATCGCTTTTGGGGAAAAGGAATAAAGGGAAAAATGTGCAGAAAAGTGTGATGGGGTGATGGGCTTTTGTAGAGAAAAAATAAAGGCAGGCACCAACAGTGCCTGCCTTCAATTACTTTCAGGAGAAATTCCTGTGTGCAGGTCCCCTACGGTGGAAATGTCTCCGGTGGTGATGTCTTCTGACTTGTCCAGGAGAACTCCGTTGACATAAACCAGCAAAGAATCGCTGGCTACGTCGCGTACACAGACGATCTGTGCCCATTCGTCGGCTACAATTTCACCGTTGAGGTCACCGGCAGGGGAAGCTAGGTTGGAGCCATCCCATACCATAAAGCGCAGGGCGTTGTTCTTGAATGACAGGTGGTACCATCCGTCAGGGTTGGAAGATGGGACGCCTTTGCCCCAAAGTGAGGTTTCTCCTGCGGCAGCAGTTGGATCGTTGACTTTCGCTACCGTAACGATGGTGAAGCTCTCCGTATCGTTGAAGCTAATGGAAGCATCGTGAGGCACGGATACCAGGCAGGAGGTATCTGGATCGGCCTTTTGTGTGAAGTCAATTGCCCCTCCGGAGTAGCCAGAAATCCAGGCATTCGCTCCAGGATTGAACAGTGTTCCGGTATTGGAGCCTTGCCCGTCGCTGATGTTGGTGCCCGACCCTTCATCGAAATTCCAGTGGGCCACCTCGGTGACCTGTGCGTAACCTGTTGCCGAAATAATAAGGCAAATGGCATACAATAAAGCTTTTCTCATTTTGATTTGATTAGCGATGTAGTAGAAAGTGAGCCCTACATTGGCAGAAATAGCCCATCAGGATCATGGAGCGTATTGACCTAGGCACTCATCAAATCAAATATCCATTCTGTCTTATAGACGCATTATGCATTTTTTTACGATTGTACCTACTTTCCCGGCCTAAGAAGTGTCAAGATATATTTTTTGAAAGGTTGGCCC
>CAYFIR010000245.1:0-3650 GCA_964343195.1 uncultured Bacteroidia bacterium | reverse complement strand
ATCTGCTCTCTGACGAGCCCGCGCCGGACTTCTATTTTATGCCAGTGGCCTTTAAGGATGGGCTTCTGTGGGTGAGTTTGGCTCGGTCTTACGACGTTGACAATTTTTCCTACACCTTGTATGGGTATAGGTTGGTGGTGGAGGGGGCTGATAGCCAACCCAAATAGTCAGGTAGTTCCTATTTATAGAACCTGTTTCATTTCGAGTAAGGTTGAAAATACAGCCTTAGAAACAATGATGGTTATGCGCCTTATGAGGAGTTCTTGTCAGGAAACTCTAACTTCATCATGTTTTTGATTCCCTCTAAATAAGCGCAGCCTCTTTCTATGAAAAGCACAAAGTCTATCGCAGTTTTTTATGTATTTCTCTCGGTATTGTGGTTAGTAACTGGTTGCAGTAGTGTGGCCACTTCTGTTGAAACTGACCCAAGACCTTCGGTTACCACCATTAGCGTAGACCCTGATCTGTCTACTGGTAATTCTTATTCCCTGGAAAGGTGCATCTCTGTCAGGGAGGTGCTGTATCTGGAGAATAGTGAGCAAGCATTCTGGCGGGGGCCTGGCCAATTATACATGTATCAGGATACCTTGGTGGTCGTAGATCCTCCCACTAACGCCATCATGGTTTTCGATCAATCCGGGCAAGTCGTCCAAAGGCTGGAAAAAATAGGAAAGGGACCGGGAGAATACCTGAATGTTGCGGACGTGGTACTATCCAGGTCTGGGGTTTTGTCCATTTATTCATCGCAGGCCCAGAAAGTGTTGAGATACGACCTAAGCGGTAATTTTCTGAGCGAGCAATCGGTACCATTTTTTGGGTTTCAGTTTGCACCGATAGGTTCTAACAGATGGGCCTTTTTAACCCGCTTCAATGAGCACGAGCTTAGCGGCAAGTATAACATCCTGATCACGGATTCCAGCTTCAACGTACTTGAACAACATCTTCCCTACGAAGGCAGCCCTATTACCGTTAATTTTGCAGGCTTCATCGTGGCAGAAGGAGACTCTCTATGGATGCAGGCTCCATTTAGCGACACTATGTGGGTGTATGGTGGCAAGGAAATGACCCCTGCTATATATCTAGACTACCAAGGCAAGCATATCAAACCTGAAGAGTATGCCAATATGCCGGCTTTTATAAGTGGGGCAGATTCCCATGTTTTTACCCGCTCCAATTTTATGGTAAGCCCTAGCTATTTGATATTCGAATATTCATGGCAAGGGCAAGCCTACTTTGGCTGTTGGGATCGGGAAAAGGAAATCCTGATCCAGTCAAGCCAGTTCAGTGATCCGGAATTAGCCTATCGTTTTTTTCGAAACATTCGCCACATCGGGGGAGACACATTCGCCTTGGTAGTGGATGCTAGACTTACCGATTATCCCTCCTTTTATTCCCTCGGACAGCATTTAGGACTCAGTTCCGAAGCGCTTTCCGATGCTTCTGGTAAGCAGCCGATTGTCCTGTTTCAGTTGGGTTTTGACTGATGGGGGGTGTTTTATCTTGTGAATCGAGAACCTATCCCTCAACAGCCAAAGCGGACTTGAACCAAGAGTGTCCCCTACATGTCAAATTTGCGCAACCTGCTCGCCTACCTTTTAGCCCTCGTCGTCGGCCTCGGTTTGGCCTGGGGCGGCTGGTCCTACTACCAGTTCACTCAGGAACTGCCCCTCACCCAGGTCGAGGTGCTACAGCCCCTCATCGACCTGGGCGCATTGCCGCTCCATAGCCAAGTTGAAGCCCGCTTCGCCCTGGTCAATCGCGGCCCCCATGACCTGCAACTGACTGACTACCAAACGGATTGTAGCTGCGCGGTGGCCTCGGCTTCTGGGGAGTGGATAGCTGTCGGAGACACGATTTACCTTCAGGTTCGGTATCTACAAAGTAATGTGCCAGGCTTCTTTCAGCACAATACCGAGGTACATGGTAATTTTGTGTCTACCCCACTGTTGTTGGTGATGGGGGGGGAGGTCGTGCAATGATGGCTAACTACGATGGTTTGGAGCTACAATAGGAGCTCGTTATAAACGATTTTTTGGTTATATCGCGATAGGTAGTTTTGCTACGTATCGCGATATATTGTCAAGGGCAATTTCAATTTTGATGCAACAATCAACTCCCAACTTTATCTTCTTCGGCGCTCTGCTCCTGCTCATCTCGGTAGCCTGTAGCCCCGATGCTTCTTCTGAATCCAAGTCAGCTTCCTCACACCACGTGAGTTGGGTGCTGGAAGACTCTCTGACCCTCAAGAGTTCCGCTACGGACACCTTGTATGAAGGCTGGCCCTACTTTGCCGACGATCAATACTATATACTCAGCTTTTTTTCCTACAAGGCTCATAGATTCACTTCTGTAGGACAACATCAGGCTACCATCGGGAAAGGCCTAGGAAAAGGACCTGGTGAATCACTCTACGTGCAAGCCATGGTCGCCTACGACTCATTGGTAGGCTTCTTTGACAATTGGCAGCAGATGTTGCTTACTTATGATCTCGATGGGCACCCTTTGGATAAGGTGAAGCTGAGTCCACAACATGGAGAGTCAGAGGTTCCATACTATATCAACGCAGACAGCCGAGTTTTTAACTACTACCAAGGAAGGTTTTATAACCATATTGGAAATGGAAGCACCAATCCGCATGAGCCTGAATACTACGAGGGGCCCTTTCTGGGAATTCACAGTCGGGAGGGAAATTTGTTACAGGTAGCGGGAGAAAGAGACGCAAATTACCTGGACAACCATATCCCTTATGCTTACTTGGTAGATATAGCGATAGACTCCTTCCAGGATAGGGTCTTGGTTTCCCAGAGAGCTTCGCACACTTGGGAGGTATATGATCTGGAGGGTAATTTCAAGGCTAAACATGGTCAGCCTGGACATTATATAGCTGATCAGGATTGGCCAGACGTTGGCTTCCGGGGGGAACCTTCAACATCTGAACAATTTGGCACACTTACTAAACACAGCTTTGATACTCCTGAATATATTTTTGTATGTGCCTTAGGGGCAGATTACGTACTTCGCTCTTATCGTCGAGGGATTACTTATGAGGAAGGCATGCTGGGTTTTCTGGACAAGCCTCACTACCTACAGGTATATGACGCTGATGGCAATCTGCTCTCTGACGAGCCCGCGCCGGACTTCTATTTTATGCCAGTGGCCTTTAAAGATGGGCTTCTATGGGTGAGTTTGGCTCGGTCTTACAGCATCGACGATTATTCCTACACCTTGTATGGGTATAGGTTGGTGGTGGAAACTACTGACCGTCAGCCCCAATAGCGAAGCCATTACCTGGCTTCCGGTACGTTTTGGAAGGGAGAATGAAGGGGTGCCGGAGCTGTTATCCCACTCATATTTCACCCCTTCTGGGCCAATGATTGTACAGACCCCCTCTGCTGGCGCTGGACTCCGTCCAGTGTCAGTAATTTCCGGTCTCCGACCGCAGAGTCCGCAGTGAAAAACGTGTGTCGGATCGGACAGAGTCCGGGCGTGAGCGAGGCGATGCGGAAAATGTGGCAAAACGGTGTTGCCTGGCAAGTGCCTGCACCGCAAAACGGATTTTTGCTTCGGTTGTGAAAAATATTCAGCCAGAAGTTGCAAAAAAAAATTGACTCTTACTTTTAGATCGAAAATCAAAACAACCGAAAACCAAA
>CAYFIR010000244.1:0-3706 GCA_964343195.1 uncultured Bacteroidia bacterium | reverse complement strand
GTGTGAGAGAGGGAGGAACCCAGGATTTTATAGAGCTACTTGCTTTCCTACAAAAAAAGGTAGGCCAAAAAACTTCGGCATTTCAGGCTTCCCTGCAAGCCGCCCCGAGCGCCAAATGCCGGGCCAGCGCCGCCCCAGGCTTGCTTTATGGCTCTTTTTGAGGGCGGCTTGATAACCGGCAGGGTTCTCTCTGAGTCCTTGCGCCTACCGCTAGGTGGCATCTTCGATCTGCGGGAGAATAATTTACGGCGTATTATTCTTCAATTTGCTGCCCTAAAAAATTAAAAACAGTGCGTAACATTTAAGCATTAAAGGCTGGGGCCGCATGGCGTGCTTCCGATTCATCGGAAGCCTTTAATGCGCAGTTTATGCCGAGAATCGGCATTGGGCGATGCCCTTCGGGCTGAAGTACTCCCCAATCGTTGGACAGCAAACTCGGTTACATTAGGTGATCACCACGTGGTCAAATTAAAAAAACTCCTGCTAAGTCCGACTTAGTGGAGAACTTGCAAGGCCGGACTACACCCAAGTGCATTGGAGAGCGAGGACAAAATACCGCGCTGGACTACCCACAAGCCAACCCCCAGCCACGAAGTCCAGCGCAGCATTTTGGGGGGAAGTTCGGGGGAGCGGGGTTGAGGCCATCGTAGCCACATGTCAAAGCCTTTGGCCAATAAGTAGGAGCCTAAAAATAACTGTAAGTGAGTGGTATGAAGGTCTGAAGGGTCTGAAGGCCTTAAGCAGTGATTTGCCTTCATATCCTCATATACTTCATACCTATTTAATTCTGTCCAACTACTTAGCCACATTAGCATAACTTTAGCATGTCAACTTTGAACTCCCAACCGGGGTTGTTGTATATTTGCCCACCAAAATCACCGAAGAACCTTGAATAAGAAGCTGATTAACGTGCTGAAGTATGTCCTCGGACTTGGGTTGGGGGCAATCTTTTTATACCTGGCATTTGCCGGAGCGGACTGGGAGGAGATCAAAACTGCGGTACAAACGATCAATCCGGGTTGGATGATCCTGTCCCTGTCAGTAGGGCTTTTCAGTCACTTTATCAGAGCGGTCAGGTGGCAAATGCAACTCAAGGCCAGCGGCTATCAGCCGACCCATCTACGTCTGTTTGCTTCCGTGATGGTGGGATATCTGGTTAACCAGGCCCTGCCCAGGGCGGGTGAAGTTGCGCGCTGCACTTCGCTGATGAGAAGTGACAAGGTACCATTGTCAACCGGATTTGGAACGGTAGTGATCGAGCGGGTCTTTGACCTGATGATCCTGATAGTTCTGATCGCCCTGGCGTTTGTCCTGGAATCCGAAACCATTTTTTCCTTCCTGGGTGCAGCATTTGGGGGAAGCGAAGGAGACGGCAGCGGCGGGATTTCATGGTTGGCCATTCTGGGAATAGCCGGAGTTGCCGGATTGCTGCTCGCCTGGGTATTTCGAAAGGCACTATTGAAACTTCCCCTCGTTCAAAAGGGCATTACCTTCGGAAGAGAACTGGTTCAGTCTGCACTTAGCATTCGCCACATTGAGCGTCCCTGGTTGTTCATCCTGTACACAGCCATCATCTGGGCCTGCTACTGGTTCATGACCTATTTCTGCTTTTTTGCCATCGATGAATTCTGGAATCTGGATATGAATCTTCTGTACCTATCCCTGGTGACGACAGTCATGGGCGGCATAGGGATGGCGATACCAGTTCCAGGAGGCACAGGCCCCTATCATGCTGCCGTGACATTTACCTTTGTCGCATTGTTGGTGGCCGGTGGAGAAGAAGCATCCCGCCACCTGGGGCAGACCTTTGCCATCATCATGCACTCAGCTCAGGTGGTCATGATGGTCAGCGCCGGAATGCTCGGGTATGCCTACCTCATGATCCAAAAGCCAGTGGATTCATCACTCGAAAAAGGAGAAGCCTCAACCCCGGAAGCGGGTTGATTGAGGGGCTTTGATAACCCCCAAGCTGCTCTGACTGAGAGGCCAAAGGGGCTGGTTATCGTTTATTCATGCAGGTTGATGATTTGAGATTAACTAGGGATTTCCTTTATTTAATCGAAGTGTTAATCAACCATCAAATTCCTGCATGAGTATTTCCATCTCCCAACTGGCTGATGATCCCAACATTGCCACCCGTCTGATGCGCGGCTCCAGCGACTCCGACGCGATAAAGACCCTGCAAAGCACCCTGTATGAACTTGGATATGGCGCAATTCTGTCATGGGAACGGTTCGGGGCAGATGGCCAATATGGGCAGGCTACCCAGAAGGCAGTTCTGGCTTTCATTCAACAAAATGGACTGGTAGGAGAAGGGGGCCGGGTAACGGCTGCTGATGCCAACCTGATGTCGATTCGGCATGCGATAGCCGGGCCCTTACGGATACTGGCTGCGCTGGAATCACCGGATCAGACCCTGAAAAAACAGGCCAAAGGATCGGCTGTAGCCGCATTACAGGTAATACTCAATTTCCTGGGATATGGAGATGAATTGAAGTGGGCACGCTTCGGAGCAGATGGAGATTATGGGGGAGCGACCACAGCCGCCGTAGCGGCCTTTGCACAACAGGAGTCTCAGAGCAGTGATGGCACTACCGTCACGGCGGTTTTGAGGGATTTAATCGTGGCAAAAGTCGGCCCCTTATTGGGCCCTGACTGGCAGAGTGTGAAGGAAAACTGGAACCCCAGACCCCAGGGGCAAAGTCAATTCGCCCTTCAGGGGCGGCGGCTGCATCCGGCGGTTACATCCAGTTTTGGCTCAGTGCTGAATTTTGAAAAATTCTCCCATCAGCTGGAGCAGGACAATACGGTACTGGATTTCTACCAGGTATCCCGCAAGGATGGGAGCGCAAAATACCATTTTGACCAGCGGGTCGAAAAAAAGAAAGTCGTCCTGCACTTCACCGCCGGGCAGATTACCGGCGACCTCTCTGTCCTGACCAATCCTGCGGGTGACCCTGTTTCCACAGCTTTCGTGATTGGCTACGATGGAGCTATTTACCGCCTCTTTGGCCATGTGGAGTATTGGGCCTGGCACCTGGGCTCCGGATCTGTGGGGACCAATCGGCTCATGAGCCCCACCTCCATCGGCATAGAGGTCTCCAACTGGGGGCCCCTTCGGAAATCCGGGGATCACCTGGAAACCTGGGACCACGGACACTATTATTGCGATCTGGATGACGCGGATGCTTATTATGAACTCGCAGAACCCTATCGGGGGGCGTCATACTTTGCCCGGCCTACCGATGCACAGTATGACAGCCTGATCCTTCTGCTGCGCTATCTCACCGAGGATAAGTCAAATCTGGGGACAGATGGCGCATTCGTCCCTGTACAGCGATCTTTTCGGGAGGTGGGCAAGCGGGGTGACCTGTTTACAAGCGATGAGGAAGCCCAGAGCTTTAAAGGCATTTGCTGCCACACGAATTTCCGTGCTACGGGCAAATGGGATTACCCTGAAGCCGGCTATGACTGGGATCGAATTGTAAATGGGGTAATGGGGCCATTACCTGCACACCTGAAGCGGAGCCGTTCGCTGTTAGGTGGACCAAAAATAATGAATGAAACAAGCCTGGAAAACCATTGCCGCGGACTGAACTGCGCGACCTTTAACTCTGATGACTGGGGAGAAGATGGGCCTGAGGAAAGTCGTTAGGAACGCTCAAAAAATTAGTTCCGCTTTTGACTTGATCTCTTGCCCGCATAC
>CAYFIR010000243.1:0-3712 GCA_964343195.1 uncultured Bacteroidia bacterium | reverse complement strand
AAATGCCACCCCCCTTTTGCAAAGGGGGGAATGAGTTTTGGGGCGGCCTGGGGCCACAGCAGCAGTGGGAAATACCGAGTCGGATTACTCTCCTGGCCTGCGCACGGCCACGAAATCCGACTCAGCATTTTGTTATTGGGAAGTCCGGGGGAGCGGGAGCGGTCGGGAGACCGAAGGGAAGAAGACTCGAGTGAGGACTCCCCCGCCAGCTTGGGGTACTCGCACGGATTGCAAATCCGCGCCAGAGGGGGTATTTCAAGCAGCAACTAATCAAAAGAAAGATCTTTTTCATGCCTATTGGCAAACTGAGAAGGTGAAGACTGTATAGCTTTCGCTAATTCTTCAACATATGGCTCGCCTTGGGAATAAAACTCCGCTTTCTCTTCCTCAGATAGGACAATATTAATTTCAAACAACCCTACCTTGCCACACAGGACAGAAAGAGCAAAGGGCGGGGGCAAAATACCGGGTCGGATTATCGAAGTCCGCCTTCGGAGGACGCTTCTGGCCTGCACATGGCCACGAAAACTGACTCAACATTTTGAAAGAGAAGTCCTAGAAAGCGGGGTAATCAAATATTACATCTGTGCGTATGATCGAAAGGGAGCAGTATTGAAAATATAGCACTACCCATTATTCCTCCATTCCATACAAGAACAAACTTACAAGCCTTATTATCGCAGACCATTCAAGATTATTAATTCTATTGGGAATAGGATTTTCAGCCCCTTCTAAGGTCAGGAGGATATCTAAAATGGTAAAGTTTTTTCCATAAATCCAAAATCCTTTTCTCACTTGCAACCTCACTTCATCAGAAGTAGCACCATAAACAACTTTCATCCCCTCAGCCTCAAACACTACAATAGAGCTAACAAACAGTTTTGGGTCTAAGGCCAGTTTAAGAAACCTTTGAATATAGAGATTATTCTTAAAATGACGCGCAATTAGGCCTGTAACAAAATACCACTCCCTTTTTTGAATTTCAGGAAATGTATTTCTAATGATTTGAGGAATATCCGTTTCTGATAGATCAAGAAAAACATTCCACAAATCTAATTTACTTTCTTTGAGAAAGAATTCCACATTCCCCGACAAAGTCCATCTTATATCAAGAGCGGTAGAAACAATGTGATTGTTAGAGACATCAATACCGAAATTAACTATTTCGCTAAATAGAGAACTTCGGTATTCTTCCCTATTCCTTTGATAAAGGTTGCACTGGCCTAACATGTCAACGACCCTTTCCAAGAAAAGCTTTTTTTTGTCTTCCATTTTAGATTTTAAAATCTGTTTAGCCTCAATTCTTCATCCAATCACTGGAGTAAGGTTAATATAAATCCGGTTGCTTTTGAAACCATCTATAAAACCCTCTAGGAGTAAGTTCTTTAATTTCACCAACTGGAGGATTGTACCCAGCCCTAAATAAAATATCCTCACATGGTGAGACACAACTATTAAAATAGGGATCATAGAGTCTTGGATTGAGTTGTGATTCATGTATTAAGCGTTGAGCCTCAAGATGAGCATTTGTAATATTTTGTAGAGGAATTGTCTTCTTTGCAAATGGGTATACCAATCCTTTGGTATATATGTACCCTTTCACCTGAATTGGCGACAAGGGGACAAAGCGTTGTAATGTTCGCACTGGTATCCCAGCGCCATTATTTTCATACCATTGTAATGTCTCTTCAGTTCCCTCGAAACTAATACCAATTATCAAATGCCCCATTGCCATTGGGTCTCCATCTTCCACCCTACCTTGAGCTGGCATATATCCTATGGCCACCATTCCTCTTCTATCATCATCATCTTCCTGCGGATCATCATCAGGTTGTTGGTGAACAAAGGGCTGATAACCAGGATCAGCAGGGCCCGGATTAGGAGTCAGGCTTCCGCCATAAATTACACTTATGAAGGCACCTAACCCTACGCTAAGAGCACCTAGCCCATATCGAGAACCTTGTCGGACGGCTTGTTGAACGCCTCCGCGAATGATCTCCATCCTAATTCTATTGGTAGCTGCTGCTGCTGGGAGCCCTGCTAACACAGCACTGGAGCTACCCTCCCAGGTGATATCTACACTTATACCCAAGCTATAACCGAAATTATATCCCTCATCAGCCTCTAACTGCTCAGCATACTTATTCGCATCACTCCAAGGTTCAAGTCCCTCTAATTCAAAAGTGTGAATGACTTGGTTCCCAGAGAAAGTATATGGGCTCCACTGAGGATATTTCGCAATCAGCGGATCAATCGACAAAAACCTCCCAATCCGCGCGTCATGCACACGGTACTTAAAAGAGACCGCATTCTCAGCGCCATAGACCTCATCATCGGTCTCTTGCCCCTGAAACCCAAACCGATACCCCTCCGCACTCCCGGTGCGCTCTTCCATCACGTAGCCAAACGGATAGTAGTCGCTATGGGCATGCACATCGGCCTGATAGCCGGTTATCGTGCCAGCGTCAATAAAGTAGATGGGCAGCTTCCGGTCGGAGAAGACGACGAGCACATTGCCCAGATGATTACTGCCTTCATACCGCTTACGGCCACGGGTGAGGTGGCGCTTTTCGTGGGGGCTCTCGCTGCCGTCGAGCACAAACTCTGGCTCTACGGGCCACTCGGCACAATAGCATTCCTGGCATGGATCAGAGTTTACCACAACCCCTTCCTCGATCCATACATTGATACACGGCGGACAGCCGCATGGGTCTGGCGTCAGCTCATTGTAGGCACACCAGTCGGGGGGTAGTTCGCAATCGGGATCACCCTGACAGTAGTGGGCAAGGGCGATGTCATAAGCTTCCTCACAACCCTGATCGCAGGAATCACAGGCACAGAAGCCTGCTGAGTCGGGATCGGCGTAGGGATTATAGCCATAGGGGAGGTCATAGGAGCATTCGGGTGTGCCACTGGGGGCGACGGTGAGGTAGCGATTGGCCTGCCATAGCCCTAAGCGGCTACTTCCGTAGAGGTGGTATTCACTGGCTTTGAAGAACTCCAGCTTTTCGTAGTCGAACCAGTCGTCGGTCCAGCAGCCTGTCTCTGGATCGGAGACAAGGCCAGGAGGAGGGGCGAGTTGTCCCTCTCCGATGACAGGAGTTTCGCAGGGTTCGAGGGGCTCCTGAGTGAGATGTCTGCGGTCATATACGGCCAGGATATTGCCTTGGGCATCACGGACGTAGTAGGTATATATCCAAGTGGTCCCATCGGTGAGGCTGGGCTTCACAATCTTGACCACGCGGTTGCCTCCCGCATCGTAGCGGAACTCCAGGGTGGGATCGCCATTGTCAAATTTGATCCGCTCGATCTTGTTGCTGTTGTTCCAGAGGATTTCCTCGATGTGGCCCTGGGTGTCTTCTATCAGGTTGCCGATTTCGTCATAATCGTAGTTGCCTGCATTTTGGTCGGCCAGGTCATTGCCGCTGCTGCCCAGGGGGTCATCTACAAAGTCGAGGCGGTTGGTGGAGTCGCCCCCTATGATCAGATAGCTGTAGTCAAACTGGTCTATCTGCCACGTGCTACACAGCTTGAACATACTTCGACTTTGCACTTCGGCAGGGCTCAGCATGAACTCAGCACAAGCCTAGAGGGTTCGCATCCAAGGTCAACGGTCCTGCGACAAGGTGTGGATAAAGCCAGCCCGGGAGACCTCGTTAGCTCCGCAAATTGATCTTTAATATGCTACCTCTGAAAGTGCTAATCCGCCTTC
>CAYFIR010000242.1:0-3744 GCA_964343195.1 uncultured Bacteroidia bacterium | reverse complement strand
CCCGCTATCGAGTTTCTGCCTAAAATCAGTTGAGTAAAACCCGAAACTCACGTTCCTCAGGGAATTTACTGTGCCCAGGCCGATGCTTACATTGACCCCTGGCAGCCAGTGGATCGGGCACTGATCACCCATGCCCACTCTGACCATGCCCGCTGGGGAATGAAATCCTATCTGGCTCACAAGGACAGCGTACCCATCATGCGCCTTCGCCTGGGAGACGACATCAACGTTCAGGCGGTGGAGTATGGAGAAACTATCCGGATGAATGGAGTCGAAATAAGCTTTCACCCGGCGGGGCACATCATCGGGTCGGCCCAGATTCGTGTGAGTTACCAGGGCGAAACCTGGGTGGTCTCCGGCGACTATAAGGTTCGTCCCGACGGAATTTCTGCGCCCTTCGAGCCGGTCAAATGTCAGCACTTCATCACAGAATCGACTTTTGGCCTGCCGGTCTTTCGGTGGAAGGCGGAGGAAGACATCATCGGCGAGATCAATGACTGGTGGGGCAAAAATGCAGCCCAGGGCAAAGCCAGCGTCATCGGGGCCTATTCCCTCGGCAAAGCCCAGCGGGTACTGCAGCAGGTAAATCACGACATTGGGCCCGTGTTCACACACGGAGCCGTAGAGAATACCAATGAAGCCTTTCGGGCACATGGCATCGACCTGAAGCCCAGCACCCTGGTGCGCCGACAGGGCGATGACAAGCAGGACAAAAAGGAATACCGAAATGCCCTGATCATCGCTCCACCGGGGGCACTGGGATCCACCTGGATGCGCAATTTCCAGCCATTTTCGCTAGGTATTGCCTCCGGCTGGATGAACCTGCGCGGAGCACGCCGAAGACGGGCGGCGGATCGGGGCTTCGTCCTCTCAGACCACGCCGACTGGGATGGCCTCAACTGGGCCATCAAAGAAACGGGTGCCGAGCACATCTATGTGACCCACGGATACACCGACATTTTTAGTCGCTGGCTCCGTGAACAGGGCTACGATGCCCAAATTGTGAAAACACATTTTAGTGGAGAAGATGGTGGGGAGGAAGAGAAAGGATAGTGGAATAAGTTCGTAGTCGCCAGTTCGTAGTTGAATGTACTGGCAATTTGACTATTATCTCAATTCGAATTGGTCAGGAACTTCATTCCGAAAGTACTAGTGCTCTGTCAAAAACCGGTCGTCCTTTTTCAAAATATCCAGGAGTATGCCTGAACATCAACCTTTTTCCCCTACTCCGTCCAGGTGGCGATCAGTTGTTGTGCTGCGACTCGGTAGCGCCCATCTCGCCCTGCTAATTGCCGCAGGATATTGAGGGCGGTCTGGCGATTTCCCTGGGCATCTGCACAGAGGGCCAATACCCACTGAGCCTGATCATAGAATGGTTGTTGGTGCGGCATAACGCGCATCAGATATGGAATAGCCTCCTTGACCTCACCTTCACGGTAATGGCTATCACCGATCAAAAAGAGGACTTCGGCCTGCGTAGAGTTAGCTGCAAGTGCCCTTTGGAGATACTCCCGGGACTTTTCCCATTGCTGCTGTTGATGATAGGACCTTCCGATGGAAAGTTCGGCGCTGACGGTAGCAGCTTCTTCATCAAAATCAGCAGCCTGTTCATCAGGCTGTACAGACTCCGCCATCACGAATGCTCGACGGCCACTGCTTATCGGCTCCCGCATTCGCTCCTCTTCAGCTTCTGCGGCATTGCGTCCTGCAATTTCTTCGTCTCTCTGGGCAGCAGTTGTCTGGACTTCTTCCATCATCACGGCAATATTGGGTTCACTGGGAATGACAGCACCCGGTACCGCAGGTTGAGGGGCAGGCTCTTCTACACTCTTGCCATATGCCATGTCCCAGGTTTCCACACTACCCATCTCGGACTGGAGGGAAGTCTCCGCCCCTGCCATTTCTTCCGTCATGGGGATTGAGCTGTCGATTCCTCCGCCGGCAACATCGTCCCTGGGGCCAGAGGTGAGTGGGTCGGATATACTGTTTGATGATGCACGTCGAAGGACTGGGGTTTGTACCTCTACAGGCACAGGTTCGGACCTTTCGGTTTCTTCAGCCGATGCCAGTGGAGCCGGAGTTTCGGTATCCTCCTCTGGTTCGGGGGTTGAAATGGCCATATTCTCCGGCATCATATCTCCTGCCTCATTCCTTTCTGAAAAAGAGCGAAACATATTCACTCCAAGGAATAGTAACACGATGACAGCAGCGGCCCCCATCAGCATTTGAGGAAGGTATAGCGGTCGCACGCGGGATTTGCGTTTGCTACGCTCGTCCTGACGCTGGTCTGGTCCCAGTCGGCTCTGGATGCGGCGTTGATTGAGTTGCTGAAGCTGCTTAATCCTGCGTCGAAGTGATTCAGGGTCATTAATTCCCCGCAGCCCCTCTACCGCATCAGCCAGCATGGGATCTTCCGCCAGGGTCGCTTCGAACTGGCTTTGCTCCTCTTCGCCCATTTTCCCCTGAACATAACGCTCCAGGTCAGCCAGGCTGGGGGTGGCTTCATGAGAGGGGAGATATGTATTGAGGAATGCCATGTGAATTTCTATTGTTCAAAAGATTGGGCAAGGGTAGAAAGGGGTGGTAATTAATCGGTGGCTTCTTCCATGTGCTTGCGCAACATCCGTTTGCCGTTCTGAATATGACTTTTGACTTGTTTGAGTGTATATCCGGTGGAGTCAGCGACTTCCTGATAGCTTTTCTGTTGAAGGTAAAAAAGATCGAGACAAACGCGCTGTTCGTCCTTGAGCAGGTGCATGGACTGCTCCATGAGCAGCAACTGGGCTTCACGCTCCTGGGCGACGCCGTTTTCGCCCTGCGAGAAAAATTCCGGCTTAAGATCGGCTTTCAGTTCCTGCTCGTACTGATCGCTGCGGTTGCGCAGGCGCTTCTGGCGATCGAGATATACAAGACACTGGTTTTTTACGACGGTGTGCAGCCAGGGGCGAAAGGTTTTGATCTCATATTTTCTCAGGTCTACGAGCAGTTTCTCAAAGATCCGCATGCTCATGTCCTCACTTTCCAGTTCATCCTTGAGGTATTTCATGCTAACCAGAAACACCAGATGGGTGTATCGATCAAACAGTTCGCCCACACAGGCCGGATCTCCGTCCTGTTGGTATTGGGTCACCAGTTCTTCATCACTGAGGTCCCGTGGGCGATACCGTCGCTGAAATAACCGCATGTAAGCTGTTTGCTTTCCTTAAAGATGAGAAATGCCAGGGAATTCCATAAGGGGAAGGAGAAAAAAATGGGCAGGGGGGGGAATAGGAATAAGTAGAAGGACAAAAGAAATCAGGTATGAAGGGTATGGGGAAATGAAGGAAAAGAGGTCCTACATACCTCCAGACCTTCCACTGGTTTACATCTGTCCACTTGCTTAGTCAGAGTGCCCATATATACCTTATTGTCCATATTCCCCTGACTTCCCTTCCGCTACCTCCCCAGGTGCCTGTGGAATCAATTAATCGACTATTCACAATTCGTATAAAAACCCTCACCATCAATGCCTTAAATCACAAATTGCTGATCGCGTTGGGCACAGCGAAATCCCGTAAAGCGGGCAATTTCGAACCTATTCCACCAGTGGTTTCGGAGCGAAATAACCTCCCAATTAATGAGGTAACAATTGGCTGATTGTCAGAGGTTTCTCTTACGAATTACGAATACGGAATTTCGAATTTTTTCCACTAGTCATTAGTTTCGACCTATCAAAAGGGCCTCTGAGAGTCCAGATTTGCCTTT
>CAYFIR010000241.1:0-3776 GCA_964343195.1 uncultured Bacteroidia bacterium | reverse complement strand
AAGACGCCTCGTATCGGCTTAAAAAGCCTAACGAGCCAACTGTTAATTGGCATGAATTACGAATGAGTAATTACTTAATTCCGTAGGCACTACTCTCTCCAGCCTTTGAGTTTGTCCCAGATGCCGGTTGATTTTTTCCCGGCAGCTGGCTCGTCAAGACCATTGGCCTGATTAAAAGCCGCGACTAATTGTGCAACCCATTGCTCGGGGGGATGCTCAGCATATTCAGGATGCTGCCCACGCTGCTCCAGCACATGCTGCAGCAACGGGTATGGCTCGGGATGTGAAAAGATGGGCGCCGCTACGCTATTCCAGTCCTTTTCTTCGGGGAAGTACCGCAGGATCTCTTCTTTCATCCGCTTGTATCCTATGGGCGGGAGTTTTTCCACCGAAAGGCCTTCCATTCCTTCAAATTCAGGGATCGGGCGATCACTCAACATCAGCAGACCTGCCTGAGACAGGCTGAGCAACTGCTGCAATACCGATCGGGCCGACGCTTCATCCTCACCAAAGGCATTCGCAGTGACATGATTGATAACCAGGCAGTTGGAGACTCCAGCCCGTTTCCATCCAGCTATCAATGAGTTCCAGTCATCGGTTTCAGATTCACTAATCTCTGAGACAATGGCCTTTGAAGAAAGGCCTTGTGCATCCAGGTATCGGGCCTGGGGAAAAATCTCCTGAATGTCTTTTGCTAGTCGTGTAGCCCCGTGACGGTCCTGTCCCAACAGGCATATTACTTCTCCCTGTATCAAGCGGGAAGCTATGCGGCGGGTATAGGTAGGGCGAAAAGGTTCGATTCTGGCCATAACGCTTCAAAGTAATAGCCTTTCAACCGATTCTGTGCAACGATGGTTCCAATTTCTTCCAAAAAGGCCTGGTCACCAGGCTCTACTATTCATCAGCAGCAGGCTCTGCTTTCGGGACGGGTATCCAAATCGTGAAAGAGGCCCCTTGGTCAGGAGAACTTTCGACCTCGATACTTCCCCCCATTCGGTTGACCTGCTGCTTCACCAAATACAGTCCCTTGCCAGTACCGGCTACGTCGGGATGAAATCGCCCTCCCTGGGTGAATAGTCGATCTCCAACCTGCTGCAGGTTCATTCCCCTCCCATTGTCCTGGAATGTCAGAACCATGTTGCCATCCACCATATCACTGGAAATACTGATTTCCGGGGTCCTGTCTGATGCACGGTACTTTACCGAATTGGATATCAGATTGTAGAAGATATTGTAAAGGAACGTCCAGGGAGCGTACACCTCCGGAGCTTTCAAGAAGTCTATTTCCCACCTTACTCCAGCACTTTCAAGGTCCAGCTTTAACTGATCAGATACATATTGGAACATCTCCAGCAGTCCCAGGTCTTTCCATTCTTCGTGTTCCTCTTTTACTTCCACCAGTTCCTGCAGATGATCAATTACATTTTCCAGTCCCTGAACAGCTTTCCTGAAAAAGTCCATCAGATTTTGGTTCGCTGGAGTCACCACAATCTCGTCGATGAGCATTTCCCCCATTCCTTTTAGGTTTGCCAGAGGAGCCCGAACGTTGTGAGATACCATGTAGGCAAAATCATGCAATCGCTCATTTTGGGTGGTAATCTCTTTATTGGTACGTTCCAGATCCAGTTCCTGGATTTTACGGGTGGTAATGTCTTTTTCAATCGAAAAAATATGTTCAACCATTCCGTTTTCCCCAATTACCGGCTGGATAGAGAGTTCTGCCCAGTATGGTTTGCCACTGCTGTTGTACTTTACAACTTCAACGGATATCCGCTCTCCTCTTTCTACCGAACTTCTTATTCGGGCTCCTGTTTTCTCACTGGTCATGGCCCCAATAAAAAACCGGGTTACGTGCTGGCCTATTAAATCTTCCAATACAAAACCCGTGTATCCGGTAAAAGCAGAGTTGGCCCATTTGATGTAATGGTTGGCATCCGTTATCACAATGCCATAGTCGGTTTGCTCGACGATCATGGACAGGAGCTTTCTCTCCTGATCGATCCGATATTGCTCTGAAATATCCCGGCCTATGCCCTGCATCCGATAAACAAGGCCGGTTTCATCCGGTACTCCCATGAGTTCCCACTCAACCCAGGCCCACTCCCCATTGGGCTTGCGGTGGCGGCAGGTAAGGGGATGTATCTCGCCGGTTTCCATACTCGCACGGCGAATCACCTGCATCGACCGGGAAACATCCTCCGGGTGAATAGATGCTGGAATGAGCAACTCAAGGATATTTTGATCCGGGAAAAAGGTATAGGAGAAAGCAGGATTGGAGTATACAAACTTCCCTCCCATATTGGTTTGAATAAAAAACACATTCTGTGTTTCCACCAGCGACCGATAGAAGCGTTCTCGCTCGTTGAGCTTTTCCTGGGTTTTGACCAGATCCTCTACTTCCATCCCTACGGTGTAAAAACCCTCCAGGGTACCATCATTCCTGAGGTTGGGGGTCTGATACACCTTGTACCACCGGTAGTCCTCGTATTGATGGTCAAAGAATCGCAATTGCATGCTCCGTGTCCCGAACTCTCTTGACCGATGGGCAAATTTCCTGACAGAGTTTCGGTCATCAGGATGAATACATCCAAACCGATCTTCATCCGTTAGCCTGGACACCGATTCACGAGAGGGTAATCCAAGCATTCTCTGTCCTACTTCATTGATATAGGTGATTTGGAAGCTTGCGTCTTCTTCAAGGAGAAAATATGGCAAGGCATCCACCAGTGTTTTAAACCGTTTCCGCTCATTTTCCAGTTCCTGTTGGCTTTCAACCTGGGCCGTAATATCCCTTCCAATCCCTTGAAAGACGATTTTCCCATCATCCGCTTTAAAAAACATGAACTCCCAGAAGGTATGAGCATAAGTACCATCGGGTCGTTTAAGGCGGCAGGCTCCATCAATGCTTTTGCCGGGGTTCTCGAGCCCGAATTTTCTTGTATTCAGAACAATTCCCATGTCATCCGGGTGGATTAGATCCTTGCCGCTGGATGGAATCACCTCCATTCCAGGATAGAAGTAATCCTTCATGGCGGGATTGATATAGTAATAGTTCGCCATAGAATCAGCTCTCAGCACAAAGGTACTCTGGGACTCAACCAGGGACCGATAAAGGCGCTCCCGATCATTGAGCTGGTTCTGTATGTGGATCAACTCATCGATATCTGACCCAATATTGTACCACCGAATAACTTTCCCGTCGTCATCCAGCAGGGGGGCTCCCTGCAAACGGAACCACTTATACTCATTGGTCTCCATGTCCAGCAAAGGCACATTCACCGCATAAAATTGTGATTGGAGAGAACACTCGGCAAGCTCCCTCACCTTTTCCTCACGTACATCCGGACGGATAAGATTGACGAAGTCGAGGTACCTCAGAGTGGTGCAGGCACATTCTGGCTCGCAAATCAGCGATCTGCACTTTTCATTTAAATAGACCAACTCCCCTCCTGGGGAATGCGCCCACATGAGGTGTGGCATGGATTCTACAAAGAATTCGAACTGCTTCTTTTCGGCCTCTGCATGTTGCCTTGCTTCTACCCGGGCGTTGATATCGGTGCCAATGCCGTACCACTTGAGGATATTTCCGTTCTCATCCTTTAGAGGCGATCCGTCTAACTGAAACCATCGGTACTCGCCGTTTTTCTTATCAAGCAGGCGGGCCTCAAAGGAATAGGGCTTTTCCCCTTCATCTATCTGCGTGAATAGTCCCATCACCCTGTTTAACGTGAGTTTCGGGTTTTACTCAACTGATTTTAGGCAGAAACTCGATAGCG
>CAYFIR010000240.1:0-3963 GCA_964343195.1 uncultured Bacteroidia bacterium | reverse complement strand
GAAAACGGAGTGGTCAGTAACATGGGAACTTTGAACCGCGAAACTAATGTCTAGCCTATACCGCTTTTTTTGGGAATCTGGGTTTCAATATTCCGTGATAACTGTAATTTAAAGAGAGAAAGGCCTCTGTTGCCTGATTCTCCCGTTATTCCTGTTTATCTCGATCCCACCACCAATGAGCAAACCTGAAAAGAAAAGCAGTAGGAAGGAGCGCACCAGTGTTACCATCAACCTCAACCTGAACGTCCGTTCCCTCAAGCCATCAGCTACCCTGGCGATAAATGAGCATTCTCAGGCCCTGATAGAAGAGGGCAGAAAGGTATATCGAATGGGATTTGGGCAATCTCCCTTTCCAGTTCCGGAACCAGTCGTAGCAGAACTCAAGGCCCATGCCCAGGAAAAAGACTACCTCCCTGTAAAAGGGCTCAAATCCCTGCGGGATGCCGTAGCCGAGTCCTACCGTCGGATTCAGGGAATCGAGGTCAGCAGGGAAGATGTACTTATTGGCCCCGGCTCCAAGGAATTGCTGTTTATCCTGCAACTGGTATACTATGGCGACCTCGTCATCCCGACCCCCAGTTGGGTTTCCTACTCTCCACAGGCCCAGATTTTGGGGAGGCGTGTCCAATGGGTGCGTACCACCGCAGCCCATGAATGGCGCCTGACCCCGGAGGAACTTGAGCAGATCTGCATGCTCGACCCTGAACGACCACGCCTGGTTATCCTTAACTACCCGGCCAATCCTACCGGAACCACCTATACCGTGGACAAACTTAAGGCCCTGGCCAGTGTAGCCCGTAAATACAAAGTCATCCTCCTTTCCGATGAAATCTACGGTGAACTACATCATCAGGGACAACACGTTTCAGTAGCGAGATACTACCCAGAAGGCACCATTATCAGCAGCGGCCTCAGCAAGTGGTGTGGGGCAGGAGGCTGGCGTCTCGGGACATTTACCTTCCCGCCAGAGCTGAGGTGGCTGCAGGAGAGCATGGCCGTAGTCGCCAGCGAAACGTTCACTGCGACCTCTGCCCCGATACAATATGCTGCCGTAGCCGCATTTAAGGGTGGGCCTGAGATTGACACCTACCTTCGCAATGCACGTCGGATACTCGGCACTCTGGGACGATCTCTTCAAAAGAAAATGCAACAGGCAGGGATCACCATGCCCGTTCCCTCTGGCGGATTTTATCTGTTCCCCAATTTCGATGCATATCGGCCTCACCTTCAGAAGCGCGGAATCAACACCAACCAAGATCTTTGTGATCAGCTATTGGAAGACACCGGAGTGGCGCTACTACCCAGCCAGGATTTTGGGCGTCCTGCCAAGGAACTTACCGCCCGACTTTCCTACGTCAATTTCGATGGCGGACTGGCCCTTCAGGTGGCAAGGGATGAATATGCCAATAAATCATTGGACGAAGCATTTTTGCGAAGATGTTGCCCGGAATCGCTCGAGGCCATCAACCTGATCTGCGACTGGGTAAAGCCAGTTTAACAGCCTGAACCAACAAGAGGAGCCTATTGGGAGGGAAAATTTTTCACTTCAGCCTCCCATTTCGTCTGCCTTTATAATCTGCCTTTATAAGAAAAACCATGAAGGCGGGTTCTGGTTACTCCCAATTAACACACCTGGCTTAACTTCGTGAAACCACCGCCTACGCAAAGACGCTTTATCCATGCTCGAGACAACACCTTCCCAGCAGAAGTTTTCCTTTTTCAACCGTGACCTAAGCTGGCTTTCATTTAATTACAGAGTACTATTGGAGGCTGCGGATGAAAGCTTACCTCTGTATGAACGCATCAAGTTCCTGGCAATTTACTCCTCGAATAATGGAGAATTTTTTCAGGTAAGGGTGGCGTCCATTCAGAGCCTCCTCAAAGCCAAGAAGAAGCACCCCGAGGACTTTCGGGAAGACCCGGAGCATGTCCTGGAGCGAATATTTACCGAGGTGCACCGGCAGCAGGAGGTATTTGGGGAGATTTTTCACGGGAAGATCCTGCCAGAAATGGCCAGAAATGGGATCCACCTGGTACTGGGAGAGCCACAGCATACCGATCATCTGGAGTTTATCCGTCGGTACTTTGACGAAGAAATAAAAGCATACCTGCATCCGGAGCTGCTGCGTAAAGGGAAAATCGTTCACTTTCTCCGTGACAATGCCCTGTACCATGCGGTCAAGCTGAGAAATCGGCCCAGGGATTATGAGAGCCTTCTGCCTGCGGAAAAACAGATTTTGGCCAAGAAAAAGCGCATCCGCTATGCCCTTATTCAGATTCCGACCCATTACTTCCCCCGGTTTGTAGAGCTGCCCATGGTGGACGGAGAACACTATTACATATTTCTGGACGACATCATCCGCTGCAACCTGGGTCGGATATTCCCCGGTTATGACGTGATGGCCTGCCACAGCATCAAGCTGAACAGAAATGCCGAGATCAACCTGGAAGATGAATTTGGAGACGATGTGGTTGAGCGAATGAAGCGAAGCCTGAAAAAGCGCAGCATCGGCCTTCCAGCCAGATTTCTCTATGATCAGAGCATGCAAAAATCCATGCTCAATTACCTTCGGGAGACATTTGACCTCCGCAAGCGAGAGCTACTTCCTGGCGGTTCCTATCACAGTTATTCCCATTTTTTCGGGTTTCCCAACCCACATTCCCCGAGGCTTGAGCAAGCCTCCCTTCCCCCTTTGACCCACACTGAGCTGGCGGAATATGACAACCTGTTTGATGCCATTCGCACCAAGAACTGGCTGCTGCATTTCCCCTATCATACCTATGACCATGTCATTCGTTTCCTGAATCAGGCTGCAGCAGACCCCAAGGTCAAGGAAATATATGCCACCCAGTACCGCGTAGCCTCCAACTCTGCCATCGTCCAGGCCCTGAGTCGCGCCGCTCAAAATGGCGTGAAGGTCAATGTATTTGTAGAGATCAAGGCGCGATTTGATGAAGCCTCGAACCTGAAATCAGCTGAAGACATGAGGTCTGCCGGGGTGAATATCATCTACAGCCAGACAAAACTCAAGGTACACGCCAAGGTAGCCATGGTGATGAGACAGGAAGATACCGGAATGAAGGGCTACGCTTTCCTCAGTACAGGGAATTTCAATGAGAAAACCGCCCGCATTTATACCGATGAGGGATTCTTTACCTCTGACAGGAACATACTGGGAGAATTGCAGCGGATGTTTGGCTACCTGGCCAAACAGAAGGACCTGGGAAAGATCAGAGACAACATCCCTCCATTTGAAGAGCTATTGGTAGGATATCTGGGTATGAGGGAAAAATTTGTGGAGTTGATAGACGAGGAGATAAAAAATGCAGGACTGGGCAAGCCCTGTGGGATCTTCCTCAAAATCAACAACCTGGAAGACACCGAGATGATCACGAAGCTCTATGAAGCATCAAATGCAGGCGTCCCCATTCGATTGCTGGTTCGTGGCATCTGCCGCCTAAAGCCCGAAGTTTCGGGACAAAGTGAGAATATCCGCATCATCCGCCTTGTGGACCAGTTCCTGGAGCATGCTCGGGTATTTTATTTTGAAAACGCAGGCCAACCCAAAATGTATCTTGGCTCAGCAGACTGGATGACCCGCAACCTGAGCCGACGGATCGAGGTGGTTTTTCCCCTAAAAGAGGCCCAATTAAGAGCAGAGGTACTGGCTATCATGGAGTTACAGTGGTCAGACAATGTCAAGGCTGTCAAACTCGACCGACAGATGAAAAACTTGAAGGTGACGAATAACCTCCCTCCACTTCGGGCTCAGCATGAAATTTACAACCGAATCAAGGAAGGGACCCTCCTGGAAAAAACCTTTTAACAACGTCAGTTTCGGTTTTTTTTTCTCATAAGCGACTGGTTACCAGTGTAGTGTCGCCTTCAGCGGGACCTCCTTTCTTTCATAGCTCCGCAAATGGATTTTTAATACATGATTTCTGAAAGTGCTATGTCGCCTT
>CAYFIR010000239.1:0-3984 GCA_964343195.1 uncultured Bacteroidia bacterium | reverse complement strand
AGAAACAACGCTTCAGTCTACTATTCCAGATGCTGTTGCTCGGATGGATACGTTTTTTGGGCCTTTCTATACAGCTCTGTACAAGTCGATATTGAGTGCCAATAACGTTATTGAAAACTCTGAAGACCCTATTGAAGTAGGCGAAGCAAAGTTTTTGAGGGCATTGTCATATTTCAAGCTTGTGCGTGTGTTTGGAGATGTTACCGTTACGTTGTCTCCTTCCCCCAACCCATCTGATGCGTCTATACTGCCAAGGCAACCTGCTGTAGATGTTTACAATAACGTGATCATCCCTGACCTTGAAGATGCCATAGCAGCATTAGGCACAGACATAATAGATGGTCGCGCCTCTAAATATGCTGCTCAGGGAATCCTGGGTAAAGTTTACGTGCAAATAGGAGACTTCGCCAATGCTGAACCGCACCTCGCAGCAGTTGTTAACGGAGCAGATGGTGCTGGCATCAGCTTGCAGGAAAACTTCGCTGATATTTTTGGGGTGGACAATGACCTGAATTCTGAGATCATTTTTGCGACCCAGATTTCAAGCTCTATTTCTGATGAATATGGATTCTCAGAGTTCTGGTCATGGTCGGGGGGACTTGACACCAAGTCACTCACACCACTGGATCAAGATCTGGTTGATGCGTTTGATGCCAGTCCTGGCGACCTAAGAAGAGCAGTAACCATCGATACAGCCCTTATGGCGTCGCCCAAGTTCCCCCAGGCAGGAGGTCCTGACCATGATTGGATCGAATTACGACTGGCGGATGTGATCCTACTATATGCGGAAGCCCTTAACGAGAATGGCACTTCACCTGAAGTCTCACTCGATGTATTGGATCCGCTCAGAACCCGAGCAGGAATAGAGCCACTTGACCATACCATCCTGAATACACAGGAGCTAGTCCGTAAAGCCATCCAGGATGAAAGAAGGCTGGAACTTGCATTCGAGGGGCAGCGATGGTTTGATCTGGTTAGGACGGAAACAGTCAATGAGGAGATGGGAGAGACTATTAATAGTAATTATCACCTATTTCCAATTCCCATTTCTGAAGTGTTGGCAAGTTATGGCGCTATTACACAGAATGATGGGTATTAACCCCATCTGCTAATCAAATTAGGATTTCAGGCGAATAGCGGGCGAGCCGCGCTTGGTTTACGATGGCTTCATAGTCACTTGGTGATGGTTGCATGTTGTAAAGGGCTGAAGCTCGCCTTCTTTCATCTTTATTTGAGCATCATAATCGTCCTTTTAGTAGTAGTTCTTGGAGGGGGGCCTTAGTAGGCCTCCCAACCAAGATTTTTTTGGCTCAAAAGCTACCCTTTCATCTGCTCTGTCTCTCTTTTGCAGATATGAAGGAATAACTGTGGTAAACCGATTTTATGAAATATGTGCATACTTTTTGTATTTTTACTGCAAATTATACCTGATTTAGCTCATCTCATGTGTATTCCCTAGCTGTAAAAGGCTAGAAAATACCGTAGAATCAGCATGATTCTGGCTAATAGAACTGTTGAAAAATGAAGTTGGAAATCCTCGCACATAAAGAAAATCAGACTATCCAAAAGGAGATAATCTCAAAAATCCAGGGCCTGATTAATTATAAAAATTTAGAGCCGGGAGATAGGCTGCCACCAGAAAGAGCGATGGCAGAGAAGTTTGGTGTTAGTAGAAGAAATCTGAGCAAGGCACTCCAGAAACTAGAATTTTATGGATTGATCGAGTCGCGTCCCCAGAGTGGGAATTTCATCGCTAATATTGGCAGGTTGGCCATGAATGGTATACTGGACAATATCCAGCAAATGGAGGAGCCTGGTACAAAGTCATACATCGAGACCCGAATTGGTCTGGAACTAATTATCGTGGAGCACGCAGCGCAAAGAAGAACAAAGGGAGATCTCGAAAAAATCGAAACTGCTTTGGGTGCCCTTCGTGAAAAAGTGCTAGGAGGGGAAGATGCTGTGCAAGAAGACCTTTTGTTTCATCTCGAAATTGCCAAAGCTAGCCACAATACTGCTTTAGCTACCCTCATTCACCTCATTACTCCGGAAATAATCGGAATATTTGAGCAGGACCGTATCTGTGAAGGAGACGAAGCACTATCTAGGGTTAAGGTTCATGAGGATATCGTTACCGCTATCAAAGAAGGAGACCCTCGTTTAGCAAAGGATAAAATGGAAATCCATTTTTCTGCACTCAGAGATTATCTGGGTACCATTGAACACTCTAACTCAAATGGCTATTCAGTTGAGTTTAAATAAACTTGTCATTGGCTGAGTCGAAACTTCTCTCTCTGAAACGGGTTGCTAGCGCTTATTGGATCCTGAGCCAATTCCACCTACGGGCCCAGTCCAGCAAAGCGTCCTCGCGCCATTTCAATACGGTCATGGCTCCCTGCCAGCCTCGGTCATACTCCTCAGCATCAGCACGATCAGTGTACCAATTGGCCCCAAGTATATAATCACCCTCAGATTTAGATCCTGGCCAGCCGTCGCTAACGGTCAGTTCTCCAGATTGCACTGGAAAGCCCTCTATACCAGAAGTGATTTCATAAGTGAGCCTCTCGGCTTTCTTTGGAGCGTAACGGATGGCGTATTGTCCGTCCCCCATATAATAACCAGGCCACTTTTGCTCACCGACACCCGCTGTAACGGTCATGGTGAAGCAGGCAGAATCTACGGGGATGTCAAGTATAGGTCCCCTAAATTGGTACTCTACAATGGAGTAAACCAGTACAGTATCCTGGAGAGAGGTATTCCGATTATAGATAAATCTTGGACTATGGGTGATTAGTTGGAAACTCCCTCCCCAGCTTTCTCCAGTCGGAGAATCCGGGCTTCCATTCATCAAATATAACAATGAAGGCGTATCCCCCATTTTGATTTTTCCATCGTAGTAGCCTTCAAAAGCCTTTCCCATAGCTCCCGCTCCAGCGATGAAATTGCGATAATAGTTCTCATTTTTCAGACTATCAGAGGCAAGGGTATTGGAGAAAAATCCCCGGTAAGAAGCGTTCGCCTCAATAAACCATAGATCTGGAAAGTTTTCCGCTATGTAGGCATAACTGTTGGAACTCCACTTTTTATTGGGCCCGCCTATCCAGTAAACCCTTATTCGGGTTTGAATGTCAGGACCATCATGTAGCGCCTGAGCCAGGTCATCCAGCCCGCCCCAAACCAATATCCAGAGTGGTTTATCGCTCTCCTTTCTGGCGCAATGGATGATCCAATCTGATCCCTCTGTAGCCACATCGTAGCCGAAAAAAGGTGCCATCCCTCTTCTTCCCTGTTTGGAAATCAGTCGCAGCGAGTCGGGGGGAGGGAATCCCGAACCATGCTTCTCTAATAGAGGCAGGTCTTTTTCATATAGGCCTATCATCCGCAAGATTTCTTCCTTGCTCCCCTTCCCGTAGGAAGGCGATGAGATGATCCCCTCGGTTTGGAACAAATCGCTGTACATCAAAAAGTGAATCATTGACTGATTATCGTCGGGGTCGGTACCGCCGATGTCAGAGCTGATGAGGATACGGGGCTTTGCCGTAATAGCTTCTTTGTTCTCAGTAGATTCACAGTTCCAGCAAACAAATAATGTGAGTAGAATCCAAAGCCTATTCATGGACTTTATTTGCCAATATAGATTTTTTAGGAACTTGATGCTCCATCGGGTATCACTGCGTAATTCCAATATACTTCCATGGCATAAACGCCTCGCCTTCTGCCGCCTCTTCCATCTTGGCAGCTTTCAGGATCTCCTTCTTGGAGCCTCTTAATGTTGACCTTGAATATTGAGAATGGACTTCGTTAATTTCAAAACTATAGGTATTTCTCTTGTCCAAATGAGAAAAACACTTAAATGTTGTACCTATATTAAACCTAATCTGGTTGTGCTACCTATAAATCTCTCATATTCATTGATTTAAAACATATAACCCACTTTCCCAGTCAAGAAAGTGAGAAGTTGTATTTTCGAGGTCAACGAACTCG
>CAYFIR010000238.1:0-4051 GCA_964343195.1 uncultured Bacteroidia bacterium | reverse complement strand
CTCATTTGGCTCGCCAAACTCGGTTTTTCTTCCTTGCCTGCGAACAAGATCTCTTTGCAAAATCGGGAAGTTATTTTTCTCGCGTTCCTAAAAGCGGAAAAGAACTGGAATCTGAGAAATCTGTTTCCTGATTTCCAGCTCAAAATAGTCCTGTGCAGCTAAAGTGTATATCTTTGGCTGTCCATATGAAACTGCTGATTCTGACATCCAGGTTTCCCTACCCTCTTGAGAAAGGAGATAAGCTGCGTGCCTATCATCAGATTCGCATGCTGGCCCGACATCATGAGGTGATACTTGTGTCTCTCCATGACGAGGAAGAGGTTCCAACAGCACACCTACAAGCGCTAGAAGCTTTCTGCAGCCAGATCCACCTGTTCCAAATCGACAAACGGGACTCATGGACTGCTGCGCTGAAAAGCTTTATCAGTGGAAAACCTGCCCAGGTCGGGTATTTCTTCAGGCAACAGATCAGACAGGCCATCAGGGGTATTATTCAGAAGGAAAAACCTGATCATCTGTACTGCCAGTTGATCAGGATGTCGGAATATGTCCGCAGTCTGGATGTTCCTTCCACACTGGATTACATGGATACCTTTTCTGTCGGGATGAAACGAAGAGCTGAGAAAAGCCCTTTTTATCTCCGGTGGCCCATGCGAATGGAAAGTTATCGCCTGATGAAGTACGAAGCGGCCATTTATCCGGACTTTACCCACCACACCATCATCTCGGAACAGGATCGGCGCTACCTGAGGCTACCCGCCAACAGCCCCGTTTCAATCATTCCCAATGGCATTGACCTGGATTTTTTTCAACCGCTTCCAGACCAGGAGCCACATCACGAGCTCGTGTTTGTCGGCAACATGGGCTATTTCCCCAACATAGAGGCAGCCGTCTTTTTGGCCAAATCTGTGATGCCACTGCTATGGAAGCAACTCCCAAATGCCCGGCTACTTATTGCGGGGGCGCGTCCAAGTGCCGAAGTTAAAGCCCTGGCCCAGGATCAACGCATTACCGTAAGCGGTTGGGTCGAAGACATCCGGGAAGCCTATCAGGATGGACAAATATTTGTTGCTCCATTGCGGGCAGGTAGCGGACAGCAAAACAAGATTCTCGAAGCCATGGCGTTGGGCAGGCTGTGTCTCACCACCCCCATGGTCAATAACGCCATCGGGGCCGAACCCGGAAAAGAGTTGTTGCTAGCAGAAGGAGCGCAGGCCTTTGCCTCTCAAATCAGGACAGCCCTAAGCCAACCGAGGCTTTGTCAGGCCGTGGCCGAAGCCGGACAATCATTCGTGCGAAGCCACTTTAGCTGGGAAGAATCCACCCGTAAGCTGGAGCAGTTGTGGGATGGAGGAGCAGATTCGTGATTCACGCGAATTAACAGGTAGAATGGCGAATCAGCTTTGCTTTTATGCGTTCTGAAAGCATATTCCTGAAAGGAATAAGGGGCGTCAGAGACCCACAGGTGGAGCATGCCGAGTATCGTCAGACTGTACGTTTCGCTTCAGAGAAGCTCACGAGCGAAACCGCTATAGGGCAGCAAATTGAAGAATTATACGCCGCATAATATTCTCAAACAGATCGAAGATGCCGCATAGCGGTAGGCGCAAGGACGCAGAGAGAAACCTGCCCCCCTTCAAAAAGAGGAATAAAGCAAGCCTGGGGCGGCGTAGGGGGGCATTCGGTGAACCGGGGCGGCCTGCGGGGCTGAATGGAATGCCCAGGTTTCTTTGCCTACTTTCTTTTGAAAGAAAGTAGGTCCCGCTGAAGGCGAAATCGCACTTTCAGAGGAAGCATAGTAAAAATCCATTTGCGGAGCTAAAGCGGTTTTTAACAGTTTTACACTCTTTCATTGATCCACCGGTAGAGCAGCTCAAAAACAGCCTGCTTCTCGGGTTCGTTGTGCATCTCGTGGTACCCTCCCGGCCAACTGTGCCATGTCACATCTCCCCCCCCTGCTGTTGCAGCAAATTTTGCGCTCGCGTCATGGCTGGTAATCCGATCCGCATCCCCCTGGTAAACCAGAAGGGGAAGGTTCCAGTCATTAGCATGTTGAAGCACTTCTGATCCGGCCTGGGTCACATCAGTAAACAGCCGGGGGCTGACCTGATCGTGAATGAGAGGATCCTCTTCATAGGCCTTCACCAAAGCCGGATCACGTGAGATCGCAGTGGCATCCAGTTTGGAGGACTGGGTGAATGAGGGCCAGATATTGATCATGACTTTGGCCAGCATGACATCAACCGTCGACGGAGCAAAAGCCAGTTCCAGCCAGGGGGAAGACAGGATCACCCCAGAGAGGGACGGCTGTCGGCGCAGGGCAAAGGATGCCACCAGATTTCCTCCCATGCTGTGCCCCATCAGGAATACTGGAAGTCCCGGGTGAGTGGCTTTGGCGCGGTCAATCAGAGCCGCAACCTGATTGAGCACCCCTTCATAGCTTTTGAAGTGCCCACGCTTGCCAGGGGAACGACCATGACCGGGCAGGTCCATGCCCATGACTGAGATGCCATGCCCATTCAGGAACGAAGCAAGGTGATCATATCGCTCTGTATATTCTCCATGCCCGTGCACAAGTGCAAGGACGGCTTTGGGACTCTCGGCAAGCCACTCCACTCCGTGCAAGGGAGCAGCATTCGGGGTGTTGAGATCAAAAGTAGTAGCCATTAGATCGGAAATTCAGTTTAGCAGGGAAGGTACACAATACTCCGGTCAAACGGAGGTAATCCATGGTCCTGGCAAAAATTCTGAAGGGAATTATTCCCCAAAAAAGAAAATTATCCCCCAGTATTTAGCAGGATAAACCCGGAGTTAGTCGAAAAATCGCAACATCTACTTGCGCTTGGGCGGGTATTCACTGACGCTGATCTAAAAAACGAAGCCGTTCGTAGGAAAGGTGTTTCATCTGTTTCACAAACGAACAAGCGACTGTCCGAATACGGACAGGTCAAAACTGCCTAAAATCATAAACCATTGATTTTCAGCAATTTTTGCCATGGTATGCATTTTGGATCATATACGACACACACCTCACACTCTAGCGTGGATCATTGTGGACCACTAAACAGTATTAGTTATGAGTACCCCCCTTTCTGCTTTTCCACACCGAGACCATCCACGTACCCCTCAGGCCGGGCAATCTGCGTCCTCCTTTCTACAGGAACGCCTGACACTTTCTCAGGCTACGACTTTTGATCTGGCACATTATGCCATTCTCTGGCTGAAGGCGGGGCGTCTCTCTGCACAGGCCGGCTTCCAACGCTGGACATTGACAGCCAATCAGTTTTTGGTGATCAATCCCAATCAGACACTTCGCTTGAGCCCTGCTGCTGATGAACCGGTAGAAATTGTCCTGACAAAAATCTCAAAAGCTCTTTTTCAGGACCAGCTCACGCAGCTCACCGAGCTGGAAACTTTCGCTACTCTCAGGAACCATACCGAAGGTAATGGGCACCTGGAGCTATGCGAGCGCATCTATGAAGCCCAGGAAAACGAACTTGGCACTCAGCTCATCCAGCAGTCAAGGCAGGCTTACCAGGCAGTACCGGGTACAGCCAAAGACTTCTCTGAACCAGCCAGAGACATCACCGAAGCCCTGATATCTCTTCAGAATACCGCTTATCAACAGATGCTCAACCTGACGAGCGCCAAGCTATCCACCAAACGGGAACTCTATCGCAGGCTGTGCATCGCCCGTACCCACATGCACGGACATCTGGATGAAGCTTTGGACCTGGACACCCTGGCTCAGGTAGCCTGTCTATCCAAATACCATTTCATACGCCTGTTCAAGGAAGCTTTTGGGCAGACACCTCGTCAGTACCTGATCACGCTGCGTCTCGATCAGGCTCGTACCCTGCTGATCCAAACCGACAAGACTTTTCACGAGATCTGCCATGAAGTAGGCCTGAAAGACAGCAGCTCGTTTGGCCGTCTTTTCAAGCGAAGCTTTGGGGCGACCCCCCACCTGTATCGACAGCAGTATGCGTGAGGAGTGTAATTCGTAATTCGTAATTCGTAATTCGTAATTCGTAATTCGTAATTCGTAATT
>CAYFIR010000237.1:0-4078 GCA_964343195.1 uncultured Bacteroidia bacterium | reverse complement strand
GTGTTGCAACCAACAATTTACTCAACTATGGGCCTTTTTTACTTTAGACAACTCCAATAGGAGCAATGCACGACATCAAGTAGGATTCATAAAAAAAACCGAATATATTAGGAGGGTTTCATATTGAATATGTTCAACTCCCCTGAATGAATCCCACAGACAACCCTTCATTTCCTGTTGTAGGAATCGGAGCATCAGCCGGAGGCCTTCGGGCCATCGAGGAACTGCTACGCAACCTCCCGGAACAAACTGGAATGGCCTATGTCATTGTGCAACACCTGTCCCCGTTGCACAAAAGCTATATGAAGGATATCCTGTCCAAGGATACCCTCATGCCCATCCTGGTTGCGGAGCAGGACATGATCCTGAAACCCAATCATATCTATCTCGCTCCTCCGGGCCATAATCTCCTGATCGAAAATCAGGTTCTCAAGGTTGAGTCCCAACTGGGAAATGACAGCACACGGTTTGTCATCGACCTGTTCCTGTCTTCTCTCGCAAGGGATAAAATGAAAGCGGCCATTGGGATTATCCTGTCCGGCACCGGTAGCGATGGTTCCAGGGGGATACAGCGCATTCAGGAAATGGGAGGGATTACCATTTGCCAGGACCCTCAGAGTGGGGACTTTGACGGCATGCCGCAGAGTGCCATTGACACCGGTATCGTCAACTATGTCCTCACCCCCTCTGAGATAGGGAAGAAACTCTCAGAACTGGCCCTAGGAAGCCAGGATGACGGGAGTATTGTCATTATCAAGCCATCTGAAGAGACAAAGATCGAACCCATTCTCAGGTTGCTTAACAGTGAGTTTAAGGTAGATTTCTTCAACTACAAACACAATACCCTCGTCCGGCGCATTGAGAAGCACATGGCCCTCAATGGATTTGTCCACCATGACCAATACCTCGACTTTCTCAAAGAAAACCCTACCAAACTTGAGAATCTCTACTTTGAATTGCTGATCGGGGTTACCTCCTTTTTTCGGGACAAAGAAAGCTTCAAGGAGCTAGAGCGACTCGTATTTCCAGAGCTCACACAAAAGGTCCGCAGGAGAGAGGAGATCAGGATCTGGGTGTGTGGCTGCTCGACCGGGGAGGAGGTCTATACCATCGCCATCCTTCTGAGTGAATACCTTTTGTCCCAGGACCTCTTCCCGCTCTATACCATCCTTGCTACGGACCTCAATCGGTCAGCACTGGAAAAAGCCGGTAGGGGCCATTATTCCGAGCAGGAAGTTCAGGACATCCCTTCACACCTATTGGCAAAATACTTTTCCTTTAATGGAGTCAGGTATGAAATTATCCCGAGCATAAGAGAAAAGATCATTTTTGCCCACAATGACGTTACCAGTGATCCCCCCTTCGTAAACCTTGACCTGGTAGCCTGTCGCAACCTGATGATTTATCTCAAAACCCACTCCCAGCGTTGGGCACTGAGAAACTTCCACTTTGGTCTAAAGTCAGGCTCCTACCTGTTTCTCGGAGCCAGCGAAAATATCCTTGACTACAAAGACTACTTTGTCTCCATCAGCAACAAGTGGAAGATTTTCAAAACCCGTGGCAAAATCTCTGGACGATGGGGCAGCAGTTCCAATCTTCTTTCCAAAAGAGTCAAGACTCCAGCAGGAAAGGAAGCGCATTCAACCCGTAAGCTTTACTACCAGCGCGAACCCGAGAAAAGGGGTTCCTATACCTTCAGCATGGTCAGCGCACTCCTGGAGCGCTATGCAGTGCCATTTGCGTTGATCAACCAACATTTTGAGCTGATTTATTCTGGTGGGGGTGCCAGTCAATACCTGAAGGTTCCCGAACTGGGGCCTACAAATGATATCCTTAATATGGTCACCAGCGAAACCATGGTGGCCCTTCGAGATAGCATATCCCGCATACAGGCAGACAAAAAACCGGTCATCTACACCCAACTATTGGTAAGGAATGAACCTTCCACCTACCAGGATGTACATATCGCACCCTTTGCTGGAACATTCCAGGATGAGCCTATTTTTCTAATTGAATGGAAGGCCCCCAATCAGCAGCATGATAAAGATGATGGCCCTCATACCATTGTCAACGCACCAAAGAACCTTGATAGCTCCCAACAACTACAAGAAATACAGCGTGAGTTAGTGCTGGCCCGGCAGGAAATCCAGAACACCATGGAGGAGTTGGAGACCGGAAATGAGGAACTCCAGTCTTCTAACGAAGAACTCATGGCGGCCAACGAGGAGCTACAGAGTACCAATGAAGAGCTGCAGTCTCTAAACGAAGAACTATATACCGTCAATAGTGAGCTACAGTCCAGAAACAATGAACTCTCCGAGGCAAAAATCACCATTGAAAACCTGATCGATAGTTCAGGGATGGGAACCATCCACCTCGACCTTCACCGCAATATCCGCCTGTACACTCCCCACACCACTACTCTAATCCAGTTTAGTCAATCCGATATTGGCAATAACATTGATAAATATAAACTCCAGTGGCACTATCCGGAATTCCTCAAGGACATCGACAAAGTGATCAAGTCTGGGCAGGGAGCCGAGAAAGAAGTAATTGGTTCTGAGGCGACCACCGTTTTTCTGGTAAAAATCAATCCATTTCTTAACCATCAGGCTGTCGAAGGGGTAGTGATCAATATCCTCGACATCTCTGACAAGAAGCAGATGGAGCGGCAGTTAAAAGCATCTGAGCAGAACATGCGCAGGTTGCTGGACACCCTGCCTTCCATGGTCATCCTGTTTGACGATTCCTATACCATCACCTACGTAAACCGAACTCCGGGCGGGTTTACACGTGAGGAGATACTCGGAGCCAATATTTTCGAATACCTGGGCGAAGTCGGATCTGAATTACTGCGACATGCGTTGGCTGAAGCTATCGAAGCCCATAAGCCAATCAAATATAACAGTGAGCTGGAAACCCCAAAAGAGGGAGTCCTGAATCTCATGAACATGCTGGTGCCCCTGGAGGATATTTCCGGGACCCCCAGAGAATTCATGCTTAACAGCCTTCAGCTGGATGGAGAGCGAAGCATCTCCGAAATGGCCTACACCCTGTATGAAAGCTATCAGACCCTTTTCTCCAACAATAACATCCTGCTGAGTATCAAGAGTCACGACCTTGTCTATAAATTCCTGAATCGGGGATTCATCAACTTTCTCAAGCGCACTGAATCAGTACTGATTGGCAGCAATGATCTCGCACTATTCCCCCAGGAAACTGCAATCTCCCTCCGTTTTCAGGACCAGAAAGTCATCACACATCATCGCCCCTTTACCAGTCTGGACAAGTATGTAGTCGGAGATAAGGAATACTCCATCCTGAGTTATCGATTCCCTCTAAACAATCAGGCAGGAGACATTTCCATCGGATACCTCGGACTGGTGTTAGAGGATGAGTTCCTATTTGGCAACCTTAGTGGTGGCACAGAAGCCACCAACCTGGAAAAGGTCATCGAGGAGCGTACTGAAGCCCTGGTTCAGGCCAATAAAGAGATGAGGACCATTACCCGTTCCATGGCTCACGACCTGCGAACCCCACTACGAGCGGTCCGCTCCTATGGAGAGATGTTAATGGATAGCCTGAGCGATCGACTTGACTCCAAGGAAGAAGCAAGATTCGAAAAAATACTCCAGCAGGCTGATCGCATGACACAGATTATCGATGGCCTGATTTCCTACATCAAAATCGGGGGAATATCTGTCCGAAAAGAGATGATTGAAGTAACTCCACTTATCCAGGAGGTATGGGAAGAACTCAAACATCTCCTCGGCCTGGAAACTGGACGACTTACCCTCCGACAGTGCCCCACCCTGTATGGAGACCTCTTCCTGATCAAGCAGGTGATTACCAATCTCCTGTCCAATGGAATAAAATACCGGAGTACCGACCGGCCGCTTGAAATCGAAATCGGGGCTTACAGCGATGAACCTTCCTCACGGTGGGTTTACTATGTGAAGGACAATGGCATGGGATTCGACCCAAAATACGCGACCAAGATTTTCGAAGTATTCGAAAGGTTACATCCTACTTTCCCGGCCTAAGAAGTGTCAAGATATATTTTTTGAAAGGTTGGCCC
>CAYFIR010000236.1:0-4098 GCA_964343195.1 uncultured Bacteroidia bacterium | reverse complement strand
AAACCACCCCCCTTCTCTGCTGCGCGCCGAAGGGGGGAAAGTTGCTGCTGCGGCCTGAGGCCGCCCCAGAACTCATTCCCCCCTTTGAAAAGGGGGGTGGCATTTCGCCAGGCGAAATGACGGGGGGATTCGATCACCTCTCCACCTGCACGATCTCTGATCTTACCCCATCCGCGTCTCCCTGGCATCAGCAGAACACAGACAGACAAAAAATCCCTTGCAACGCTTCATAAGCTACCCCCCTTTGTGTAACTTCATTCCCCCCCTTAACCCAACACAAAAGGACTACACATGAGCGAATTTCAAGGAAAAACAGTATTCATCACCGGAGCGAGCCGAGGAATCGGCAAGGCCATCGGAATCAAACTTGCACAGGCTGGCGCCAATGTTGCCATTGCAGCCAAGACTGCGGAGCCACATCCCAAACTCCCCGGGACCATCTATTCCGCAGCAGAAGAAATGGAAGCTGCGGGTGGTAAAGCCCTGCCCCTTATCGTAGATGTGCGTGAGGAAGAGATGGTGCAGGAGGCCATCAACAAAACGGTAGAGACCTTCGGCGGGCTGGATATCCTCATCAACAATGCGAGCGCCATCATGCTGACGGATACCCTTTCTACGCAAATGAAGCGCTTTGACCTGATGCATCAGGTCAACTTCCGGGGCACCTTCATGACTTCGCAGAAGGCTATTCCCCACCTGCTCAAGTCAGAAAATCCTCACATCCTGAACCTCGCCCCCCCCTTGAGTCTGGAAGCCAAGTGGTTCAAAAACCATCTGCCTTATACCATGGCCAAGTTCGGGATGAGTTTCTGCACCCTCGCCATGAGTGAGGAGTTCAAAAAGAAAGGCTTGGCGGTCAACAGCCTATGGCCCCGTACCGCCATTGCGACCGCTGCCATCAACATGCTGGGAGGGGATGCCATGATGAAGGCTTCTCGTAAGCCCCAAATCGTAGCTGATGCGGCCTTCCACATCCTGAAGCGACCTTCCACTGAATGCAGCGGCAATTATTTCATCGACGATGAAGTGCTTGCCAGTGAGGGCATCACCGATCTGGATCACTATGCGGTAACTCCAGGTGGTAACCTCATGCCGGACTTTTTCATTTAAAAATCGCTGCACATACCTCCAGAAGCAGGTTTTGCCAGTCACGCTGGCAGAACCTGTTTTTTACTACGATTCAGCTGCCATCCTCAAAAAAAGAGCACAAATCCCAAGGCAGCCATGAATACAAGGGTAACGGCCCCTCCTCCGATAATGGCAACCAGGGTTCGCCAGTTTTTCACCTTTCGCTTACGACGAAGCCAAATTCCTAGCCCCAGCCCTGCGATTCCCAATATTACCGCAGGAAGAGCCAGCCAGGTGACTCCCAAAAATGTAAGTGTGTAAAGAAAAAGACTACCTCCACCGGCTCCTAACGCTGCCCACTCCAATGATTCTGCCTCCCTGGCATCGACATCCACCTCATAACTAGCAGCCTGACTACCAGAATATTGGACTCCAAAAACTGGGGTTATGATAAGGAATGTAGCGAAGAATAATAGTGGTTTCATTTGGACTTTTTTGAGGATTCGGGGCAAATCTAACTCAATATTTCAAGAGCTATGTAAGAAGTACATTACCATGAAGTTATTTTTTACATAACATTTTGATAACATTAGCGTAACATATATACTTGAATCCCATGAAGCCTGGCCTATGCATATTCCCTGGACATATCTCGCTTTTCTGCCCCTGGCAATAGCCCCTCTTCCGCTTTACAGAGAGGGAAATGTACGAGCTATTCGTCAGGAAAAAGAGAGCAGAATCGAGGAAGTCTGGAAAGAAAGAAGAGGATTTGAGATAAAGATCGATCATGAAACCCGTTCAATCACCATTTCTGCCTGGTTTTACGCTGCCAGGGGGACCGCCGAGGAACGCAATCAGTTGAATTCCATTCTGTATTTTTGGAACCAGCAGAACGAAAAATATGTATACCGCCTTGGACGCGGGAAGCAGGCAGTCGATTACAAAATCTGCTTCGATATACGAGAAGCTCATGGCATCCGCACTAATGAAGGATTCTTTATCCCGGACACGCAGGTCCGAGCAGACCTGTTGAATGCAGTGGAGATCATACCTGACTCCACCATGAACCCTTCTGAGGATATCGCAATGAGGGATGGCAGTAAAACCCTTGGCTATGCCCCCAATAACCATATTTACATTTCGGATCAGGCAGCAAATCTTGACTGGGTGGGCCCCCATGAAGCTGGACACCGCCTTGGAGCCAGTCACGTTCACGTGGGCATCATGCAATCGCAGGGAGAGATGGTAAGTAATCGCGTGAACAAACAGACCATCAAGCAGATTCTGGCATGTGCCTTCATCGTGGGACGGGGAAGCGATCAGAACCGACTGGCTCAGTACGGCGTCAGGGCACAATCCGTGGAGATAGCCGGAGTGGTTCCCCAGGGATTTTACACGCAGGGGAAAGTCAAAAAAGCCCGCAGGAAGTAACGCAATCGTCATCCAGATTACGAATGCAAATATTGAGTAGAACTTGGAGGTTTTGTTTGATAGTTTAGAGCTCATTTGACATTTGCCAACAACTACCAACCATCATCCTTCCATGGAAGTAACCACACCTTCCCGCCTGTTGCACCTGACTGAAAAGTTTGAACTGGTCCGGAGCCGTACCGAACTATTGGCTGCTCCGCTGACACCGGAAGACACCGTAGCTCAGCCCGTCGTGGATGTAAGCCCTCCCAAATGGCACCTGGGTCATACCACCTGGTTTTTTGAAGAATTCCTACTCGCAGAGTACCAGACTGATTATCAGCGATTTCACCCGAGATATGCCTACCTCTTTAACAGCTATTACGAAGGTGCTGGAGACCGTGTGGTCAGGGCATACCGTGGGAACATGACCCGGCCAACCAAGGCAGAGATCCTGGAATATCGTACCTATGTCAACAAGGCCATGAAGGCCTACCTCACAGATGAGTCCCGACCAAAATCTGATCGAGAACTGTATATCCTGGAAGTGGGCCTTAACCACGAAGAGCAGCATCAGGAGCTCATGATTTATGACATTAAGTACATCCTGGGCCACAATCCGCTCTGGCCCGCATACCTCAATGAGGGGTATACCCCCTCCCATCAAACACAGCCTGAACCCATAGACTGGCTGGAGGTAGAAGCTGGAACCTATCCCATCGGATACCAGGGAGAAGAATTTCACTTTGACAATGAAGAAGGTCGCCACAGGGTGTTTTTAGAGGGTTATAGAATCATGGATCGCCTGATTACGACAGGCGAATTTCTCGAGTTTGTTCAGGCAGGCGGGTATGGCGACTACCGTTACTGGCTGGAGGAGGGCTGGCGCTGGGTGCAAAACAATCAGATTGACACCCCATTTTACTGGGTCAGGGTAGAAGGAGCATGGATGCAGTTTACCCACTTTGGGCTGAAGCCTCTCGACCTTGCTGCTCCTATGACCCATGTCAGCTACTACGAGGCTGATGCCTTCGCAAAGTGGAAAGGGAAACGCCTTCCAACAGAGTTTGAATGGGAAACAGCTGCGAGGATCTACTCTCCTACCTGTCCCAAAGAAGCCAACTTTTACGAGGAGAGGCATTTCCGCCCCATGCCACGAAAAGCAGGGAACCATCAATTCTGGGGAGACGTCTGGGAGTGGACCAATAGCGCCTACCTCCCCTACCCTTTTTACCAGGCTGAAGAAAGTACCCTGGGAGAATACAACGGTAAATTCATGATCAACCAAATGGTGCTACGAGGAGGATCATGTGCCACCCCACGTGACCATGCACGGTTGACGTATAGAAACTTCTTCCATCCCCACCTGCAATGGCTGTTCAATGGATTCAGGCTGGCAGAATATCGGTAGGGGTTGAGGGAATAAGTTCGAAGTCGCTAGTTCGTAGCCGAAAGTGCTGTCGATCAGTATTTTATACGAATTCCGAATGTGAGGAATTACTTAATTCCGCAGGTATAAGGGGATCGAATCTATCTTTCCCATAGTTCCAGCCTATGTCACATTTCCCTAGTGCTTTGTCAAGTGAAAAATGATGGGTAAGCGGTCGCAGATTTTTTCGC
>CAYFIR010000235.1:0-4101 GCA_964343195.1 uncultured Bacteroidia bacterium | reverse complement strand
GCTTGTGCGAGAGAGGGAGGAACCCAGGATTTTTTAGAGCTACTTGCTCTCCTATGATAGATGGAAACAGTGTACAATTCCTTCCCTACTTCTCCCAGAGAAATGGTCACCGACTCATTTGCGGGATTGGGGTTCTCTACGACCATTTTTCCTCTTTCCACCTTCCCATCCAGCGCAGCCACCGCTTCCAGGAATCGGCTATCATTTATGGTTGTTGAATAAAATGAAAGAATATGACCATAATAAAACAGATTGTAGCGCAAAAAAGGATATTCAGTCTGCTCAGCATATTTTCCAATACTGCCAATCAGAATTTCCCTTTCGACCAATTCCTGAGCCTCTCACTGCTACAAAAGAAATCTCTTGATGGGTGTATCGGGGAAATATGGGCACTCTGACTAATTAGCCGTGATACCCCATTTTAACTAATCGGCTCCTTTCTCCAGTAAAACCACCCAGTCCTGCTCTATCGCAGCAGGTGGCAAACCTAGTTCCACGGCTTTTCCTCCAGCAACCATTTTCACGTCTCCCATTTGAAGTTCCCCTCCACGCCGCGGATCAAACCACCGAACATCAAATTCCCCTTCCGCTCCAGACAAATCCAACTGACTGCCGTTCCCATTTTTCAGGTAAACGACATAGGCATCATTCGGAAGGGCAAATACATAATCGGTCGTGTCAGGGGTGAGCTCATTTTGAGCCATCATCCGTTCAAAAGGCAGGTGTTCGTGGAAAAAATCCAGTGCATATCGGGTCTGAATCCACATATTCTCGCGGCTGCGCCAATCTTCATTGGAGAGGTCGGAAGTGGGGGCGTTGTTTTGCCAGCCAAAGTACCAATCGACCCCAAATCCACCTGCCATCAGCGTCCCCCAAAGCACTTCCTGCCGGGGAATGTCGTGATCGGGGTCCTCGGCATCGGGCACACAGCCATACTCCCAGCCCAGGGGCTCATCGATGGCTACGATCCATGGATGCCCCGCCTCGGCAGATCGTTCGATCCAGTCCTGAACTTCGGCATTATAGGCTTCATGTCGCTGGATGGAAAGACCCGAGAATGCCTCGTCACCAAGGAGGGGGCTGAAAATTTTCTCCTCATCGTTGGGCCAGTTGTGTACCACAATGGGATGGTCGTAGGGATCGAGGTCCTGGATGTAGCGGGCAAATTGCTTGCGCTGCTCGGTGCTGTTGGCGCTGCCCCAGGGTTCGTTGTCTTCCTTACCGTTTTCTTCGCCCAGATTCCAGACAATGCCCAGGTGATGCCCAAAACGGGCGATCATCTCGCGGTAATACATCTTCCGGCGGTGCCCAAATGCAACTCCAGACTCGGCTTCGAAGAGGTTTTCATTCTCCGTCTCGGTAAACAGAAAGTCCGCCAAAACTCCGACCCGATCCATATGGGTGAACACCGTTTCCCACTGGTCCAGCTTGCTGACATCGTAGGTTTCCAGGTTTTCGGGGTCGGGATCGGTCCAGGGCCAAAGGTCCTGCCCGTCGCCCTGCACATTCATCAGCAGGATGTAGGCCGCGTTGATGCCCTGGCCGCTGAGGTAGTTGAGCGAACCAATGATGCCCTTTCCTTTGCCTGACTGCCAAACCGGATCGCCTTCTTTCCAGTCCCCAACGTGTGGACCGTAGGCATGAAGCTGATTTTCTCCCAATGCCGGGAAGTGGGTGCCCCCCGCATCGTAGGTTCCGTCAAAATCTTCAAAAGCCAGAAAGTTTTCCGGGCTGCCTGCCCCGCCTTTGATGAAGAACTTGTCCGAACCGGCGTACTGCAAGTAGCGCTGCCCGGTGTTCCGGAGCATCCCCTGCGCCCGAAAGTCTCGCCCCGATTTGTCAGAGGCCAGCACCTGAAAGTTCCCTTGTTCGCCATCAAATTGCGCGGGATTTCCGGCATCTGCTTCCCGCCTGACGGCTACGCCCTCCCCTACTCGAAAGGAGGCCTCCCAGGCCCATTCCCCCACCTCATCGGGACAAAATCTCACCTGCCACACCGTCCCAGTTTCAGCGCTGGTTTCTCCTGCGTTTCCATCTGCGGCAAAGAACCCCGGCACGACGTACTGCTGCCCCGAAGGCCCGGTAAAGGTCACATTCAGCCGATGGTCCCGAAAAGTAGCGGGTTCGGATTCGGACAACTCTGGACCGGTAAAACTCAGGGTCAACTTGTGCCATTGCATGACCCGGGCCGCACCAGGAGCCTCGCAGGAGTTCAGGAGAATGGCCAGCAGTGCCAGTAGGAGTAGTAGAGAATTTCGCATGGAGAAAAAATTACGGGCTACCTCACTTTTGAGATAACCCGCTTAAAAAGTACGACAAATGAGAAGCAAATATCAACCTTCGGTTGAAAGAGCAAGGGCTTATTACTTTTGGCTCTCTGATAAAAATGGCGGGAATGTATAGAAGAAAGGTACGACCCCTACAGAGTTTTATTAAATCATTTAATATATCTGAAAAACAGATACTTACACCATATTTTTAACTCACAGGTACAATATAGGTACAACAACTCCAATTTCCCCTCCCCCCACAAATATAAATCCCTCCCCAATCCACTTTTCATATTTTCAGGCAATTCGTAGATTGGAATAGTTTTGAAGGGGGAAGAAGAAAGTGGGACTTTTGAGGGGGAATAAGGGAAATACGGTATATATGGGTTTGGGCCTTTTGAGTTTCAACGCCCCACCCATATTCCCCCTATACACCTTATAGACCCTATACACCTTCCTCTTCCTCCAATCCAACCTAAAAACCACAACCATGCACCGACACCTGCTTCTGCTATGCTGGCTGGCCCTCCTGCCTGCCCTGGGATGTGCGCAATATGAGACTGCTAATTGGTATTGGATGGACTCTTCAAGGCTTCAATTCCAGCCAGGGGTTACTAATCCTGTGATTCCCAATGCGGGGGCATTGGCTTTGCCTCAGTATGGGTACTGTACTTCCATATCTGACCCATGCGGCAACCTACTCTTCTATGTTGAACCTGAAAGAATCTGGAATGCCAATCATCAGGTAATGGGAGAGTTGACTTTTCCTGTACCAGGCCCAACGTGGGCAGTATCATGGGGAAAAGCTCTTTTCGCTATCCCTAAGCCCGGATCCACTTCAGAATACTTATTATTTGGTAGGTACCTCTTTCTTCCCTCGGATTTCAATTATAGACTGGGATACCTGACCATAGATATGAGCCTGAATGGAGGACTAGGCGGATTTGCCCCAACTGTAACAGTGTTAATGGATTCCATTTCCCCGCATTTTTCTTGTACCAGACATCAGAATGGAGAAGATTACTGGATGGTGGGCAGACGGGAGAATACCAATCAATACTACGCTTATCAAATAACATCCACTGGAGCTTTACCCCCAGTTATATCTACTGTAGGGCCAACCCTTCAGCTCCCTCCATCTACTACAACCTATATCGCTCTCAACAGCATGGTCTTTTCACCAGATGGAAGAAAACTGGCTATGAACTTTTATTATAAAACGGTAGATACATTTACCTACGTAATGAATTTTGATCCAGGGACTGGAATGGTGTCAAATCCCATTCAACTTGCCTCATTACCTGTAGGACCTATCCCCGGAGCATACTATAAAGGTGAAACGAGTATCCTTTTTTCTCCCGATGCTTCTATTTTATACCGAATTCAGTCCTCGGGATTCCCTAACCCCATAAATAAGAAAATCTACCAAACTGATCTTTCCAGCGGGAACCCTGCTTTAATTGCCAATTCCATTATCCCTGCTGTATTTGACACTTTACAAGCATCCAAGATTACAGATATACAATATGGTCCAGATGGGAAAATATATGTTCTAAAAAGTCATGAACAAGCTTTAAGCATACCATACTTGGATCCTTTTTGGTTAAATGACACATCAGATCAATGGCTAGGGGTTATACAGAATCCCAACCAATTAGGTACCTCCTGTAACTATGTTTCCGAGGGGGTGAAATTCTTTTACGGCCCCAATAGCGACCCTGGAGGCTACGGACCTTTTCATAGTCTTCCTTCCCCTCCTTCTTCTTCCGCCCCCTAGAGCTAGGGCTAAAAGACAGCTCCCTCAACGCCGGGGGGCTGACGGTCTGCCTGC
>CAYFIR010000234.1:0-4182 GCA_964343195.1 uncultured Bacteroidia bacterium | reverse complement strand
CGTAGCCCAGGCAACTTTCAACCTTGAACTTTGAACCGCGAAACTAATGACTAGGGGTGATATACCTCTACCACATCGACCCTTGCGGAATCTGTCGAAGACCTGGAGGAAAATGCATTCAACAGGTTGTACACAATCCAGCCAATAAAAAGGAACCGCAACCATAGCGGAATGACCAGACGAGTCTCTTCAGATTTTTTTCCAGCGTTCATAGCAAGATGTTTGAATGAGTGAGGTGTGCAACACTTCATTCCCATCAATATGATGCCGGATCCATACGGGCTGTCGAAAATGCTTCGTGATCGGTTTGACCAATCAGGAATATTATTTCATTGTGTGAAATATGGGGCGATTGTGGCCTGCTTTCCATTGATTATCAGGAGACTAACTCTGGAATGCTTGCCCTGCTCGATCACCTGGTTTTGCGGACAAACTCAAAAATTTTGCATAAATGGTTTGTTGAAAAACTCGCCCAGGTGGGGGACCATGCCCATTTATGTACACGTTTTCTCGCCTACTCAAGGCTGCCTCACATAAAAAGGCTCATATTCCGCTATGCGGCTGATCATCAGGGCGAATTCATTTCCTTCCCTATTTTCCTGATAGTGAATGACTTTTCTCGTAATGGTTTTGGCCCCAATCAGGCGCGAGTAAATGTTCTCATGCTTGGTCGCAAAGCAATACAGGCAATATTCAATCCCAAGGTCCTGGGCGGCAAGGGCAGTGTGGTCGATCAGTCTCTTGATCAGCCTGATGTCTCTACGAAATGGAGGGGCCGTTACGATGCGCCATGAACAGCCCAGGTTGCGATGTTTCTCCCTCAGATGGTCGGTTTCTTCCTTGAAGAATTTGTCCGACTGAAGGCCATGTTTATTGTCTTTGGTAATAGAGCAGGTCGCGACCAGTTGCCCAGCCAGGGTAGCGGTTACAATAAGGGTCTCCTGTAGGCTATCCAGGTGGGAATAGATATCCAGCTTCCCATCCGGAGTGGGAGAAATCAGGCCGCCTTCCACAAATGAATCGTGGGTGAGGATGTGTACCTCTTCCAATTGCCGCACGTCGGTCAGGCGGCCAAATACCAACTCCTGCTTTTCCATTTTTTCCTTTGATATTCACGCTATCTGAAAATCCGGCTTTTATTGGAGCCAGTGCTGTTGAGACATATGCAAGCCACTTTTGAAGCCTTATACGAGGGCGATGACACGGCTGGGGCCACCGGTCGCACCTTCAATCTTGGGGCCTCCCACAATTACCGTAGCCCCGGATGCTGGCAGATCGCCCAGGTTGGCGACGCATTCCACACCCCATCGGTTGGAGGGGAGCCAGGAAAAATGGACGGCAAAATCGGCCGAAGGGCCATGATCCAGACTCAGGGTATCTACCAGGATGCCTTTGATATTTCGCTCCTCCATGAGCATCTGGGTGGCCTCGGCATGAAATCCCGGAAAATGCAACACTCCCTCGCCATCTTCTCCCCGGAATTTGGGGTTAGTCACATAGGCATCCCAGCCACTATACATGGCGACAATTCCACCTGCTGGTAAAGGACCATGAGTGGCTTCCCATGCCTTGATGTCGTCAGGAGTCAGCTGGGCATCGGGGTTTTCGGCTGCTTTGGCACGAATGTCAATCACCGCCAGTGGCCCCACCAGGTCTGCTACCGGGATGTTGTCCGCCGTATGCTGATCCGAAACGTGGAAAGGCGCATCAAGGTGGGTGCCTACGTGTTCTTCGATGGTCCAGCGCTTGATATTGAATCCTGCGTCTTCTCGTCGGGCTATGGTCTCAATGGTTACCTGTTGCTCGCCTCCGAAAGTGAGAAATTTTTCCCCCAGGGTATGAGTCAGGTCCACCACCCGATTGTAAGTCAGGGTATGAGTCCTGGAGGATTGCTCCTCAGACGGAGCACAACTAGCCGCCACCATTCCCACGGATCCCATTCCCGCTGAGCGAATAAATTTACGGCGACTGATCGCTTGAGCGATTCTTTTTCGGCAGGCTTCGACACACATGACAGGCAGGGTTGGGGGGTGAATAGGAGTTAGAGGCTGTTTGGAAATTTTCCTTCACGCGCCAAAATTGTCTTTTTGGAACTTGGCTGTGTCAATTTCACTCGAAATACCTCGGTATTCCTCCCGAAATTTCCTTGCCAAAACCCAAAAATCCTGCTTTTGGCAAGCAAACACCAAATCCCAAACAGCCTCTTAAAAAGCTACCGATTTCCCGCTGCCCATCCAATCACTTTTTTGTCCTGAACAGGATAGCCCATATTTTGAGGCCAAAAGAAACATGACGGGTAACAAGCACATTGAGCGGGATGGCCAGGAAGCCAACAGGATATTTGACAACCGCAGCCTCGCCGTGGACTACCGGACACTGGTCCCATTGCTTCAGCCTGGAATGACGGTACTGGATGTCGGCTGTGGGACCGGGGCCATCTCCAAAGATGTGGCGATGCGGGTGGGGCCGGAGGGGCTGGTAATTGGCCTCGACAACACGAAAAAATTCATCGAATCGGGTAAGCAGACCTATCAGGCGGTCCCCAACCTGCACCTCCATCACATGGATTTGTTTGCCTATGAGCCGGAAGAAAAATTTGATCTGGTGATGTCTGCGCGGGTGCTGCAATGGTTGCAAAACCCGCTAGCGGCTCTAATGAAGATCAAAAGCCTGCTCAAACCCGGCGGTTGGGTTTCCATTCTGGATTACAACCACGAGGACCTTGAGTGGAATCCTGCTCCCCCCAGTTCCATGCAACAGTTTTATGGGACATTTCTCAGATGGAGAGCGGAGGCAGGGATGAATAACCGGATTGCGGAGGATCTTGCGAACATGCTAGCTGAGACAGGCTTTGCGGAGATTGAGGTGCTGAACTCCGATGAGCACTATGACCGCAGCCGTGCAGATTTTCTCGCGAAAGTGGGGATCTGGGCCAAGGTGGCGGGTTCTACCCAGATGGTGGAGGAAGGCTATCTGGACGATGACCTTCGGCTAGCGACCATCGAGGAATACAGCGAATGGGTGAGCAATGAGGCCATTTCCATGACGATGAAACTGAATGAAGCAAGAGGCCGCAATCCCGGCTAGCAGCTCTTGAGAATGATTATGGTCATCTCCTCATGAGCAATCCTGAAAATTCGTTAGATTTGGGGCTATCAATTTGACTTAACCTCGTTTTAACATCATGATGAAGCAATTTATTTTCTGGAGTATCCTGAGCCTGTTGTTTGTGGCCAGTGTTTCCAACGTTTACGCACAAGAAGAGGCCGCTGAGATTTCCTACCCCGCTGATAGCGTGGGGGAAGACGGACGTAGCTTCCACGGCTTCCGCATCGACGAATCTGGTGCAGTGCCCGTTGACCAGCTTGCTACCCTCCTCGGAGAGAAAGAGTCCCTGGACGGTGTGAAAGTAACAGGTACCGTCGATGCAGCCTGCCAGATGAAAGGCTGCTGGATGACCATGAGCCTGGAGAATGGTTCAGAAATGCGCATCCGCTTCAAAGACTATGGCTTCTTTGTCCCCAAAGACTGTGGAGGAAAGACCGCCATCATGGAAGGTCGCGCCTACTTCCAGACCACCAGTGTTGAAATGCTGCGCCACTATGCCGTAGACGGTGGCATGAGCGAAGAGGAAGCCGAGAAAAAATACACCGAACCAGAAGTAGCACTGGCTTTCGAAGCTACTGGTGTGATCATCAAGTAAATGCCTAGGAGGCGCTGCCTTCTCCGCATTTACATGGTATGCACAATGAAACAGAGCCCCTGTCCACAATAGTAGGACAGGGGCTCTGTTTCATTTGGTATGTGAATCAAGGGTTATGATCATGGTCTTGTAGAGGCGACTCGCAGGTTCGCCTGATACGCTAAGGCGAACCTGCGGGTCGCCTCTACGGTGTGTTACAGCCCTTTTTTTGGGGTGAATCCTTGATTCGCATTTGTTATGTGAGTTAAGAGTAAAGAGGAATGCTTTTATTTGAGGTGCTGGTGAGGCAGTCTGTGCTGAAACCTGGCGGTGATCAAAAATTTCCTTCCAAAAGAGCCATAAAGCAAGCCTGGGGTGGCATTTGGTGAACCGGGGCGGCCTGTGGGTAGAATGAAATGCCGAACTTTTCTTACTTACTTCTTTTGTAGGACAGCAAATTGAGGAATAATACCCCGGATATTTTTCTCACGCAGAGGCAC
>CAYFIR010000233.1:0-4384 GCA_964343195.1 uncultured Bacteroidia bacterium | reverse complement strand
CAGGTAAAAAGTTTGATTCTCCCAGAATCCTGGAAGAAGAAAAATGTCTACCTCGCTGTAAAGTCTGTTTTTTATTACCAGCAATTTTCCCCTTTCTTTACTATAAGTAAGTATGAAATGAAAAATGGTAGAAGATAACATTGACATTTTGGTGAGGGGGGTGTTGATACAGGAAGGGAAAGTGCTGTTACTGGAAAGGACAAAAACGAAAGGCGGTGGATTTAACCTGGTAGGGGGACATGTAGAGAAAGGCGAGTCTCCAGCTGAGGCATTGCGAAGGGAGATTCGGGAAGAAATAGGTGTGCGTATTTCCCTCAAAAAAACACAGATGATGCGGGTCGTTTACCGTGAGAAGTCTGGCAGGCCTCCAAAACTTCATTTGGTTTTCTGGGTGCACGAATGGGATGGAAAACCCGAAAATCAGGAACCCGATAAATGCCTTGGGTTACACTGGAGCCCACTGGATAAGCTGCCAGTGGATTTAGCTACGGTGGCAGGGCTCGTCCTGCGACTGGAGGACCAGGATCCATTTTATGTAGAGATGAGAGAATAAACACCAACCTAATCACAGGGTTGGCTATCTTTGCTCCCCAGATAAACATACTGAACAAAACCTGAACCGCTCGATGGGACCTATATCACAATTTGTAGCATCTCACTACAAGCACTTCAATGCTGCGGCACTGGTAGATGCCGCCAAAGGGTATCAAACCCACCTGGATAAGGGGGGCAAGATGATGATCACCCTCGCTGGAGCCATGTCCACCGCTGAGCTTGGTCGTTCACTGGCAGAAATGATTCGACAGGACAAAGTCGCGATCATTTCCTGTACGGGGGCCAATCTCGAGGAAGACATCATGAACCTCGTCGCTCATACACATTACAAGCGTGTACCTCATTACCGCGACCTGAGTCCACAGGAAGAGTGGGACCTGCTGGAAGACGGATACAACCGCGTGACGGATACCTGTATTCCGGAGGAGGAAGCGTTTCGTCGAATTCAGGAACACATTTTCAAGCGATGGAAAGATGCTGAAGATGCCGGAGAGCGCTATTTTCCCCATGAGTATATGTATCAGATGCTGCTGGGGGGCGATCTGAAAGAACACTACGAAATCGATCCCCAAAATAGCTGGATGATAGCCGCCGCGGAGAAGAATCTTCCGATCATCGTTCCTGGGTGGGAAGACAGCACCATGGGGAATATTTTTGCCAGTTACTGCATCAAGAAGGAATTGCAGCCATCGACTACCAAGTCGGGCATAGAGTACATGATGTGGTTGGCCGACTGGTACGTGAAAAATAGTGAAGGAGCTGGAGTTGGATTTTTCCAGATCGGCGGGGGAATCGCCGGCGATTTCCCAATTTGTGTGGTCCCCATGCTGTATCAGGACCTCGAAATGGAGAACATTCCATTCTGGAGTTATTTCTGTCAGATCAGTGATTCCACTACCAGCTATGGAAGCTATTCTGGCGCTGTCCCAAATGAAAAAATCACCTGGGGTAAACTGCATATCGATACTCCCAAATTCATCATTGAGTCAGATGCGACCATTGTGGCCCCATTGGTTTTTGCATGGCTGCTGGGGTGGTAGCCTCAGAGGAGGATAAGATGACGGGAATCCGGATTTCGCAGAATAATTACCCTTAGCAATTCGTAAGCAAGGCAGTTAACCTCACAAGCACAAGATGAACAGCGAATTTGCCCCCACGGAAGCACAGGTTGGGTTTATGAAAATGGCAATAGAGCTTGCAATGGAGAATGTAAAATCCAATGCTGGCGGACCATTCGGGGCGATCGTGGTGCGCGACGGGATGGTAATTGCCAAAGGCACCAACCTTGTCACTTCCAGCCTTGATCCTACGGCCCATGCTGAGGTCGTCGCAATCAGAGAAGCATGCCAGAAGTTGGACACTTTTCAACTTTCCGGCTGTGACATTTATACCAGTTGTGAACCCTGCCCCATGTGTTTGGGTGCGATTTACTGGGCCCGGCCTGACCGGGTGTTCTTTGGGGCTCTGCCAGCAGATGCGGCAGACGCAGGCTTTGATGACCAGTACATTTACGAGGAGATAAGGCTGCTGCCACAGGACCGCTCCATCCCGATGCACAATCTGCTGGCAGAAGCGGCACGATCTCCTTTTGAGCTTTGGAAACAAAAAGAAGACAAAAAATCCTATTGAATATGTTAAATAACCCGATTGGGCGATTGAGAGCTATTGGAACACTGGAAGGTATTTCCTTTTTCGTATTATTGGGAATCGCCATGCCTTTGAAATATTTTGCAGGAATCCCCGAAGCCGTGAAGATAGTTGGATGGGCCCACGGTTTGTTATTTGTGCTGTATATGCTGGCGCTTGCCATAGTGTTTTTTAAATACCGATGGCCTTTTCTAAAGGGGCTGAAGGGGTTTTTGGTGGCCTTCATTCCGGGTGGCCCGTTCTGGTTTGACGCTACCCTCAAAGAGGACGAAAGACAACTAACTACAACTACCTGATCCATTCATGACCTGGGTTGCAGCCTTATTTTTTCTTTGTATGCTCCTTTACGCAGGTCTTTCCCTGCGGGCTGCGTGGTATTTTTCACGGATACGCTGTGAGAGCGTTCCCCTGATATCCTGGCCCATGGTATCGGTTGTAGTCGCCATCCGCAATGAGGCAGAAAACCTTCAGGATCTCCTGAAGGCCCTGATCAACCAGGATTACCCGGATGGCAATTATGAAATCATCCTGGTAGATGATGGATCAGAAGATTCCTCCAAAGCCATTGCATGGGTGTGGGCAGATCGGCATCCACAAATCCGGATTCTTGACTCAGAACCGCCGGAAGGGACAGTGGCCTATAAGAAGGAGGCTTTGGAACTGGGAATTCGGGAGGCCAATGGAGAAATCATCGTACAGACAGACGGAGACTGTACAATGGGAGAAAACTGGCTCAGAAGTATGGTCCAGCATTTTGGGCCAGATACGGCCCTGGTAAGTGGTCCTATTGTCCTTCATCACAACGACCACCTGCTTCAGCGACTTCAAAGTCTGGAACTAATGGGACTGGTTGCCCTAGGTGCCGGCTCTATGGCGGGTGGGTTTCCCAATATGGTCAATGGAGCCAACCTTGCCTTTCGAAAGAAAGTCTTCGAAGCGGTCGGAGGGTATTCTGATATCAAGCAGGTAGCTTCGGGGGATGATGAACTGCTGCTTCAAAAACTATTGAAACACCAGCCGTATGAAGTCCGGTTTGCGAGGTGTCAACAGGCCATTGTGCATACACGGCCACAGGAGAACTGGGAGGCATTTAAAGCCCAGCGCATCCGATGGGTGAGCAAGGCTACCCATTACCTGAGTCGCAGGACCAATCTGGTTCAAATGGTGAGCTATCTGGCATTTCTGGGACTGCCGGTTTTGCTGGTTTTGGGGTTTTGGGAACCGCAAATGGCAGGGATTGCCGTGCAATTGCTGGTCTTAAAAATAGCCGCAGATCTTCCCCTGATGTATTTTGCCTCCAACTTTTTCGGGAGGTTGAAGTTGTTCAAGCGCGACTATCTGAAGCTCCAGCTGGCATATGTGCCCTATGTGATCTGGGTAGGCATCGCCGCGAATTTTTCGCACAGCTATCAATGGAAAGGAAGAAACGTAAAATGAGTGAAGATCAATCCCTAAACGAGGTGCAGTTTGACATCCTCGATGCAATTTATTTCGTCGAGCCGCTGGAGCATATTCTGGAGGAGACAGAGGCTTCCCGCCCTGTGGTTATCGATGAACTACGCACAATGATAGACCGCGGCTGGGTACAGGTGATGGTCCATGATGAGGCAAAAGGAGACTACGTCCGTACTGGAATCTTTGATTCCGATAACATGGAGGAATTCTACTTCCTGGCTACAAAAGAAGGCCTGCTTCGACACAATGGGCATTAATGATTCCACAGCTGGACTTTAGGAACGCTCAAAAAATTAGTTCCGCTTTTGACTTGATCTCTAGCCCGCATACTGCGTCAGAGGCTTAGCTTTGGGGCCCTTAATCCCAAAGCTTCGCAATTTGGCTCGCCAAACTCGGTTTTTCTTCCTTGCCTGCGAACAAGATCTCTTCGTAAAATCGGGAAGTTATTTTTCTCGCGTTCCTTAGCTAAAAAAAAGAAAGTCTTTTCCCGGAGCCTGGAAATCGTTCTTTTGAAGTAATCAACACCGGGTTTTCAGGCAAATGTTAGTTAATTCCTGGAAAGCTAATACATTGAAGAGAAGTCTAAAGCACTCCGGGGGCGGCATTGGCCCGGCATTTGGCGCTCGGGGCGGCTTGCAGGGCAGCCTGAAATGCCGTCCCGACTCGTCGGGATGCTTACTTCTTTTGTAGGGGAGAAAGTAGCACTTTAAACTTTCTGATTCCTCCC
>CAYFIR010000232.1:0-4429 GCA_964343195.1 uncultured Bacteroidia bacterium | reverse complement strand
GTACCATTCTGACTTCTGACTTCTGACTTCTGACTTCTGACTTCTGACTTCTGACTTCTGACTTTCTGTTGAACGAAGTGAAATCCCGAACATCGGGAATTTCTGACTTCTCTTCTTCCAAACTACTCCCAAACCTCGAAAATGCAAAATCCCACCAAACCCATCGTGCGAGTGAGCTGCGCCCTGATCTGGAAGGGCGGACGTCTGCTGGCCTGTCAGCGGCTGCCTGAGCAGCGTCTGGGCGGTAAATGGGAGTTTCCCGGTGGTAAGCGGGAATCGGGAGAATCGGCACAGGAGTGCCTGCACCGCGAACTAAAGGAAGAGCTGGACATCGAAGTGAACATCCTCTATTCGCTCCCTCACGTGGACAAGGATCTGGGGAACCGGATCATCCGACTTGAGCCCTTTTGCTGCGAATTAGCAAATGGGAGCCCGGTTTTACAGGTGCACCAGGCCCTGCGCTGGCTGGACTGGCAGGAGCGGCTGGAGCCGGACTGGGGGCCAGCAGATGCCGAAATCATCGCGGCAATCCCGCTGGAAAGGTGGCAATTTCCCTGGAACCGCCTGACGGTTATCATGCCATTTTACAACGAAGGGAAAATCCTCAGGACTACTTGTGAGGCCCTCCTGGCCCGGGGGATCAACCTGGTCGCCATCGACGATGGCTCATCCGACGAAGGGGCCGCTTCCATCGCAGACCTGCCCCTTCACTTGCTGCGGCACCCCCTCAATCTCGGGCAGGGAGCTGCGCTACAGACCGGCATGGACTATGTAAAACAGAGTGGGCTCCCTGCCGATGCCATCGTTACGTTTGATGCGGATGGGCAGCACCGGATTGAAGACCTGCTGCGGTTGGTACCGCCCGTGCTCTGGGACGAGGCCGATGTCGTAATGGGGTCTCGGTTTCTGACCGGAGGTGAGTCCTCGGGGATGGCTACCGGGCGTAGGTGGCTGCTGAAGGTCGCCACAAAGGTGAACTGGCTGTTGACAGGACTGAGCCTGACTGACGCCCACAACGGACTAAGGGCCTTTAATCAGAAGACGCTGGAGCTAATCGAACTGGAGCAGCCGCGCATGGCCCACGCCTCAGAGTGGCTAACCGCAGTGCGGAAGTTGAGCCTTCGCTATCGGGAGGTTCCCGTGAGCATACAGTACACAACATACAGCCAACGAAAAGGGCAATCCAATCTTGATGCCTTGGTAATTCTCAGCGATATCGTAGGGAAATGGCTCCTTCGGTCCTGATCGCGTGTAAGGTATGGGGAATGTTGCGCAAAAAATTAATTCGTTTGTCAGTAGTATTACACCGCTGGGTCAGATGGGAGAATCCCCATCAAGGTGTAAAAATGGGCTATTTGGGCGCTTGGGGCGTATTTTTATTTAGGGTATGATTCGATGTGTCTCTACTGTGGTTTATCGTGTCTTATTTTGTTTAAGTACGAATTTGGCTACTTTTGTTAGACTCAGATCAAAGTGTACTTGTTAATGGGACCAAACTTTACGAAACCATTTATGAAGTCCTCCGCCAAACTGCTACGAATATTCTTCGTGCTAGGTTTTGGAGCGCTGCTTACTCCCTCTTTTGCATCGCACCAAATGGGCCTGGATATCACGTATGAATGTTTGAACACATGCGACTATCGCATCTTCATTACTACTTATTACGACTGTAACGGTGCTGCAATGAACCAGTACCTACCTCTTCCTGGAACCCCTCCTCCCAACCCCGATGCTGACGTGAACGCTGCGTTTAGTATCCAGGGAGTAGGCGCTGGTTGTACCGCTCCAACTCCTATAGGTGGCTGGACCCAGGATCTGGCTTATGGGTATATCGAGGTAACTCCTATTTGTCCAACTTCTGGCGGTACAGGTTGTACCAATGGTACCAGTGGGATCAATGGGGTAGTGTCCGTTCGTTGGTATCGGGATTACAACTTTTGTAATGTGACCTGTACCGAGTATGAACTGGTTTATGATGGATGTTGCCGCAATGGTAGCATTACATCAGGAGCATCCAACGATGGACTGTTTTCGGAGTCAACTATCATCAACACAGCGATTTCTCCCTGTAATAATTCTCCTGTCTTCTCTAATCCTCCTGTGCCCTATCTGTGTGCTGGTCAGTCCTTTACCTTCAACCAGGGGGCATTTGACCCTGATGGAGATTCACTGGCATATTCTCTGGGGCCATGTTTCGATCAGGGAACTACTCAGGTGGGCTATAACGGTGGATTCAGCCCCACCCAGCCACTGGGAACTGGCTGGAACGTCACCATAAATCCCCTGACAGGGGACATTACCATGAACCCCAACCCGAATGGGCCTATCCAGACCGGGGTGATGTGTGTATATGTGGAAGAATGGCGAAATGGAGTGAAAATTGGCGAGGTAGTGCGGGATATGCAGATCACCGTTATCAACTGTGGCGCTGCGAATACGCTGCCTAGCGTAACAGGTGTGACCAACATCACTCCTCCTACTGCAACTGCAAATGGTCTTGTGATCGATGCATTTGCCTGCCAGGAACTTTGCTTTGATATTCCCCTGACTGACCCTGATGTGGGGCAAAACACCATCCTGTTCTGGAACAACGGTATTCCTGGCGCGACATTCTCAGATGCGAATACAGGAGCCGTAGGAGATACGATATTCTCTAACGGTAACCAGACTCCCACAGCGCGTTTTTGCTGGGTGCCAGACACTGCAGGAGTCTATACCTTCCTGTTGACAGCTCAGGATGACGGTTGTCCGATCTTCGGACAAAACCAGTACACGGTGGTGATCAATGTGCAGACTGGTTCCCTCGATCCTTCTGCTTCATTCAACCGACTGGATTGCTACACGGTAGAGTTGACGGGTATACCCTGTGGGGGGATCCCACCTTTCAGCTACAGCTGGGTTGGAGACGCTGGCCTCTCGGGGACAGGCGAAACCCTGATTCATGCCTTCCCGGATACCGGTAGCTATGAGTTTACGCTGAATATCACTGATGGTACCGGTGTCGTTACCACCGTTTTTGATACCATCAGGTTGGAAAATACTTCAATGGCCGACGCAGGTCCTGACATTTCTGTTTGTTCCGGTGAAATAGGAACCATCGGTACTCCTGCTCAGCCAGGATACACCTACCAGTGGTCTTCTCCCCTTGGACAGGGATGGGCTGGCCCCGCCAACCCATCTGGTGCTCAGCCTCAGGTAACCTTTAGCAATGGGACCACCAACCCGGTTGTACTCGAGTACTATATGACGGCTTTTGACCCGGTTGGGTGTCCGTCCTACGACACGGTTCGTGTGACCTATCAGCCTGCAATTATTTCAGACTTTCTGGTTGATCCACCCGTAAGTTCAATTTGCCAGACGGATACTGTAACGGTAACCTATCAGGCTCCACCTCCTCCGGGGGCAGTTTATAACTGGGATTTTGATGGAGGCTTTGCTACTAATGTTGGCCCTGGACCTCACCGGGTTACCTGGTTGACACCTGGAATAAAGAACATTCGCCTATCCGTGACCAGCGCTGGCTGTACCTCTGATACAACTGTACAGAGTATCTTTGTCAATCCTATCCCCACGCCGAACTTCGTTCTGGCTGACACAGTATGTGTAAACGAGTTTACGCAGCTGAGCTACAGCGGCAGCGCTACTCCTGGAGCGACTTACACCTGGGATTTGGGCAATGCGAGCCCGAACACGGTAAGTGGTCCTGGACCCCACTTCATCCAGTGGAGCCAGACGGGCTTCCAGCAGGTAAGCCTGACGGTTGAGGAAAACGGCTGTGTGAGCGCTACCGAGACTCAGACGGTTCTGGTGGTACCCGAGCCTGTTGCGACCTTCACGCTTCCCGACTCCATTTGTTCGGGAGAGCTCTTGACAGTGATCTACAACGGTCCCAGCGGTCCGAGTGCGACCTACAGCTGGAACTTTGGCAACGCGATTGTCCTGAGCGGCAGCGGCGCAGGTCCCTACCAGTTGTACTTCCCGACCCCTGGCAGCCAGAGTGTCTGTTTGCAGGTAGGCGAAGGCGACTGTCTGTCTCCGGTCCTTTGCCGCGACGTAGAAGTCACCGGCCGTCCGGTGGTACAGATCAACCCTGTGGCTGATCAGTGCTTCCCCGGCAACAGTTTCAACTTCAGCACGGTAGGTGGTCCTGCCGATGTCTACCAGTGGGACTTTGGCGCAAGTGCCAGCCCCGCGACGTTCCAGGGCACTGTTCCCCCAACGGTGACCTACCTTTCCCCCGGCGAAAAAACCGTACGCCTGATCGTCTTTGGCAACGGCTGCCAGTCCACCGACACGGCCGAGGTAACCTTCGACGTAGTCGATCCCCCGAGTGCCAACTTCAACGTATCGAGCAACGCGATCTGCGCGGATGCCACGGTGAACTTCAGCTACGCCGGACAGGTGCTGGGTGCAACCCAGACCTACTTCT
>CAYFIR010000231.1:0-4486 GCA_964343195.1 uncultured Bacteroidia bacterium | reverse complement strand
TATGGACGGAAAACTGTTTAGAACCGCTATAGCGGTTTCGCTCGTGAGCTTCTCTAGGGCAGCAAACTGAAGAATAATACGCCGCATATTTTTCTCACGCAGAGCTAAGGTTCCGCATAGCGGTAGACGCAAAAGAAACCTGCCAGTTTTCAAGGCCCCTTCAAAAAGAGCTATAAAGCAGGCTTGGGGCGGCGCTGGCCCGGCATTTGGGGCTCGGGGCGGCTTGCAGGGTAGCCTGAAATGCCGAAGTTTTTTGGCCTACCTTTTTTTGAAAAAAGGTAGGTCCCGCTGAAGGCGACAAAACACTTTCAGAGGAAGCATATTAAAAATCCGATTGCGGACCTACTGAAGCGAAACGTACTGTTATAGCGTCTCTGACGCCCAGTGTATCTGCCCTGGACTCCGAATTAATCAACATCAGCTTGAAGTTGATTAATTCTAAAATATGGTTTTCAGACCCTGTGTGGGAATTTTTCTCATTAAAAAAATGCATAAAGTCCAACTTATTCCACTAGTGCTTGCAATGACAAAAATTATCCTGAATTCTGTCTCCGGGCATCCTAACTTGGAGCTGTTGTGATGACTTTCGCCCCGCGAAACTGGAGATGGTTATTTCCCCACTTTTCACCCAATACACCACACTATGAGGCAGCATGAATCCCAACATTGTCCCCGATGTGACAGGCCATTCACCTGCCGGGCAGATGATATCGCACACTGCCAGTGTCGGGAGGTCAAGCTCAATGAAGCAGAACGGGAGTTCCTGTCATCTCGATATGAGGGGTGTCTCTGTGCCAATTGCCTGAAAACCATGAAACTGGAATTTCGACAGGCCCACGCACCACCTCAATGATTAGCCCGACCATTTGATTCCTGAAAGGATTCTACTACACTACTACCGCTACTTTTCAGGTATTCATCTCCCAAATGGAGTAACTATATGTCCACCATTCTCGACTTCCTTCAACTTAGCGATACGGCTCTTTCCATATTGGTCCTGGCCCTCACGGTCGTTACCGGGTTATTGTTGGGGCGTCTCAAAATCGGCAAAGTAAGCCTTGGGATTTCCGGGGTGCTGTTTTGCGGACTGTTTCTGAGCTATATGGGGCTGGAACTGCCTCATGAAATCCAGCATTTTGTCAAGGAACTGGGTCTGATTCTGTTCGTGTTTTCCATCGGCCTGCAAATCGGGCCAGGCTTTTTCTCCAGCCTGAAACGGAGCGGCCTATCTACCAATCTGCTTGCCGGAGGGGTCGTTCTGCTCGGTTTTGGCATTGCTGTCGCCATCTTCTACCTCTTTGATATCGAGGTATCAGTGCTGGCTGGTATCCTGACGGGGGCGGTCACCAACACCCCCAGCCTTGGGGCTGCACAGCAGTTTTTGCTGGATCAGGGTGCAACGGGAGCTGCGGCGGATGCTGGAGCCGGTTATGCCGTCGCCTATCCTTTTGGGATTATTGGGATCATCCTGAGTATGATCCTGATCCGGGCATTTTTCAGGATCAAGGTTGATCAGGAGGTATCCTCCTACCGAAAGGAGCAGCAGCAGGACGAACAAATTCCCGAAACTCTGAGCATGGCCATCAAGAATCCTCTGCTCATTGGGCAGCCATATTCTGCTCTATCGGAATTAGTGGAGGGAAATATCGTGATGTCACGCCTGCTCCGTGGAGAAGAGGAACTGGTTCCAAAACTGGAAACTATAATCGAGGAAAATGACGAGGTACAGGTCGTGGTAGCCCCACAGTATGTTCAGCGTCTGAGGCTGATGGTAGGGGATGTGGCTCAGCGAGACCTGCGCAAGGTTGGCGGCAAGCTCGCCATGCGCCACGTACTCGTGACCCGCCCTGATGTGGGAGGCAAGACCATTCAGGAACTCAACATTTTTGGGAGATATCGCGCCAACATTACCCGGATTTTTCGGGCGGGTCTGCAATTCATTCCTCAACTCAACACCAGCGTAGAGATAGGAGATGAAGTAAGGGTCGTGGGAAATACCGAAGATCTTGAGAAGATCTCCGCAGAACTGGGGGATTCTCCCGACCAACTCAACATCCCGAATGGACTTGGGCTGTTTTTGGGCATTCTGGTAGGGGTGTTAATTGGCAGCATTCCCATTTTCGTGCCCGGACTACCCGCGGCGGTAAAACTGGGCCTGGCCGGTGGCCCCCTGCTAGTGGCCATCCTGCTCAGTCGACTTGGGCACTTTGGGTCGGTAAACTTCTTCGTTCCAAGTGGTGCCAACCTCATCCTTCGTGAGGTAGGTATCGTCCTGTTTCTCTCCTGCGTAGGCCTGGGGGCTGGACCCCAGTTTGTGGAAGCCATCATGGCCAATACCGGTTGGCAATGGATGCTGATTGGTGCGACCATAACCTTTGTGCCTCTGATGATCATCGGGGTAGTGGCCCGCCTGATGAAATACAACTATCTCAGCATCTGTGGTTTATTGGCCGGCTCCATGACCGACCCACCAGCGCTTGAATTTGCCAATAGCCTGGCTCCCACCCAGGCACAGTCGGTGATGTATGCGACGGTATATCCGCTGGTGATGTTCCTGAGGATTTTGGGCACTCAGCTATTTGTGGTGTTTCTGATTTGATGGGGGTTGGAGCCTCAATGATGATATCCAGCAGGTTGCTAGGGCCAAGCTCAGGTATTGACTCACAACCCCTGAACTGGACTTTGGCCCAAATGGCCCTGATGTCCAAATGCTCCGGCATGCCAGAAGTCAGAGACTAGAAGACGATAGGTGTCGGCTCGGAGAGCCTCACCAGCACCATCCTTTGGATGGTTTAAAAGCTATGTACTGCATTAGCAGTACCGCTCGTGAGCCCTGTGCTGAGCTTGCCGAAGCATCTCTGAAGCGAAACGCACTGTCAAAGCGTCTCCGACGCCCGTTAATAGCTGATCTGTGCCCAGAATTAACCCACTATCAGCCTGAAACCCCGAGGTTGATTAATGCCAATGAATGGTCTTCAGGCTCTAGGAGGGGATTTCTCTCCATTTAAAAATGGATAAAGCCCAGCTGAGATGCCCCTTCCCTACTCTACTGATCCATACTCCCCTGCTGATGCGAGGGCCTGCCTGACGTGAGCGAGGTGATGCAGTCCATGCCAGGCGTATTGCCCCAGGGTTTCTTTCAGGGAATAGATTTCTCCGTGCTCCGGATGTTGAAAAGTCCTACCCCACTGGTCTGCTGTCAGGCTTCGCAAAAGATAGACCCAGCGGCGGTGGAGTGCATGGAGGAGCAATAGCGAGTCACTCAAGTCATCCATTTGCGCGTCTGGAAGCTCTGCCCATCGATCCTCATGATAGGGCTTGATATGCGGCTGCTCCTCTGTGAGGGCCAGCCGAAAGCGCGTATAGCTATTGAGGTGACTATCTGCGCAGTGGTGAACAACCTGGGCAATGCTCCACCCTTCGGGCCGATACCGCCACCTTGATTTTTCTGGGGTGATGCCTTTAACAAGGTCGCGCATCTGCGCAGGAAATGCAGTCAACTGCTCCAGCCATTCTTCCATTTGAGTCCCGGATGGATCTGCGATGGCGGAATATTTTCCAATGGGATACTTTAGGCTAGTCATATGAAAAGGGTAATCTTTCTGGTGAGCAACTTGGTAACGCTCAAAAAATCAGCTTCGCTTCATACTCCTGGACATTTTCATTTGCGAGCCACCTGTTTTAACCGCCAGGAACACAAATCCCAGATTCCGGTTTATCGGAAGGAAACCGCTGGTCTCGCTTTTGATTTGGTTCTTGACGCTCGGGACCTTCGACTTCTTACCCGCATACAGCGTCAGAAAAAGCCTTCCTGATCATGAGATCGGGCCCAAACTGCGAAAAGGATTTCTTCGCTAGATCGGGAAGTTATTTTCCTCGCGTTGCTCACATACATAATTTCCAATAAATAATACTAATCGAAAAACCGAACAACCTTCTTAATCCTGTAAGAATTATACAAAATCATCCTGTTTTCAGATAATTCTATAGCAGATTCAATGAAAAGCCATTATGAGGAAAATCTCCTCGATTTCCCGTGAATGAACCCTAATCTGCCAGAGCCTGGTGGCTAATATATGGCCAACTGCGAAAAATCCCCCTTGATTTAGCCTCAATGTGGCTTGAACAACCCGGAGACTCCTTCATTCCCTGCTTGTTGGGTAGTTTTATCTGATGGTCCCAAAAGTTCCCTGCCTCGCCAACCCTGGTTCCGCGCTTAAACCACAAATCATAAAACACTCAAAATCAGACATTTACAGAACACAGTTTTTCACCCTTTCCCTTCTAACATTTCCAGATTTGGGATATATTCAGGTTAGGTGAAAAATGGTTTTGGCTTGAAGCCATTAGATAATACTAATACATTTAAGATATAATTCAGGTTTCTTATGGAGCAACTCAGGCCCATTTCACGCATCGCATTTGTAAGGATTTTTTGGTACTCGACCAATTTTGGCGGTATGGGCTAACTTGAAGAAATGCTAAG
>CAYFIR010000230.1:0-4697 GCA_964343195.1 uncultured Bacteroidia bacterium | reverse complement strand
AACACGCCGAATATTAAAAATCCATTTGCGGAGCTAGAAAAAGAAGTAAGTCCCGTTGAAGGCGAAATAGCACTTTCAGGGGTCGCATATTAAAGATCAACTGGCGGAGCATAAAGCCCCCCTTCCCATTCCTCTGAAAGTTCCTTTCGGACAAATCAAAATCCCTTTTAAACAAGAACCACTACAGGCTACCCACGAGATTTGTGTCATAGTCAATCAAACAAACGAGAGAATTATGAACGCAATCAGAGCCATCTTCTCTGGGGTCATATCCTGGCTCCTCACCCTGTCATCCTTCATGCTCATGGAACTGATCCCAACCCTCAGGGACTCAGACCTGCTACAAAACCTACTGGTACTGGTGTTGTTGATTCCCATCATCATCATCGGCCTGCGGTTTTACCACCGCAAAGGCTCCAAAAACAGGGGAGCTATACTCGGTGTCGTCATGGCAGTGGTCGCCCTGACCCTCGATGCTGTCCTTACCGTGCCACTGATAATCATCCCGGAGGGAGGAGATTACATGAGCTTTTTTACCAATCCATTCCTGGGGCTGATGTTTATAGAGTTCGTCGGAATCGCCCATTTCTATGGGGTGGTAAAAGTTAGGAGGGCACATGCAGAAGGGTAAAGAATCCCGGCGGGCCTTTCTAGTCAAGGGGGGGAAGGCCTCGCTGGCTGCTGTCGGGGTATGGCTTTTGGGAAATTCCCTTACCTCTTCTCTGATGAAGAAAGCACAACCTTCCCCAACGATCAGTTCGAAACCGCAAGGGCCAAAAGGAGAAAGGGTGTTAGTCGCCTATGAGAGTCGGTTTGGTTCAACCGCAGAAGTAGCAACTTTCATCGGTCAAAGCCTTATAGAGAGTGGGGAGGAGGTGGATATCATGAAAATTCCGCAGGTGGAAGACCTGTCTCCCTATCGCCAGGTGATTGTAGGCAGCGCGATTCAGTACGACAAGTGGATGCCTGAGGCCCGGGAATTTGTTGCAATCCATGAAGCGGAACTCGCCACCAAATCCACTTCATTCTTCCTCGTCTGCCTGGCCTTGTCCAAAGGAACGGAAAAGGCCCGTGAGCAAGTCGAAGGGTATTCCGCCTCGATAAAGGCCCTGGTCCCAGGAGTCAAGGTGAGCCACTTCGGGAAATTCGCAGGGGTACTGGATTACAGCAAAATGCCCTGGGGATTGAAACTGCTGGCCTTGGGACTATTTGCCGTACTGGGAGTCAAAGAAGGCGATTACCGCGACTGGGATGCGATAGCAGCCTGGGCCAAAAGGCTTTCCTAATAAATAGAATTCGCAATTCGTCATCAGTAATTTCCCACCCTGCGGGATTTCGCTGCGCTCAACGTGATTGAAAATGTTGCTGGTGAGTATTTTCTACGAATTGCGAATGGCCAATTACTTGGAAACGCGAGAAAAATGACTTCCCTAATGTCATCATCAGCGACATGACACCGGGCTGGCATTATGACATCCTGCTATATTTGCGGCCATGAACGAATATTTCAAATCGGTCATTTTGCAAAAAACAGGGGCTTCCTCCCTATTTGTCAGCGAAGTCATCCAGGAATTGTGGAGCGGGTATGGGAAAATCATGCGCATTGGCCTGGAGAATGCGCATGTCGAGAGTGTAGTCGTCAAGCACGTCCAACTGCCCATCGATCAGCATCACCCCCGAGGGTGGAATACCGATCTGGGCCACCAGCGAAAGGTGAAATCCTATCAGGTAGAAACTGCGTGGTATGACACCTACAGCCAGCACAGTGCCGCCCGTTTGCCGCAATGCCTGGCCATCGACACCCATGACGATGAAGTGTTGATGATCCTGGAAGACCTGGACGCGGCGGGATATCCCCTGCGCAAGCAATCGCTCACCTGGGACGAAATAGCATCCTGCCTGGCATGGTTGGCCCGGTTTCACGCCAGCTACCTGGGCAAAGTGCCCGATGGACTGTGGGAAGTGGGCACCTATTGGCACCTGGAAACCCGGCCACAGGAACTGGCGGTGCTAAAAGACCCACAACTCAAAGCGGCCGCTCCCCTCATCGACGAAAAGCTGAACACCTGTACCTACCAGACCTTCGTGCACGGGGACGCCAAAGTGGCTAATTTCTGCTTTTCCAAAGACGGACAGGTGGCCGGAGTGGATTTTCAGTATGTCGGAGGTGGCTGCGGCATGAAAGATGTCGCCTATTTCATCGGCAGTTGCCTGAACGAAAGGGAGTGCGAGCGTCTGGAAGACAGGATACTGGATACCTATTTTGCCCACTTGCAAAGCGAACTGGCCCAACCAAACGAAGCGTTGGAGCAGGAATGGCGGTCCTTGTACCGCGTTGCCTGGGCCGACTTTCACCGCTTCCTCAAAGGATGGAGCCCCGGTCATTGGAAGATCAATAGCTACAGCGAGCGCGTAACCGCAGAAGTGATCAAAAATTTGTAAAAATGAACCTGTTACATCTCAGTCAAATAGCAATTAACGCAGCCCTTGCCGCAGGAAAGATCATCCAACGCTACCTACATGAGGACGTGCCCGTCGAGCAAAAAGAGGGCGGGGATAGCTATGCCTCGCAAGTGGTAACCGTCGTGGACAAGGCCTGCGAAAGGGTCATCCTCACTCACCTGCGACCTGCCAGTAAGGAATTTGACCTGGCGCTGCTGTCAGAAGAGACCGAAGATGACGGGAGCCGATTCGAAAAAGACTTTTTCTGGTGCGTGGATCCGATGGATGGGACACTGGCCTTTATCCGCAAGCAGCCGGGCTTTTCGGTCGCCATTGCGCTGGTGGCTAAAGACGGCACCCCGCAATTGGGTGTGGTGTTTGACCCCAGCACGGAGAACCTCTACCATGCGATCAGCGGGCAGGGAGCCTATAAAAATGGCGAACCCTGGGAAATCCAGAATCGCGGTGTTCATTTGACCTACGTAACAGACCGAAAGCTGAAGGAAACGCCCCGCGCCGTTGAGATTGAAACGCTGTTGCAGGAGCAGGCCGAAAAATCGGGATTAAACGGCGTAACCGAATTATCCGGAGCTGGCTCAGTGTTAAACGCCATTCGCGTGCTGGAACACGGCCCCGCCTGTATGCTCAAGTTCCCCAAAAAGGAAATCGGCGGAGGGAGCATTTGGGACTATGCCGCCACGGCCTGCATATACCAGGAACTAGGGCTTCCCGCCACGAATTTTGCAGGGGGAAAACTGGACCTGAATCGGAGGGAGAGCTCCTTCATGAACCATGAGGGGGTGTTTTATGCTAGTGGAATGAGTTCGAAGTTCGGAGTCGGGGGTTCGTAGTTTAAAGTACTGCTGATCAATATTTTACTCAGTTTTAGGTTGGGCCATTACTTCATTCCGCAAGCACTAGTTTTTGAGGAAAAAGTGGGAATTCCATGTTGCTTCTCCGATATTGAAGCATTAGCCTCCCATTTTGGGGAGGATACATTAACCCTCACCCCAAAATGACCCCCACAACAACACTCGGACACAGCACCCTCAACATCAAGCGCATCGGCCTCGGCTGCATGGGCATGTCGGAATTTTACGGCTCCTTTGATGAGACCGAATCCATCAATACCCTGCACAAGGCGATTGACCTGGGTGTCAATTTCTTTGACACCGCCGACATGTACGGCTATGGCGCCAATGAGCGGCTGCTGGGCAAAGCCTTCAAAGGCCGCTGGGACGAAATCGTCCTGGCCACCAAATTTGCCATTATGCGGGGCCCCAATGGCGAGTTTCTCGGACTCAACGGACAGCCGGACTACATCCGCAAGGCCTGCGACCAAAGCCTGCAACACCTGGGCGTGGAGGCCATCGACCTCTACTACATGCACCGCAAGGACCCCAAGGTAGAGATCGAAGAGATCGTCGGCACCATGGCCGAACTGGTGCAGGAGGGCAAGGTAAAGGCCCTTGGCCTTTCGGAAGTCGATCCTGAGACCTTACGCCGGGCCCATGCGGTGCATCCCATCAGTGCCCTGCAGACGGAGTATTCCCTGTGGAGCCGCGAGCCCGAAAACGAGCTGTTTGACGTATGCCAAGAGTTGGGAATCACCTTCGTGGCCTACAGTCCGCTGGGGCGGGGCTTCCTGACCGGAGCGATCAAAAGCCGCGCAGACCTGGAAAAAGGGGACTTTCGCCTCAATAACCCCCGTTTTACTGAGGAAGCCATCCAGGAAAACCTCAAATTCGTGGAGGTCGTCGATCAGATCGCCCAAAGTAAAGGTGCCACCAAAGCCCAGATTGCCCTGGCCTGGATCCTCTGCCAAAACGACGAAATCACCACCATCCCCGGCACCCGGAAAATCCATCGGCTACAGGAAAACCTCGGCGCTCTGGAAGTGGAGCTAACCCCAGAGGACCTGGCGACCATCGAAGCATCCATGCCGAAGGAAACGGTGGGAGAGAGGTATTAGGGGGGAATTGAAGATTTGTAATTAGCCATTAGGGCAGCAAATAGAGGAATAATATCCGCATAATTTTCTTACGCAGATCTAAGATGTCGTGAAACGGAAGAGAAACACGGTATAAAGCCCCCTTTATAAAGAGCATTAAAGCAAAGCCTGGGGCGGCGCTGGCCCGGCATTTGGCGCTCGGGGCGGCTTGTGGGCAGCCTGAAATGCCGAGCTTTTCTTGCTTACTTCTTTTGTAGGGGAGAAAGTAGCACTTTAAACTTTCTGATTCCTCCCTCTGTCGCAC
>CAYFIR010000229.1:0-4928 GCA_964343195.1 uncultured Bacteroidia bacterium | reverse complement strand
TTTGACTCCCTAGCTGTAGGAGTCCGGCTGTCAGGGTAAGTCCACTGGTGGCTTCCACGTCCTGCTCCATGGTGACGCCTGCCGCGTTGTTGACGATAAAGGCTCCAAAGGTACTGGTGCCGGTACCGCGTATGGTTTGGGCAGAAGAGCCTGAGAAGGTAACGTCTCCTGTTGTGGTAAAGGTACCAGCGTTGTAGTAGTCGCCACTGAGGGTGAGGTCTCCAGTGGTGCTCATGGTTACTCCCTGATCGAGGTAGAAATGTCGTCCGGTAATGTTGGCATTGGTTGGGGTATTGGAGAGTCCCCATTCAAAAATACCCACGTCTTCGGAGCCGGGCACAGCCGCAAGGCTCCAGTTGTCGGCATTGCTCCAGTCGCTGTCGTCCGAGCCGATCCAGGTGTTGAAAGGGGAGGCAGATACCCAGTCTGTGGCAGGGTCCATGTTGGTGAGGGTGCCATCATACCTATTGCTTGACTGGTCATAGACAGTCGTGTGAGAGGCATCGGGCTGCTGGTCAAATCTGTAATAGGCGATGAGTCCTGCCTCGTCCCCATCCAGGGTGCGATACATATTGGCACGAATTTCTGCTTCGGTACGAACGTCAGACCAGGCTCTTAGCTCGTCTATTGTTCCGTTAAAGTATTGAAGAGGAGATGCCCCATTGTACTTCACCCCAATACCTCTGTCGTGGGAATTTTGTCCTGATACGGCAAATGTGGCAGTATTGGCATCTTCCACTCCATTGATATACAGCTTGATCACTCCTGAGGCATCTCGTGTTACTGCGAGGTGAGTCCACTCATTCAGGGGGATGGTGTTTGCCGAGTTGAGACCAGCCTGCCAGGTCGTGCCATTTCCAAAGTTGGTATGTAGTTCATTTGCACTGGTTATGGCAAGCGAGCTGACAAATTCTTTGGTGAAAATTTCGCTCCAGGGGTTTGCTGAGCCTCTCCAATAGACCCAGGTTTCAAAAGAGCCTTCCATGAAGTTTTCGATGACATCCCCGACGTTTACTTCATCGGTTCCATCAAAATCCAGCGCCATATTCGGACCTGCATGGGCCCCGGATGTAACCCAGACTGGGACATCATTAAAGGTGCCGGTGTGTTCATTTCCAGTATTGTCCGGGACAGAAGTGCCGCTGCTATCTGTCATGGCGTAATAAGCCACCAGGTTGGACTCGGTTCCCGCCAGTTCCTTGTGCATGTTGGCCTGTATCTCTTCTTCTGTCCGTTCATCCGACCAAATCCGAACGTCATCTATTTTTCCATTAAAATAGAAATCCAGCATGCCCAGGGAAACGTCTCCGCCTCCCACTCCAATCCGAAGGGGTTGAACGGGGTTGGCTGAATAACTGCCTGCAGCACTGTTTGCCAGCTCTCCATTGACGTATATGCGAAGGGTCGATCCATCATAAGACCCGGCTACATGCGTCCATTCTGAAGTGACAGCTACATTGCTGTTTACCTGGCCCCAGGCTGCTCCACCTGACCCAGTCCAAAATTGCCATTGATCATCGCTCCCTGCATACAGAATATACCCGCGAGAATCAGCACCTGCCGAAAATACTTCCCTGGAAGTAATAGGGGAGCGGAAGGTACCCGATCCTCCTTCTACCTTGACCCATGCTTCTATGGTGAAGAGAGCCGGATTGAGGTCGGCACTATAGGGAATCTCTACATAATCATCCGATCCATCAAAATCCAGGGCGTAGCCACCATGTTCATCGAATCCACAGTCATTGGTATATCCCTGGAAGGAAAGGAAGGGATACCCTCCATTTTCCCATTGACATCTGCCCCAGTAGTTGTCAGAGCCATTGGCGGTCTCGTCCATGAAGTCCCATCCGGCACTGGTAAAGGTGGTGGAGGTTTTCATCTCGGCGGTGGTTTTGCCGGTAGCTCCGGAACTGCTGGCCTGTCCGGAAGTCTCGGTATCCCAGAAGTTGTTGCTATAAGTCCCCGATGTACCAATGGACCCAATTAATCCCCCTTCATCTGATCCCCCGCTCACACTGACAGCCCCAATTGCATAGCAATTGGTAATGGTAGAAGCACCAAAGTTTTCATGCCCCACCAAACCGCCAGCTTCATCGTTGGCAGAAACTGCTCCCCAGGCGTACGAGTCCTCAATTCGCCCTGTATTGTATCCGACCAGCCCTCCTGCTTTGTCTCCGGTAGTGGTAACGTCACCAGTGGCATAGCAGCGCAGGATGCCGTTGCCAACTCCGGAAGCCTGATTAAGGCCTACCAATCCACCAGATTGGCCGCCACCCTGAATGGTCCCGGTAGCATAGCTGGTATAAACCTGTGCGGGGTTAACAATTTGCCCGAAAAGGCCACCTATGTTACTGGTTCCCGAAACGTCAGCTGAAGAGGAACAGTCAATCACGTCACCGTACCAGAAGGTGCCAGCGAGTCCTCCCGCTTGATACCTGCCAGTGATGTCGCCTCCAACAATATGGATATCCTCAAAGACACAGGTATAGGATTCTATCCAGCCAAATAGTCCCACATAGTCTGTACTACTGCGATCAATGTAAAGGTTGGATATGCTATAGCCCTGACCATCGTAGCTGCCAGCAAACTCTGTGGTAGAGTTTCCGATCGGCATAAAGCCTTCATTGCTACCAGTACCGGTACCATCGTTTGCGTCGTTGTAGTCGTCTCCATCGATGTCATCGTCTGAGTCATCCCAGTATTGGGTTTCGCTGGCATCTATGTCAGCTGTCTGGATGAAGTATAATCCACTGGCCCAGTAGTCGGTTGCCCCAAGATTTTGGGCTACGTAGCTCAGGTTGGCGAGTGAAGCAATCTGGTAGGGATCACCTACGGTTCCGCTTCCACTGGGGGCGATGGCTGTGGTCTGAGCCCCTAATCCTAGTGGGAGCAAGAGCAGCAAAAGATAGAGGAGAGCATTGAGATTTTTCATCATGTGGTATGTTTGTGTAGCGTGGACTATCTGTCCTTGATTGAAAGGCTGGGTGAGTGAACGTTCCAAAACTCTGATGCATGGACATCATTTTCTCATAATTCCTGTGTGGGATATTACATTTATTTGATATTGGTATTTTTGTACTAATCTGTCTCTTCCAGAATTAAGTCAGCCCTTTGAAAAGTAGATTTTCATCACTTGAATAAGGATTCTACAAAGTCTACAGGGTATGGTCTGAGGTAAGGAATTCGGGTTGGAAAGCATTTTGGGGGGTGTGAAAAGTATACTTCTGTTAAACAGATTCGATATATAACATGGGTAGCGATAGGAGATCCACATCGACTTGTGTCCTCCTGTATAAAGTGTGGACTTTCCAGAGCATGCGGCCTGTTGGTATAGCTATTTCATGAACCAGATTTGATCAGACACAAACATTTGTGTCTGGCAAAATTTGATCAGTAGATGTTGCTTGAATATTTGTAATGTAAATCAAGGGTTATGATCATGGTCTGGTAGAGGCGACCCGCAGGTTCGCCTAGCGTATCAGGCGAACCTGCGGATCGCCTCTACGACGTGCTACAGCCCTTTTTTTGGGGTGAACCCTTGATTCGCATTTGTAATTCTGGATGCTTGTATGTCTCGCTTGTTGAATTAAAAATCCAGTTTTGGATTGACATTCAATTGGTATTTCATGAAAGGTGGCCAGAAACAGGACATTCTCATGAATGTTGGTATCTACAAAAGCTCCTATAGCCTTACTGCTCAGGGCCAGATAGCGTCTTGCCCATTCTCTAATCCATTGAACGGTGTTCGCTTGACGGGTGACTGGTCTATTTCGCTGGACTTTATCCGTATTGAATTGAGGAGAAATCCGTCCTGATAGCCTGGAAACCACATTTTTGAATTAATCAACCTCGGGGGTTTATGCTGAGGTCATAGCCCATGCCAGCCATTAAGTAGCGTCGGTAGGTCCACAATCGGATTTTTAATATTCGGTGTGTGTTTCAAGTGCTAATTCGCCTCCCCGCTTCGCGGGATCGCGGATCAGCGGGACTTACTTCTTTTTTAGCTCCGCAAATGGGTTTTTAATGTGCTTCCTCTGAAAGTGTTATGTCGCCTTCAGCGGGACTTACTTCTTTTTCAAAAGAAGTAAGCAAGAAAAGCTCGGCATTTCAGGCTGCCCTGCAAGCCGCCCCGAGCGCCAAATGCCGGGCCAACGCCGCCCCAGGCTTGCTTTAGACCTTTGTCTTCCAAGTGCAACTGCGAATATCTCCCTTTGGAGGGAGAGGCTTGTGCGAGAGAGGGAGGAACTTGGGATTTTATAGAGCTACTTGCTATCCTGGAGACGCTACGACGCTGCGTTTCGCTTCAGAGATGCTTCGGACCTGCTCTGCACAGGGCTCACGAGCGATACTGCTAGAGCAGTACAGAGCTTTTGAACCATCCAAAGGATGCCTCCCCGGAGGAGAGCAGGTACTGTACGGGCGAATTGTGACATAGGACGCAAAGGATCGGGATAAAAATAACAGGGGCCGTCCCATTTCTGAGACGGCCCTCTGTACTGGTTTGGAGGAGATTATCTTCTCATCTCACTTTACCACTGTCGTATTCCACTGCTGCCCTTCCGATCCGGAGAGGCGCAACTGATAGGTGCCGGATGGCAATTGGCTGAGGTCAAGTTCGCGGCCTACCTGCTCGACGCTGAGGAGGCTTCTACCCAGTCCGTCCAACAGTTCCGCCTTCCAGTCCCCGGTGGGGAGATCGAGGTGCAGGGTGTTTTCAACCGGGTTGGGAAATGCCCGGATGCCCAACTCCTGGAAGCTAACCGAACGCACCTCGCTATAGCTTTGGGTTCCGTCGAGGTCCACCTGACGCAGGCGATAGTAGTTGAGTCCGTTGTCCGGCTGCTGATCTGTAAACTGGTACTGACGGACCATGTCGCTGTTACCTGCGGCAGGTATCTGGCCTATCTCGTTCCAGAACTCTTCGTCAG
>CAYFIR010000228.1:0-4954 GCA_964343195.1 uncultured Bacteroidia bacterium | reverse complement strand
GCGGGGGGATCTGAGGACACCCCCTTGCTGCGGGTTAAAACCGCGCAGCAAGTAAAGAGGCTGCCTTTTACAATATCCCCAAAGTCATCCTGAACCTCGCAGCATAGCGGAGAGGTGAAGGACCTTAACCGTAGCATTTTCCAGCGAGACACTTGAGCAAGTAGCTTGGGAAAGTGCTGCCCGTGAGGTCCTTCGTCGTTCCTCCTCAGGATGACCCGTGGGAGTGGTAAGGAAAAGGGTTGATCGAGGATTCCAATCCTCAATCTGGGCTAGTCTTCGGGTCTCCGCACCCGCAGTGTCATCGAATCCCCCTGTCATTTCGCAGGGCGAAATGCGGGGGATCTGGAGCAAAATACCGAGTCGGATTACGCTTCGGGCCTGCACACGGTCACGAAATCCGACTCAGCATTTTGGAAGGGAAGTACTAGAAAGCGCGATCTCTGTGCCCTTATCCTAGTCCGTTGTGGTTCACAAGCCGCAGCCCCTGGGACAATTCCCCACCCATTTCCCGGAAATATCCCCATACCGCCTGCATGTAAGAAGTCTGAATTTAGAGGAGTTGTTCTGCCCCGGCCTGGGGCCCAAACAAATATCTCTAAAACTGACGACATGCAACCTCTATCATATTTACGAGAAATCTTTGTCCTCACCCTGCTGTTGGGGACCATTACCCTGGCGATGGGCCAGGGATTTGGCATCAACAAGCCCTCCCCCCAGTATGAGCTGGATGTGGATGGCGACATCAACTTCGGGTTGGACGATACCCTTCGGATAGATGGACAGCCGGTCATGCACCGGGGTGTGAGCAATTTCGCCGTAGGCCCGGAAGCAGGGCTTTCAACGAACTTTGGTCGATACAATACCTTTGTAGGAAGACGAGCCGGAAAAAATGCGGATAACGCTTCTGGCAACACCCTGGTGGGCTATGAGTCTGCGAAGGTGTTAACCAGTGGTGGGTTTAATACATTTTTAGGCTATCGGTCTGGCTATCAAACGACTACTGGCAAAGCTAGCCTCTTCTTCGGCTATGAGGCCGGATATGCCAATACGACCGCCGATTCCAATGTGTTTATCGGCTTTCGGGCAGGTAAAAGCAGCAACGGAGGCCAGCTGAGTACCATGATCGGTACCCGTGCCGGAGAGTCCAGCAGTGCCAATTACAATGTGTTTGTCGGACATCGAGCTGGCCAGAAATCCTCCAATAATGCCAATACCTTCGTCGGCTATACCAGTGGTCGTGAAAACACCACGGGTTTCGGAAACTCTTTCTATGGCTATGTCAGCGGGGCCAATAACACCACCGGACAATACAATACTTTCGTTGGCGGGCAAAGCGGCTCAGGAAATCAGGTAGGAAGTGAAAATGCGACCTTGGGCTATTCTTCAGGCCGGACCATAAATGGCGGGGATAAAAACGTGTACATGGGGGCTTACTCCGGGGAACTAAATATCCTGGGCGATCACAATACAGCCGTTGGATATCGGACATCGTCCCTCGGCTCTGGTCAGGATTCTGTCGTGGCAATAGGCTACATGGCCGGACGAAACAATACCAATGATAACAACCACTTCGTCGGGTACAAAGCCGGAGAAGACAATACTACTGGTTTTGAAAACCACTTCAGCGGCTTCCGTGCTGGCCAGAACAACGGGACCGGGAACTTCAACATGTTTATCGGGACAAGGGCTGGAGAAACGGCTTTTTCCAGCGATTACAACACCTTTATTGGCTACGAGGCCGGCAGATCAATAGGGTCCAACCTCCAGTATAACCTCTGCCTGGGCTACCGCGCAGGATACAGCCTCGACGGAGACTACAATGTCCTGCTCGGCACCTTTGCCGGCTCGCAAAATTATGGCGATAACAACGTCTTCGTTGGGTACGGAGCTGGAGGGCTCAGTGGATCTTATTCCAACGCCATCGGGATCGGCAGTGGAGCCAATGCCACGGGCAACAATACCGCTGTCATCGGCAATACTTCCATGACCACCATCGGAGGCTACGAGCCCTGGTCCAACCTCTCTGACGGACGCTTCAAGACCAATATCCAGGAAAATGTACCCGGTCTTGACCTGATCTCCCGCCTGCGACCTGTCAGCTATCAGTTTGACATGGAGGCCCTCAATCAGCACGTCTATGGCGCTGCCGGAGATTCCATGGTCAATGCCATGAACGACCTGTCAAACCCCAAAAGTCAGATTCGTTATACCGGATTCATCGCCCAGGAAGTAGAAGCCGCCGCCAATGAACTCGGCTATGAGCTGAGTGCTGTCCACGCTCCCGAAGGAGAAAATCAGCACTACACCCTCAGCTATGCCGAACTGGTCGTACCTGCTGTTCAGGCCATTCAGGAGCAGCAGGACCAGATCGAAACGCTGCAAGGAGAAAACGATGACCTTCGCCAGCAAGTGCAATCGCTGGAAGCCCGCCTTGCAGCACTGGAAGCTGCCCTTACCTCCAAGCCCTAATCCCACGAACCATGCGACGAATCATATTGTATATAGCCGGGCTGGTGGGCTGCACATCGCTCATAGCCCAGAACCCGACCTTTTACCTCGATCAGGTGGACGTTACGTTCAGCACTGGCACCGTTATCACCGCCGAAGGCGACCTCGAAATAGATGCTGGCTCCAGCATCACCCTGGAAAACAGCGAGATGCGCATCTCGGGAGACTGGGATAATCAGGGGACCTTCAGCCCCGGAACCGGAAATGCGGGGAAAATCTATTTCTACGGAAGTGATACTACATTCATAACAGGAACCTTCTCAGGAAGTCAGTGGCTGGGAAGGGTCGAGGTCGACAAGGCCTATCAGGTTCCGGTGATCTATGATTCTCCAGTCGAAATTCGGGATAGCCTGATTTTTTCTGGAGGAATCCTGGGGACGCTTAATAACCAGCTGGTGACCATGACTGACTTAGAGCCAGGTAAACTATCCGGCCACCCCTTACCTGGTTCAGCAGTTGACGACCGATACCTGGCCGGTAAACTGACACGATATGTAGGTTCCTCTCCCGTGACATATGATCTGCCGGTTGGGGCATTTCCCGCCCAGGGAGGCTATCAGTTGCTGCGATTTCGCCCGGAAAATCTGGGGACAGCAACCCTGGTAAATGCTTATTTCTTCACGACAGGGCTTCCTTCCCTCCCTTCCACAACTGAATGTGGAGCCTATTTCAACTGTGTGCTAGGCACTCATGGCCAATGGGGGATTGCCACCAATGACAATGCGGCCATCTTCGACACCTGGGCCATGCCCCGCAATTTTTCCAGTGGCTGTGGCGCGGGTAGCTACACGCTTTACAATGGAAACGTTGCCCACGGTACATCCTGTTCTGGTATTACCGGGACGCTAGACCCGGTGAATGGAACCCTGGTCTTTCGGGATAACATCGGAAGAGCCACAGGAATGCAGGTGGTCGGAGCTGCCTCCGCTTTCCCGGTGGAATGGCTGGCCTTCGAAGCCTGGGCAGAAGGGCCTCAGGCTCAGCTACTCTGGATAACCGGCAGCGAAACCCACAACGATTACTTCGTCGTTGAGCGCAGTGTGGATGGCGTAGTATTCGAAACCCTTGGGCAGGTCCAAACCCAGGGAAATGGCACAGAGTCTCACGAATACGAGTTCGTCGATCCCCGCCCCCAAACCGGAGCGAACCATTACCGCATCCGTCAGGTGGACCTGAGCGGGGAGTTTTCTTTCAGCGAGGTGCGCACCGTGAACTTTGAGGGCTTTCAAGTGGCCATAGGTCCCAGTCCATTTAGCGAGGAACTGACCCTTCGCTATGATCCCGCGATGGGAACCGAGGTTCAGTTACGGGTGTTCAATGCCCTCGGGCAATTGATGATGCCGCTCCAGTCCGACGGATCGGGTGCCGAGACCCTCAGCGTTTCCAATTGGCCCCAGGGAACCTATCTCTACGAAATCAGCTATCAGGGGCGGGTGCTCAAGCGTGGCAAACTGCTCCGCAAGCACTGATGATGCATTGTTGTCAAGGAAGTCGGAGCCGGGGTGATGTTTCAGCCTGGTTCCGCTTCCTGATTTTTGGGAAAAAGGGGGAATAGGGTTGATAAAGAAAATATAGGCAGGTTCCACGGCTTTGGATATCGGGCGCGCTTACAATCTACTCCAGTCCCTGGATTCGCCTGTTACCATGCTGGGTGTAGGACAGAATTCCTCAAAGGGTGCATGTGTCAAATTTCACGCAGAGACGCAGGGTACACAGAGTGAAGCAGGGGATCTCTTATCTGTGTGTTCTGCTACTTTGCGTGAGGAAAAAGTATGTCCAACAATACCCCGCGTGCCTAACCGAGCTTTCACCCGACTATAAATCTGCCTTCTAGAAAAGATGCCCTACACCTTACCATGCTCCCTTGCCCAAGGGCTTATGCCTGCTCCGTATACTTCTGGAAATTATCGAGAATGGCTTGCCAGCCATTTCGTTGCATGTCGATGGGGTTTTGTTCATCCGCGTCGAAGGTAACCGTAACTTCGGTGCTGTCGCCCTGCGGCTTGAAAATCACTTCAATGTTGCGGCCGTCCTCCAGTTGATAGCCAAATGATTCTCCTGGCTTGATGTGTTGATAGACTCCTTCGAAGTCAAATCCGAAGCTTCCATCTTTGGCTTCCATACGGGCGCGGTACTTGCCGCCAACAGTCATCTCGTTTTCTGCCTCGGGGCAGTGCCAGTCCTCAGAAGCAAAATTCCAGTTGACGATGTGCTCGGGTAGGGTGTAGCAATCCCAGGTAGTCTGGGGGTCTTTTGAAACGGTGGTTTGAATCTTGATGGCAGTGGACATAGGGTGGTAATGTTAGTTTTTCCAATTCACCTTCTCGCTTCACCAGATTGTTGTAGTCCCATTGGATGATTTTGGCCTAGTGCTTTGTCAAGTGAAAAATAATGGGTAGGCGGTAGCAGATTTTTTCGTAGATCAAGGCGAAAAATTCGAGCCTAG
>CAYFIR010000227.1:0-5165 GCA_964343195.1 uncultured Bacteroidia bacterium | reverse complement strand
GCGGTGCCATCGAATCCCCCCGTCATTTCGCGGGGCGAAATGCCACCCCCCTTTTATAGCTCCGCAAATGAATTTTTAATATGCTTCCTCTGAAAGTGCTATTTCGCCTTCAGCGGGACCTACCTTTTTTCAAAAAAAGGTAGGCGAAAAAACTTCGGCATTTCATTCTACCCGCAGGCCGCCCCGGTTCACCAAATGCCGCCCAACGCCGCCCCAGGCTCGCTTTATAGCTCTTTTTGAGGGGGCTTTGAAACCGAAAGGTTTCTCTCTGCATCCTTGCGCCTACCGCTAGGCGGTATCTTCGATCTGCGTGAGAATAATCTGCGGCGTATTATTCTTCAATTTGCTGCCCTAACAAAGGGGGGAATGAGTTTTGGGGCGGTCTGGGTCGCAGCAGCAGCTTTCCCCCCTTCGGCGCGCAGCAGAGAAGGGGGGTGGTTTTCGCCCGTGGCGAAAAGCGGGGGGATCAGAGGAAGCACGCTTGCTGCGGGTAAAAAACGCGCAGCAAGTAAGATGGCTGCCTCTTACTAGCCGGGCAAATTTATTCCCCGGTTAGAGGATCCTCACACCACCGGCCTTACTTCAGAGGGCGATTCCCCAAACTGCTTTTTGAAGCAAAGGCTGAAGTACTTGGGATCGGTGAAACCGACAGAATAGGCAGCTTCGGAGACATTTGACTCCCCTGTCTGGAGCAGCCTGTATGCTTCCTTGAGCCGGGTGCTGCGGATAAATTCGTTGATGGAAAGTCCTGTGATGGCCTTCATCTTGCGCAGCGCGCTCCTGCGGTTCAGGTTGAAATGGCCAGCAAAGTCCTCGACGCCAAAGTCCGGATTCTGGAGGTTTTTACGGACGATCTCAGCGGCCTGTTGCAGGAATTGCTCCTCCACCGAATGTGCCTCCAGGCTCTCTGGAAGGCTCACCACATTGCGGAGGTACTGGTTGCGAAGCTTCTGACGGGTGGCCAGGATGTTGCGGATCTTGAGCTGTAGCACCGGGAAGGAGTATGGTTTGGTGATGAAGTCATCTGCTCCACTGGCCAGCCCCTTGAGCTGGGCCTCCTCCCCTGTGCGGGCGGTCACCAGCAGGACGGGGATGTGACTGGTTCCAGGATCACTTTTGAGGCTACGGCACAGTTCGTACCCATCCATGACGGGCATCATGACATCGCTGATGACGAGATCGGGCATGGCCTCGTGGGCGATTTCCAGGCCTTGTTGTCCGTTTTCTGCGACTACCAGATGGTAGTGTTCCTGAAGTTTGTGCCGCATGAAGGACAGGATCTCAGCACTGTCTTCAACCAACAGCAGGGTGGGGAGGTGCCCTTCTCCCTCATTTATGGGAGAGTCTTGTTCCAGGGCAGGGGGAAAACTGGTGGTTGCTGCGGATTCTTCTCCCGATTCTCCAAAAACGGGTAAGGTAGGCCGCTCCCGATACACTGGCAGGGTTACCCCTATCGAGGTGCCTTCTTTTACCTTGCTTTGCAAAGAAATCTTCCCCCCTTGCAGCGCGACGAGCTCTTTGACGAAGGCCAGCCCAATGCCGCTTCCTTCAAACTCCGTTGCTTCCCCCTCATAAAACCGCTCAAAAATGCGCTCCTGCTGTGCTGCTGGAATGCCGCGCCCATTGTCGGTCACCCTGAAGGCCAGCATCTGTCCATCAGGAGAGGCCTGGTCTTCTTCCAGCTCCAGGGAAACAGAGATGGTGCCGCCATCCTCTACCGCTTTGAAGGCATTCGAAAGCAGGTTGGAAAGGATCTTATCCAGTTTATCCGGATCGAGGTAACATTCCAGATCCTCCGGCAAGGGCTTCAGTGTGTAAGCGATCCCGCGTTGCTGGGCCCAGGTCTGGAACCCATCAAAAATCTCCCGGACCAACGGATTGACGGACCGCTGGACCAGATTAGGAGCGAGGGCTCCGGGCTTTACCTTGCGGAAGTCCAGCAACTGGTTGATCAGGCGAATGAGCTTGGTTGCCTGCTGATACATCTGCTGGTGTCGGCTGTTGAGCTCTTCGGAGGAGGCGGGCAGGCTGGCCAGCAATTCTTCGAGGGGCCACAGGATCAGGTTGAGTGGGGTGCGCAGTTCGTGGGAGATGTTGGTGAAGAAATCCACCTGGGTCTGGTTCAGCTCCTTGATCTGCTCGGCCATCCGCTGGATTTCCTGGGCCTGATGCTCCAGCTCGGTATTTTGCTGAATCAGGGCTTCATTTTGTCGCATAATGGCCTGCTGCCGCTGCTCGCTCAACGCTGTGGCTTCCCGCAGGTCCTCGGTGCGAATGGCCACCTTGTGCTCCAGTCGCCGCTTGCTCCGCTGTAGCTGTACCGTTCGGTATTTGTAAAACCCGATCAGCAGGCCCAGTAATAGCAGGCCCATGGCAGCCTTGAAGAAGGGATGGTCCCACCATGGTGGGCTAATGGTAAGCCTGAGAGCCTGTCCCTCTTCGTTCCAGATGCCATCATTGTTGGAAGCCTTGACCCGAAAGGTATAGGTCCCGGGATCCAGGTTGGTATAGGTGGCGGAATTTTGCGTGCCGACGTAGTTCCAGCTGTCTTCGAAATTGTCCAGGCGATAGGCGTACTGGTTGTTTTCTGGCAGTATGAAGTTCAGCGCAGCAAACTCCAGGGTAAACACCGAGTGGGTATAGTCCAGCGTGAGCTCAGAGAGTTGGGAGATGGGAGCCGCCAGGAGGTCATTTTCCCGAAAGTCGATCTCCCGATTGAAGAGCCTGAGCCGCGTGATGACTACCGGAGGTTCAAATGGGTTGCTACGAATCTGAATGGGATCGAAGAGGTTCAGCCCATTTTGTCCGCCGAAGGCCATGCGCCCGTCGCGCAGCCGTGCATAGGCTCCACGCTTGAACTCGCTTCCCTGCAGGCCGTCCTTGACGGAGTAGTTGAGAAATCGCACCCGTTCGGGGGTGGTGACAGCCTTCTCGAACTGACACAGCCCTCGTTCAGTGCTGATCCAGAGGTTCCCGGCATCATCTTCGAGGATACCCGTAATTCCCTGGCTGGGCAGGCCATCGGCTTCGGTGTAGTGGTCCACCTGCACCCCGGTCCGGTCTATCCGAAAGAGGCCATTGGCCTTGGTACCCACCCACAGATGACCCTGTGTATCCTCCCACAGTACCTGCGGAAAGCCGAGGTTGTTCCCGTCTGGCAGGGGGAAAGTGGAAAAGCGCTCCGTTCGGTAGTCAAACACGGCGAGCCCCTTGCCCATCAGCACCAGGAGACGCCCCCTTCGGTCTTCCCAGATGCCACAGATGTAGTTGTCCATGGGACTGTAAGGATCGTCAGGATCGTGCTGGTAGCGGATAAAGTCGCGGTTTTCAGGTCGGTAGCGGTTCAGGCCGCCTGTCATGGTGCCGACCCACAGGTTGCCACGACGGTCTTCGTAAATGCAGCTTACACTGCGACCGCTGAGAGAATGGGGGTCGCTGGGATCATGCCTGAAGTGCCGCGTCCTTCCGTCCGGTGCGATGTAATCAAGCCCCCCCTGGTAGGTACCGACCCAGACCCTGCCAGTGGTGTCACAGTGAAGAGTCAGAATGGCATTGTTGGCGATGCCATGGCTTTGCGAGGTGTAGTAGCGAAAGCTGTCATTCTCGGGATTCCAGACGTTCAGCCCTCCGCCGTCGGTTCCGATCCAGAGATGGCCTTGCGGATCTTCGGCGATGCTGGTGATGTGGTTGTCATTGAGGCCGCCATTCTGGGCCCGCAACAGGAAAAAAGGCTTGTCCCATTTGCTGAAGTAGTCCAGGCCGCTGTGGTAGCTTCCGGACCAGAGCAGGCCGTTGTCGGAGTCGTAGTACAGGGCGTGGATGGAGTTACTGCCAATGGTGCGGTCGTCCGTGGGGTCGGGTACCAGCCGCTGGAAACGACGGGTTTCGACATCGAGGATGTTGATGCCTCCCCCTTCAGTGGCGATATAGACGAGGTTTTCGCCATCGCCAGCGAGGGTGAGGATGGAATTATTGCTCAGGGCTGTGGGATTGTCTGGCGCCGCCTGAAATCGCAGGAAGTGCCCTTCTTCCGGCACAAACAGGTGGAGGCCCCCTCCCCAGGTGCCTACCCAGAGTCCTCCGTATTTGTCTTCGTACAACGCTGAAACATGAGGGTGTGCCAGCGCATGGGGATTATTTTCCTGCGCTAGAAACTGCTCATAGGTGCCCCGCTCAGGGGAAAAACGGGTGAGTCCATTGCGGGTGCCAATCCACAGGGTACCTGCTCTGTCCTGAAATACCGTAGAAATTGCGCCTCCAGTCAGGCTGTTGGGCTCGTCAGCCAAGTGTCGCTGGTGAGCAAATCCGTCGCTTTCAGGCAGGTATCGGTCCAGTCCATTTTCCGTTCCGACCCACAGGGTTCCGGCCTGATCCACAAGCAGGGCATTGATGTGGTTGCTGCCCAGGCTGCTTTCGTCGCGGGGATCATGTCGGTAAACGGTAAATGTCTCCGTAGCAGGATCAAATCGGTGCAACCCTCCACTGAAGGTTCCGACCCATAGAAACCCATCCTGGTCTTCGGCCAGGGCCTGGATGTAGTTATCGGTCAGGCCAGTGGGGCCATCGCGACGGAATATTTCGGCTTCGTTGCCGTCGTAGCGGTTCAGGCCATTGAAGGTCCCAAACCACATGAACCCCGTTTGATCTTTTAGAATGGTTTTGACCCAGTTATTTGACAGGCCTTCCTCCACAGTCAGGTGCTTGACGAATGGTGCACCTCCCTGAGCTAGCAGCAGTTTCAACCCCCATCCTATGCTGCAAATCAGCCACGTCAATCTCCAGAAAGTCACTCTGCTCATATCAGCTGTAGTCCCTTTTCTTTCTACCCAAGTAGAAAGGTTCCTGATCGTTAAGTTACGACTTTCCGGGGAATGCGCCTGTAGTCAAAAATCATCTGGACAGGAGCTATTGGGGGCAATACGGTATCCAATTCTCCTGCTACCGTTCATCAGGGATACAGCTCTGGTAAGCAAGTGGACAGAAGAAAGGGGGTATCCGGTATAGGGCTAGTGGGCAAGTTCGAAGTTAGGAGTTCGTAGTTTAAGGTGCTGATGGCGAGCATTTTATGCTAATTGCGAATGGTCAATTGCTTGCTTTCTTAGGCACTAGGCATTGGTTTCGGCCTACAAAAACAGCCTCAGAGAGTCCATATGGGCCTTTTTTAA
>CAYFIR010000226.1:0-5188 GCA_964343195.1 uncultured Bacteroidia bacterium | reverse complement strand
GAGACGCTGTAACAGTACGTTTCGCTTCAGAGAAGCTCACGAGCGAAACCGCTATAGCGGTTCTAAACAGTTTTCCGTCCATAAGGACGGGCTGGTTAGGCTCTCTGAGCCGACACCCACCGTCTTCTAGTCTCTGACTTCTGACATACCATAGCGCTTGGAAATCAGTGCCATTTTGGATAAATCCTACTTAGCACAGGAAACGTATTTATTTTGCCTCATAATCAAGCCATATAAACTCCAATGAAGCACTACTCGCACTTACTATACTTCTTCATCATCCTGGTCATCACAGGAATATCCATGCCCCTGTTTGCTCAAACCGAGGCTCCCTTCACACGCGGTGTCAACCTCAGTGGCTGGTTTCAGGCAGGGACTGCCCAGCAGATCCATTTTGCGCGCTACACCAAAACCGACTTTGAGCAGATTCAAAGCCTGGGCTGCGACGTAATCCGGCTGCCGATCAACCTGCATGGCATGACACAGGGGGCACCGGATTATCGGCTGGAACCCTTGTTCCTGATGTTTCTGGACTCGGCAGTGACCTGGGCCGAGGAGGTTGGCATTCACCTGATTTTGGATAACCACTCCTTCGACCCTTCGGTCAATACCGATCCGGCTATCGAGGATGTCCTGACCAAAACCTGGGAGCAGCTGGCGACCCGCTACCAGTCCCGTTCGGATTTGATTCTATTTGAAATTCTCAATGAGCCACATGGCATCGACGATGGGGTTTGGGGAGCTATTCAGGGGAGGGTTATTGACGCCATCCGGGACATTGATGAGCGGCACACCCTCATCGTAGGCCCTGCCAGCTGGAACAGTTATAACAATCTGAGCCTGATGCCCAGCTATGCCGATACCAACCTCATCTATACCTTTCACTTTTACGATCCTTTTATTTTTACCCATCAGGGAGCGACCTGGACGGGAATTCCCCTTCAGGACCTGTCCAATATGCCTTTTCCCTACGACGCCAATCGGATGCCTACTTTGCCATCCAGTCTGGTAGGCACCTGGGTTGAGGGTGGGTACCAGAATTACGCCAATGAAGGTACGCTGGCTCACATGCAACAGTTGCTGGACATCGCCATCAGCTTTCAGCAGAGCCGGGGAGTCCCTCTTTTCTGCGGAGAATTTGGGGTGTATCAGGCCAATAGTTTGGAACCCGATCGGGTGAGGTGGTACGAAGGATTGGTCAATATGCTGGATAGCGCCGGGATCGCCTGGACCATGTGGGATTATCATGGAGGATTTGGGATTTTTGAAGAAGGCAGCGACGGCCTGTTTGATCACGACCTGAATGTCCCTCTGCTCAATGCAATGGGCCTGAATGTCCCTACCCAAACTGGATTCCAGCCCCAACCGGATTCTTCAGGTTTTTTTGTCTACCGGGATTACATCGAGCAGGGCATTCTTGAGTCAAGCGGAGTGTCCGGAACCCTGAGTTTTTATGGGGAGAATCAGGCCAATTATGGGAATTATCATATTCGCTGGGAAGATGCTGATCAGTACAATCAGGTAGGGTTTGATTTTAGTCCCGATCGGGATCTGGGGTACCTGGAAGCAGAGGGGTTTGCCCTGGATTTTTTTGTGCGGGGAGAGGGAAATGCAGTGAATCAGTCGCTGGATGTGCGATTTGTTGACACCAAAACCGGAACCGAGGAGAGGCCCTGGCGTATTCGATCTGCTATCACTGTCAGTGGGCCAGGGTGGCAGCATTACCACATTCCCCTCTCTGACTTCACCGAGCATGGCTCTTGGGACAACAATACCTGGTACAATCCCCAGGGGCTGTTTGACTGGCAGGCGATAGATCGGCTGGGGTTTGTGGCAGAATCCGGTGGTTTTACCGGCGTCATTTCGTTGGATCATATTCAACTCACCGAACTGGATACTGCCCAGGTCAATACCTCTACTTCCGTGGTTACCCAAAATGAGCGGCCTGTTGCCTGGCTTTATCCCAATCCCTTTCGCCACGAGTTGAACGTCCGGACTGTAACGAAGGAAGCGCCCTGGCAGCTTCTCATTGTAGACATGGTGGGTCGTGTGGTGTATGGAGAGAGATTTGACCGAAATACTCGGCTGGATTTGAGTTCCCTGGTTCCTGGGATGTATTTGCTAAATCTTCAGCAGGGTAATCAACCGGTGGTTAGCTACCGGATACTAAAAGAGTAACGACAAGTATAGATGGCGGATAATCGAAGCATTCGAAACAGGTGGAGCATATTCATATTTGGGGTGGCACCACTGCTCTTTGCGGTTTATGTATGGAACCAAAGTGTGGTTTGGAACCAGCAGGACAGGGAATTTTATGAAGAGCCATTGAATGGCATTATCCGATCCGGCGTGATGGGAAGTACAGCAGGAAACCATTTTCAGATGGTCGGATCGGATAAGAAATACACCATACGGCCCTATCAGTCCATTGACCCTGAACGCTTTTTTTTGAGTGATGTGGCTTCTCCTGGGGACTCATTGGCGAAGGAAGCCTACGGGGATACGCTCTTCGTCTATACCGAAGAGCGAGTGTACAAGTTTTTGGTCCTTACCTTCGACTAATGCCTGCGTTCCTAAGTTATTGACCATTCGTAATTTGTATAAAGCGCTCACCATCAGTGCTTTAAATCGCGTGTTGCTGGCCAGATTCCGCGATTATCACTTTCCGTTTCATGGGATCTTCGACAGGCACAAGATTTCGAATTCATACCACTAATGCCTCAGTCCACTTCTCACCCGATCCTTTTCTTTGGTCTCCTCACCCTTGATCTTCAGTATTTTGTCAGCACCCTTCCGGGACCCAATGATAAAATCCGTGCCGAAGATGCCCTTATCGACATTGGAGGCCCCGCTACCAATGCCGCAGCGACCTGTTCGCACCTGGGGAGTGAGGTAACCCTGCTTTCTGCACTGGGCCAGTCCCCTCTGGCCTCTTTCTTCCTGCAAAAACTGGAGGAGCATGGTGTAAGGTTCCGTGACCTGACACCTGATCGGGTATCCCTCCCCCCTGTGGCCAGCATCTATACCCTGCCAGATGGTCAACGGAGCGTAGTTGTAGCCAAAAAGGCATTTGCTCCAAACTTTTCTGCTGACCTGTGGGTGCCTTTGGATGGAGAATTTTCCGCGTTGCTGCTTGACGGGAGCTTCATGCCATTGGCACAAAAAGCCGCACAGTGGGCCAGATCACGGAATATTCCAGTCGTGCTGGATGGGGGAAGCTGGAAGGAAGGCACAGAAGACCTGCTGCCCTGGGTGGATTACGCCATTTGCTCCGAAGATTTTAAGGTTCCCGGCGGGGAAGATGTCCTTGCTTATCTGGCGGATAGGGGTGTAGCCTATCGGGCCATTTCCAAAGGAGGGGAGGCCATTGTGTTTGAGGACCATGGACAATCGGGCGAAATAGAAGTGCCCAGGGTCAAGGTGGTCGACACCCTGGGGGCCGGGGATGTACTGCACGGTGCCTTCTGCCATTTCCTTGCAAAGGAAGAATCATTTGCCATGACCCTAAGAAGTGCTGCCGAAGTGGCAAGTTACTCCTGCCAGTTCAGAGGTGCGAAATCCTGGATGGACCATCTCCGGTGATTAGACGGCTTTTTTCTCAGGAGTGAAAATTTGGATCCTGGGATGGTTAATTCTCATTAAAATATGCTGAATGTCAGCAGGTTGTAAAGAATAGCTATTTCTATGTTGAAAATAGCAGGACGACCTGTGAGATAATTCCAGACTTTGTTGAAAAGCGTAAAAGAGACACAATGATAGTATTCCTACTACCCGGGTCTCCTGCGCCATCTGCATGGTGAGCCTTGAGGTTCAGTTCTCCTGCCAGGCAAAATTTCTTTTTATCTACCTGCTTACTATTACAATTTTCCTTTATGAAAAAACTACTGTTTACCCTTGTTTTTACTGTAGCTATCAGCTTCCCGGCGATGGCTCAGTTTGCCACTGAGAGCTATACCGCCTACAAGGTGACTGGTTCTAAAATCCCCGTTGTCGATGGGACCATAGAGCCGGTCTGGGAAAATGTCACCATGGTTCCCCTAACCAAAGTCCCTGAGACCGGCGGAGCCGTCCACCCCAACATTATCGAACCCAGCCCAACGGCAGATGATTACTACGCTGAGATCGGCATGGTTTGGAATGACGACGGGATTTTCTTCCTGTTCAAAGTAGTCGATGACATCGTCGTGATTGAAGAGGACTACGATCCCAACAATGACACCCCTGCGGACCAGTGGTGGGTGGATGACAACATCAACATCCTTTTTTCTCGTTACCTGGAAGACTACAGCCAGGGATTTGAGCAGTGGGAATTTGCCTGGCAGCCTGGCATCGATCAGGAGGAAAAGCTATCTTCTGACCGCTGGCTCAATGCCGCTAAGATTGACAGCAACCTGGTTCAGTCAGCCTGGTACAACGATGGCACTACCTGGATTCTGGAGACTTTCATCGACTGGCAGTCTTTTGGAAATGGCAACATGCTTATAGACCCTGAAATGGTCATCTACCTGGAAGCCCGTGCTCGTGACGACGATGATTCCGGCCCCTGGGAGACCATGTTCCAGTGGAGCTCTATCAACTATGATGTGGAGAGCACAGGTGAAGGAATGGGAGCCGTTACCCTCTCTGGTACAGAGCTGGCGGTCACTGGTATTTTCGGAAATGAGGAAGCCAACAACCTGCGACTTTACCCCAATCCTGCCAGCGAAACGGCCGAACTGGAATTCGCTGTAAACGAGACCGGATTGGTGAACGTGAATGTACTTGATCTAAGTGGCCGCAGCGTGATGACCACCACGCTGGAAAGCACTAATCTGGGAACAAACACCGTTTCCCTGAATGTGGAAGCCCTTGAATCCGGACTGTATTATGTACAGGTTCGCACGGCAGAAACCTCCAGTGTAGCCAAATTCATGAGGCAGTAAGGCCGTTAGGCAATCGCACGAAATGAAGTAGTCCCAGGTGCCACGCATCTGGGACTATTGGGATAAGTTCGAAGCTCGGAGTCGCTAGTTTGCAGTTGAAAGTGCTGTTGGTCAGTATCTTACATGAATTTCGATTGAGTAATTACTTAATTCCACAGACACTGCTCTTTTTAATTAGATGGGAATGAAAAAAATATAAAGAGCGACTATTTTTGAACTCCGAACTCCGAACTCCGAACTCCGAACTCCGAACTCCGAACTCCGAA
>CAYFIR010000225.1:0-5218 GCA_964343195.1 uncultured Bacteroidia bacterium | reverse complement strand
CGCTATCGAGTTTCTGCCTAAAATCAGTTGAGTAAAACCCGAAACTCACGTTAATGCTTCATTTGATGATCTCGATCACTTTCTCTCACCAGAGTAAGCTGTAGCATGGTTTCATATCGATCAGGCCCTTGCTGACTGGTCCAGGTATAGCGGTCCGGGTAAAGCAGGTCCAGGCGTTGGCGAATGTTTACCAGGCCGAGGCCGCCGGTTTCCTGCTGCTTGTCAGGATGGGTGCTATTGGAGACCTGTAGGGTGAGTTGAGAGGGATTGAGGTCGAGTTGGATATGGATAAAAGAGGGATGGCGCATGCTGAGTCCGTGTTTGAAGGCATTTTCGATCAGGGTGATGAGCAGCAGCGGTGCGATGTGAGCGTCAGGAACCTCGCCATTTACTTCGAAATGCACATTGTGTTTCTGAGGATCAAGCCGCAGCTTTTGTAGATCGACGTAATCATTCAGGTAGTTGATTTCCTGCTCAAGGGGGATATAGGGCTCATTTCCCTGGTAGATGGCAAAACGCATGAGGCTGCTCAGTTTTTCCAGGGCCTCGACGGTTCTGGGACTGTTTTCCTGCAAGGCAAAGCCATAGACACTGTTGAGGGTGTTGAAGAAAAAATGCGGGCTGATCTGGGCCTGTAGCTGCCGCAGGTTGGCACTTAGCTGAGTACGTTGAAGGTCCAGTTGATCAAGTCGTTGGCGAATGAACAGGCGATTGGCCGAGATAAAGGTTGAAATAAGGAGCGTACTGGTGACCCAGATGGCCACAATGAGCGCCATCATGTCCTGGTCAGGGTCTTCATTGAGGGCGTGAAATCTGATATTGCCATCTACCCAGGCAAAATGATGTGTCAGGAGCCAATCATTTAGGAAAATGTACGGCAGCAGGCAAAGTCCAAAAAGTGCCGCGACACGCAGAAAATAGCCTTGATAGTCCCGCCTTACGAGGTAGTTGGGAACAAGATATGCCGAATTTAGCCCAAAAACCGCGATGATGAGCATGCCTAGCAGGGACTCTGCCAGGGAATTTAATTCCACGACATAGGAGGGGGGGCCATTGAAGGAGATGATTTCGAAATCAAAGAAAAAGGCAGCGTGCAGGACGATCATACCTAATACCGCATAGGTGCTAAAGTTGAGCCACTTTTCGGCTTTGATCCATCGGGCATCAGGCAGTTGTTGGTGTAAGCGTACACGGGTAATCATCATGCCCACCAGGATCAGCCCGAGCAGTATTCCCAGGATGGTGAACAGTGCATTGCCAAACTCCTCCATGCGATCCGCCAACTCACTCGACTCCCGATAGTGGTGCTCCATGGCATAGGAAATGAATCGGTCAATGTCCTTGACCGATGTCAGGTCTGCATCATCTACCCAAATCGAGATGTCGTTATCTCTTTTCTCCTGCTGGTATTTTATTTCCTTTTGGTAGAGATCCCACAATTCGCTTGCCTTCCACACCGTCAGGTCATGGGGGAAATAGTCGCCTTCTTCTGTGTGTAGAAAAATCAGCTCATCGGTAGCGGGTAGCTCGATAGTTGTTTCCTTGTCATAGAGGCGAAGAGTTACCTCTAGCGGTTTGGCCTGGCTTTCTATTGGCAGGTCGAAATACAGGAGCCGGGTACTAAAGGCAGTATCCATTCGGGCCGGAATCTCCCGGCCATCAGCGGTTATAAGCGAAAAATTAGAGGTGAGCCTCTCACGGGAACTGCGGTTCCCGATTTCGACTTCCACCCAGATCTGTCTGTTCTGGGCAAAAGAAGGTAAGCCGATGATGAGGCAAAGAAGCAGCCAGCCAATTCGTTTCATATGGTAGAAATTAACAGTTCCTGATTGGTTGACAAAATGCTGCCTGCTTGTTCTTGAATGAAAAATATGTGACGAGTGCGGGTCTGGGTGGGATGAATACAAAAAGCCCGACGTTGGAACACGCCGGGCCATGATATTTTTGATGGATGAAGAGGAAGCATGTCAAAAAATGCTATTTGACGATCTCATCCTCTTGACATCAATTCATCTTTGTTATGCCTTTTGCTTGACAGGCTCAGGTTCTCCTTCTTCCAACCCCTCAACATCCTCCTGCACGATGCTTTGGACAACGCCCATTTTGGAGAACTTAGCAATCCGTTGTTCGATAAGGGTTGGAGTAGGCTTGTTCTGCAGGGTCTTGATGTCCTTGAGAATTTGAGCTTTTACCGCTTCTCCTGCCTGTTCAGGGTGCTTGTGAGCGCCTCCGAGTGGTTCGTGGATGATGCCATCAATGATGCCCAGCTTCAGGTTATCTTCAGCAGAAAGCTTCAGAGCTTCAGCGGCCTGCTCTTTTTTCTCCCAGCTACGCCAGAGAATACTGGAGCAGGATTCTGGAGAAATAACCGAGTACCAGGTATTTTCCATCATGTGGACGCGGTCTCCAATTCCGATGCCCAGTGCACCACCAGAAGCTCCTTCGCCAATGACGATACAAATGATGGGCGTTTTCAGTGCAGCCATCTCCATCAGGTTGCGTGCAATGGCTTCTCCCTGTCCACGTTCTTCGGCTTCCAGTCCGGGATAGGCACCTGGAGTATCGATGAGGCACACGACTGGCAGGTCAAACTTCTCCGCCATTTTCATCATGCGCAGGGCCTTGCGATATCCCTCTGGATTGGGCATGCCAAAATTGCGGTACTGACGTTGCTTGGTAGTGCGACCCTTTTGCTGCCCAATGAACATAACGGGCTGCCCATCAATTCGACCCAGGCCTCCAATCATGGCTTTGTCATCGCGGAAATTGCGATCGCCATATAGCTCGATGAACTCATCTGAAATCTGGTCGATATAGTCCAGCGCATAGGGGCGCTCGGGATGACGAGACATCTGAACTCGCTGCCAGCGACTCAGATTTGAGTATATATTGGTCTTAAGGTCTTCTATTTTTCGTTCCAGTTCACCTGCAGCCGCACTTAGTTCAACGCCATTTTCTTCGGCTATCCTGCGCATATCCTCCAACTTGCTTTCCAGCTCGACAATTGGACGCTCGAAGTCAAAGATGTTATTCTGCATCATAATACACTGATTGAGATACTGAAGGTAGCAAAATCTTCTGTTAAGATTAAACCTTCAGACCGAATTACAAAAACAGGAGCGGGTCTTGTGAAGACACAAGACCCGACAAAAATACCATTTTCGACTGAGAATTAAGGTCTCAGCGACAAAAAAGCTTATCGATTAGAGATATCCACATAATCCCGGGTGGCGGTACCAATGTACACCTGACGGGGGCGACCGATTGGTTCTCCGTTGGTGCGCATCTCCATCCACTGCGCGATCCAGCCCGGCATACGTCCAAGGGCAAACATTACGGTGAACAGATTCACCGGAATTCCCATGGCCTGGTAGATGATACCGGAGTAGAAGTCAACGTTGGGGAACAGCTTGCGAGCTGAGAAATAATCGTCTGCCAGGGCAGCGCTTTCCAGTCCTTTGGCAATGTCCACCAGGTCATCGGGCTTATCCAGTTGGTCGAGGACGATGTCCACATACTTTTTGATGACCTTGGCACGTGGGTCGTAGTTTTTGTATACCCGGTGTCCAAATCCCATCAGACGGAAAGAATCATCCTTGTCCTTGGCTTTTTGAATGTATTTGGCAGTGTCACCCCCATCTTCTTTGATGGCAGTCAGCATCTCCAGGACTGCCTGATTAGCACCACCGTGCAGAGGACCCCAGAGGGCATTGCTGGCAGCAGCCAAAGACGCAAACAGGTTCACACGAGATGACCCGACAAAACGGGAAGTGGAAGCAGAGCAGTTTTGTTCGTGGTCGGCATGGAGTACCAGCAGGGTATCCAGCGCTTCGGCTATCTTTTCATCGACCTCGCCGAACATCATGTGCAGGAAGTTTGATACATAACCCAATTCTGGCTTGGGATCGATGTAAGGCAGTCCTTTTTTCCGGCGGTAGATATTGGCTGTGATTTCCGGGATGAAGGCCAGGGCTCGGTGGATGGTTTTCCAGCGTACTTCCTCATCACTCCATGAATCATTTGCCTCGGTAAAATACCCTGTCAGTACATTGAGGATGGCCCCCAGCATCCCCATGGGATGGGTCTCTGCTGGCATGGCATCGAGGATATCCCTTACTCCTTTTGGAAGGCCTGCTACGGACTGTAGCTCTACTTTGAAAGCGTCCAGTTCTGTCTGGGTAGGAAGTTCGCCATGAAATAGCAAATGGATCACTTCCAGGAATGTGCTATGTTCTGCCAGTTCCTCAATGCGGTAACCCCGATGCTCCAGGATGCCATTGGCTCCATCAATAAAGGTGATGGTACTGGCAGTAGAACCCGTGTTTTTGAACCCAACATCGAGGGTGATGTAGCCGGTTTCTTTTCTCAACTTGGAGATGTCAATGGCTTTCTCATCGTAAACACCCGTAACAACCGGAAATGAGTAGGATTGGTCCCCTATTTTTATTTCAACCGTTTCGGTTAATTCAGTGGTATTGTCCATAAGGTCTATAAGTTGGAGGTAGTTGGTTTATAGTTAGTAAAGCCTTTTTGTGAAAAATATGCCTGGGCAAATTTACAAACTGGGCCTGTTGCTGACTAGTTAAAGAGTTGCATATCAATCGCTGCGTAAAAAGCGAATTTTCGCAAAGAAGATCAAGCTGCATTCTAATCCTGAAATCGCATATTTACACTTCCATTTTTAGATAACACCAGTCATTTTATGAAAAAGGTATTGTACCTCATCCCCGCCATCCTGTTTATGCTCTTTGCCTATTTTCAATGGAATGACCCGGATTCGATTCCCTGGATTATCATATACCTAGTTGTATCAGGATTGTTTTGGTTTGGGTTCTTTGGAAAATCCAGCGCCAGAGCTGCGCTGGGAGTAGGGGTAATCCTACTGATCGGGATGGGGCTATATGTGGGCGGAGCCTGGGAATTTCTGACCAATGAGGATGGCATTGCCTTTTCGCAGGGCATGCAAAATGATTATCCCTACATCGAGCAGGCACGGGAGTTTGGCGGACTGACCATCGCCTTTTTGTCGGTGCTCGGACTCTGGCTGGCCTGGAGAAAAAAATCATGACTACCCGCCAAAACAGGTAGTCATGATTAGGGCTCGGAATGCGGCAAAAGGTCTGAGGCGGAATGGTGAAACCCACAGTCAACCAGATCGTCTCACAATTACGAATTACGAATTACGAATTACGAATTACGAATTACGAATTACGAATTA
>CAYFIR010000224.1:0-5219 GCA_964343195.1 uncultured Bacteroidia bacterium | reverse complement strand
GGTTCTTCCACCATCCCAAAGTCGCTTTTTATTAAATAGCTATTTGCGGACCTACAAAAGGGGGGTGGCATTTCGCCCGGCGAAATGACGGGGGGATTCCATCACTCAATACCCAGTTCTATGTGCCCCGCATAACCAGCTGATTTTAAGATACTTACCAAAAAGCTTAACAGGATTACAGCTTTAGGCTACCGGGGTTGCCCGCAGCTTCAAAAGCCGCTCCCCGGACTCAGGATCATGCGAGGGCAAAAACACCAGATCGACTTCGCTCGCTAGTTGCTTGATTCTCCGCAGGGTATCCCGCGATTTTCCGATCTGAATGCTGATGCCGGGGATCTCTTCACGGAGAAATTGGCCCTCATGGAAGCAGACATCGCCTGCAAAGAGAATGTGCGTATTTCCAACCGACAGCAACACCGACTGATGCCCGAAAGTATGCCCTGGGGTAGCCAGGAGTTTGATCTCTGGCGTAACTTCATAGGCCCCTTCGAAGGGTAGTTGGGTCTTATTCAACGTGATCAAATCCGGCTCAAACCACTCCGGCAACACCGACTTGGGAACTCCGATCGGTTTGTTCCAGTCTGTCCGGGGAACCAGAAATGTCCCTTTTTTCAGGTGGCGAATCCCGTCAACATGGTCCAGGTGCAAGTGGGTCATCAGCACAGCGTCTACCTGATCGACAGCAAGCCCCACTTCGGCTAACTGCCTGTCTATTCGCTGGTTTTCGGTGATGTCCAGTTTCAGTATCCGGTGATGCACCCAATGATCAACGGGGTCTCGAAAGTGCCCTGGCTGAAAATAATCAGGCGTTTCGCCGGTATCTACCAGGAAGTTCCCATGGGGAGTTTCTATGGCCCAGGCCCAGATTGGAACGGGGTCCATCCAGTTTTTGGCCGCCAGAATTTTGGGGATCCGCAGCAGGCCGCCTCCTGAATATTGAGCGTGTTCTGAGGAAACGGTTACGGTTCCTGTTTGGAAGCCGTGTACCCGGTATCCCTGTCCGAGGTCTTTGGTTATAGGCATGGGGGTGGAAAAGTTGCTCGTTTGAAGTTCTGGGTTTGAAGTTCTAAAAAGCTGTTGACCTTAAGATGAAGTCCAGGTTGCTAATAGGCTGTAATGGCAAATGCGGATTAACAGTAACCTATTCGACCATACAGGGGGTTACCCTTCATCTTTGGGCACACTACGGAGCGCCGCTACTTCAACTCAATTGTCGATTCTATATATCAACTGTTAATTCGCATGACAATTGAAATTACAGATTTCGTCCTGTTCGCTGCTGCTCACCATCGATAGATGGGATTGAGTATATATAAAGATGTCATTTCGGAGGATGAAAGACTAGCTACGCTCAGCCACCATTTCCTCACCTCCAGTACCTGACGCGGAAAAGCCCAATGGCAGTTCATCCTAAATCCCTATTTTTGCGCCATGAAAGATGCTCGATACCGAGAAATGTGCGCGTACGAAAAGGAGCAGACTGGCTCATGGCTTCCACTGATTACCATGGGTTGGCTGGTCTTGAACCTGATTCAGGCATCTTTTACGGAGCTGTTTCACGATGAGGCTTATTACTGGACCTGGTCTCTGTTTCCAGCCTGGGGCTATGCAGAGCATCCCCCCATGATCGCGTGGAGCATCTGGCTGGGTCGACAGATATTTGAGGGAGAACTGGGCGTGAGGTTGATTCCGGTTTTTCTGGGAACCGGCACCTTTTACCTGGTGGTTCGCATGCTGGGACTTCAGCGCCCACTGGATCAGATCCTGCTGCTGGGCGGGGTTGTGGGAATGCAGATTGTCGGCTTTCTGGCGGTTCCAGATAGTCCGTATGTGTTTTTCGTCACCCTCTTTCTCTGGCAATACCGCAAATTCCTCCAGGATGATAGCTGGCGCAATGCCTTGATGCTGGCACTTGTCATTGCGGGGATGCTCTACAGCAAATACCACGGGATGATGGTGCTGGGCATGGTGCTTCTGTCCAACCTCAAACTCCTGGAACAAAAGAAGTTTTGGGCCATCATCGGCATGGTAGCGGTGCTGCTCATCCCATTGCTTCACTGGCTGATAGACCAGGAGTTTGCGACGTTTCGCTTTCACCTCGGGAGCCGTGTGCTGAAGGATTCTGACTGGACTTTCTTCACCAACTACCTGGGGGGACAAATTGGCATCACGGGCCCGCTACTTGGATTACTGATCCTGCCTGCCGCCTTTCTGATCAAGCCTTTGGACCAATTTGAGCGCAGCCTGAAATTCATTGTAGTCGGGGTCCTGGCTTTTCTTTTCCTTATGAATTTCCGCACCTGGGTGGAGGCCAATTGGTCCGCTGGAGCACTGGTTCCGGCTATCATCCTGGCCGGAAGACAGGTTGGCGGATTTCCTGCCTGGAAAAAATGGCTTATCCGACTCGGCTGGCCGAGTCTGGTGCTGATGCTGGTATTTCGCCTGTACCTGATGGTCGATTTCATTACGCCCATCGCTGGGGGGAGTGTCTTTAAGGACGAATTTCACGGCTGGGATGAATGGGCTCTGGAGGTCCAGCAAAAAGCCGATGGACATCCTGTACTCTTCTACCGATCCTATCAGTATCCTTCCAAGTACTGGTTTTATGCAGGCGAAAGGGCCTATACCGTACCGGGATTTTTCTACCACCGCAGCCAGTACCACTACTTTGGCCAGGAGGAGATTGAGGGGAAAGATGTGTTTTTCATTTCCAGTTCACCCCTGCCAGGACTCAATGATTCGTGGGAAGCCGACATGGTTAGGCGAAGCTACTACACCGGGATGATGGAAGATTTTCATGGCTACTCCCAGGTCGAAATTGCTTTCGAAGGTCCCGATCCAATGATAAAATCAGGACGTCTTGGCCTTTCGGTAAATGTGAATAACCCCTACCCTACTCCAATCGGAGGGGATGGTACAGATCTTACGCTGGGCCTTCACATTCATCAAAACGGACGATGGAAGGTCCATCAGCAAGTACTGACTGCCCTTCCAGTTGTTCCCGAGAAGGGATCAAGAGTGGTTCCCATACATTACGACCTTGACCTTCCTCCCGGAGAATACAAAATCAGGGTCAGCCTACTCAAGGGTCCCTACTGTTTTGGCAGCTATACCAAATGGACAGCGTTTGAGGCCGAGTAACCCGGTCATTCAGTGGGCTTGGGAATAGTTCGGAGTTTCCCGCTTCGCTCAACGGAGTTCGGAGTTCGGAGTTCGGAGTTCGGAGTTCGGAGTTCGGAGTTCGGAGTTCAAACCAACTTACTTTCTGCTACGGACCCAAAACCTCGAACCACGAACTTTTTTACATAAATCCCAGCTCCAGTTTGGCTTCGTCAGACATCATGTCCTGGTTCCATTCCGGTTCAAAGGTGATTTCGACCTCAGCTTCTGTCACTCCTTCTACTTCCTCGGCTTTCTCCTTTACTTCGGCAGGCAAAATCTCAGCTGCGGGGCAGGCAGGAGCGGTCAGGGTCATCAGGACATGGGCTTTCCCATCATCCTGCACTGTGATCTCATACACGAGTCCCAGGTCGTAAATGTTTACGGGTATTTCCGGGTCGTACACGGTTTTCACCGCCTCACGTATGGCGTTTTTTATCGATAGGGTGTTCATAAACAGTGTTCGGTGATCATTTTTCATTGACCATTTTTCAATGGCCAATGATTACGAATTCTCTTTCGCATGCTGGGCAATGGCCTGGAGTTTCATCTTTTTGATCATAGAGTTAAGGCCATTGGAGCGGTTGGGTGTCAGGTGCTGTCGGATACCGACCTCATCCACGAAAGCCAGATCGGCACTGGCAATCTCTTCCGGACTATGACCAGAAAGGACCCGGATCAACATGGCAATCAGTCCCTTGGTAATGACCGCATCGCTGTCAGCCGAGAAGTTGATCACTCCTTCCTCCGGAGTACTCTTTAGCCAGACCTGAGACACACAGCCATTCACAATATTCTCTTCGTTTTTGTCCTCTTCCGCCAGCCCTGGGAGGTTTTGCCCCATTTCGATGATATACTGGTACTTGTCCATCCAGTCATCAAACAGGGTAAACTCTTCAATGATTTCGGCTTCTACTTCTTTGATCGTCTTTGTCATGTGCTCTTTAACCTATAATTCGGGGTAAAGTTACGAAAAACCTGTGGCCTTGTTTTTGGGAGGAAAGTCTTAAATTTCAGTTGTACTTCAAACTACCCGCTCATGAATAACGACGACTTTTTTGCCGGATATGAAGATGCGCATGCAGCCCCTCAGCGCCCTACCGGGGACAACTCAGGGGACTTCCCCCCCAATCTCGACTGGTCCCCTCTCAAGGGAGGCGGCACCAACTTTCGCACACATAAGTTGATAGAGAAATCTTCCCAGCGGCTGGAATTCAAGGCTTCAACGGGAGGCATCCTTTTTGGGGCAGTATTTACCGTTCCTGGTATTTTTCTCTTTTTTCTGGCCTTTGCCGGGATCGATTTTGGCGAAGAAAAGCTATTGGGGACCATCATCATGGCCAGCATGGGGGTTCTATTCGGGGGGGTAGGCATCTTGCTGCTCGTCCTGTTTGGCAAACCAGTGGTTTTTGACAAAAGCATAGGTCTTTACTGGAAGGGCAAGCGCCCAGCTAATCCCGCTCACGCCAAACCCGGTAAATGGACCCGTCTCAGCAACATCATCGGTATTCAGCTCCTGAGCGAATATGTCAGCGGCAGCGAGTCCAGCTACCATAGCTATGAACTCAACCTGGTTCTGGAAGATGGTTCCCGCCTCAATGTAGTGGATCATGGCAAATCTGATGCGCTAGCCAAGGACGCTCAGAAGTTGGCCCACTTTCTTAACGTTCCAGTTTGGGACAAAAGGTAGAGGGGGTGGTGATTCGTGATTTCCCGCTCTGCGGGATTTCGCTGCGCTCAACGTGATTCGTGATTCGTGATTCGTGATTCGTGATTCGTGATTCGTGATTCGTGATTCGTGATTCGTAAAGTGGTACGAGGTTGATCCAGGTAGCTCCGCAATCGGTTTGTTAAAATTCGACGTGTTTTCAAGTGCGATTTCGCCTCCCCGCTTCGCGGGATCGTGGATCAGCGGGGCCTACATTTTTTCTAGCTCCGCAAATGGATTTTTTAAATGCTTCCTCTGAAAGTGTTATGTCGCTTTCAGCGGGACTTACTTCTTTTTTAGGGCAGCCATCGGAGATTTAATAAAAAGTCAAGTCATCCTGACGACTGGAGCG
>CAYFIR010000223.1:0-5352 GCA_964343195.1 uncultured Bacteroidia bacterium | reverse complement strand
ACCTCCATTTCCTTTATACCTTTTACTGGTTTACATCTGTCCACCTGCTTAAGTACATGGACATAAGTTTTCGGGTATGCGGAACAGGGAGTAAGGCATGAGGTGTTGCTTTTAAGCCTTATTCCGCATACCATATACCGCTTTTCTTTTGTCCATCTGCTTATTCTACTACAAGGCGCATGGCCAATACTCGGTTCGGTAACTGGACTTTTATGGCGTAGGAGCCTTCGGTAAGCTGACTTACATCCAGTGGCAATTGGTTTGGGCCGGGAACCAACATCTGATCCTGAGTCTGTACGACTCGCCCACGTGCATCTAGAAACTCAATGTGCACGGTACCGCGGCCTTCCCAGTCGAGAGCAAGCCATGCCTGGTTCTCCGCCGGATTGGGGTAAAGAGACATCTGGAATTCAGATTCAAAAAAGACCTCTACCTGCTGGGTATAGCTATGCGATCCGTCAAGGTCCACCTGCTTGACGCGGTAGTAGGAAAACCCCTGATAGGGATTGGGGTCAAGTGCGTCATACACCTGGACGGTCTGGCTGTTGCCAACTGCTGGTACCGTAGCAAATGGTTCAAATGCTTCTCCATCCTGGCTGCGTTCCACGACAAAGTAGTCATTGTTGATCTCTGTCGCAGTTAACCACTGGGTCTGGACCTGACCTGCTTTTGGCCATGCATCAAAGCCTAGCCATTCGACAGGAAAAGCCGACAGGGTACTGGCGGTCCAGCGGCCCATCTGGTCGAGTCCTGATTGCTGGATGTAGTTGGCGACCGCATCGCGGGTAGCAAAGCCGCTGGCATTCCAGGTGCTGCCGGAATTGTCGCTGCGGAATAGCTCAAGGTCGGTTTCGGAAATGCCATTTAGCTCCGCGTCAAAATAACTTAACCGAAGGGAGGCATTCAATCCGCTGTTGTTTTGGGGGTCGATTTCGTAGTAGCGGTTGATGGAATTGCCTCCGGGTAACGATTGGGCCGTGTGGCCACGACGGATGGTAGTTGTGCCAAGGTTATCAGGGGTGGTAAGGATAGCTCCAAGGTTGCCAGGATTCTCACCGGAGGGAGCATTCAGGACAAGAACTTTGACAACTTCCCCGCCATTGGGACCTACGGTTCTGCTGGTTTCTGATTCGCCGGAAAGCCCGCCCTGAGCAGTGCCAAGAGTCACCTCCTGCCCATTGAGGTTTAGGTATCCCGTGAGGAAATACAGGGTGTCTTCTACAGCCATATCCTGTTTCATCAGGAGGCTGTCGGTGGTCTTGTCGATGACCACGGCGTAAAAACTACTGATGCTGGCTCCTGCGATGGAGTCTACCCCGGTTCCAGTAAATCGGACCGTACTACTGTCTGCGGTGAAGGTGCCATCATTGACCCAGGACATTTCCTGGACTACTATGTTCGGTTCGCCATTCACGACCATGTGGGTACCGCTACCGACCTTGAGAGATCCCTGGGCAATGGCGGAATGGACCATCAGGCCCATTGCCAGGATCAGTATGCTGCTTTGTTTGATCATGGAAAAAAGGTTAGGTGGAAAATTGATGGCAGCAAGGTCTTAAAATGACTTTTCAGGGGATTGGACTATTGTTCCAAATCCTTGGATTATTGTCCCACCTGGCCTGAATGGGCTGTAAAGGGGGATTTTATAAGAAAAGCCCACGACCAAAGGCCGCAGGCTTCCTTTCAATATGGACAAAGAAGGCTACTATTTCACCACTGTCGTATTCCACTGCTGCCCTTCCGATCCGGTGAGGCGCAACTGATAGGTGCCAGCAGGCAATTGGCTGAGGTCAAGTTCTCGGCCTACCTGCTCGACGCTTAGGATGCTTCGGCCCAGTCCGTCCAACAGTTCCGCATTCCAGTCCCCGGCGGGGAGGTCGAGGTGCAGGGTGTTTTCAACCGGATTGGGATATACCCGGATGCCCAACTCCTGGAATCTAACCGATCTTACTTCGCTAAAACTATGGGTTCCGTCCAGGTCCACCTGACGCAGGCGGTAGTAGTTGAGGCCGACTTCAGGTTTTTGGTCGGTAAACGCATACTGCCGGATGTCCTGGCTATTTCCGGCGGCTGATTGCTGCCCGATCTCGCGCCAGTACTGCTCATCGGTGCTGCGCTCAATGGCAAAGAAATGTGAGTTCTGCTCCTGAGCGGTGGACCAGTCGAGCAATACGGTCTGCTGTTGAGGCGTGGCGGTGAAGTCCAGCCACTCTACCGGGAAGACGCCGAGTTCTCCTGCTGTGAAGTCTGAAAAACTGCTCACGCTACCGGAAATCTGGTTGCTGGCAGGTGTCGCAGCCCCAAGCAGGGTCCAGGAGGCACCGTTCCATTTGCCCACGTAATATTCTGCTTCAGTTCCCTGGATATCCGCGTCGTCGTAAGTAGCGGTTACGGTACAGTCAAAGCTGCTGATGCCACTGCTGCTGACTGTCCAGTATCGCTCGATATAGTGGTTGGAGCTGGTATTGTTGGGGTGCTTGCCGGCGGTAAGGTCCACGTCTGCATAGGCGGAGGCAAATACCCCGCTGGTGAAATTCAGGGATATTGGGGTATAGACGGTTCCATCTCCAACGGGGAAACTAAAGCTACCCGTTCCGCTGTACTCTTTTCGAAGGGTACCGCTGGTGGCGACTACATGGTTGGTATTGCCAGGACTACCGCTGAGACTGGCTCCGGTGCCCAGGGTGAGAGTCTGACTGTTTAGCTGAAGCAGGCCCGCTGTGAGGGTCAGTCCACTGGTGGCTTCCACGTCCTGTTCCATGGTCACTCCAGCAGAGTTGTTGATGATCAGTCCGCCAAAGGTACTGGTTCCGGTACCGCGTATAGTCTGGGCAGAAGAGCCCGAGAAGGTAACGTCTCCGGTCGTGGTGAAGGTCCCCGCGTTGTAGTAGTCGCCGCTGAGGGTGAGGTCTCCGGTAGCACTCATGCTAACTCCCTGACCTACGTAAAAGTGTCGCCCGGAAATGTCTGCGCTGGATGGGGAGTTGGAATTGTCCCAGTCAAAAACTCCCACATCTTCTGTGGTGGGAGCGGAACCTAGACTCCAGTTGTCTCCATTGCTCCAGTCGCCGTCCTCCGAGCCGATCCAGGTGTTGAATGGGGAGGCAGATACCCAGTCAGTCGTGGCGTCCATTAAGCTGAGAGTCGCATTGTGCCCCGAATTGCTTAAATCATACACCGTGGTGTTTCCGCTTTCAGGTTGCTGGTCGCATCGATAGTATGAAAGCAGGCCTGCCTCATCCCCATCCAGGGTGCGATACATATTGGCACGAATTTCTGCTTCGGTACGAACGTCAGACCAGATTCTGACTTCATCCATTTTTACATTTGAGTGGAAGCCTGCAGCTGACCCGTCAAAATCAGCTCCCATTGAAAACTGACTTGACGCGCCGGTATTGAAAGAGCCCTGACTACTCGCACTTCCCACCTGGTTACCATCGGCATAAATCTCTACTGTACCAGCGTCATAAATAAAAACCAGATGATGCCACTCATCGGTTTGGGTGACGGAAAACGTAGTTGGAACAATGTAGGTGTCAGAGCCATCATAGATAAACAGGCTGATCGAGTTGCCGGAGGTTTTATAAGGGACCAGACGGATCAAGCTGTTGGCGGTACTATGAACATTCATCATATTCTGCTGGTCGGTCAGCGAATTGAAGGATAGCCAGCATTCCAGCGTGATGGTAGAACTGGAGCTGGCATTCAGGGCTGCGTAGGCAAAATCATCCCCTCCATCAAAATCCAGGGCCATCCCCGGTCCGGCGTGGGCGGCGGAGGTAACCCAGGAGGGACTGTTATTAAGGGTGCCAGTATGTCCATTGCTGGTATTATCAGTCAGGCTGGTGCCACTACCATCGGACATTTGGTAATAGGCGACCAAATTGGCTTCGCTCCCTGCCAGTTCTCGGTGCATGTTTGCCTGGATCTCGGCCTGGGTACGGGCGTCATCCCAGATACGGACTTCGTCTATGGAACCATTAAAATGTCTGCTTGTAGCTTCACTGTTTTCACCAAAATACACGGCAGCATTACTGGTGGCAATGGTTCCAGTAACAGCAATTGATGCGTCTAATTTCCCATCTACGTATAAGATTTTGGTCGAACCATCGAATACGCATGCCACGTGGTGCCATTGGCCGTCATTGACATTGGTTGTGCCCTGAAGGTCGGTGTTGCTCAAGCCGCCCGTGCCAAAGGAGATATTGTCACTAGTATTGTAACGGTGAAGTCTCCAGGCAGCATCCCCTTTTGTAACGATCGCTTGCCATCCTTTGTCAAAAACACCCACTTTGATCCAGGCTTCAACGGTCATGGCAGTCGTAAAATCGAAACTTGATTCATTGGGAAGGCTCACAAAATCATCGGTTCCATCAAAATCTAACGCGTAGCCTCCGTGATCTGCGACACCTGAAATCCCCTTTGCGATGTATGTGTGGCTTTCAGGGGACACGGAGTTTGTGGAGAAATAGTCAATAACAGATGTGGAAAGTATATCTCTTTGCAAGCTGTTCCATGAGGGCAGGTTTTCTGCTTTCCAGTAGTTCTGTTCTTCAGGTGTAATGGGAACTCCACTTAATTCCATTCCAACGAAGAAAAAGGGGAGAGACTGAGATAAAATGCCCAGAGGAGCCAGGAGTAGGAATGCAAAAATGATTTTTGGGAAGGGGTTCATAGTCTTTGACTAAAACTTGAATGTTTCATGCCGGGAGCGGTTGTATATCCCCAGCTTTGATATTGTCTAGTGTAATATATTTCGATTATCAAATAATATTTGGGCAAATGTTGTTAATTGGTTACATGGTTTGCCCTCATGTTTTATGCCTTGAGCCCCCTGCAAAAGGAAAGGGGTCTTGTTCCTGGGTTTAGGTGTTGGAAAGGGGAATCCATAAGAAAAGCCCACGACCAAAGGCCGCAGGCTTCCTTTCAATATGGACAAAGAAGGCTACTATTTCACCACTGTCGTATTCCACTGCTGCCCTTCCGATCCGGTGAGGCGCAACTGATAGGTGCCAGCAGGCAATTGGCTGAGGTCAAGTTCTCGGCCTACCTGCTCGACGCTTAGGATGCTTCGGCCCAGTCCGTCCAACAGTTCCGCATTCCAGTCCCCGGCGGGGAGGTCGAGGTGCAGGGTGTTTTCAACCGGATTGGGATATACCCGGATGCCCAACTCCTGGAAGCTAACCGAACGCACCTCGCTAAAACTATGGGTTCCGTCCAGGTCCACCTGACGGAGGCGGTAGTAGTTGAGGCCGTTGTCCGGCTGCTGATCTGTAAACTGGTACTGACGGACCATTTCGCTGTTACCTGCGGCAGGTATCTGGCCTATCTCGTTCCAGAACTCTTCGTCAG
>CAYFIR010000222.1:0-5372 GCA_964343195.1 uncultured Bacteroidia bacterium | reverse complement strand
AAGGCAGCGTTTTCCAAGGCTTCATAGAGGGCCGCCCAATAACTTTACAATTCCGATTTTCTTTGTTTTTTAGCCCCAGTCCTCCAAGATCTACGACCAACCTACCTCTGCCAGTTTCTGCAATCTTCTCCATGGGAATCACCATTTGCTTCCCGGCTTCCAGGTTAATAGTCGCATGAATTGCTCCCACTCTGCCATCATCATATTTTAGGGCAATTCTGGACTGCGCAATAAAAAGCCCTGACCACCTTCCCTGACTCAAATCCGCATAGTAATCAGGAGCATCTTCCTCCGGCTCTTGAACTTCGACTCTTGGAAAGGAGAACTGCCAAATTTCACTTGAGCCTAGGTATCGGGTACCCTCACGGGTATAGGCACGCACTTGCCAGACATATACTTTGGTAGTGTCTAACTCTTCTGCAAATGCAGGATAGGGGAAAATTGGTTGTCGAATTTCGGCCTCGCGTAAAGTCGGAGGGTTAGTGGTCAAAGCAGCCTCTTTGGATTGATAGTCAAATCGCTCTACAATCAAAATGGAATAGGTAATTCCTGCCTGATTCGAGTAAAAGGCTGGTAGCCAGCTAAAAACAGGATGACTGGTGGTAACAGTATCCCGATCAAAAGGGTAGACCAACCGAGGGGGAAGCACTCCAGGACTTATCAAGCTTATGGTTTTACATTGCTGTTCGCCAGAACCCTTCTCCACCACACAAAATACCCCTTGGGTAGCATTGGAAGTCGCGGGTATATCAAACTGCTCCAGAGAACTGATGCCTGGATTTAGGGTAATCACAGAGTTTCCAGGTCTCACAACATATCCCCTCACCTGACCCCTAATTGCCACATTACCTTGGATGGTTAGCGACCAATCAAGATCAACCTTCTCATTCCGGGAGTTGGAAGCTTGTGATAGATGTACGGAAGGGAGTTGGGAGATATAGACATCAGGAGGCAGAGACAAATCCACCAAACCTCCTTCCGCCAAACTCAGACGAGCACTATTTTGTGCCTGTAAAGGCAATAAGAATCCAATGCTGGACAAGAGTAGGCATATGCCTAATGCATGCTTAGAAAAGCTATAAGTCATGGCTGTGCAAATTGATAATTAAGCAAGAACGAACTATATGAAGCACCAAATGCTTCACACATTCATTATTTCCCTACAATCACAATTTCTATTTAAATGTAGTAAGATATCCGAAACAACCAAAGAACGAATTGATTTTTTTCACCATTGAAACACCAATGAAGACTGGATTTGTAGCTGATTGGGCAAAAATGCTCTCTGCTCTTCAACTCCATCAAAGAAAAACAGGCGTGCGTAACTCAACCGAGTATCCCAATTGATTCCTTTATAAATGGGAATACGGCTAAACCATTCTATGCCTATTTGCCTGCCAATTTGCTTCTCCTGCTCATATACCAGAGAAGCTGTGTTTTGCCATTTGCCAAAGAAAGTGGTCCGGTAATAACCACTCAGTTGCAGTATTTCATTGTAGTAATCGGAGTATGCCGCTTCAACGTAATTCAGATCGATTCCCAAACTGCCACCAGTGGGAAGAGTCAAATTTTGAGAAAAAGCAATGGCACTGGAGTAATAACTAGAATCGTCTGACACAATATTCGTCTCTCTGGCAAACTGTCCGGAATAACCTAACATAGTGCTTGCCTGCAACCCAGCAATGGAGTATCCATATTGTAAGTTGGCATTCACCAGACTCCGTCGGGTATCCTGCTCCACTTCTGAATCCTCTCCCAAAACCTCCTGGTAAAATGGCATCCATTGAGTAGAGACAATTGGGTAGCCTGATTTCTGGAATTGTGCCATCAAGCCATAGGAGGAAGTGATGACTTGGGTGAGTCGGTTGGGTAGCAGGGGATTATGGTCTCGGTTGTAAAAGCCGGATACCATGATAGATCTATCCCAAAGGGTCTGATTGTATCTGGCATTTATGAGAGTTTGCCCCCGAATCTGATAGGGAGCCGCCATTGAGTAGTAGCCTTCTGAAATCCTTCTAACAGATGCATAAACCGAACTGCTTCCCTGGAAGAAACTTCCCTGTGCATCCATAGCCAGATAGCTCCCATGGCCAGATTCCGGTAAGATGGGAGTAGGGAGGGTTTGTTGTTCCTCAGACACCTGATGTTCCCATTGCAGGGTGTCCTGCTCCACCACATCGAGAATGGAATAGTTGAATTCCCCATGAAATCTCAGTTGATTTTGTAAAAGGTTGAATCCACCTTCAAGCCCTACTAAATGATTCAAGGCTCCTGGCGATTCTTCATCTACCTTTGACCCCTGAGTACCCTTTAAATAGGTCGCATGCAGGAAATTCTGACCTGAAAGTCCATAACCCAGTTTTAGAGCCGAAACAATAGACTTTGGCCAATTGACTTGTCGAAAGCTATCTGCGGTCCAAAAAGCTCCCATTTGCGGGGAACCCATCATTCCTCCTATGTAAATATCATGGGGACTTGCGGCTACCTGCAAACCCCTTAGCAAAGTGCCGTTCGACATACCCTGGGAGAGCATTGGAGAAAGATTGCCAACATCAAACCGCTCGATCTCCAGTAACCGGGCTTTTTCCTTTGAGATAATCCCCAGCTTTTTGAGAACTCCAGGCTCTTGCAGCAGTGCTGCTGGCTCTTCATTTTCAAGCTCACTTAATTGCCGAACCTCTGCTTCTGATAGCTCATTCAGCGAACTGGAATCCTGCTGTTGGCTGAGTTCCTCATATCTCGACAGAAGACCTTGATAGTGATCATACTTGGCTTTGGTTCCAACAAACGAAGCATATGCACTGGAATCAGCATGTAACAGAGAGTCTTCCAACCTTCCAAAGTTGCTTTTGGGATCGAGCCCATACTTCTGCAACTCTCTCTCCCAGTCAAGTGGAGTATCCTGAAAAGAGGGCTGATTCATCATCTTCTCTATCCGCCCCAGCAGTTCCTGCCGACCCACCTGAGCAGAAAGTAAAGAGTCCAGGTCCAGGTTTTGGCCTTCCATTAGCCTACTAGCATAAGCTTGATACCTCTGATCTTTTATATAAGAAAGCTGCTTATAAAGGGTAGAATCCCCGGATTGAAGTTGGCTTTGTAGTTGGTCAAATCCCTGGCTTTGTGCCTGCTGAAGGAGGGTTGCCGGATCAAATTGCAGACTGATATTGGACAGGTTATAGTCCCAGTTTCGGTCTTCAGTTGTGTAGAACAATTGCCCATTAAATGGCATACCAAATAAGGAAACAGACTGCCTGACATTGACCCTCGCGTAATTGGCAGGAGTCAAGGAAAACGGATTATTCTGGTTGGCTAGCTGTCCGGTAATCGTGGCGCTCCCTCTGCTTTGAATCCAGCCATTCTTCCCTGCTCCTTTGCTGCGTTCAGTCTCTATCGCATCGGCATCCTTGGCCAGTACCCTACAGCTAGCATAATATCTATTAATCTCCCGACCCGAAGCTTCTGAAATAACAATCAGACAGTATCGGTAATTCCCTGTAGCCAGGGCCTGGAAGTCATCACTCTCGACCCAAAATAGGCGTTGAAGATTGACTTCTCCGGAGGGAGTATCCAAGTCAAATGGATTGGTTTTCCCTTCCCAAGCCACCTCATCATTCAGCTCCAGCCTGCCGATAACTCGAACCAATTGCCGACCTGACAGACGGGATCTTATTTTCCCGTCCAGCAACTGTTGGGCAGAGGAAACATTGAGAGGTTGGCTAAACTCAAAATCTACTTGAGCCCAGCATAATTGAAGTGAAAAAAGGAAGAAGAAACCAGAATGGAGGTATTTATAGGGAGCTTTCATGAATGTGTTGTTGCACATCCAATATAGCAGGAACCAGGAATAAACAAAAGCCCGATTTATTCGACAGTCAGAAATAGCTGAATGCGAATCAATTAAATACACAATATATGTGCTTAATCATGCGGAGTAATCAACTCCTCCATCCCCACCCAATCCCGAAAGGCTTGCTGCACCTCGCGGTTTTCTGGCAGATCGGCCTCAAAGGGATCGGCATAGAGCTCAATGAAGACATGGCCGGTGTCAGTCTGTTCCACTCGTCGGGCCTGTGGGAAGGCTAAGAGACGATCCTGGGAAACCAGTTCGTAGAAGGATGGCCCAAACCACATGCGCCAACAGGAGGATAGCTCATAGCCGTTGACGAAGGTGCTGCGACCTGGGTTGTGGGAGATGTCAATCATCTCCATGAACCATTGGTCATCAAAATAAATCTGGGCATTAACATAGTTACGGCCACGCATTTGATATTTCGATGGAGTGTTGGCATTCTGGAACCAACGATCTTCCTCATCACAGCAATAAGCTGTACGAAGGCAAGGATGGGCCAGCAGCTGTTTGATGACTGATGATTCGGTATGGGTTTCTGAGGGGAGTATCCAGGTCAAAATTTGAGCTTTTTGCTCACTCTCTTTCCCTCGCTCCTGGATCTTAAAGTAGTTCAGGTTATCCTGCATTTTTGTATCAGAGCTACCCCATAAGGATACATCTACACCGTATCCCTCCCAAGCTAGTGTCTCTAGATCCTTAGCCTCATAGGCTTTGTCGAGCCGAAATGCATTGTAGGCATAGATTCTTTTGGGGGAGAACCCAATTCCTGCCTGGATCATCTCGACGATGTCCTGCCCTCGAAAGGTCTCTTCCTCAAAGCATAATGTATATTGAATCCATTTGGCCATGAGCTAAAAATAAAAAATTTCCACCAAAACATCTTTATCCTCCGCTTCACGTCTTACCTGGTTGAGCAGATCTCGGTCGTAGCCTTGCGGTACGTAAATGTCGAGCCTCGCCCGTTTGATTACGACATCACCATTCAGCGTTCGCTCTGATTTTACGAGCCAATCCAGCTCTCGGATATTGTCAATGAGACTCCCAAATCCCTGCGTTGCCTGGGTGGTCTTGATGCTGATGATCATGTCGTCTTTGACTACATCAAAGATGGGCCAGTACCAACTGGCCTCCCGCATGTGGGTGAAGCCCCTGGAGGCTTTGTAACGGGTTTTGACCAGGATGTCCTCAATGAGTTCCCCCCTGAGGCCGGGCTTCAGTTTCCAGATCTCATCTGGGGTCAGCTCCATGAGGCGCTCCGCTCCCCGAACCCCTTTTTTGACGAGGTAGCGCCCTCCTCTGAGCATCTGCCCATTGGCAAAGGGTACCACAATGGCGATGACTGAGTACATGGCACTTTCGTAGTCGCCTTTGCAGACGTAGTACAGGCCTGTGGCCGCGTCGCCCACCGCGTCGAAGGGAATCGCCACCAGGTCTACAACCAGGTCCCAATCGACCTCGATTCCCCGCCGCTGTTTGGCGACCTCCTGCCACTCGCGTTTGTCCACCTCGGAGAACTCTCCCT
>CAYFIR010000221.1:0-5617 GCA_964343195.1 uncultured Bacteroidia bacterium | reverse complement strand
ATGCGGAAAAAGATGCAGCGATCACCCATCATTGGGGATTTGACACAGCACTAGAGACTTTTCCCGAAAATATCCCTTCAAAATGCGGGGAGGATAGGCTTTCTCGAAAGCTCAGGAGAGTTTTGTGACTTTAGGCCGACGCCGGAGAGGAGGTTTGCGTGGTGGCGGACTCCAGTTCCTGGTAAAAGCTCAGCAGCGTATGCTCCCCGTACTCTGGTGCCTCCATTTCCAGCGCCATCGCTGTCAGGAAAAATTCAAAAGGCCCATATTTGGCTTTGGACATGAAGGCCTTTCCCATGCCCAGTACCGTCCGGCGAATCCAGTCCGGGAGATGCATGATCTTTGGTTCCTTGCCTATGGCCTTGAAGGCGACTTCTGCGATTTCATCCTGGGTGAAGGTCTCGGGGCCACCGATTTCCAGTTCCTGGGCATTGCCCTCGATTTGATCTACACAGGCTACGGCCAGGTCTGCTCCGTGGATGGGGTTGATCTTCAGATTTCCTTTTCCAAACAGGTAGACCCGTCCGCTTTTGGCCATCTGTAGAAACTCAGCCATATCTGAGAAAAAACCATTGGGGCGGACGATGCAATATTCCAGTCCAGAGGCTTTCAATTCGTCCACAAATTTTTCCTTGGCTTCACAGATTGCCAGATCCCGCATTTGATCACCATTAAGAACGGACACATATACGAACTTTTTCACACCCGCTCGCTGGGCCTCCCGCAGGAGGTTGAGGTTAGCCTGGTAATCCACGTCCATGTAGGTGAGACCGTCCTTTTGACGGGTAATGCCGACACTGGAGATGAGTGTGTCGACGCCCTCGCAGCAACCTGATATTGATTCCGGCTGGGTAACTTCTGCAGATTTGACTTCCAGCAAATCCGGATCAGCGGAGATGGAAGCAAGTTTTCGGGGACTTCTGACGATGGCGCGGGTAGGAATATTTCGTCGAATCAGTTCCTGAAGGAGATAACCTCCAAGGTATCCTGTAGCTCCTGCAAGGAGAATCTTACTCATGGGTTTGGCTGATAGTTTGAGGTGCCAATGTAAATCAGGAAAGTGTCTTTTTCCAAGTTCCCAATGGATTAATTCAGGCGCGTATGCAGGAACCGGATCAGGGATAGCCCGGTATATTTTTTCCGAGGATCAGGTTCCGCCTTCCCGCCCAGATATCGTCTTCCTGATTCAGGGTAAGCACCCCACTGCTTCCCCCTCTCGGTGCCTCAGGGGATAACTCCTCTTCACTCAGGAGGCTGTCTCCAGCAAAGAGGTAACTATCGACCCAATAGTATTTGCCATCGGGCTCAAGTAGGGTCAAATGGATGTGGGCAGGGTTGGACCGATCGGGATAGGGAGCGGGTTTTCGGGTGACAAACGAGTAGTGTCCCTTTTCGTCCGTTTTTAGCCACCCTCGCAGGTATCCATGCCTCCGCTCCCAGCCGGTTTCCGTTCCCTTCGTGGGGTATACACCGGCCTGATTGGTATGATATAGGTATAGTATTACGTTTGGGGCAGGAGTTTTGCCATCCAGAAAATAGACGGTTCCTGATACTTTTATGGGCAATCCCTTACTTTCAAATCCTGGGAGGGTATCATGAGAAGAGGGTATTTTCTGTCCAAATTCAAACACGGCTTCGCACCCTTCGCAGGGTCCACCGATCAGAATTGGATCAAAATTCTCCCCATTCTGATGTTGAGGGCAGGAGTTTAGTAGAGAAACGAGCAAAAAAAGACAAATACGGCTCATGAGGGTGATTTTTGGCAGCCTTTATTTATTCCGAAAAAACTGAATATATTTTCCCCAAAAGTTAGATTCCTCCGATTTATGTGCTTGATCGATCAGTAAAAAGACCTACTTTTACGAAAAGTTCTAACAGCAACCAGCCATGGCGACTTTCTCCTCCACCCTTCGCCAGTTTTCCAGACTGGGGGTTACCAGTGAGCTTTCGGTTTCGGAAGCCAAACGGGTCACCTTCACCAACTGGATACTGTTAACAGCCTTCCTGATTTCTCTCCCCCATACCATTACCTACGGCATGGAGGGAAAGAGAGCCGAACTGCTTCTTCAGATAGCAACAAACACCGCATTTTTAGTGGGCATATTGGTCAATGCGAGAGGAGCGCATCTGGCCGCCCGATACCTGGCACTGGGGATCATGTACCTCAATACCGCCATTATGGCTAGCAGGCTGGGGATGGGTAGCGGAGAGCATTTGGCACTTATCCCCATCACCCTCAGCTCCTTTCTGATGTTTGGCAACAGACAAAGGAAGCACCTTGCCGTGATCCTGGGGATTTTGATTCTAAGCATTGTATTTATTCTCGCCAGTTCCAATTCAAACGCTGACCTGATACCCTGGCAGATAGTTCCCAGTGACTACCAGATGAGCCTGATTATTTGTCTGATGGGAACCATCGCGACCGCTTATTACTTCAAAATACTCTCGACAGATGAGCTAAAGCAGGTGAGGGACGAAGCGACATCGGATATCAAGGAGGTATTTAATCACTCCAATGATGCCATGATCCTTCTCGATTCCGACTCGGGGACCATTCTGGATCACAATCCGGCGGCCAGCGTATTGTTCAGAAGAGAAGACCTTATCGATGCCAAAATCCCTTTGGGCAAGCTCTTACCGGCTTCAGAGCGCCAAAACTGGGGCAACCTGCTGGACCTTCCTCCCGGAGACAGGCCTTCGGTGGAGTTTCTGCTGTGGGAACTCCCCCTCCCCGTTTGGGTTCAGGCCATGGCCTACCCCATCATGACTGGACAGGGGGGACGTACCGTCGTCCGATTTGTGGACATCAGTACCCAGAAAGAATACCAGAATGCGCTGATCAAAGCCCGACATCACGCTGAGGAAGCCGCCAAGGCCAAAGCTTCTTTCCTGGCCAATATGAGCCATGAACTGCGTACTCCCATGAATGCTGTGATCGGGATGACCGACCTGCTAAAAGACACCCCCCTGGATGAGGACCAGAGCCAGATGGTTGAGGTGGTTCACCAGAGTGGGGAATCTCTGCTTTCGCTCATCAACGACATCCTGGACTTCTCCAAGCTGGAGGCTGAAAAAATAGAACTCCATCCCCGCTCATTCTCCGTAGCCAAACTTCTGCGTACCGGAATTGATCAGGTTGCCTATAAAGCGAGAGAAAAAAACCTGGATATACATCTGTTTATGGCAGATGATGTACCGAAAACAATCGTCGCTGATGACTACCGTATCCAGCAGGTACTGCTAAACTTTCTGAGCAATGCGACCAAGTTCACAGCTGAAGGAGCGATAGAAGTCTCGATTTCGAATGATAATACTCCATCGAAACTCCGGGTATTCGTCAGGGATACCGGAATCGGGATCGAGCCAGACAAGGTTGAGGCGATTTTCCAGCACTTTAATCAGGTAGATACCTCCATCACCCGAAAATACGGGGGAACCGGACTGGGACTCGCCATCAGCAAAAGGCTGGTCTCTCTAATGGGGGGCGACATTCAGGTAGAAAGTACTCCAGGGGTGGGTTCAACCTTTTCTTTCTCCTTTTTCTATGAACCAGAACCTGCCCAACCTGCTGAAACTCCACCCAACAAGGCTTCAGCAGCATCTCTCCCCGGTGCTGGCCTCAGGGTATTGGTAGCTGAGGACCAGATTGTCAACCAAAAAGTCATCAAGCGAATTTTGAATAAACTGGGGGCCAATGCCCAGATTGTGGGAAACGGGGCACTGGCCCTGGAAGCTGCAACGGCTAACTCCTACGACCTGATTCTCATGGATATATCCATGCCTACCATGGATGGCCTGGAGGCTACCCGACGCATCATCCAAAAGCTAGGTAGGAATGCTCCTCCCATCGTAGCTCTTACAGCCAATGTAACCCCTGAAGATCACCAAAACGCTCTAAATAGCGGTATGAGTGAGTTTCTGACGAAACCACTCAATCTGAAAACCCTTGAGGACTACCTGACAGCTCACAAAGAAAGGAACGGGCCTGTCAAATGACAGACCCGTTATGTTCGATAGAGTTAAGGAACGATCAAAAAATTAGTTCCACTTTTGACTTGACCTCTTGCCCGCATACTGCGTCAGAAAAAGCCTCATTTGGCTCGCCAAACTCGGTTTTTCTTCCTTGCCTGCGAACAAGATCTCTTCGTAAAATCGGGAAGTTATTTTTCTCGCGTCCCTAAAGGGAAAAATACAGGTATCTTCCGATGTCCGGAAATGCTCTAAAGTTCCGTAAGGACTTCAGTACTGACTCGGTTCTCCAGCTTGAGGGACTCTGGCATATGTTCCGCAATCAGGTTTACGAGGTTGAGTATGTCCCTTGGTTCCAGGTGATGGTTGATCGAAATCCTCAATCCTGATTTGTTCCTTGGCACACTGGGATAGGCTGCAATGTTGACGTAATATCCCTGATTCAACAGGCTCTTGGCCATCTGGTATCCCAACTCTGTATTCCCCACGGAAACAAAGCGGATAGGAGTCTCGTCATAGCTGGCAAGGTTCAGGCCCTTTTCTGCCGCTGCCCGATTGAACAATCGGATCTTGCGAAGCAGATCGGCCTGCCGCGCTGGGAGCTCATCAGACAGGTGAATCCTGGCTGAGGCCACTGCGGCTCCTAACATGGGCGGCTGTATGGGTCCAGAAAAAATCATGGTCCCGCCACATTTGCGTACCAGTTCCCGGCTTGTTTCATCGGGAAAAACCAGCACCCCACCTGCAGCTGAGAAGCTTTTACAAAGTGATCCGGTTACAAAGACCTGTGGGTGCCCAGCAAAAAACGGAGCGGCCTTGCCTGCCCCATTCTCTCCAGTCCAGCTAATGCTATGGGCATCATCGATGTACAGACGCAGTTGCTCATACCGTTGCAGTAGCTCCATCATTCCTTCGAAAGGGGCAAAAGCTCCATGCATAGAATAGATCCCATCAGCGAGGTACCAGATTCGGTCATGGCTATGGCTCAGTTTCTGAATTCGGTTTTCCAGCATTTCGAGAGAGTCGTGCCGGATCATCTCGATCCGTACTCCATTGGCCTTGAGCAACTGACAGGCCATCGATACACTCGCATGAACCTGGTGGTCAAGAATAACGGCGTCGTTTTCACCGATCAAAATGGGCAGTGCAGAAAGGTGTCCCAGGGTGCTGGAAGCAGTAGCGATAACCGGCGCTTTGAACATCTGTGTCAAAAGGTCTTCCAGTTCTTCGTATAGCCCAAGGGACAGGTACGCACGAGAAGAGCCAAACTGGGTCCCATAGTGTTGCAGGGCCTTGACGGCCCCATCTTTCAGGCGATTATCCTGCTCCCATCCCATATAGGTGCCTGATCCAAAGTTGATCAGCTTTCTCCCATTCAACGTAATTTCTCTCCCGGAGATGGTTTCATCCTCAGTGGACTGAAGCGCCAAACCCAGTTCCCGCGCATAGTCCATGTTTTCCTCTACTGTCTGTAGGTGTTGGCTTGCCAATGTTTGTTTCATAGATTGTTTTGTTGGTTGCAGAAGTTCTACTGATGCGTTTGCCTCCGGTCCTCCCCTTCTTACCTACCAGGTTATTCGTTGATAACCGGGCATTTTAGGAACGCTCAAAAAATTAGTTCCGCTTTTGACTTGATCTCTTGCCCGCA
>CAYFIR010000220.1:0-5641 GCA_964343195.1 uncultured Bacteroidia bacterium | reverse complement strand
TTTTCCGCACTTTTTCCCAAATATAATTGGTTTGGTAGAACTTAACAGCCCTGGGCATGGGGGGGGATTAATTCGTAATTGAAAATTCGTGATTCGTAATTGGCAGCGTCGAATCATCTGAAGATACGAACTTCTGGTTGTTCCCCACATGCCATAGTAGCCGTAAATGATGAACGATAGCTACATGAAATTTGCCCCAACTCGAAGGGCAAAAAAATTGTGAACGGGTCTGATATCAAGCGGCCCATACATGGCTACATCACTTCCTTCAGGGTGTATATAAGTGTTGCCTATTCTTTGGGTGAGAGGAAGTGGAATGGTTCCGGATGCAGCGATAAAAAACCTCAGGTGATCATTTCTTAAAGGCTTCAAATCCACTTTTACCCTGACCAATGGTTCCCAAAAATTGGAAAAAACAACACCATTGGGACTTAAAGGTTGGTACCATGCGGATACTTCCTGATCAAATCCTCCAGGGCCAGTAACGCGGGTTCTCGCATTCAACACCTTATACCATGCTGCTCCGAGTCCGAGCCAAAGCCTTGCTTGCTGAACTTGAAATAGCCTGATATCCAATAGAATGGGGACTGTAAAAGTTTGAGCAGACAAATGATGCAAATAAACGGGTTCATACTCGCCATAAAACCAGGTAGGACCCAGTCGCAACTTTCTCAGGTCATAGTTTGCCCCGATTTCCAGTCTGACTTTTTCCCTGAAATCATAAAATGCCAACACACCAGCACCGATCCCCGGCCTCATGGACTCAGGATAGGGGTTGTGCCCTATATCCCAAAGAGGGACACCAATCCGAACTCCCGCTCCGAAGCGATGGTTGGATCGCGAGTCATTTTGGGCTGAAAGGGAAGCTATTGCCAGAAGGGAGAGACAAATGCCTGAGAATAGGGTTTTGATGTGCTGATTCATACTTGCTTTTGTTTTTTAAGCAAGCGAAATGTGAAATAACAGGCAAGGGAAAAAGATAGGACTATCTAACCAATCTTAAAGCAGAACATTATTTTTTCGCACTCCCCAACACATCCTCAACCGGAACCGCCTGTTCTTTAATCGGCAGCGTCAGATTCTCGCCACGACGAATGAGCCGACGCAGCGAATAGGCTCCATCTTTGGGTTCGGTATAGACTTCGATGCAGTCTTTTTGCAGGTCCACCAGCCATACTTCAGGAATGGCAGCCGCAGCGTAGAGGGGTACCTTGACCTCCTGGTCTTTTTCGTAAGAGGAGTCTGCGACTTCGACTAAAAGCAAAATATCTTCGGGCCGTGCAAGCCGATCATCATATTGCTCGATTGGTGGGGTCAACAATGCCAGGTCAGGCTCCGGTTCGGATTTATCCGAAAGCTGAACAGGGTTTTGAATGCTGGCTACTGCCAAATCCGCCAAATGCAGGGAAAATACCCGGTTAAGGCGATTCACTACGTTACTGTGTCTGCTACCAATGGGACTCATAGGAATGATCATTCCGGCCAATAGCTCTACCCGATCGTCCTCGGTGAGGATACCCGCCTCCGCCATGCGGTGGTACTCCTCCACGGTGAGTAGGCGCTGATTCAATTGCGCCAAAGTCGGGGGTATCTGGGTCTGATGAATCGTCATGTAGGCTAAAGGTTTAGGCTGTTGCTTTGACTCAATATACGCAAAAATCAGGTTGAACGGCTATGGCATTCAGAGTGAAGTAATTAGCCATATAAAAATATAGCAAAATTTTGACTATCAGCACTTTAAACCAAGTTGAGCGCAGCAAAATCCCGCAGAGCGGGACACTTTACACTACGAACTGCGAACTCCAAACTACGAACTTCTTCCACTAGCCACCTCCTCCACACAGCGCACAAAAAGCCGACAGGATTCTCGCAGTTCATCTTCAGTGATGGTGAGGGGCGGGGATACCCGCAAGCCATTGGCGATGTTGATGAAGCCGATGGTCATCAGGCCATGTTGGATGCAGGTGTCAAGGATGCGGTTGGTGGTATCGGCGTCTTCGAAGAGCACCGCCATCATGAGGCCCTTGCCGCGGACTAGCTTGATCGCCGGATGCCGCAGTTCGTGGCAGAGGATGGCCTCCTTGGCGGGAACCTGATCGAGAAGGTTTTCATCAAGGATCTTGTTGAGCAGGGCCAGCCCTGCGGCACAACTGACCGGACCGCCTCCGTAGGTGTTGATGTGGCCCAGGGAAGGATTGGACTGAATTACCTCCATGATTTCGCCTCGCGTGATAAATGCCCCCAACGGAAGGCCACCCCCCAGCGCCTTGGCCAGGGTCAACATATCAGGCTGGAAGCCCAGCCCCTGATGGGCGAAGAGATGCCCGGTCCGCCCGAATCCAGTCTGGATTTCGTCCAGGATCATGAGCGCGCCCACCTCATCGCAGCGCTGCCGCACGGCCTGGAGGTAGCCAGGATCGGGCACCACGGCTCCTCCCGCTCCCTGTATCGCTTCGATGATAACCGCCGCAGTGTCGGTGTCGATGGCAGAGAGGGCTTCGAAATCATTGTAGGGAAGCTGCTGGGTATCAGGGAGAAAGGGGCCGTAGCCGGGTTTCAGCTTTTGGCTGCCCGACACGCTGAGCACGCCGTGGGTGCTGCCGTGGTAGGAGTTCTCAAAGCCGATGAGTTTGCTGCGGCCCGTGAAGCGCTTGGCCACCTTTAGGGCGCCTTCGTTGGCTTCGGCTCCGCTGTTGCCAAAATACACATGGTCGAGTCCCTCGCCGAGCACCTCCGCCAATCGCCTCGCATACTGCACCTGCGGACTCATCACGGTCTCGCCATACACCATGGTGTGCAGGTATTTGCCCGCTTGCTCCTGAATCGCCGCGACAACCTCCGGCGCATTGTGGCCGACATTGCTCACGCAAACGCCACTGACGAAGTCGATCCAGCGCTTGCCATCCGGGCCATAGAGGTAGATGCCTTCGGCCCGATCAATCTCCAGGGCCATGGTGTAGGGGGAGGTCTGGGCCACATGTCGGAAAAAAAGGTCTCGGTTCATAGCGCAAAGCTAGCAGAAGAAGTTCAAAGTTCGGCGTTGAATGTTCAAATCCGTCCACAGATCAAGTCCCACCTGAAGCAGGATAAGCGCCTGATAATCAAAATATTGCATAAAATACATTTCGAAAGACCGAGCTATTCTAAAAGCATTAGCTGCTTACAGCGATTGACAACTGGTGTCATCCTTTTTGGAAGGCAAACTTCCGGTAACTCTTTTTCCTATCTTTCTATCCAAACACCTAAACCCGCCCAACATGGCAGAAAACAAAGGCAAAGTGACCGGCATAGGCGGCATTTTCTTCAAATGCGATGATCCCGATAGCACCCGACAGTGGTACGCCGATCACCTGGGCTTGAAAGTTAATCCTTACGGTTCGCTATTCGAAAGCCGCGATGCCCACGATCCGGAGAAGCGGACTTTCCTTCAGTGGAGCACTTTCTCTCAAAATTCGACTTACATGGAGCCATCCACGAAGGAGTTCATGATCAATTACCGCGTGCAAAACATGGATGCCCTGCTAGAACAGTTGAAAGCAGCAGGAGTTCAGATCATCGGTGAAGTTCAGGAGTTCGAATACGGAAAATTTGCCCACATCATGGATCCTGAAGGCAACAAACTGGAACTCTGGGAACCCATTGACAAGCCTTTTGCCGATGAGCATGGACTGGAGGATACGACGAATTGAAGGGAGAGGTATGGAGGTATGGAGGTATGGAGGTATGGAGGTATGGAGGTATGGAGGTTACGAAACACTTTCCCTTCATATCCCCATATACTTCATACCTAAAACTACGCCTTCTTTTTCCCCTTCTTCACCTGCTTTCGCTTGGGCTTCGGAGCGGGTTTCTTCTTGCCCAGGTAGCTGCGCAAGGGGGCGAGGAATAATCCCTTGGGCGCAAAAAAGGCCTTGTAGCGCTCCTCTTCGCGTACATCATTGGGCCGAAAGGAGCTGGGAATGAGAATATGCTTGGGAATGATGCGCAGCAGAATCGGCAGGGTTACTGATCCCATGGGCAGCATGAATATGGCAAAGGCGGGGATGCTCCGCAGGATGTCCAGCAGTTGCTCTCGCACCTTTTCCCATTCCTCATCGGTAAGTTCTCGCTGGGTGGATTGTCGCAGGAGGGTGACCAGTTCCCGGCTTTCCCTGATCTCTTGCGCGATCATGCGCTGGTTGCGCCTGACCAGCAGCCGCAGGCGCGAGATCAGCTGCTCCGAGACGATGCGATAGTTCTGCTTGATTTGCAGGTAATGAACCTGCTGCCAGTTTTCCATCACGAATCGGGTGACGGACTCGGTACTCCGCGCCAGTTCCGAGTCATCAAGCCCCAATTGATGGGTTAATTTTCGCAAAAAGGCCTCCTCCGGCTCTGAAATCTGCCGATTGGCCCAGGTGGTGAGGATGGCCAGTTCGAGGAAATACTTTTTGAGCAACCAGGAATGGAATGCATCAAATTCAAGTGATTCCAGCTCTACTGGCTGCTTGAGAAAGGTTTGCGCCTGCTTTTTCTGTGGGGCTGGCAAATTGGCCGAAGCCAGAAAGTGATGATACAACTCCCCTTCTTCAGGAGAGACCTGGCCATCAGACTGGGCAGCTGCCGCGATGATGCGGAGGATTTGCAATCTTAGGTCGATCTGAAGCTGGGTAAGCTTTTGCTCCAGCAGGATCTGGCTGTCTTCCATCCATTGGACAAAGAGGATCAGGTCGAAAAACAGCAGGGTGTTGTGAAAAAAACTGTTCCAGAAATTTCGCCAGTCATACTGCGAATGGATGCTGCGGTCGAGCATGTACTCCACCTGATCAACCAGATGTCGACGGCGACCTATGCGATTGGATTTGGAGACCTTGAACCGATTAAAAGCATGCAGGTGAAAAGACCGTAGCTCAGGGAGCAACTGCTCACTGATCCCCCGCATTCGGCCCAATGACCGATACTGATGGTATAACCCTGCGCTCAGATATCCCTCGGCCAATAGCACCTTTATTTTCTCCCGTTCGCCCCATTCGTGAGCGCGGGGATGTGGCTCGTGAATGAAATTTACCGGGTAACCGTACATCAACCCAGTTGGCTGAATCAGACGGTAAAGGTATTGATGCCCATCGGTGGCCTCTTCGGCAAGTCGCATAAAATTGGACTCCGCCCCCTCACGTAGCCGTCGCTCGTGGTACTGGAGGAAGATGCGTAACCATCCTTTTTCACCTGGGTTCACGTTAGAGCAGAGTTGGGTAGCAAAAATTACCCTAATGATACGAAATTTTAGGCCAAAGATGCTTTACATGAAAGTGTGGGTCAAGGCAATCGAATGTAAGGGGAAAAGGAAAAGTCCGCCCCTAACAGAGTCGATAGGCATTTGGAGCCCCCATTCAACAAAGGTTCTACAGCATTGGCAACCCCGTAGCGGTTCAACCATTGTAGCAGCTAACAGTAACGAATTCGACCCAGTAAGTAAGGGGCGGACCTTGTGATTTCCTTGATTGATAGGCACAATTAGCCCCTCGGCATCATCGACATGCCCCATTGCCTCCCAAAGTGGGAACCCCCATTTCAAATGATTTTATATGAAAAATCGACCAGGACCAGAGGCTAAGTAACGCTCAAAAAATAAATTCCGCTTTTGGCTTGATCTCTCGCCCGC
>CAYFIR010000219.1:0-5687 GCA_964343195.1 uncultured Bacteroidia bacterium | reverse complement strand
CCTGCGAACAAGATCTCTTCGTAAAATCGGGAAGTTATTTTTCTCGCGTTCCTAAGATGTTAAAACCGAAACAAAGAAAAACAAATGTGGGATAGGGAATAGAGAGTCTCAGGATCTCTGATAGTAAAGTCTTCACACCCACTATGACTCCTGGCCTCATTCCCTCACCAGTAGTTTGATAATTGCTTGCTTACCTATCTGGCTTTGTAGCTTTACCAGATAAACGCCAGGAGGCAGGGATGATGCTGAAACCTGATGGCTAGAAGTGCCAATGGACCAGATTTCTTCCTGTATTAATTGGCCTGTTATGCCTAAAAGCTGAATTTCTATGGGATGAGCAGGCTCTTGGGAAAGTGATAGGGAAAGGATCTGCTGAGTAGGCTCCAGACTCCAGCGCAACTCCGGCCAGTCTGGTGTATGGATAGTTGTACTGCTATCGGCATAGCTGAAAACCGTATCGCAGGGATAGGGCCAGGGACCGCCATAAGGGATCCTGTAGAAGTGATAATAGCCCGTATGTCCGTCTATGGCAGGACTATAGGTACCCAAATCAGGATTATAGTAACACCTCAAGGAACCAGGGAAGTCATCTGCCAGAGTAGATCCATAGATCGGGAAAAAGCCTTCTATACTGCCAATATCTTCTACAATAAGACCGCTAAGATCACCATACCCACAAGAGTCGCAGAACAATCTCCACAGCTTTTGAGCTGTCAAGATATCGCCATTTATATTTATTGAATAGCTGGTGTCAATGATAAACAACAGCTTTTCTACACCATAATGGTCGGGAAATGGGATCAATGCTTCGATAGAGACCGTATCCCCTTGTTCTGCCCCAAAATCATAAATCAGCCCAAATCCTCCCTTTGGTTTAAAAAACCGAAATAGGCTGTCTCCCTGCTTGAACATGAACTCAAGTGAGTCCACGTAGGGAGTCGTAGCCCCCTCGGTATAGGTGGCGATGACCTTACATGTGGTGTCGTGGATCACCGTGTCCCCCGTAACCAGCATGTGCAGGTAGCCGAAGCCATTGATTTTGCCGTTGGCCAGGGAGAAGTACCACTCCGTACCGATGGGTGCCCAGTCAGATTGGGCGAAGGTGGCAGCAGAGAGGGTGATAAAAAGTAGATATGTGGCGATTCGTCTCATAATTTATAATTAGTTGTGCCCAACAAATCCCTCAGGCGTGCAGGATTGGATACTGGCTACGAATCGGGAATTGGGTTTAACTTCAAATCCTGCCTTTAACTCGATTTGATCTCCTGCGTGAAAAACCACTGATCGTTCCGCTTCTATTCGAACATCTCCATCACAGGTAATGGTTTGATCAGCATGGTAGATTCCATTAGGGCCATAGTTGGTGGTTTGGGTTAGCTGAATAGAAGGAGTACATGAAACGATGTAATTGCTCAGTGGCGAATTTTGCAAATTATCGTGCATCTCGCCGATTTGTCTGGGGTATAAATAGGTGCCACCTCCCCTATTATTCATCACATTATGACCACAACCATTTTCATGCCCTATATTTGTCAGAAACAGATGGATCAGCTCATGTTGATATGAGAAAATGGTACTTCCTCGGTACCAGTTCAGAAAAGTCTCGCGAGAAACATTAGTCCAGTTATAGTAACCGTTAGGAGCGTTAGGCTCGTTCGGCCAATACTGTTGAAAGCAAAGGTTCCCGAAGGTCAGATACTTTACATATAAGTCTGGTAGGTGTACTCGGGCAGATCCCCATTGTTTTACCGTTGTATTTGACATTGAGCAGTGGTTATCATAATAGCAGGAGCAGTGGGTATTTTGGATATTGGCCAGATGCTCTCCACTGGAAGTTACGAACATATTAATGGCAGGCTCTAAGGTATTATCAGCCAATAATTGTTGATGTAGATCTTCAATGGAGGTGTACCACTCATTGGTTGTTGGGCAAGAAAACCCATTCCAAGCTGTGAGGGAATAATCACCTATTTGATCAATCGTAGAAGGGCATTGCCTCTTTGTGGGAGAAATCCCCTAGTCGTTGTCCCATGCCACATCTCTGATATACATCTTATTGATCATGAACCTTATCCTGGTATCGGGTATATCCTCGCAGGGGCTTTGTTCACAACCAGGATCGGAATTAGAGGGAGCAACGTTGCCCATACGATAGTTCAGTTCTTCCAGTCCATAGTCGATGATGGATTCATGTTCTTCATTACCAAACTGAAAGCTCGCCTCACCATTTTGCTCCTGCACGAAAATTAGGTTTACCCTTACTACCTGAAGTGGGGTATTTTCATCAGGATAATAATCGTAAAAAGGTTCACTGGAGCAATTACTCCTGATTCCCGTCTCTTCATCTCTAGGTTCTTCTTCGCATTCGACACAAGTAGAACATCCAGGGTTGTTTTCTTGTCCCCACATGCTCAGCCCGCTGATCAGGGCCAGCCAGAGGAGTAAGGTTGTCTGTTTCATAATTGATTGGTTGAATTTTTGATTGGTTGAGTTACTGAATTTTCTGAAATGGAAACCCTCTTGCTAGTGGAAGCAATTTTTCCATAGGACAAGCTGATGCCACCCATTCTGAGGTAACGGGCACAGGATCTCTGAAGAGCTTTTTTAGCTCTTATGGCTTGTTAAGTGAGATTCCCAGGCTTTCTTTTCAGGAAGCGATGGGTGTAAGCGGGCTAGATGTGAGGTGTTTTTTTTCATAGTCGTATTATTTGCTTAATCCAAACGTATGCATTTTTCATTTTTTTTTGCCAAATGAATTGAGGTTTGTTTTCGGTTTTTGAAGAAAATGTGGGGCGACGCGTAGGTCGGTATCCTGAATTCGTCATGTGTGATTTCGTGATTGCAAGTGCTGCTGGTACAACGCGGTCGGATCGGAGTTCGAAAGTCTAGAGGCCACCGGGTTCAGAGACCCGGCGGAGTTGGGAGGGGCCGAGGCAAGATCAGAGATCGTGCAGGTGGGGAGGTGATCGAATCCCCCCGTCATTTCGCCGGGCGAAATGCCACCCCCCTTTTTTTAAAGGGGGGAATGAGTTCTGGGGCGGTCTGAGGCCGCAACAGCAACTTTCCCCCCTTCGGCGCGCAGCAGCGAAGGGGGGTGGTTTTCGCCTATGGCGAAAAGCGGGGGGATCTCCCCCCCTACTTGCCAGCGGGCAAAAGCCTCGGATCGGAGTTCGAAAGTCTAAATGCCACCGGGTACGGAGACCCGGCGGAACACACGGAACCGGGGTATTTTTTCATCTATTGCGTGGAAGACTCCTTGAGACCGGCGTCATCATGATATAAACCCCAAATCAGTAATCATGAAGCCAACTCAAACCATACCTGCCATCTGGCTGGCTCGTGTAAACGCCACGCCAGGATTTGTCCTGACCCCGATGACGTACCAGGAGGCTTCTTTCATCACCCGAAAAGTGGCCTCGCTGATGATCCCGCTCAAGCAGCCTTTGCAGCGGGGGAATGGGGAATATGAGGGCCTTACCCTGGCTCCCTACGCCATGCGGCAGCGGGTGGAATTTTTACACTTTTATGGGGCAGAGCACCCGGATGGATTATACGTTCAGACGCAACTGGGAAAAGTCTGCATGACGCCAAAGGTTCTGGGCGCTTTTGTTGCACAGTTTCCTCGGCTGAGATGCGTGTACCTCAGTGGCTGCGCCACCCCAGAGCTGTTGGATGAACTGCTACGCCGGGACGTGCCCGCCATCATGGTCACCCAGAGCGCCCAGTATGGCGCTGACACCGAGGAAGTTGCCCACACCTTCTATGAACGAATCGGTGCGGGAGATTCTATTCGGGATGCTTTCTCGGTGGTGAAGTATCAACACGAAACGGTAAGGGATTATCGCGTTCACTATGACATCGAGTCCGACGAGATGACCTGGGCCCGCCGCCCTGCCGAGGGCGAACCCCTGCCCTGGGGATTGTATTTCCTCAAGGAGCATGGTCCGCTGCTCAACCAGCGCGTTCATCCGAGGCTCAGCTTTTCCTATTCTGCCGCCTCCATGAAACAGAGTATGAAGCAGGTTCGCATGGGAATCGCGGTCGGCCTGACGGCCATGGCCGCGGTGGCCCTTGCCCTCCAGTGGAAAGCCCCCGAGGTGCTGACCCTGCTGGCGTCCTTCTAAACCTGGGTCAAAGAGTGCCATTTACTGTCACAGTGCACGCCACATTCTTGGGTATTTTAGTCAGGTGGTTTACCTTTTCGACAGATTAAAATTTTCACTTCCCCTAACAACCCAGGATATGTTTTTGACAAGAAACTACTTCGCCCTACTCCTCTGCCTGATTTCACTCGGGCTTCCAGCGCAAAAAATGGTCTTCCCCTATTATTTCGAAGAAACGAATGAAACCGAAAGTGATGGGGCATGGGGCATCGTTGACGACCGAGGCAAACAGGTCATGCCCCCCACTTTCCAGTATCTGGGATTCTTCAATCACAATGGCGAAAAAGGTGCATGGGCGATCTGCAAACAGGATGAACAATTTGGGATAGTAGATCGAAAGGGGCGTATGCTACTTGCTCCAACCTATGACCTGATCACCTACATGGGAGGTGGAAACTGCGTGCGGGTTTTTGATGGAGAAAACTATGGCATTTACAACGTCGCCTTGGGACGACTGGTTCTCCCCGTGGAGTATAGTATCAATGTGTATGCACTGGATGGTAGCTACGGACGGTTCTTTCAGGCACAAAAGGGCCGTGAAGTAGGGGTTGTCAATGACATGGGCGAATTTATCGTGCCATTGGACGCTCAGTTTTTCAATATTTACCAGTCTGACGAAGCCTGTCCGGTTTTTCAGGTGGTCAACTCAGGTAACATCTCCTTTGTGGACTGCCATGGAGATGAGACCAACCCAGTCGAAGGGCGAATGGGAGGCGACGACGAGATCGAAGAGGTGGCCACCATTGTGAGCCTTGATGACATGGGAATGTGGGACCTTGATGAGCCAGAAATGTCGGATGGTGAGCGACGGTTGCGTGAGGGAGTGGTCGCAAACTATGGGGACTCCATCCATGTGCAGGATGTCGTAACCCATGATGGGAAGCACTTTGGGCTTGCTTATCGGCAAACCGGATCTGGTGCTGGGACCAACCGATGGGGGTTGGTCGATTCCTCTGGAACCGTATGCCTCCCCATCACCTATAACGAAGTCCAATCAACAAGCTACTTCGGAATCAAGTATGTAGGAGAGGCCGGGTTTGGGGTTTTTGATCTTGACCAGAGTCGTGCAGTCCTCGCACCACTTTATCATGGCATAGACAGGGCTTACACCAAGTTAGGGGAACGCGACCTTTGGGCGGCAGACGGGTATTACCTGGTTACGAGACGCACCGAGGCAGGGATCGTAAAAGGTTGTGCCAGTAAGCAAACCGGCACCTGGTATGTCCCTCGTGAGTTTCAGCCGGAGTAAATCATGTAACATACGCGAATTAACAGTTGGGGAGCTCGTGAGGCTTTGTAGCTCCGCCAGTTGATCTTTAATATGCTATCTCTGAAAGTGCTATTTCACCTCCCCGTTTCACGGGATCGTGGATCAGCGGGACTTACTTCTTTTTTAGCTCCGCAAATGGATTTTTTAAATGCTTCCTCTGAAAGTGTTATGTCGCCTTCAGCGGGACCTACCTTTTTTCTAGGTCCGCAAATAGCTATTTAATAAAAAGCGACTTTGGGATGGTGGAAGAACCT
>CAYFIR010000218.1:0-5817 GCA_964343195.1 uncultured Bacteroidia bacterium | reverse complement strand
TTGGCACAAAACCCTCTGATTTTCACCCTTTTAGAGAAGAGTGCAAAAGTCGAGTCTAAAAAAGTTGTTCGAGGGGCCTCATAAAGGCCATCCATCTAATCCATTCTTTAGGTTCCGGCCAGAAATTTCTGCCGTCTTGGCAAATTTCCTCAACATCTTTCCGCCGATTATAGAATCCGAAGAAAAATATGAAGATGGGATAGTGCCTATTAGTCAGTCGGAGTTAATCGCGCTGAGGGAAACAAATATCTCCAAAGAGATAAGCTTATTTGCCAAACCTCTTCCTTTTAAGCCCCAGGATATCTATAGGGCTACCAATAAGGTGCGAGCATGGCATAAAAACTCCACTCAACCCAAGAAAATAGTGGATCTGCCCTTCCTTGATAATTATGGCCAGATAGCGCCAAAACACAAAGTCTCAGATAATCCATTGATCAACCAGTTGCTACTGATGCATGTGGCCTTCCAGCAAACCTACCAAAAGGAGCTAATTCATGGGGCCATAAAAAGAGATGATAAAAGGTGTTCCCCCGAAGAAGTGGCAACAAAGGTCATTCAGCATTATATGAGTAGCATAGATAGTCCAAATCTTCAGCTTGGCCTGTTTAATAGCCTATTTCTTGGGGATATTCCAGCCAGGTTTTTGATCAGTGAAAGCGCAAGTCTAAATATTGCCAGACTACATTTAGAGCATTGGGAAAGGTACAGAAATGGCTTATTACAACGGGACTTACCTTTAACCGATTGGAGTAGATATGGGAGTATCCTTCTTGAACAGGAAGAAGGATTTCAGTCTCCCATGGAGCCGCAGCAAACAATCCAGGAATCAGATGCCACCAAACTGGAAGATACTGGAGTCACTGCAATGATCTGGAAGGGCCCAATAAATCAATTGGGTTTGGTTTTTAGGAGGCTCTTTTCGAGTGGCTTGATAGAAGAAAAAGGCATTGGCATAAAGGAAAAGACCAGGTTATTGCTATTGTATTGGGAATCTTCATCCGGGAAGCTCATCTCATCCTCCATAGAAAAAGAGTTGAGTTCATCGCGAAACTCTAGCCCGACTTTCGAGATGCGTATTCCTATTCTAAAAAGGAAGGGCAACGTATCCTATCAACTTTCCAAGGACCACAGACGACTGGTCTGGAGAGGGACACCAAAGCAAGTCGTTTACATCTTCAGAAAACTAGAAGAACTTGGGTGCATCTCAAGCCCTGATATTCCATTCTTTATCCAGCAAAGTTTTTTCTGGAAAGAGGAGCAAAACGAATTCGACTTAGATCACTTGAGAGGCGAGTGGAAGACCCTTGATTGTGATTCAGAAGACTTTGATAATTACGTAATCCTTCGCCCTTTCTAATGGTATAAGTGTCTGATAGTGAGTGTGTAGTAATGGCGCGCCAATGGCGCGCCACGCGATGGCGAAAAGTCCGTTTTAGCTTTGGATCAAATTCTTGCAAGCAGCAGGAATGCAGATTGTTCAAAGTTATACAATGGAAAAACAGGTATTCTTCAATTTACCATCAGAGGAGTTTATCCAGAAAGTGGCCGAGAGCGTGTCCGGTCATCTTCTTGATGAACTCAAGAAACAAATGAAGAACGGTGCAGAGTCATTAGCCACTATGGAAGAGCTTATGGCGCACCTGAATCTTTCTAAGCCAACCATCTACCAGTTGATGAAAGACGGTGTCATAGTCCCATACCGTCTGGGCAAATCCCTCCGCTTCAAACTCTCTGAGGTGGACAAGGCCCTTGAGTCCACCAAGCAAAAAGGAGGTAAATCATGAGCCATTCATCCTACCTCCAAACCCGCCTCACGGTGCTAGGCATCGATGAGCAGCGTAACAGCTTCCAGGCGACCTATGAGGGGCAGCCTCAGAAGTATCGCTACTTCAGTGAAGACCGACAGGGCAACATCGAGATCCTGTATCGGTATCTGGATGGAACCTTGCAGGTTCATCAAAAGGACAAGGGCAAAGAGCAACTGCTGAAAGTCAAACGCTTTCATCCTGATGCCTTGAGCCAAAAGCCAGAGCTGGGCAAATACCTCGCTCCTAAAGGCTGCGGCATGCGGATGTTCTATCCCCCAGCGGTGATCGAAGCCTACCAGCAGCAACGGCCTCTGCAAACATTGTGGATCACCGAGGGGGCCTTCAAGGCTTTCAAGGGCGGCATGCATGGTCTGCCAACGGTAGGGAGCATGGGCATCCACACGCTGAGTGAAGGCCAGGGCGACCCTCGGCTGAACCAGGAACTGGAGAACCTTATTCAGGCCTGTCAGGTGAGGCATGTGGTCTTCCTGATCGACTCGGATCTCTTTGACCTTCACCTCAAGGAAGGGAAACCCGCGAACCTCCGCTCTCAAAGCTTCTTGAGTGCCGCACAGCGCTTCAAGGCAATGATGGAACCCTTTGGTGTGGATGCCCACCTGGCCTACCTCAAGCCCGGAGCAAAAGGAGAGAAGCTGGGGCTGGATGACCTGCTGGTCCAGGAAAAGGGAAAGGAAGAGGAGGTTGTGAACAGCCTTTCCCAAACGGCGCTCGATCCGTCAGAGGCAGGCACGTGGGCCCATTCTCTGAACCTTGGTCGGTACTCCCAAGCGAAACTCAAAGCCTACTTTGGCCTTCAGTCCGTTGAAGCCTTTGTGGAGAAATACCGGGACCAATTGCCAGCAGAATTCTATTTCTGGAGAGAAAAGTATCGCCTGGTTGAGGGCAAGCCTGAACCGGTGAAGCCAAAGTTTTTTCCTCAGCTGATAGAACGGCACGGCTGCTATTTCACCAAGGGAGACGAACCCCGGCAGGTTTCAAACTTCACCCTTCGGGTCAAATACCTGCTGATGGGTGAGTATGAATCCCAGCGAATTGTAGAGCTGGCCAATGTCAATGGAGAGCGGGTTACCACATCTTTGCCGATCAAATCCATGGTGAGCATCAGTGAATTTCAGGTGGCAGTGGAAAGCCTGGGCAGTTTCTTCTGGAAAGGCAATGGCACCCACCTGATGTACCTGAAAGAGATGGTTACGCAGCAGGTGCCCAATGCCCATGAAGTAGCAGAGCTGGGCTATCACCCCGAAACCGGAGGAACCTTCTTCGCCAATGGCTTGTACCACCAGGGATGGCATAAGGCCGATTCCTTTGGGGTAGTGAGCCAGGAGGGGAGGCATTATTACCTCCCCGCATACTCCTCGATCAACCGTCATCGGGCAGAAGCATACAAAAGCCTTCGGAAGTTCACCTATCAGCAGGCCGGAATCGAGTTTGATGACTGGATGAAGGACATGATGGGAGTGCTGGGCGAAAATGGTTTTTGGGGACTTTGTTTCTACTTCAGCACCCTGTATCGCGACCTGATCCACGAAAGGCTCGGTAGCTTTGTGATGCTGTTTCTCTACGGTCAGAAAGGCTCAGGCAAGTCCGTGTTCATGGATGCGTTTGACCGGCTGTTCCGCATCCAGAGTGACCGGATCAACCTGGGATCAGCCTCGACACTCAAAGGCAAATTGAGGCGCTTTGCACAATTTCGCAATGGAATGGTAATGCTTGATGAGTTCAAGAACCACCTGAGCCCGCACATCATCGAATGGCTGAAGTCGCTATATGATGGCGATGGCTATGAACGGGCTGCGAAGTCGCTTGACACCCGGACCCAGGGGATTTCGATTGTGGCTACCTGTATGATCGCCGGCCAGGAACTCCCGACCACCGAAGATGCCCTGGCGAGTCGCATCATTGCCCTGCCCTTCTTTCAGGACCACCGCAGTGAGGCAGCCCAGCAGCGCTACCATCGGTACAAACAGCGCTATGAGAAAGGCCTGACTCACTTCACCGCTCATCTATCCGGTTACCGGGACCTGATTGAGACGAACTATTCCCGAACGCTGGAAGAGATCCAGAGCGAGCTTCGCAAGGGAACCTACACGAGCCATCCGCCTGATCGCCTGATCCAGAATGTTGCCTCCATCCTGGCGGTGCCATTCATCCTGGAGGAGGCAAAGGTCATCCGGCTGCCTTATGATCGGCAGAAGGCTTTTGAGGTGGCCAAAGAACAGCTCGAAAAGGATACCCAGCGAGTGGACCAGAGCCGCGATGTGAACCGATTCTGGGAAGAGGTAGAGACCCTTTATGTGGGAGGTAAAATCATAGCTGGAGTTGAGTACCGGCTTGACTCCTCTACCGACCAACTCTACATCCAGCATCGCGCCTTGTACCAGAAGGTCGCTGAGAACATCCGACACCGAGGAGGAAATCCCCCCATGGATCAACGGATTTTGAGGGAATACCTCAGCCGCAGTGATGCTTTTCTGGAAAACAAACATGCCAGGCTGGATACTGCCAATGGGAGCGCACGCAGTTGCATGATCTTCCAGTACAACAAGCTTCAGATTAACCTTGAGAGTTATCGAGCTGATTAGAGGACCGTAAATCCTCTTCAACATCCTCAACAAACTCAACAAGGTGGAGAATCGTGCACAACAAGAAATAGGGCCCTATTTCACTCCATTGGCCGTTGAGAAACGATGTTGAAGATGTTGAGCCTGTTGAGGCAAAAATCATCTGTCCGAATAATAATCCAATAATCCAGCTGTAACCATGAATACCAGCAAACCATTTTCTGCACTTCCAGCTTGATGTATCCTGGACCACCTAAACAGGCCCAGACCCCAGAATATCCTCGATAATCCCCGCCTATTCCCGTTATTCAATAACCAATAACACGGGTGATACGCTGGGTGCTACTACGGCTGTATCACGGCCAATAATCTCCAATAACGTTATTCAATAACGGGCTGTTAACCGCCAGTAACCGCTAATAATCTCCAATAATCGCTGTTAACGGGGAATATTCCCCATAACGGGGATGATATTGACCATCACTTCTGTGGCTGGTATTTTGTTGATGACAGCATTGCAATTGGAGATTGAAAGGGTGTTCGTTATATTGTGGTGTTCTCGATATGGGCATGTTATGCAGAGTACCCAAAATTTTCAATTGGCAGAGGATGCAACCCTTCAACTAGGGCGTAATAGTGGCCTTTCGGTTACCTACCGAAAGCCGGATTTGCACACGGAGTACAGGGATGCCGATGGGATTTTGATTGTTGAAGATAACCCCCCGTTGGCGGTAGAGGTGCGCCGAAACCTTCGGAAAAAGCACCTCAAATTGCTTCAGGAGAAGTTGCAGGGGGATCGCCCTTGGCTATTGATCACGGACTACCTGAGTCGTCCCATGCAGGAATACCTGCGAGATAACCAGGTGTATTACCTTGACCTGGCAGGGAATACCTACCTCAAGCTTCCGGGCATACTGGTTTCGGTGAAAGGGGAGAAGGTTCCAGAGGCTTCGGAGACTGCTAAATCATCAGAGCTATCTGACGCTCAAATAAAAGCTCTGTTCGGCTTATTGGTTCGTCCCGAATGGATCAATCACTCCTATCTCCAATTGGAGCCCCTGCTGAAGGTGGGCAAAGCAACGCTGTCGAAGTTATTCCAGGTGCTCCAGGAGCGCGAATTCATAGTGGGCAGTCCGCAAAGCTATCGCTGGCAGCATCGTCAGGGCTTATGGGATTTTTGGGCTGAGGCTTACGGAACCCAACTGCGCGATAAATTGCTGGTGGGCCGTTTTCGACTCAGTGCCAATCAGACCTTGGACAGTTGGGAAAGCTGGCAGCTTGATCCCATTACTTGGTGGAGCGGAGAGCCTGCAGTCGGGCTAATCACCCGTGATCTGGTGCCTGGAGAGCTGACGCTGTATTCTCAGCATCATGTAGCCTTCCCCTATGCCGCAACCGTTGAATAGTAGAAATTCTGATTTAAGGTT
>CAYFIR010000217.1:0-5941 GCA_964343195.1 uncultured Bacteroidia bacterium | reverse complement strand
CTTAACCGAAACTCCCCTTGGAAAATTCACCCAACACCCCCATCCTCCTGCGCCGTGCGACGGTGGACGACCTCGGCTGGCTACTCCCCCTGGCCAAACGCATTTTTTGTGAGACCTTCGAAGCTCATTACCAGCCCGATCACTTCTGGGGCTATGTAGATCGTGCCTATACGGAGGAAGGCTGGCGGGCGGAGTTGTCGAATCTGGAGAACATCTACATGGCGGCATGGAAGGAAGAAGAACCCACCGGTTACCTCAAGCTCGCCTGGGACCACGTCCCGGAAGTGCTGAAAGGGCAGCACTTGCTGGAGGTCGGGAAACTCTACGTGGACCAGCGCTTTCACGGGCAAGGCATTGCTCAACGGCTGATGGACTACGCGCTCGACCATGCACAGGAGCAGCAGTTCGATGGCCTCTGGCTGGGCGTCTGGGAACACAACCACCGCGCCATGGGCTTCTACCGCAAATACGGCTTCGAGATCGTGGGGACCCATCCATTCGAGATGGGCGCCGGACTGATCGAGGATGATTATGTGATGCGGAAGTCGTTCACCTGAATAAGTTGCCCGTCAAGCAGGTTTTTCTCTCCCATACCGACTTTTTCCCTGTCTATCCGTAATATTTACATACCGGGAATGGATGGAGACGGTTCCTTAAATAATCTCTCTCCCTTTATCAATTGGGAGTCTGCAGTTTGAACCAATTCCCCTTCCAGTCATGAATAAAAACTCCCTTGTATGTCTTTGCCTGCTGCCAGTATTCCTGGTAGCCCAGAGTACGCCTACAATAGATTCACTTCGCAGCATCGTCGATGCCCATGGAGTGGATGACAGTCTGCGTTGGGATGCCATGGTATCCCTCTCTACTCATTATCTAAACAATCAGCCTGATAGCGCCTGTTATTTTTCGCAGCAATTTCTAGAGGAGGCAGAACAGAAGCATGACCAGGCCGCCATCGGACGGGCCCTTTATGAGCTAGGACAGTATTATGCTTCACAGAGCGAACATACCCTGGCATTGGAGCTGTACACCCAGAGCCTGGCCAGTTTTGACTCCCTGGATAACCAGGAATACATTGCCCGGGGGCTGAATCAGATCGGCATCGTGTATCAGTACCTTCATGACTACTCCCAATCTTTGGTTTTCCTTACCCGAAGCCTGAAAGCCCTGGATCCACAAAAAAATCTCCATCTCCATGCTTCTGTGCGAAATAACCTGGGCATTGTTTACAAGCTACAGGGACGCTATGCGAGTGCACTGGATAGTTATTTTCACTGTCTGGAAATATGGGAAACCCTTGGGGAGCAGAAGCGGAAAGGAACTGTCCTTTTGAACATCGGGAACATTTTTTACCAGCAAGGAGAATACGAACAGGCCCTGGACTACTACATCCGGAGCCGAAAGATCAAGGAAGCAAATCAGGACCAGAGCGGTGTGGCCAATACGCTCATCAACATCGGGGGCGTTTACTTTAAGCAAAAAGCATATGACCAGGCCCTGGAGAGCTATGTTCAGGCTCTGGAAATCAAAAAACAACTGGGAGACCGGACTGGAATGACCACCCTTTTGGCCAATATCGGATGGGTGTATTCTATCAGGAAGGAATATGCCACAGCACTTACCTATTATGAGCAGAGTTCTCAATTGGCAGAAAGCCTGGGCAATGCTTTGGGAATCGCCGAGGGATTGTACAATTCGGGGGCGATCTATCTGGTACAGGGTAAGCTAGCCCAGGCACTGGCCTCAGCCCAGGAGGCCAATACCATTGCAGAGGAGGCAGGGGCAATAAACTTGAAACTCCGTACGACCAACCTGCTGTACCGTGTCCACCGTCAGATGGGAAACATGGCCCGGGCCTTGCCGGAATATGAGGAGTACATTGAGCTGCGTGACAGTCTCAACAGTCGAAAAAACCAGCAGGCCCTAATCCGCTACGAGTACCAAAAGCAGGCCCTGGCTGATAGCATCGCCTTTGCCAAGGAAACTGAGATCAAAGACCTGCAGATTGCGGAGCATGAAGCCGCCCTGGGACAGCAGCGCATCGTCCTGGGAGCGGTGATATTGGGTCTGGGACTGATCGGGGCCCTGGCTTTTTCCATCTTCAGAGGTAAAAAACGCTCCGACGAACTGCTGCTCAACATCCTTCCAGCCGAGACCGCCGCGGAGCTAAAGGCTACCGGTACTGCCGCCGCCAAAGAATACGAAAACGTATCCATTCTATTCTCTGATTTCAAAGGCTTCACCCAGCTATCGACCCAGCTCACTGCTGCGGAACTCGTCTCAGAGATCGACACCTGCTTCAAGGCATTTGACCAAATCATCACCACCTATGGCCTGGAGAAGATCAAGACCATCGGCGACGCCTATATGGCCGCTGGGGGGCTACCTGACCCCATGAGTGCCAGCACCCGGGACGTCGTAAAAGCTGGACTGGCCATGCAGCAATTCATCGCTCAGCGAAAGAGCGAGCGTGGAGCCGCCGGGCTGCCCTTCTTCGAAATGCGGGTCGGCATCCACACCGGGCCCGTCATCGCTGGGGTGGTCGGGGTGAAGAAATTTCAGTACGATGTCTGGGGAGACACCGTCAATACCGCCAGCCGCATGGAGTCGAGTGGAGAGGTGGGCCAGGTGAACATTTCAGCCAGCACGTATGAGTTGGTTCAGGATGAGCCTGGGCTTGCTTTCACGTCCCGAGGAGCCATAGAGGCCAAGGGCAAGGGCATGATGGAGATGTATTTTGTCAACCTTTCCTCCGAGGCAATCGCATGACCTGCTTCACTGCAAGAAGAAAAAATACCCGGCGGCTACCCTGGTCTGTTCTTCAAGGGTTCCTCCCTCAGTTCGCATGATGGGGCGACCGTTGAGATTTTGTAGCTCCCCGACAGCGACCCTGCCGATGACATTCCCCTGAAGGTTTCGGATCTCTCCTCCCTCCACAAATCCGATGGTCTGGTTGAGGTGGTTTTTGAGCTCGCGTCCTTCATAGCTCGCCAGTGTATCCCCTCGCGAGTTCACCATTCGGTCATTGACCAGGAAAAGCAGTTGCTGATCCTTGCCATTGACCAGGCTGGAGGTATAGTTCATGGGGATAATTGGGTGAAAAGAGCCACAGGCAACAAGGATAGGCACGATGGCTGACAGAAGCATTAAGCTGAAAAGTCTCATGGAGTCAGGATTACAATGTTTACGCTTGTTTCCTGATCAGTAGCTTTTTCTGCTGAATAATTACAGCCCTCCATCTCCTCCCCTGATCGCGCCCTCTGTGCCCAGCTTTTCGTGGATCTGCTTGCGCATCTGTTTCAATACGATGTCATTTTCCAGGAACTTATCCACTGCGTCTTCGTCGCCACGCTCCTGGGCTTCCTTTAACTGCTCGCTATTCTCCCGCAAAAGTTTGCTGACTTTCCGGTTTTTATAGTGATAGACAGCCCCTTCCAGCACTCTTTTCAGGTTCCCATCATGGTGAATGGGCAAGCTAATCGTGTTCCAGCGCTCGCTGGTCTCCGGATGGGTCAATAGCCCGGATACCAGCCGGGTGATGGACACATCCTCATGGTTGAGGTAGCGGTGCAGGTCGATGGTCTCCCGCATGTCAAATTCCTCAAAAATCTCATCCCGCAGCCGTTGGTAGGTCTGGTTTTCGAAAGAAAGCCCTTCCAGTTCATCTATCAGGTAGTCCATGAGCAAGGTCTGCTCATACTCGATTTTGTTGCCGTCCTGGTCTTCCTCTGGGCCCTCTTCCTCCGCAAAGCTCTTGTCGTAGTGGCTGACCATGATGCGCAGGAGTTCCTTTTCCTGCTGGGCGAGTTCGAGGTTTTCGAAGCTCTGCATCTCCTTCACCTCGGCGCCCTGCTCACGCTTGATCCGGGCCTCCTCCCGCCGCTGCTCCTTGAAGGCCTGCTTGTTGGTCTCCTTGAGCGCCTCCTCCACGGCATGGGCCATAAGGGCCTCGGTGATGTCCACCTGCTGGGCCACGTGGCGCACGTACATCTGTCGCTGCACCAGATCCGGCACCAGGGCCACTGTATCAGCCAGGCCCTTGATGATCTCGGCCTGTACCTGTGGGTCTTTCTGGTCCCGCCCTTCGCTTAGCACCCGCATCTTGAAGTCAAGGAAGCTGAGGGCGTTTTTCTCCGCATAATCGAGAAATCCCTGCGATCCTTCCTGCCGCACAAAGCTATCGGGGTCGTGTTGGTCTGGCAGGATGAGCACCTTGGCCGACATCTCGGCCTTGAGGAGCAACTCGATGCCACGGCTGGCGGCTTTGATCCCGGCGGCGTCGCCGTCGTAGATCATCAGCACATTCTGGGTGAAGCGCCGTATGAGCCGCACCTGCTCGGTGGTCAGCGCCGTGCCGCTGCTGGCGACGACGTTCTTGATGCCATTCTGGTGCAGGAGAATGACGTCCATGTAGCCCTCGGTGAGGATACAGAGGTCCTGGTCGCGAATGGCCTTCTTGGCCATGTGCATGGCGTAGAGGATCTGCGACTTGTGGTACACCTCCGACTCCGAGGAGTTGATGTACTTGCCGACATCCTTGCGGTTGCCCATGATGCGGCCGCCAAAGCCGACGACTTTGCCCACCGGATTGGCGATGGGAAACATCACCCGCTCGCGAAAGCGGTCATAGACCTTGTTGGTTTTCTCCGAAAAGCTCACGAGGCCCAGTTCGCGGAGGTATTCTTCCTTGTGCTGGGCTTTTTTCGCCGCATGGGCCAGGGCCTCCCAGGCTTCGGGCGAGTAGCCGAGTTGAAACTCTTCGATGGTGGATTGCAGCAGGCCACGTTCCTTGAAGTAGCTCAGCCCGATGCGCTTGCCTTCATCCGTCTGTAGCAACTGCTCGTGGAACCACCGGGCGGCCCATTCGTTGACGATGAAGAGGCTTTCGCGCTGGTCGCGCTGGGCTTTTTGCTCGTCAGTTTCTTCCTCCTCCTCAATCTCGATGCCGTACTTCTGTGCCAGGTGCTTCAGGGCCTCCACATAGGTGTAGCCCTCCATTTCCATGAGGAAGTTGACCGCGTTGCCGCCTTTTCCCGACGAGAAGTCCTTGTAGATCCCCTTGACTGCATTGACCGCAAAGGAGGGCGTCTTCTCCGCCGCAAAGGGCGAAAGTGCCCAGTGGTTGGCGCCCTTTTTCTTGAGCTGGACGTAGTCCGAGATCACGTCCACGATGTCTATCGCGGCGTAGATCTGATCGACGATATTTGAGGGGATGCGGGACAAGAGGAATTGGGAATTCGTACTTCGTGATTCGAAATTGCGAGGTGGCTTGGGTTAGTCTTTCAAAATTACGGTTTGGGAGGGTAGGGTCAAAAGCAGGGTTGGGGGAAAACTTCCAGATCGCACACCTCAGGTACCATCTTCTCTAGGCAAGCATACACTAGTTTTCGCTGCTCTTTTTCGCTTAAAAGACCAACTTCCCCCATTTTCTCCAGATAGCAGGAACGGGCCCGCCTGCTACACTCTTTCGCTGTCGTGGCATCCCACTTCTCGGTATAAACCAGCTCCCATTCCAGTAAACAGTACTCCCACTCACAGGAGTGGTCATCTACAAGCATTAACTCAGCTTCGGGGCTCTGGTTTTTCGGAATAAGATGTAATGACGCAACGGATACCATCAGCAATAATGATCCGGCCGTGAATCCCAATAGCCATTTTGTCATGGTGTTTTGTTCGTTGCTCAAATTCTCATAGTGCTCAAGCCCCCCTTCCTGATAAAACTAATCGCAAAAATCGATCAAATATCGCGATTGGCTAGTGCTTTTGGAATGAATTAATAACCTAACTTAACATAAAACAAGTAGCTGAATAGTAGCACTTTGAACTACTGACCACGTTGAGTACAGCGAAATCCCGCAGAGCGGGAAACTTCAAACCTGTTCCCCACTAGACATTAGTTTCGCGGTTCAAAGTTCCCATGTTACTGACCACTCCGTTTTCA
>CAYFIR010000216.1:0-6109 GCA_964343195.1 uncultured Bacteroidia bacterium | reverse complement strand
TCCACCAAAAATCCTGCGTTTGACCTCGAAACACCAAAACCTAAACAGCCTCTAAAGGCAGCGATACTTTCGCTTTATTCCTCCTTCAGGGGCTGAATATCAGGGGGATTGCCCTGCGATTGCTCCGTCTCGTCAGTTGACTGGACGGGCTTCTTTTTTTTATTCTTCTTCTTAGGTGAGCCGGATTTCAATACAATGGGCTCCCCTTTCACATCGGCCAGCAGGGCTTCCAGAAAATGGGTCAATCCCTTTTTGGGGTCTTTGTACTGGGAAATAATGGTGTTGATTCCCCTATGCTCCAGCACTCGTTCCTGTACCGGATTGGCCTTCATGAGAAGCATGAAGGATTTTGGCTTGGCAGCAGATATGTTGGCCTGCTCCCAGAGTCGGTTAAGCTTGAAGAGCAGGTACCGTATGTTGATGTCCGAGAGGCTATAGCCAATAAAGAGAATGGACCTGCCCAGTACATCTGCCCGGAGCTTGATATCAAGCGGAGTCTCAAAATCCAGACGGTCAAAATAGCTCGACTCGGTTAGGACGATCGAGTTATCATTGTCAAAATCTCCGTGGAACTTGACAATCTGGGTGTTGCCTTCCCGAATGGATCGGATGTCAGATACATCGGCTACTTTAACGTAGTCCTTTTCATATGCATCGAAAGCAAACTCAATCCAGCGATCATAGTTGGTGGTGTATATGATGGGGAAGTCCAGCTCTACGATGAGTTGATGGATCCGGGACTGTTTGATGTCAACCTTGTCGGTATTGTGCCACTTACGGTCCATCCAGCTACGGAGCGATCCAATCCCTTTGTTCAGGCGATAATATTCTGCCAGTACCAGATGGTCCCCCATCCTGCGAAACTCCTCATTGTCATATCCCAGGTCTCTGGCCAGTTTGGCAATCAGCGCATCCCAGGAGGGTAGCCCCAGGTTCATTGACACGCCACCTCCGACAAACAAAATTACCTGTTTATTGCGGATCGCGTCAGTTAATTCCTTGAGGTTGTGGGTACTGTAGAGCATGGTAGTCGGTTCTGACATGTCGCCTGTTTTTCCGAACGCCTCTATTCAGGGAAGTAACGAAAATTATCCCTGTCCCATGATGAGAGCATAAGCAGTTTTCAACATTTCTTTTCTCCCCTCCAAATCAGCTGAAAGGGGTAACTGAGCAAGCCCGATGATCCGGCGCATAATTTCTACACCAGTGAGCTGATTCATCAGCTTCATATCAAACTTTTCGGGCTGTTTGTAAACGGCCATCGCCTCCATGCGGATGGATTCAGGCTGATCAGCCATGATCAGGTGTGCCATGGTGACAGATAGATCAAATTCCGCTGGCCCCAGGAAGCAAAACTCAGGATCGATGACCTTTACATCTCCAGCAAGCGTTTTGAGCCAGCTGCCTGGATAGTAATCTCCATGAAGCAGATGCTTTCCGTCCGTGAGGTATCGATCACCCAGGGCCTTGATGCGAGACTTGAGTGCCTGATCGGTTTTATAGGTCAGCGCAAGATCCTGAAGCCCTGGGAGCACCTCATCAAGGTTGAATTCATTGTCTTCCAGGTAGGGATAGTTGAATATATGCTCTGCATTCAGCTGGCGCATGGCCCGATTTTCCATGGAGGCAGTTACCGTTTCATTGGTAAATTCCTGATGCAATACCGATAGAAACTGGATTAGCTGCCTCAGAGCCTCAATGTCAAGAGTTTTTCCCTCTTTATACAAAAACAGGAAGTCGCTCGAACTGCCAAGGTCCTCCATTGTGAGGACATGGTGGTCAAGGTCCAGGTTGTTCATTTCAGGAGTGAAGCTCCTCAGAATGGGATTCTGCTGGATGAGCTCATAAAATTTCCCCTCAATATCAGCTCGTTCAGCGGGAGCGGGAATTGAGGGGTATTTTTCGACATAATTCCGGGCCTGCTTGATGATGAAGGAGCGAAAGTTGGTTCTGACCCTCAACACATAGTTCATGTTGCCCTCACCGGGTTTTTCGGCGGAGGAAATGGATTCATCTGGCGCTATCCATTTGCGCTCTCGCAGGTAAGCAGTCAGGCCAGTAAGGTCGTTTGCATCAAGGGTAAAAGCCATGTTGTCTGTAGTCTGGAACGGTAAGGGATGCTGCAAATAGTTATAAATCCCTTGGAACTCAAAGAAATGTATGCATCTGCCAGGAAGGGGGCAGGGTGTGCGTCCCAATCTTGCAATTCTCGATTCGCGAATTGCAAACAATATACTTCGCATTATTCAGACTAGAACTTATCTAGCACGAAAGATAGGGTAGGGGACTCTTTTGAAAACCTGGATGTAACATCGAGGGGCTTATCCGTTCGATAAAGCAGAGCCACCAAAAGCACCTGTAGTTTACCCAAACCCAAATCATTCCTGTCATGCGCACTTTTCTATTGCCTCTTGTCTCTTCGGTTTTGTTCACGGCATTGCTATTTAGCACCTCATGCAAGGTGCCTGATCCTACCAGTAGCATTGATGATGCCATCGCAGTGCTGGATGCCGGAATAGAAAAGATTACCCTCCAGTCTCAGAACTGGCAAACTACCCTTAATGAGGTACTCGATGGCCTCCCTGATGACATGGCCATTGCCAAGGATCAAACCACTCAACTGCTGGACGAAAGCATCGGAGCGGCCAGCAGCAACATCATCTGCGTGGTAGATGCCATACCGACCAGGGCCGTCCGCGGACTGGAGCGAATCAAGGCGGAACTGCTGAACAATCCGCTCCCTGCCATTATCCCCACGGTCTGCCAGACAAGCCTCAGTGTCATTGACCTGAACCTGCCGGAAATTAATCGCCGCAAAATCATTCTCAATGGCTACGACTTTGATAGCGGCAACCTGCTATCACTGGAATTACGTCGAAGTGATGGGTCCTCCCTGCCACTTAGTAACCGATTGTCCAAGCAGTCAAACTACCAGTATACGGTTAACATTGCCTCGATGGATCCTACCCTGGAAACATATGACAAACTCGTAGTGATGTTTGAAGATCAGCTGCTTTCCGAATTCAGCATTCTGCCAAAAATCACCCCTCAACCCATCATTTCTACCATAGGATTTATTCCGGCCAGCCTAAGCCAGTTGTGTCCTTCTCACGTAAGTGGGGACCGTGAATTTGGCGGTAATGGCCCCGATGTCCAGGCCGAGGCCGAACTGATAATTGTCAACGACAAAGAGGTCCATGTACGGGTGTATTTCAACGCTAAAGAAACCAAATCGGACTGGACCGAGGCAGAAGGGGAGTGGACCTTCAAAATATTCCCTACCTCGAGCAATCCTGCCCCTTCCAGTACATACCGCATCCGGAGAATTTTATCCTCCACAATGTCATCTGCCTCCTACCGGGACAATGACCATAGCGTGGATGTTCCCTCGGTATCCGGTGGCCTGGTGAGCAGATTTGAGTGCGTGGGGGATACTGGCGGAGATGATGTTGGCAATTGCAATGGAAATGATGACGCCAACCTCTCGGTATTCTTTAACCAGGTTCGGATTGAAATCGAAGATTAAATACTTCCGTTAATTCCGCTGGTTCCCCCTCCTGTTTTTCAGGTTGGGGGAATCCTGTTTTGGGCAATTTGTATAATAAAGCCCTGTCCTCGGATGTGCCGGAGGGCAGGGCATGGCTAGTGTCATAGCAGGCTTTCCTTCTTATTTAAGCCATGTCATGGCCTTCTTCTTCTCTTTAAGGCCAAAATGCTTGACCTGCACCCCTGGCGTGAGCAGGTTGCCAGCTTTTACCAAGCCGGGAATCCAGTCTTCTTTGCCAGCAATGCCAACCTTTTTGAAGTTGCCGTAGTGCTTGACCGTTGTCTTGATATCTTCGAATAATGCTTTAAAAGTCTCTCCTTCGAAGTCGACCAACTCGATGTAGAGGCGAGCTTCGCCCTGGTCCTTCACGTGATAATTCAATGCGGGGTTGATAATGTACTCATAGTCACGCGATTCCACTTCTCCTGCGATTCTGAATCCAATGATGTTGTCGGGTGTATCCTGCAATACTTTTACCATGATGGTTTGTGTTTGGGTGAAATAATTAGCTAATGAACATATATGTAACCAGTTCATTATGTCAGGGTTTTGTTAGGGCGAATAAAACAATTGGACACTACTGCTCCCGAGTAGAGTAGGGGAGAATGGGATAGGATTGGGTAAAAAATGCAAGCAGCCAGAATCCGGGTTTGGCTAAATTGAATTTTCACCTTAATACCCTATCCAAATGAACCTGAAACCCAACACCCATTCGTTCCTCGTCCAGATATGGCTGCTTTGTCTCCTGGGGCTTTGGTTGTCTCCATCTGAAGCTATTTCTCAACAGCCGACACCCCTGCGAAACGACATCACGGTTACCCAACTCAACAACTCTCCAGCCAATCCTGTGCGAATGGTAAAGCACCCTGTAACAGGAGAAATTTACATTCTCAATGAAAGTGGGGGGATTTACCTGCTAAACACTGCTACCGGTAGCTATGTACCCAAGATTTCCCCCAATCGCCATGGCCTGAGCCAGACCTACGGCCTGGAAATCGGCATGAGCGGCAACTTCTACGTGGTAGCCGCCGAACAGTCTGGAGGCTTTAACACCGGAAAAATCGCCAAGGGGGTTCCCGACGGGACTGGAGGATACACCTGGTCCATACTCGCAGAGACGGAGCCTTATCGTTCCTCTGGCAATCGAGACCATCAGTTCAATGCGATCATCGAATCGCTCGATGGGAAGTATGTGTATGTCAACAGTGGTTCGCGCACCGACCATGCGGAGGAGGCCAACAATGACGGGCTGCGCGAAATGCCGATTACCTCCTGCATCCTCAAGATCCCGACTGATACTGTGGATCTGATACTCCAAAATGACGAGAGTTTTCTTGAAAGCAATGGGTTTATTTATGCTGATGGGATTCGCAATACCTTTGACATGGCTTATGCACCTGATGGCCATCTCTTCGGAGTCGAGAACTGTGACACACGTGATAATGAGGAGGAATTGAACTGGCTTCGAGAAGGCAAGCACTATGGTTTTCCCTGGCGCATCGGTACGCAGATGAATCCACAACAGTATCCGAATTTCAATCCTCCTGGCTCTGACAACCTCCTGGTGCAGGGCATCAACATGGAATCAACCTTTTACAATGACCCTACATTTCCATCCATTCCCGCCGGACTGACCTTTGTTGATCCTGTACTAAATATGGGCCCTGATGCAGATGTCTTCCGCGACTCTGTCGATGGGGTAATAAAAGACGCCAGCGACCTCGGCCGTAGCATTGGGACATTTACCCCACACAGCTCGCCTGTAGCGCTGGTATTTGACACCGACAATCAACTGGGAGCGCCCTATACCGGGCTGGGCTTTGCCATGAGCTACAATGGCAGTTTTAGGCGAAAATATACCCCATTTGGCGATCCAGGGGAGGATCTGCTAATGTTGGAACTAACGCTTGATCCAGCAGATAGTACCTATTCGGCTCAGATTACGCGCATTGTAGAGGGTTTTGAAGGGCCAATTGACAACGTACTGGTTGGCAACGATATGTACGTCATCGACTATGACGGAGGAAATATGTGGAAGCTGACCTTTCCATCGAATGGGGCTCAGGGATTACCCTCGACCACCTCTGCACTGGGGCCGATGATCAAGGTGTTTCCAAATCCGGCTACGGATCAGATTTCACTTGAAGCCCGCATGGATAATGTGCTGATTAACAGTGCATTGATCCTAAATGGGCAAGGTCAGGAACTGGGCTATTTGATCAACAGTGGCAACGAAATATATACCGGTGACATCGAGCAGCTTCCTGTCGGAGTTTACTACATCCAGGTAAAAACCAATCGCGGAACTGTACTGAAAAAGTTTGTGAAGTAAGATTGATATTTGGACGAAAGAGTAGGGGAGGGGCTTCAAAGCAGCTTCTCCCCCCACTCTCTTCCCTGGGGCGTAGTAGATGGCGTAGCCTGTTCGACATGGCGTTATTATGGGCTTTTATATTTTCATGCAATTGAAAAAAGAATAGGTCAACCTTGAGACCTACATGCTTTTGACCTACTTTCCCGGCCTAAGAAGTGTCAAGATATATTTTTTGAAAGGTTGGCCCC
>CAYFIR010000215.1:0-6137 GCA_964343195.1 uncultured Bacteroidia bacterium | reverse complement strand
TTTTGAGCCGCAGGAGGGAAAAGCTGATTAACCTGCAGTTGCACGGATGGATACACCGCATCAATAATTAACTGACTTTATGCAGGATAAGCCTTAATGGCCGGTAAAGCCTTCAAATTCTTGTTTATAGCCATCTTGAGGCAGGTAGATATTAGCTTGGTATGGAAGGTTTGGGCCACTGAGGCGCTAAGATAGGCAGAGCCAAAATTTACTGATAGTTACAATTTGAATAAGTGATTGATATACATATACCTACAGGCTAATCACTCCCGTTTTTCGTAGTTATAGTGCTTAGGATCGGAGGGTTAACTTTTCATTAATGCGACGAAAATAAATTTTCCGGACCTCCCAAATTGTACTCGACAAGACTACACAGCCCAAGTTCCTTCCCACGAAGGCTTTTATAGAGGAGTTCTCTTTCAAAAAACCATCAACCTTTATCACATAAAATCGACACTATATGCGCCACTATTTCCTCAGGGGTGTCTGTTATATCCACTGTTAGGGCATTTTCCGGCTCTTCTAGCGTATCGAACTGGGACTTTAGCATATGGGCTTCCATAAAGTGGTCCTGTCGTTGCTTCATCCGTTCAAATATCTGATCATAGGTTCCTTTGAGATAGACCCAGCGGACCTTTGACTCAATCGAGCTGGATAACAGATCTCGGTAGGTTTCCTTTAATGCCGAACACGCTATGATACATCCGGAGTCAAGATGAACTTTAGCAATCTGATTTAGTCGCTCTATCCATGGTCGCCGATCTTCATCCTCTAGGGGAATTCCTCGACTCATCTTCTCGATATTCTCGGTAGGGTGATGATCATCTGCATCAACAAACGGCATGGCTAAATCCTCAGCGAGTAAGCGGCCCACTGAGGATTTGCCAGATCCACTGACCCCTATGACGAAGATAATTCTGGTGGTTAATTCGGAATTCATAGGTGGGGGGATTTATCCAAAGATGTCCATCAACCCATTGATCATGATGATGATGGAAAAAAACAAGGCCCCTACCAATATGATATTGGTTAGCCATCGGTTTTTGGGTAAGCCCGCATTTTTACGATTCCAGAGGACCAGAAAGCTGACTACAACCAGTGGCAAAGCGAACACGTTAAATACCTGGGTAAAAATCTGGCCCTGGATGGGATTTACCCCGAAAATCGGTACGCTCAACGCTAATACGCTTGCAATTCCAGTGATCAGTTTGAACCTATTCGAGGTAACATCCAATTTCCCAGAGTTGTAGTCCCCAAGCATCAAAGGCACTATCATCAGGCAGGGAAAGATGGAGGAAAGTCCCGCACTGAGTGTCCCTATAAAGAATATACTGACGGCAAACTTACCAACCGATGGTTCCAATGCGCCTGACATATCTAATACGTGGCTGATCTCCTTGCCAGTACCATGTAAACTACCGCTGGCTACCGCCATTATGGATCCGCTAATGGTGAATATCAATAATCCTGCAATGATAGAGTCGTTTCGCTGGACCTTGTAGTCAGCCTTTGTCCAGCCTTTTCCCTGGATAAACAATGGTCTAGAAAGGAAAGTGGCTGCTGCCATAGTAGTCCCCACAAAAGCTGCGATGAGAATACCGGCCCCTTCCACTTCCGGAATCTTAGGAACCAGTCCCATGATAATTTCACTGGGAAGTGGGAACACAAAAAATAGCGTGAAGATGAAGGACAAGCCCATCAGAGTCACAAAAAGGGCCAGGACTTTTTCGAATATGGAATAGTTGCCCTTGATGAGGAGGAAATAGAAAATGCCGATAATCAGTGCAGCAAGGCCCAGCACCACCCAATACTTTTGTCTTTCAAGCCCTGGGAAATTGATCACCAGGATTTCAAAAATCACATTGGAGGTGATACCTAAAATCCCAATAAGGGAGTTCCATTGGCCGATGCCAACCGCTATAATGATGGCAATTGCCAGAACCTTTCCCCAGGGCAAATGATTGCGAACTGCAAACAGGGCCGTCTCGTCCGTTTTGAGGTAGTAGGTCCCAGATACGTAAATCAAAACGCCGGAAAACAGGCAACTAAAAAACAGTACCCAAAGCAGGTCCATCCCAAAGGAATTACCTGCCACGATCATGGCTGTAACACTGCCCGTACCAATGGTATAGCCAATGGCAAATATGCCCGGGCCGAAGGATAGTAAAAATCGTATAAGCTTCTTCATCAAATTTGTCTTAATTATCAGCCTATTACCTCCTGATAGCTCCCGATGTATCGCCTTCCATTAAGCTGATCACATTTTGCAGGGAGACCATATTCACATCGCCAGGAACTGTATGCTTGAGGGCACAAGCCGCCGAGGCGAACTTTAGTGCTTGCAGGTCATCATCATAGTGCAATAATCCATAGATGAGTCCGGCAGCAAAAGCATCTCCTGTACCCACACGGTCTATAACATGGGTGATATCCAGGGTTTCAGTTTTGATGTACTCTTCTCCATTCCACATTTTTCCCTGTATCTGATTGTGTGAGGCACTTATGGAGGTCCTGTTTTTCCCTACTACCTTCCTGATTCTGGGAAAAGCTTCCATCAATGCCTTGGCTGCCAAACGGTATTTTTCTCCCAACTGACCCAGCCCAAAAATTTCATGGATATCGCCCCTGCTTGCAATCACCACGTCACAATACTGCACCAGCTCCGGCATCACCTCCTCCATGGTTTTGCCATACTTCCACATGTTTTTTCGGGAATTGATATCTCCCGAAACCGGGATTCCCAATCTGTTCGCGGTCTTAATCGCATCGAGGCAACACATTGCGGCTCCTTCAGAAATCGCGGGGGTAATCCCTGTCCAGTGGAACCAATCGGCGTCTTTGAGGACATGATCCCAGTCAATCATGGACGGTTCGATCAAGGAAAATGCTGACCTTTCCCGTTCATAAACCACCTCACTGGGTCTGTGCACAGCGCCTTTTTCCAGAAAATACTTGCCCAAAATATGTCCGCCATAGATAATATGATCAGAACTGAGCCAGTGCTGACGGAGAAACTGGGTAGCCGCTTTTCCAAGGGCATTATCCGGGAAACGGGTTACATGGGCGGCTTTCATGCCAAGGTAAGCCAGCGAAATGGCTACGTTGGCTTCTCCACCTCCATACGCAAGCTCGAAAGAAGTCGCTTGTGAGAACGTAGAGTATCCCGGTGGAGATAACCGCATCATTACCTCTCCGAATGTGATTACTTTTTTAGGCATGCCTTCAGATTTATTGGGGTTCAACGGGGTTGAATATCTCCGAACCATGTTATCTGGCTCAGAAGGGAACTTCCAGAATTTCCCCAAGGGCCCCTTACTCTACAGGGGCTGTCCCAGGTCCGACAGATGATTCTCTAAACCACACTTCGACATAACTCCCATTGGCATATTGTTGGATAGCATTGCCATTGTAGGTTTCTGCTCCACTACTCCATACCATATTGGTCTTAGGATCTCTACCATTAGTCTGGTTGTATGCTCCCTGCTTGAAGAATTGCATTTCGCCCTTATAGGCGTTGATCCGCTCTGTGCCATCTCGGTCGATGACGCTGTAGAGATCAAGAATCTGTTGTGGGATGTCTGATTTGGTTACATACTCAGACTCGATGAGATTTTTGGAGAAGGTTTTGGTTTCATGCCCTTCACTCCTGAAAGTCAGGTACATGATACCGTCATATACATTTACCTCATAGCTAAATTCTTCCCCCAATTCGATACCGTCTTCAGGCTCAGCTGGGTAAACGCCGGGAGCCGTTCCGACCACAGACATGTCATACCCCCAGACCGCAGTGGAGAAATCCCACCTTTCAGAATTATCTCCTACGGTGTTGATCTCATAGTTCCAGTACACAGAGCCTTTGGTATGCCCAGGGAACTTTTTGTAGAAAATCTTCAATGGCTCGTTTTCGTGCCCATCGTCGCTATGAATTTGTCCAACCACAACTGAAAAGGTAGCCGCAACTCGTGCATCTCCTGAGGTGGAGACATGCATGACCTTGAGAGTCCCGGTCAGTTTACCCCCGGTTTGGGGAGTCCATCTTGCCTTTTGACTCAACTCTGACCTGGTGTTATGTGAATTGGGAGATGTGATGCCACCGTTAGGAGCTTTAAAGACTACCCATTCTTCTTCATCATGCGCCGTATAGAAATATTCCTCATGTTGAAAGTCAATCAAGTCCCTGTAGCTCTCTCCGTTTCCCAGTAAAATGCTCCACTGGTCCAGGGAAGGCATTACATCGCTTGGATACTGAGAAGTACTTTTCTCATTGTCCTGATTTTCTGTTTTGGTCATATAGCCATTAATGGCCGTGTTCAGCTCCTCAAAACTTTTTGCTAGAGAGCTTTGGGTGGTAGAGTCTGTGCTACAAGCTGATAGTAGAACAATTGAGCAAGCGAGGAGTAGGTTCTTCATATAACAAAATTGGTTCACCAATTATTGGTGAACCAATTTACGGTAAAGTTTTTAATTTCCTAGTCCGATGGGCTTGACAGTCAGAAAATACTTCACTCACTTTTCAGCAGGGGGTACCTATTTTGTCTTGTAGCCAAGATTTTACGGCGCTGCATGCCCCATGGGCTTCTAGTCTTATTTCACCTTGGTGTTGAGAGAGGTGCTAATTTATTTCTAAATGCTGAAATTTGGGTACAAAACCCCCTGATTTTCAAACTTTTAGAGAAGAGTGTAAAAGTCGAGTTATTATTTAAACTCCTCCATCTCCACCCAATCCCGAAAGGCTTGCTGTACCTCACGGTTTTCTGGCAGATCGGCCTCAAAAGGGTCAGCGTAAAGTTCAATGAAGACGTGGCCGGAGTCAGTCTGTTCCACCCGTCGGGCCTGAGGGAAGGCTAAGAGGCGTTCCTGGGAGACCAGTTCGTAGAAGGATGGCCCAAACCACATGCGCCAACAGGAGGATAGCTCATAGCCGTTGACGAAGGTGCTACGACCTGGGTTGTGGGAGATGTCAATTTTTTCTTCTACCCATTCCTCGTCAAAATAAACATTGAGGTGGGCATAACTGCGGCCACGAACTTGATAAGCGGTGGGGGAACTGGCATTTTGTTGCCAGTTATCTTCTTCATCCCGACAGTAGGCAACACGCAAGCGAGGGTGAGCGAGTAGCCGCTCGATCAGGGGAACCTTTCCCAATTCCTGAGCGTGTATGATGAACTTTATGACCTGGGCTTGAGTACCATTCTCAAAACCTTTTTCCAGAATCGAAAAGTACCGGGGATCACCGTTTACTTTTTCTGTTTCTCTGGCCCAAAGAGACACCTGAACCCCATAGCTTTCCCACTCCAGGGTTTTCAGGTCTTCCAAGGCAAAGTTTTTATCCAGCCGGAAAGCATTGTAAGCATAGATTCTCTGGGGGTGAAATCCTACGCCCTCTCTAATCATGTCCGCAACATCTTTGCCGAGAAAAGTCTCGGCTTCGAAGTGTAGGTCATATTGAAGGAATTCCGACATAGTCTAAAAATAGAAAATTTTCACATCAACTGATGTCCCGGCAGCCATTTCTTCAACTCGTGCCAATTGGCCGACATCATATCCCTGGGGAACATATATGTCCAGGCGGGCTTTTCGAATTACCTGGTCTCCGTTGAGTGTCTTCTGTGTTTTTACGAGCCAATCCAGCTCTCGGATATTGTCAATGAGACTCCCAAACCCCTGCGTTGCCTGGGTGGTCTTAATGCTGATGATCATGTCGTCTTTGACTACATCAAATACGGGCCAGTACCAGCTGGCCTCCCGCATGTGGGTGAAGCCCCTGGAGGCTTTGTATCGGGTTTTGACCAGGATATCCTCAATGAGTTCCCCCCGGAGGCCAGGCTTCAGTTTCCAGATCTCATCTGGGGTCAGTTCCATGAGGCGCTCCGCTCCCCGAACCCCCTTTTTGACGAGGTAGCGCCCTCCTCTGAGCATCTGCCCATTGGCGAAGGGCACCACAATGGCGATGACTGAGTACATGGCACTTTCATAGTCGCCTTTGCAGACGTAGTACAGGCCTGTGGCCGCGTCGCCCACTGCGTCGAAGGGAATCGCCACCAGGTCCACAACCAGGTCCCAATCGACCTCGATTCCCCGTCGCTGTTTGGCGACCTCCTGCCACTCGCGTTTGTCCACCTCGGAGAACTCTCCCT
>CAYFIR010000214.1:0-6187 GCA_964343195.1 uncultured Bacteroidia bacterium | reverse complement strand
TTTTACATAAACCTTTGATAAACAGTCGGTAATACCCGAAACTCACGTTAATCAGGAATATGCTGAAGCCAAACTGGCGGAGACAGAAGCGAGTGATGAGATTGAGGAAGGCAAATACGACGAGCGCCTGATTCGGGTATCTGAATATGAAGAAAAAGAGGAAGGCTGATAGGCCTCCGGTTTTAAGAAAAGCGTAATATTTTCACATGATAGCCCAGCCAGAGAGATTCTGGCCGGGCTATTTTGTCAGGTTGACCCGATCGGTTACCCAATCACCAGTTCTTCAAACTCAACTGGCACACGTACTTCTATCGTTGACTGACGTCTCAGGAAGCTCACCGGCTTGCCATCGACCTGGCAGCGGCGTCCCTTGAAGTCCAGGCCATGAACCACAACCTTGTAATGAGTGAATGCCAGCTCATGGTCTCCTTCAATGGCCTGGGTCATAGTCAATTGATGAGCCTCTCCCAGGGTAGTGAATCGGCTGAGGTGGTAATCTCCCTCTTCATAGCCATACCCGTCCCCGTCATCGTGGTACCACTCGCTGTGCGTTTCTCCATCCGCAAAATACACATGCAGCTCCAGTTGGTCCAGCACACGCTCATCGGTGTACTGCATGACCGGGCCAATCGGTAGTACGGCCCCGCCTCGTACATACATGGGGATGGTCGCCAAATCGACGATGGACATATATTCCTGCCCTCCCTCAATGGCTTCCCCTTCAGGGAAGGTGTACCAGGTTCCCTTTGGCAGGTATAACCCCCGTTCTTCGGCCCCCTGCTGAATGACAGGGGCTACCAACAGGTGATCTCCCAGGCAAAACTCTTCCATGCGGTGCAGGGTCTCAGGATCGCGTTGATCCTGAAAACTGAGCGGTCTCAATACCGGGATTCCGTGTTGTACGTGCTGCCTGAAGGCAGTGTACATCACGGGCATGAAGCGGTATCGGAGCTCAATGGCTTTGCGGACTATCGTCGTATAGGGTTCTCCGAATGACCAGGGCTCCTGATCACGGTCTCCCCGAGCCGCATTGGCGGCCACGGCTTCATCATCTACGGCAGCATCCCCTGCGTCATTGTATCCGATGCTGTGCACCCGACAGAGGGGATGAAATATACCCAGCTGTATCCAGCGGGTGAATAGCTCACCATCTGGCATGTCATTGAATCCTCCAATATCAGATCCGATGAAGCTAAAGCCAGAGACCGCCAGACGCTGGGCCTGAATGTTGGCCAGCCACAGGTGTTCCCAGTTGGCGACATTGTCACCCGTCCACAGGGAGGCGTAGCGCTGCCCACCTGAATAACTGGCTCGGGTGATCAGGAAGGGACGGTTGGGGTAAGCAAAATTCTTAACTCCTTCAAAAGAAGCCCTGGCCATCTGCATGCCGTAGATGTTGTGGGCCTTTCGGTGGCTGCCGGGATTCCCCTCATAATCAAACATCACATCCATGGGCAGGGTCTTGGTCTCCACTTCGAAGACCGCAGGCTCGTTCATGTCGTTCCAGACACCGTTTACTCCATCCTTGCGGACGAGATCGCGGAACAGGCTCCCCCACCACTCCCGGACTTGGGGATTGGTATAATCCGGGAAGTAGCACTCCCCTGGCCAGACTTTCCCCTGGGCATAGGGGCCATCCAGACGCTTGAGATAGGCATCTCGTTCCAGGCCTTCCTGGAAGACCCAGTAATCCAGGTCTATCTTGATGCCCGGGTCAATGATCACTACCGTACGAAATCCCTGCTTGCGAAGGTCATCGATCATCTTGCGGGGATTGGGGAAGTAGTCGTTGTTCCAGGTGAAGCACCGATACCCATCCATATAGTCGATGTCGAGATAAATGGCATCGCAGGGAATCTCTCGACTCCGAAATTCATGAGCCAGTTCCCGAACCCGTGTTTCGGGGTAGTAGCTCCACTTACACTGGTGAAAACCCAGTGCCCACTTGGGCGGCAACTCAGGGCGCCCCGTAAGCAGTGCGTAGTTCCTGGCCACGTCCATCAGTTCGGGACCATTGATGAAGTAATAATTCATCTCCCCTCCATGTGCCCAAAAACTGGTGGCTTCTTCCCGCTCATGGGCAAAGTCAAAGTAGGTCTGGAAGCTGTTGTCAAAAAACACTCCATATGCTTCTCCTTCTCTCAATCCGTAGTAGAAAGGAATGGAGCGATACAGGGGGTCGCTGTTGCTGTGGTAGCCAAAGCAATCGAGCGCCCAGTTTTTCAGGCGATTTCCGCGAAGGTTTAAGTGGCAACTTTTGTCTCCTAGTCCAAAATAGTGCTCGGTGGGATGAGCTTTTTTGCTCATCATGACAATTTGCCCTCCGTGCTCGCCTTTTTCCCAGTGAAAGCCTTTTTCATCTTCCAGCAGGAGTTGACCTCCCCGCTGGTAAAAACTGGCCCTGAGTCCCAGACGAGATAGCTTTAGCACCACCGTGGCCGTTTCCACGATCAAAAACTCTTCCTCCTCCCGAACCTCAAGCGAGCTCCAGGAAGGCTTGAAGTCGGGATCAATCGCATAGGAAAAATCCTTTGGCATATACCCTATCGGACCAAAACGGAGCCGTAGAATGTCATCAGTCAGAACGTGCACGTGCAGCAGCACATGATTATCTGTATGGCACACCAGCAGGTTCTGGTCAAGTTCCCAACCTGTAAGTGTACCCGGGAATTTTTCGTGAGTTTGAATGGCGGTCGAATTCATGGAATAAATATCGAGAATCTTCAAATACCGTTAGGTAGCAGCGCAAGTTCTTGGCCGTTTTTGTTCTCAAAGTAAAAAAGAGGCACAGTAACCGGGGGCTATCTGTACCTCTGCTTTTCCTCAAAATTTGCTTCAAACAGTACTAACTACCTATACAAAAACGCTATTTATAGCTTTGGAGTCAAGAAAACCGGAGACATCTTTCACCAAAAAATGGCGAAAACGATTACGTAATGCATTTCGGAGGTACATCAGGGCCCTGAAAAAAAATTCTCCCGATACTCTTCGCAGCGGGAGAATTTTTTCAGGGAGTGCTGAATTTATCTCACCAGAAATACGAATCCACTATACTCCAATGGTTGCTCTCCTTCCACCACAGTCCGGAGGAAGTAGGCGTAGTTGCCCGTAGGAGCTTCCTGTCCATTGGGAAGCGTTCCATCCCAGGCTTCATCTGGAGAATTGGACGTGAATACCGTCTGTCCCCATCGCGAGAAGATCCTTAGCTCAAACTGATCTACCTGATTTCCCTGTACAACAAAACGGTCATTGATATCATCTCCATTGGGAGAGAATGCATTGGGTACCCATACCTGCCCATCAGATGTTACCACAAAGGGGCCATAGGTCACAGAGTCAACACATCCTTCGCTGTTGTTAAATGCCTTGAGCTTGACGAAAAAGCTCCCACTATCCGCATAGGTATGTATGGGGTTAATGGCACGAGAACTATCTCCATCGCCAAAGGTCCACAGATAGCTATCTGCTCCGACGGTGAGGTTGGTGAACTCAAAGATGGCTTCACTCAGGATCATGGGAGTATTGATGTCGGGGTTGAAGGCAAAATCGGCTTCGACCGTGTTGACAGCCTCTACTTCATTGAAAGCCTGTCGCTGACATCCATCTGCATCCTGGACCTGTACGGTGTACACTCCACCGGAAAGGTCACTTGCTACGGGGGTACGCTGTACGGGATTGCTATCCCACAGATAGGTAAAAGGAGGTCTTCCCCCAGTTACCACCGCTCTTGCTTCTCCGTCCGCCTGTCCCTGGCAGGATTCGTCGGTGACCTCAACCTCCAGATCGAATCCCAGTTCATTGACCAGGGTAATCTCAGTAGAAATATCGCAATTGAGAGAGTCGATAACCCGTACTTCATAGGTTCCAGCAGGAAGACCGGTGATTGTAGAGGCATTTACCGGAGGGGTAGTTGACCAGTCAAACTGATATGGCAGAGTCCCGCCCTGCACATCGACAGTTGCCTGTCCAATCCGTAGGTTACAGTAGTCATCTTCCTGGTTCACCACCGCGATGCTCAGGGAGTCATTTCCAGGCATGGCAAAATCTATCTGCTGAAGGCAGGAGTCAGCCCCAATAACGGTGACCGTATAGGGGTTTCCAGGCTGGCTCATTCGGAGGTTATAGGCAAATCGTGCGGTATCAGTTGGCTGGATGGGGTTGGTCCACCAAAGGATCTGATAGGGAGGGGTACCCCGCTCAATTACAACCCGAGCGATGCCTTCGCCCTTACCACAGTCGTCCTCCTGAAGGACTTCCAGTGAAAAAATGGGACCGGGAACACTGGTAATGGCAAAATCCGAGGTAGCAATACAGCCGTTGTCATCTGTCACAGTCAGATTGAATATATCGGCAGAGACTCCAATCAAGGAATCGTTGGTGGAAATCACCGTAGGATCTCCGGTTCGTGTCCACTCAAACGAGTAGGGTTGGACACCTCCACGCGGGTTGGCAACTCCAAGGCCATCGCCGGAATTACACCCTAGCGTCTGCTCGATATCTACACTTACATCAAACGTATCAGGTTGAGAAATGACTACTACGCCATTATAAGAACATGATCCAGTACGTCCTCCAACTTCATCATATACCCTTAGTCGATAATTCCCGGCTGGAATTCCGTTGAGGATAGAGTCTCTCCCCAAAACTGTGGTATCACCCAGCATGGTCCATTCGTAAGCATATTGCTCGGGATTACCCCCTGATGGAATGGCTGTAGCAGCTCCAGTATTCTCTCCAAAACATAAAACTGCCTGTCGGATGACGTCCACGTCAAAGTCTGATCCGCCCCCATCTACGGTACCGCTCACAGTGCGGGCACATCCGCGACCATCCGTGACCACCACTTCGTAATTTCCAGCAGCAAGTCCGGTTACGCCCGGAGTAGTCGCATTGCCGGCATTGGCATCCCAAAGGAATGTGTAGGGGGCTTGTCCGCCATTGATTTGGGTTACATCAATAGAAGCGGATCCTTTCCCGGCATCACAGGTATCCGGAAGGGTTACCATGGTGGCAGTTAAGGGATTTACCTGCCCTACGATATAAGTTTTGGAATCGGTACACCCGTTAACGTCGGTAACAGTTACCTGATAGGGACCACTTGTAAGCCCGGTGGCTATGGAGTCTGAAAGACCTGCGTCATGTCCCCATACATAGGTAAAAGGTGGGGTCCCATCATGATTCAGGACAATGCTGCCAACCCCCTGGCCACAGGTATCAGCCCGTATCAGAGGCTGAGAAAGCGTCATACAGGTGATTTTAAATGGCTCCTCAGGATTTTCATCAGGCGTGCCTCCAAAGGCAAATCCCAATCCTAGTCCCCAAACCAAACTCGTCAGAAGAAAACGGGTAAAGATGTTCATGATCAATTTCAGTCCAATAAGTGATGCCAAGACCACAGTTTTTTCCTTACTGTATATGTAGCCAGTTTTACTTTCCCCTCATCATTTTAACAGGATTAGACTATCTTTATCCCTATAAACAGATACTAAACCAACCTTTGATATGTCCTTTCCATTACAAACAGACGAAATAGAAAAGGTGCTGAGCCGCAATTATATTGGACACCTGGCCTGCTGTCTTGATAACAAGCCATATGTCGTGCCCATTACCTACTTCTATGACTCCGAAAAAAACTGCATCCTTGGGTACACAGCAGAGGGGCACAAGGTAGAAATCATGCGCCAGAATCCGCAGGTTTGCGTAGAGGTTTCGGAAGTTCGAGACCTGTCCCACTGGAAATCTGTCGTACTCGAAGGAAATTTTGAAGAAATTAAGGGTCTCGACTCCGTTAAAGCCCTTCAGTCCCTTATTACCAGGCTGGAGCCTCTCATCAATGAAGAAGGCAAGCAGCACGTTGAGCAGATCCGTGATATGGCCCGTGCCAAAGAGTCAAGTCCCAAGGTGATCTATCGCATCCATATCGAAAAGAAATACGGTCGGTTTGAAGCAGGGGAGATCAAGCTGGATATCTAAGCTGGACTTTATCGAAATCCAGAACTGCCAGGGATCAGTGCTGGGGTAACATGCTCCAGGCCCGCCCTTTCGCTCACCGCCTACCTGCACCGATTTCTTCGGGCAAAATAAAAAGAGGTGTCCTGGTCCACAGGGCACCTCTTTTTAATAGGTATTCGACTTAAGCACCTGGACAATAGAAATAAGGTATGAAGGGTATGGGGAAATGAAGGGA
>CAYFIR010000213.1:0-6244 GCA_964343195.1 uncultured Bacteroidia bacterium | reverse complement strand
GCGTAGCCCAGGCAACTTTCAACCTTGAACTTTGAACCGCGAAACTAATGTCTAGCAGCATAGCGGTCCTCATAAAAACACGCTGCCAGGACCAGTGCCCCGGCAGCGTTCTCAGATCGGGATCAAACTCCCGTAAACCATATGCAGAAATATGTGTGTGGTCTTTTGTCTAATCCATTCGGAGGAAGTGATCGCAACTGTTCTTCTTACAAATTACGAATTCCCCCCTTTACACATTCCCCTCGGCGATCATGGCCTCGGCCACACGAACAAAGCCGGCAAGGTTTGCCCCTTTGACGTAATCGACCGTACCATCAGGCTGCCTGCCATACTCCATGCACTGTTCGTGGATGTCGCGCATGATTTTCTGCAACCTCAGGTCCACCTCCTGACGGGTCCAGTGCAAGTGAACGGCATTTTGGGACATTTCCAGACCAGAGGTAGCCACGCCACCGGCATTGGAGGCTTTACCCGGAGCATAAAGAATGCCCGAATCCTGGAAGACCTTGATGGCTTCCGGAGTAGAAGGCATATTGGCACCTTCAGCTACCAGCATGCAGTTATTTGCTACCAATTGCTTTGCGTCCTGCTCCTCCAGTTCATTTTGAGTCGCACATGGCAACGCTACATCAGCAGGTACACCCCATGGTTTTTGTCCCTCGAAGTACTCTACTCCGTAGTGCTCAGCATACTCGCGAATGCGGCCACGGCGTACGTTCTTCAGTTCCATGATGAACTGCAACTTATCGCTGTCGATGCCCGCAGGATCGTAAATGAATCCACCAGAATCAGAGGCTGTAACAGGCTTGCCCCCTAATTGCAGCACTTTCTCGATGGCATACTGGGCCACGTTACCAGAACCAGATACGAGAACGGTTTTTCCCTGCAGGGAATCATCCCGCTTGTTGAGCATCTCTTCGGCAAAATATCCCAGGCCATAACCGGTAGCTTCCGGACGGATCAGGCTACCGCCAAAGGTGAGGCCCTTGCCCGTGATGGTACCAGTAAAGGAGTTTTGTAGACGCTTGTATTGACCAAAAAGGTAGCCGACTTCGCGTCCCCCTACCCCGATATCTCCCGCAGGCACATCGGTGTCCGGGCCTATATGTCGGTAGAGTTCGGTCATGAAGCTCTGGCAGAACCTCATCACTTCCTGATCAGACTTGCCTTTGGGATCAAAATCGGAGCCACCTTTGCCACCGCCCATGGGCAGCAGAGTCAGGGCATTTTTGAAGACCTGCTCGAAAGCCAGGAACTTCAGGATACTCAGGTTGACACTCGGGTGGAAACGCAGCCCGCCTTTATATGGCCCAATGGCGCTATTCATCTGCACACGAAAACCACGATTGACCATGTAGTTGCCCTGGTCATCAATCCATGGTACGCGAAACATTATGACCCGCTCTGGCTCTACCATGCGCTCCAGGATGGCGACTTCGTCATACTCGGGATGCTTCTCAATAAAGGGCAAAATGTTTTCGGCAACTTCCTGCACCGCCTGTAGGAATTCGGGTTCGTGGGGATTGCGCTGACGGACAGCGTCCATGAATTCATCAATGCGGTTTTTGCTGGGTGAAATGCTGGGTGTTGATATCATAGGTGTAGTACTTTCGGCTTGATTAGTAGCCATTCTTATTCTCATCAAGGCCGAAAGCTAGACCTATCCCCGAGACTTACAAATGACCTTTCGCACCCATTATTACAACTTTCACAATCCCATAACTAATTGAAAATCAATACCAAAACACGAAAAATATTCAAACAACCAACAGGCAATATTTGATAAATTTAAAATTTTTTAATGCCAATTTTCAAGAGAAATATCCCCCATGGATTCCACTCCAATTCTTTCTCAGAAATTTCATCCATAAGATGCCTCTGCTCCTGAGGAGCAAATAGTTTGCAGTTCCCCCAACCAGCCTGAGGGTTAAGGTCTTATGTGTAGACATGCTTACAAGCGTTGTCATATTGGCCCTCCATCGTTCGTGATTTATGACTTTTTCGTAGCAAATCTTACTACCCAAGGCCAAGGGGGCAGCTGCCAGCCAATTTTAGCATGTCAACATGCTATGTAACTGAAGAAGCATGGTAAAACCTGCTGTCTGCTAATTCACCCTGGTATACAGTCCTAATTAAATTCTCTCCGGATCTATTCCCATTAACCAACATTCTTTTCCCCAAAGTATCCCCTCAATCAACCAATATTTCAATTTGTCTCAGCCAGATAGCCCCAGGTAGCCTGGAATGACAAATGTCATCTGGTAATTAATCATGATAAAAAGGAAAAAATAAATAATACAAGCTGAAAACGTCACGAAAAACACATGCCCTCCGCAGGATGCTCCCCATTCCTTACACTTCGCTTTCATCAGGTTTACCCGGTCAAACTTCGAACGAAAACCAGTTTCCTCATAGGGGGTGTGGCAGAACCCCTGTCTCAGCCAGGGTCCGATTTATGTTCCTCAGCGTAAAAAATCTCGATTTTCCAGAAAAAAAATCTAAAACAGCAAATCGCACCCGCTACTATTCCTAAAACAGGTGATATCCATCGGAAATTCATTTTTACAATTTAAACATTCCAAATATTACCACATGAAACACACAAAAAGCAAACGAATGGAAACTGATGGATAAATGCGGGAGCTTTAGGTAGATAATAGTAGGAAATAGATAAGCCCCTACTCCCCAATTCCTGGATACTCAATTCCTGGATGTAATGAAGAATAGAGTCCTAATATCCAGCACATATTTGACTAGAGATCCGATATCTCAAACAGGTCATCTACGCCCTGGATACAGCGGTCCTGACACCGATTGCTTTTTCCTACAGTTGATCAATCCTTCTCAGAAATATAGAGAATGTGCTCATTTTCATAATTCAGTCAAATGAATAAAAGATTAATCTTCTACGGTATATCCCCCTTGTTATTCTGTTTGTTCACCCTGCTCCACCATACGCCGGGATTCGCCCAACCCTGGAGTCAAATCGGAGCAGATATAAACGGTGAAGAAACCTGGCAATCAAAAGGGCAGGCCGTTTCGATTAGCAGTGATGGCAGCCGGGTTGCAGTAGGCGGCTCCGGGGCCAATAATATAGCAGGACGGGTAGAGGTTTACGAATTCAACGGCTGTAGCTGGACCCAACTGGGAGCTGACATCGATGGAGAGGCTGACTATGACAACAGTGGTGTCGCGGTCTCTTTAAGCAGCGACGGAAGTCGGGTAGCTATAGGAGCCTCAGGCAACGACGGCAATGGAGACGTTGCAGGTCATGTTCGCATTTTTGAATACAGCGGTGGCGTTTGGACTCAACTTGGGGCTGATATTGATGGCAGAGGAGTGGGAGATTTGAGTGGGATATCGGTTTCTCTGAATAGTGATGGCAGCCGCGTGGCCATTGGCGCACCAGATAACTATAATAGTTACGGCGATGATGACAGCACAGGTTATGTCCGCCTGTTTGAATATAATGGCAGCAGTTGGGTGCAGCTTGGGAGTGACATCACAGGAGAGGCAGCTGGTGATGATTTTGGCTGTTCGGTTTCCCTGAACAGTGCAGGTAGCCGGGTGGCCATTGGTGGACGGGAAAATGATGGAAGTGCATCCAATGCGGGCCATGTACGACTATATGAATACAACGGCAGCAACTGGGTTCAACTCGGAGCTGACCTAGATGGCGTAGCTGCTGAAGATCTTTTTGGGTATTCAGTTTCTTTGGACAGTGCTGGTAGCAAAGTGGCCATTAGTGCCCCTTACAATGATGAAAATGGAGATGGCGCTGGAGAAGTCCGCATCTACGAATATAACGGCAGCAACTGGACCCAGTTGGGAGGAGATATCAATGGATTGGCGGCGACAAGCCAGTGTGGCTTTTCGCTTGACATCAGCAGTGATGGCAGCCGTGTGGTCATAGGCGAGATAGGCTACACTGGGAGCTTTGGGTTGGGCGGGGTCGTCCGAACGTTCGAATACAACGGTAGCAGCTGGTCCCAGGTAGAAGACGGAGTCGAAGGAGAGGGAGCTTTTGACCAGCTTGGTTGGTCCGTTTCGATAAATAATGATGGTAGCCGGGTGGTCATGGGATCGATGTGGCATACGGCCAATGAAATTTCCTACTGTGGCTATGCGCGGGTCTTTTCCACCCAGGCAGTTTCCCCCTGTACCCAGGCAACGGAGCTTACCTTTACCAATCAGGGGAATGGGGAGATCGATATAAGCTGGACCCGAGGCGATGGCCAAAACTGTGCTGTTTTCATGAAAGCTACTGACAGCGGCAACCCCACTGTCTCGGACGAAAGTACTTACGCGGCAGATTCGGTTTTCAGTAGCGGAGATCTGGACGACGGCAGCAGTTGGTACTGCGTGTACAATGGCACCGCCGACTCTGTCACCCTGACCAGTGTCAGTGAAGGCTTTACCTACCGGGTGCAGGTATTTGAGTACAACGGGGCAGCTGGTGGTGAGGTGTACCTCACCGACGAGGATACGGGCAATCCTGCCAACCTGGAATTACCATATCAATACACCCCACACAGCGGCTATGCCCTGGAATTTGATGGAACAGATGACTATGTCAACATTCCTTCTACCGATCTGAATTTCAGTGGCACCTCCATGACGCTGGAAGCCTGGATCTATCCTACAGCCTGGGCTACCAATGTCTATGATGGATGCGTAGTGGTCAAAGAGGATTTCTCAATGAATGGCTATATGCTTCGGGTAGGGAATAATGGACAGGCACAATTCACCCTGGGAAATGGGAGCAGTTGGTACGATGCCACGAGTTCAACCGGAGTTTTGAGCCTCAACAAGTGGCAACACCTTGCTGGAGTGGTAGATGCCGGGAGCATGACGCTCTACCTGGATGGAAAGGAAATCGCCACCGGAACTTTGACAGGATCTTTTGTAGGGGGCACTGACCCACTTTGGCTGGGAAGGGACTACAACTATCCGACACGCACATACACAGGAAAAATCGATGAAGTTCGCATTTGGAACGATGCCCGTACCCTTGCCGAGATCCAGGCCAACATGCACAAGGAACTGACGGGGGGCGAATCGAACCTATTGGCCTATTATGCCATGTACGATGGAAGCGGCACCTCCCTCACCGACAACTCAAGCAATGGGTATACCGGTACCCTCAACAACGGACCTGGCTGGGTAACCTCCGGCGCACATGCTGGCCCCAGGATGACACTGGATTTTGATGGATCCAATGAATACGTCTCAGCCTCGCTTTCCATGCCGGATACGGGAGTATTTACCATAGAAACCTGGGTCTCCTTCAGCAGTCTGGGTGGACAGGAGAATTTTCTCACCCTGCATCAGGGAGCAGGATCCTATCGGATCATCCTGTACAAAGGATCTGATAATGAGATCTATTTCTATGCGTATGACGGCAGCTTCTATAACCTGGGGTCAAACTTCACCGTTAGCTCTGCCGATACCTGGCATCATCTGGCTGTGGTATACAACAATGGCGAGGTAACCATTTATGTGGACGGAAATGAAACGGAATCGAGGAGTGGACAGGGCAGTTTCACAACCTCTGCCCCCAACAACTTTTACATTGGGGCAGACCTGACAGCCCCCGGGTACTATTCTGATGTCAGAATAGACGAATTGAGGGTCTGGTCAGATGTCCGAACCCAGGCCGAGATTCGAGCCTACAAAGACCACACCCTGGACGCAGATGAAGAAAACCTGGAAGCATATTATCGCTTTGACCAGCAGGCCGACGCATCCAATTCTACCCTGTACGATGTGACTGCCAATGCAAATGACGGCACCCTCACCAACATGGACCCCACAACCGACTGGGTAGCATCCGATCCATTCAATACCTGGATCGGGTCGGACGACAGCGACTGGAGCAATGCCGACAACTGGAGCCTTGCTGCTGTGCCCGGCTCCGAAGACGTGGGCATTTTTGAATGGGGACTCTCAAACACCCCAACTAATGCCAACATCACCGGACGACATTTCTATCTGGATCAGGGCGTAACCATGAACACCACGGGAGACCTCACCCTCAGCGGCGACTACTACAACGCGGGGACCTTCACCACGACTGGCGACGTTACCTTCTCAGGCTCTTCTGCCCAAACCATACGCGGTACCGGAACCAGTACCTTTGGAGCCTTTATCGTCAACAACGCGGCAGGCGTCACCATGGAACAGGACATAGAAGCCACCAGTGGACTTACCCTGACAGCCGGACTCCTACAGCTAGGGAGTCAAA
>CAYFIR010000212.1:0-6407 GCA_964343195.1 uncultured Bacteroidia bacterium | reverse complement strand
TTCGGCATTTCAGGCTGCCCCTCAAGCCGCCCCGAGCGCCAAATGCCGGGCCAACCCCGCCCCAGGCTTGCTTTAAATCTCTTTGTACAATATTGCTTGTTGAAAGTAGTTCGCGAATTAACTAACATCCACCTAAAGCCCCGATGTTGGGTACTTGCTGATGGCCAATTTGTCGGTACCAGGAAAGGATTTTTCCCATTTAAAAAATGGATAAAGTCCAGCTCATCCACCAAACCAAAAAGCTCCGCTGGACTGCTAGTCAGCGGAGCTTTTTTTATTTCTGATAATTCCATCCTACTTCCTCACCTCAGCATAAGCAGGCCGTGTACCCCATCGGGTTGGCTTTTGCTGCCTAAAGACAAACCACCAGAAGAAAAATGCGGAGAAAGCGAGGGCAGAAAACGTTACTAACCAGTGCGGGATCACCCCCGAAAGGTCGATGAGCATACCATCATGGGGATACATTCCATAGCCTACAAGGGCCGGTATTCTGAACCAATAGTAGCAGGAAACCGACAGCGCTGAGAATATGGGCACCAGGGTTTTCTCCTTGACAATCTGCTTTACCCCGTAGAAAAGTAGACCAGAAACCAGCATGCCAAGCAGAGGCCATAAGTAGGCTAAGAGCAGTTCATCGAAGGTAATCGTACCCGTAGCATCAGGCACCTGAAACCATCCCCAAATAAATCCGGGAAAGGCTCCCACCATCAGAAATCCAGCGATTTGGTGAGATCGGTTCTTTTTTACCGACATGGGGTGTATGCCGGGGGTAGAATCGGGGCAGGGGGCCACGCATTTGAAGCAACTGCCACACTGGGCGTTGGACAGGGGTATCCCGTTCTTCTGCCCATATAGTTTTTCCACGGGATGAATGGGGCACAAACTGGAGCACCAGCCACTTTTCCACTCAAACAGAGAACCCATCGCAAAGGCTAGCGTGGCAACTGAGATGATCAGAATTGCGGTAGCCAGTCCATTGGTATCGAAGAGGGTATGCCGTAGCGGTGCAATCAGCAATAGCGCGATGACCGAAATGAGGTTCAGTGTGCCTGTCTGCTGCCTTGAAAGTTTGATGCCTTTGGAAAAGTTAAATCGAGCAGGTAACAGCGCACTCGTCGCCAGGGGGCAGACATTTCGCCATACGCCAATGGCCACGACGAGCAATGCAGGAGCCACCGGAATCAGGATATTCCAGAACAGGTGAATCCCCAGTTTTGGGTAGAAGATCAGGTTAAAGAGAATCCCAATACCGACCAGCCAGACAATTACCTGTGAGATCCTCCAGTTCGACGTCGTACGAAAGGGCATGGGACTCCCTGGCCCCAATATTTTTTGCTTCATTCCTCGGTAGTAGTAGTGTAGTTCGAAAAGAGTGGGAGAGGGGTTCCGAGCAAAACGGGAATCGAATTTACACAAATCAGCGGCTGATTTCCGAAAATTTTCGTAATTCCGAACCAACCTGTTAGCCCATTTGGATGAAATTATCCCTGATTGTGTTGCGCACCCCTGACCCCGAAAAGCTTCAGACCCAATACTGTATGCTTGGGATCGAGTTCCAATACCACCGACATGGCAGTGGCCCTTTTCATTATTCCGCAGAACTCGACGGACTGATCCTGGAGATCTACCCTTTGAGTCGTTCTCAGGAAAAAGCTGATCCTCATTTGCGGTTGGGGTTTACGGTTGCGAATCTGGATGAACTGATCCCCAGGCTTCTTAAACTCGGATGGAAAGTTCTTTCTGGTCCCCAGAAAACTGAATGGGGCTATACAGCAGTTGTTCGGGACATGGACGGGAGGAAGGTGGAATTAACAGAAACGAAAATTCCCTAAATTATGGACCCGATTTCCCGCTTGGGAAACAGGAGTGAAGTTCCTAATCCAACTTTCTCATGCCCCACATCCTCGTCCAGATCATGTCACAAATGACTTCTCTTTCCGAGGAGGAAGAAGCCACCATCGAGGCCTGTTTCCCGCTGAAAGACTTTATGAGTGGGACTTATCTGCTGCGCGAAGGCCAGGTCGCCCATGAGGGATACTACGTCGTAAAAGGCTGCATTCGGGCGTTTGAACTCATTGATGGGGAGGAAAAGACCACGGCATTTTTCACAGAGGGTTATTCCGCGGTGGATTTTCACAGCCAGGCGACGGGCAAGCCCAGCAGCCAGAACTTTGTTTGCCAGGAAGACAGCACCGTCGCGATTGTCAACCAGGAAAAGGAGCAACAGCTCTATGAGCAGTTCCCGCGCTTTGAGACTTTCTGCCGATCAGGCATGGAGGAAATGATGGGCAATCAGCAGGCTCAGATGGCCAAATTCATCGTCATGAGTCCCAAAGAGCGCTACCTCAACCTGATGCGGGAGCGGCCGGAATTGATCCACCGCGTCCCGCAGTATCATTTGGCGAGCTTTCTGGGCGTGAAGCCCGAAACCCTGAGCCGCATCCGGAGACGCATCGCGACGGAGTCGTAGGTAACATCGGTTGCGCCGGGACCCTGATCCCGGTGCAACCTAATCTTTCCGTCTCCGAACGGAATCTTCAAAAATTCACCCCAAAGTGCAGCCCCGGCTCAAAGAGGAAAAACTTCGGAAACTGGTCTTCCAGCACCTGAAAGGACTCGGGTAAATTGGTGTTGATGGGCCAGGAGGTAACGGCCACGGAAGGCTCCAACCAAAGGCGTTGGTGGAAGAAATTGATCTGATACCCCATCCTCAGGGTGCAAAAAAGCTGGAACCCCTGCTGGATTCTGACTCCACTTTCATCAAGGTAATTTTGCCGAAAAGCCGTGGCATGCACCTGATTGTACAGCCCCTTCCACCAGAAGTGTTTGTAAGCCAGCCCGGCTCCAATGGCCTGCACTTTCCCCGGAAAATTGGAGTCAGGATTGTCAAAGTGCGGTCCGTACTGCCGCCCCAGGGGCCCGTTGTAGGTCCAGGTGATGGCCTCCACCGAGATCACATCTTTGGGCGTCAGCCGATAGCCATAGTTCAGCTGATAGTACACAGGAGGATTGGGAGCGAAATTGGCCAGCATGAACAGTGTGCTCCCCACAAAATGCCGATATGGGAGCGAATCGGTGACCTGAGCCTGGGTATTTCCCATGAATAGCAGGCCGAGCAGTGTCAGCAGGGCGAATCTTGTTTTCATTTTGTTTGAGTTTTGAAAGCAAGATCAGGCTCTGAGCAGAGGGCTTCATTGACAATCGTCAAGAAGTGTTCGGCAGGTGGAGGCAAAGAGTCTCACATGGAGCGGAAAAACTCGGGCAGAGCAGCAATCATACAAAGTGCTTTCGGATAAACAGCTTGCTCAGCCCAAACAGCAACACCGCGAGGAATGCAAAACCCGCCACCGCCATTAGTCCAAATGAAAGCCCCAGTACGACCTGTTCGATGCTTTGAAAGACCCAGTGAGTCGGAAAAATGCCAAACAGATGCTGGAACTTCTCCGGTAGGAAAAAGGCCGCAATCGGAACCAGTACCAGCATGTTAAATGCCTTGATGTAGACCATGCCCTGCATCCGGTTTTCCACCACAGAGTTGATCCCCAGCACATAAACAGGCACTACCAGAGCCGCTAAAAAGGACAGGGCCAGATTGGCTCCAAAACCAATTTCATAGAATGGCTGCACCCAGAAGAGGATAATATTCAACAGAACCGTGAACAGATAGGGAATCAACAGCCTGGAAACCAGGTACTCCAATTTGGACATCGGCACCACTCCATATGCTTTGGCTACCTCGGTTTCTTTCTCATCGATGAGCACCATGCTGCTGATGAAGCTAAAGGTTTGGGTGTTTTCTATGGCACAAACGATCAGGAACACCGGAATGTAGGGAACCAGGAAATCGTAATTGCCCACCAGCGCAGGTAAGCCCCAGACTACCAGGGCAAATAACACTACTGGCAATACCAGAAAAGCCCGGAGGGAAGGATCTCGGAAGATCAACTTGAAGTCCGTGAGTGCAAGTTTGAATATCTTTTTCATAGCTCTGGCTTATTGTTGAACGACTTTTTGGCTGAAGTGCCGATAGGCCAACCAGTAAAACAGGGGAATCAGTACCAGCAGAGAGAGATAGTCATAGACCAGGTTTACGGAAGTGCCGCTTATTGCATGATCGATCAGATCAAGACTTCCCTGGACCGGTAGCAGGTACCGAAAGAATCCGAAGTCTATGGCCCCTAGGTACTGCAATACCGGGATATTCACAAAGGCCAAAAAGAGCGGAATGGAGAACAGCGAGAATTTCAAAAACTCCGAAGCAAAAGGCAACATGTACAGCCCCAGAAGAGCAGAAAGTACACAGATACCTGTCGCACCAATAATGAAATTGAGCATGTCAAAATCCAGCCCCTTGACCGAAATCACCAGCCCTAATGAACAAATCACTCCGATCACAGAGATCGCAATGGTTTTGGCTAATAAAAAGCGATGGACATTAACAGGGGTCACAAACAATGCAGGCAAAATATCATGCTTGACCTCCGTATAGATGGCTAGCGCAATGAAAAAATAGCCGATAACGGAGGGGTCATTCAGGATGAGGCCCACCAGCACCTGATCCAGGCTGCCTACATCCCGCAGGAAATACAGGAGGATCCCATAGAACAGCGTTACCGCAATACTGACGGTAATGACGCTGTTCTTTTGCAGCAGCGTAAACTGCCATTTCAACTGTGCAGCAAAGGATTTCATACGACAAGGGATTTTCCGGTGATCTGGATAAATACTTCCTCAAGTGATGCCTCCAGCGTACGCATGCGCTTGACTTCTCCCTGCTGGAGGAAGGCCATGAAGGCCTCATTATTCCCGATGGCGGCCAGGGGAAAAGTCTGGATGTCGCCCGTTTTCAGTTCGACAGAGACTTCTTCCTTGCCGTACTGGCTCTTCAGACTCTTGGGAGAATCGGTGGCGACCAGTTCTCCATCGACGATGAAAGACACCCGATCACACAGTTCATCCGCGGTGTGCATGCTATGGGTGGTAACGAAAATCGTCTTTCCGGCAGCCTTGAGGTCCAGAATATGTTGGCGGATTTTTTGTGCGTTCACGGGATCAAGTCCCGTAGTAGGCTCATCAAAAAACAGGATGTCCGGATCATGCATGATGGCCCTGATAAAATTGAGGCGCATTTTCATGCCCTTGGAATAAGCCTCGACCGGCTTGTCCATGGCATCCTTCAGGTCCACCATGTCGAAGAGTTTCTCCAGATCGGGAACCTGCCCTTTCTCATAGAAGGCAGCGAAAAGGTCCAGGTTTTCCTTTCCTGTAAGCTTCTGGTAGTGGTTGGGCATTTCGAAGCCTACGCCAATCTTCTGAAAGTACTCATCCCCCCATTCGGAGAGATTTCGTCCGTCAACCCTGATAGCTCCCTGATAGCCAGCCAGTAGTTTGTAGAGGATCTTTTGGGCGGTGCTTTTGCCAGCCCCTGAGGGGCCCAAAAACCCGAATACTTCCCCTTTTTCGATGGAAAAGTTCAGCCCCTTTAACACAGGGCCATCACTCTTGGGGTATTGATATACCAGATTTTCTACTTGTATCATGAGATAGTCGGTTTGTCAAATGCGGGCCTGGAAAGGTTGATGTAATCATCTACCGTCTTCATCAGAAGGGCCTTTTTCCCCTGATAGACCGGGATGTGCTGGTTTATACTTTCTTCCGGATTGATTTCACCTGAGTACTCCAACTGTTCCTGTATGCTTGCCCCAACCCTGTACAACAGGAAGCCCATCGTGCCGAATGGTACATCGTCTCTGAACAGTCCCTGCTCTACTTCATAGGCCACCATTTTCTCAAAGGCAGACACCGTCTGCTCCTGCAAGTGAGAAAACAGATCCTTTACCGATGGAGAATTGAGGTTGTGAGAAAGTCGGTGCAGAAAATGGCTCTCCAGCGGGTTCTCATGGTCAAACTCATATCCCTGCTCAAACAGATTTCGGAAGTAGGCCCAATAGTCGGGGAAATTTTCGCGCTTGATGGAGGCTACATAGCGGATTTTTACCGAGGAGCAAAGCTCTACCAGGTACATGAACAGATCCAGTTTGCCGCCAAAATACTGGTACACGCTTCCCTTGGCTATGCCCAGACGCTTGACTACCTCGGATAGAGAAGCCTCATCAAATGAGTTGACAGCAAATTCCTGCAGGAAAGCATCGGTAATCTGCTTGCGCTTGGCTTCATCCAGGTTTATGAAAGTCTGCTTGGGCATACATTGTGACTGGGTAGTCATAAACATATGAAAAATATGTGACTACCCAGTCATGTTTGTTCGAAAAACGTCAGTTTCGGGTTTTATTTCTCATAGGCGACTGGTTACCAGTGTAGTGTCGCCTTCAGCGCGACCTCCTTTCTTTCATAGCTCCGCAAATGGATTTTTAATATGTTGCCTCTGAAAGTGTTATGTCGCCTTC
>CAYFIR010000211.1:0-6509 GCA_964343195.1 uncultured Bacteroidia bacterium | reverse complement strand
ATGCGGAAAAAGATGCAGCGATCACCCATCATTGGGGATTTGACAGAGCACTAGAGCCACCCCAGTACGGGATGGCTCTAAATCTATTATTGGAATTCAGTCAGCTTATAGCTTTTCGATGACCATGCTGGAGGCACCACCCCCCCCATTACAGATGGCAGCGAGGCCGATCTTGCCGCCTTCGGTTTGCAGGACCCCATTCAAGGTGGTCAGGATGCGGGCACCAGATGCCCCCAATGGGTGGCCCAGGGAAACGGCCCCCCCGTGGACATTGACTTTGTCTTCGCTGATACCCAGTACTTTGTTGAAAGCCATGGTTACGACGGCAAAGGCTTCGTTTACTTCGAAGTAATCGACATCGTCCAGTTTCAGGCCAGCGCGCTCCAGGGCAATGGGGGCAGCCTTGGTAGGAGCCGTTGTGAACCACTCTGGCTCGTGAGCCGCATCTGCGAAAGAGCGGATCTTGGCTACCGGGGTGAGGTTAAGCCGCTTGACGGCCTCTTCGCTGGCCAGTAGCAACGCTGATGCGCCGTCATTGATGGTGGAAGCATTGGCGGCTGTTACCGATCCGTCTTTGGTGAATACAGGACGCAGGCTGGGGATTTTTTCGAACTTCACCCGTTTATATTCCTCGTCTTCGGTCACCAGAATGGGATCTCCTTTGCGTTGAGGAACTTCTACCCCAACGATTTCTCCTGCGAACTTCCCGGATTCGGTAGTGGCTGCAGAACGTTCATAGGATTGAATGGCAAATCGGTCCTGCTCTTCCCGTGAGATACCAAAGTGAGCAGCCGTTGCGTCAGCAAATACTCCCATGGGATTATGTTGATAGGCATCCTCCAGACCGTCTTTAGCCAGTCCATCCAGGATCTGGCCGTGGCCGTAGCCATGGCCATAGCGACCTTTGGGGAGGTAGTATGGGATGTTGGTCATGCTTTCCATGCCCCCTACGACCACCAGGTCGTTGAGGCCCAGCATGATGGTCTGCGCCCCAAACATCGTGGCTTTGGCACCGGAGGAACACACTTTGTTGACAGTGGTAGCGGGAACATTGTTGGGGATGCCAGCCTTGATGGCCGCCTGACGGGCAGGAGCCTGTCCCAGATTGGCCGATACGACATTCCCCATAAATACTTCTTTTACTTCCTCTGGAGCCACACCCGCCTTTTCAAGGGCACCCTTGATCGCAGCAGCGCCCAGATCAGTGGCTGAAAGATTTTTGAATACTCCGCCAAAACTTCCCAGTGGAGTCCTTACGGCAGATACGATAAAAACTTCTTGCATTGCGAGTTGAGTTTGAAATGTATGTGTAGTGTTAGCTTATGGTTGGAACTTCGGAGTTCGTCGTTGAGGGTGAAAGGAGATTCTCTTAATAAGGACATGATAAGATTGTTTATGGCCATTTGGGCGAAACAGATCCAGGAGCTTCGAACGACGAACAAAGAACTTCGACCCATAATGAGAATAACCAAGCTACGGGCCATGTGCGGATAACACAACCTTTTAAACAAAAAAAGGGGGCTTGACTTTCAGCAGCCAGCCCCATTGATTTTTTATAAAAACAGTGATTTTGCCCCTTTATGGGCAGTTTTTTCAAACCTTGACATTGAGCAGAGATCAGTTGTCATGAAACATTGTCGAGTACCTTCTTCTACTGAATCAATGACTCCTGAGCAATGAACCATGTTTAGGGCACTTCCACCACGTCCAGTACCTGGGTGATGATGTCTTCGGTGCTAACATTTTCGGCTTCTGCCTCAAAGGTCAGCCCAATGCGGTGACGCAGTACGTCTGGGCAGATGGCACGTATGTCCTCGGGGATGACATAGCCTCGGTGCTTGATGAAGGCGTAAGCCTTGGCTGCCAGGGCCAGAGAGATCGAAGCACGGGGGGAACCTCCATAGCTGATCAGGGGAGCCAACTGGTTCAGTTTGAACTTCTCCGGATTACGGGTCGCAAATACGATGTCAAGGATGTACTGCTCGATTTTTTCGTCCATGTAAATCTCACGGATCGTCTCACGTGCGGTGCTGATGTCCTGAAGGGACACAACAGGGTTTATCTCTGGAGCGCTTTGACCGACATTTTGGCGGATAATCAGGCGCTCATCCTCCTGGGTGGGATAGTCGATGATACACTTGAGCATGAATCGGTCCACCTGGGCTTCTGGCAGGGGGTAGGTACCTTCCTGCTCCAGTGGGTTCTGGGTAGCCAGTACGAGGAAAGGCTCTGGCAGCTTGAAAGTATTATCTCCAATGGTGACCTGACGCTCCTGCATGGCCTCTAGCAGCGCCGACTGTACCTTGGCGGGAGAGCGGTTGATCTCATCAGCAAGGACGAAGTTCGCGAAAACCGGTCCCTGCTTAACCGTAAATGCCTGCGTTTTGACATTGTAGATCATCGTTCCGACGACATCGGCTGGCAGCAGGTCTGGCGTGAACTGGATCCGGCTGAAGTCTCCATTTACGGCCTTGCTGATGGATTTGATGGCCAATGTCTTGGCCAGGCCAGGGACTCCTTCGAGCAGAACATGCCCCCCGGATAACAGACCGAGCAAAAGGCGCTCGACCATGTAGGACTGGCCTACGATGGCTTTTTTCACCTCCATGGTCAACAGGTCAATAAATGCGCTGCGTTCTTTTATTTTTTCGTTCAGAGCCTGGATATCAGTGGCTTGTGTGGTACTCATTGATGATGATGCTTGAATCTGGAATTATCGGAGAATTCACCACCTCAAATTTAGAAGCTAACGGACAGAGATTCGAAAGGGTAAGTGTTAATGTTCCGTTAAAGGCAGCCTGGGAACACTGGCCGATCTTGTGGAATACAATGTGTCATCCCCTAAACCCAAGGGGGAGTTTGTTTAGTGTTTTTGCTGATTTGTTAGTCATAACTGCTTCAATATCAAATAGTTCACTTGTTTCTATTATTTGCCTGAATTATATGATACATTTGGTATATATGAGCATCATCTCTGAAGAGACATATCGGAATCTCTACCATCTGGCCGCAGAATTCAGGCAATTGGCGCCCTGGAGATGGATGTATGAGACCGACCTCTTTGGAATCAAGAGTCCGACTATCGGGCAGATTGGTTATTGTAGCATCATGGGACGAGAAGGAGACTCGATTGGAATGGCGATTTATCGGGGGGGGAATGGACTGGCTAGCTATGAGCGGTTGCAGGAAGTCAATCAGGATGGCCCCATGTTACCCCCAAATCCTGCTTTTGGGCAGGATTGTCTCATGGTAACTTTTGGTTCGCGAGAAGACCTTCCATCCGAAATGGTCGACTTAATCGAGGGGCTAGGGATAACAATCGAGGGGGACAGCCACTGGCCCAACTTCACCGATTATTCTCCCGGACTTTTTCCCTGGCCTATAGACCTGGAATCACAGGCTGATTTGCTCCTGGAAGTCATGGGGCAGGCCATGGAGGTAGCCCATCGCTGCAAATCAGATCAGGATTTGCTGGACCATGTGGAGGGAGCGGCTCCATGTTTACTGGTGCGCGAGTTTAAAAACGACACCTGGGTTGATCACTGGAGTCCCGTTTCTGCGGAAAATAGCCCAGTCCCCCCCACAATAGAAACGCATTCTCTTTTTCTCCGAAGTAACCTGATCGGAATCGTAAAAATCGGAGTTACCTGGGCATTTGATATTTTTTATTTTCCCAATCCTGTTCAGGATGATCCTCGAAATCGGCCCTATCTGCCACTCATGCTGATCCTGGCCGACCTAGAATCTGGCTATGTAGTAGGCACCCGATTGTATGCACCTGGAGAAGTGGGCAAAAAACTGGAAAAGGATTTTGCGGAGATTGGGAAGGAAGCTGGTTATATTCCACAGCGTCTGATTGCGGCCTCACGGGATGCCAGGTCCTATTTTACCGAAATCAGCAAAGAACTCAAGCTCAAGCTTGAAGTAGATTCAGAACTTCGACTTATCTCGGACATCAAATTGTCCCTGTTTGACTCAATGTCGCTATGATTCCGTTATTTTAGACCATGCGGAGAGCCAAACGACACTTCTGGCAACATCTTGGTACCAGCATCCTGGCGTGGACCATCGCTGCGGTGCTCTTTAGCCTGGTGCGACTCTATGGAGTAGAAGAAGAATCTCTGTACCGCCTCAAAGGTAGCGGTCAGGATGTGTTGTCTGTGATATGGGTTCAGGGACTGGTCGCAGGTGTTGCTTTCGGGTTGCTTTTTGGCCTCCTGAACCTGCTTCTGGATCGTTTCACATCCCGACAGACGCCCTATTGGTTGCTGATACTCCTCCGAACTGGAGGTCACCTGCTGTTGGCCATGATAGTAGTGGTGATATCTCTCGGTATTCCTCACGTGGTTGCAAAGGATTTTGAGCATTTTTCCTGGATGGAACTGATGCGGGAGGGGCCATTCTCCAAAACTGCTTTTGTCATTATCATTTACACGGGCATACTCAGCATACTCTTCAACCTCCTGCGGCAGATCAGTGACCTGGTAGGTGCCGGAATATTGTGGAATCTGATTACCGGAAAGTACCATCGGCCCCAGGAGGAGGAACGAATTTTCATGTTTCTGGACCTGAAATCATCTACTACTTACGCCGAGCGGCTTGGTCACGTGCTGTATAGTGAGCTGATTCAGGATTGCTTTGTGGATCTTACCGAAGCCATCGAAAAGCACGATGTAGAAGTTTACCAGTATGTCGGGGACGAGGCCGTGCTTACCTGGAAGCCGGAAGACGGCCTGGCCCGAAACAATTGTCTGGAAGCTTATTTTACATTCGAAGCTTCCATTCAGGCCCGTGCCAGGTATTACTTTAACAAGTATGACCTCGTTCCAGCCTTCAAGGCTGGGGGAAATATCGGGATGGTAATGGTGGCAGAGGTAGGGGTGATCAAAAAAGAAATTGCCTACCACAGCGATGTCCTTAGTACAGCTGCCCGTATTCAGGGGCAGTGTAATCGCCTGGAGCAGCGCCTGCTGATTTCCGACGCACTCAGAGATCGGATTTTGAATCTGGATCCCTATGAGGTAGCGGAGGAAGGGCGGTTCCGACTCCGAGGAAAGGAGAGTGAGGTGAAACTCTTCAGCATCAGGAAGAGCTCAGAATCTGAAAGAAATTTTGTGTTCAGCGAATAGGTTTGGGCCAAAAAAGAACCTTCACCAGGCGGGCGTCGGTGAAGGCTCTATTATTAACCCTGACTTAGTACCCACGAGATTTGAGCGCTAAGATAGCCAGGATCTAGGCGGGATGAGAATATCAAAAAAATCCCCGCCATTTCCCAACATTTCATGGAGTTTTTGGTTTGGGCCTGCCTGCTATTTAACAGGGGAAATTTCCTTTTTTTCAGAAGGTTGGGGAATGCGAAAGGCTTGAATACTGGCTATCAGGGGGATAAGTTGGCCTGTGAAATGGCTGGGTGGAAAAAGCCCGGATGTATGGGCTCACAAAAAAATGCTCTCACCCAGACTCCGATTTACTACTTGATACGAGTCCTTTTGACGAGATAATCTGTTAGCACTTTATCGTATGGTTTGGCGATGTCCACTTCGATAAAATCCATACCGTATTCGTAACACCGCTGCTTGAATTTTGCAGAGTATTGCTTTGTTGCCTGCTGGTAATCTTCCTGAATTTGTCGCGGCTGTACTTCCACCTTTTCCCCCGTTTCCAGGTCCTTGAGAATCATCGGGCGATTGGGGAAGTCAAACTCCTCCTCGGTTTTCTTGTCTCGCAGCTGAAATACCAGCACCTCGTGCTTTTCATGTCTCAGGTGCTGCAACGCCTTGAACAGCTCGTCCATTTTGTCATGTTGCCCAAACAGATCGGTAATCAGCACGACAAAGGACCTGCGATGAAATTTTTGGGCGATCTGATGAAGAACTGCAGCCGTAGCAGTCCGACGGTTAAAGTAGTCTTTTTGCTTCACCACCTCTTCCAGCTTCGCAAAAATGGGGATGAGGTAAGAGTACCGGGACTTGGCCGGGGCATAATAGCGCAGGTCATCATCAAACAAGGTCAGGCCAGCAGCATCCCGCTGCTGAACCATCAGGTATTGCAGGGCCGCAGTCAAATATGAGCCGTACTCCAGTTTGCTGACCCCATCGGTAGGGTAGCGCATGGAATCACTCACATCGAGCACTACCTGGCAGCGCAGATTGGTTTCCTCTTCAAAGCGTTTGGAGAAAAGTTTATTGGTCTTTCCATAGACCTTCCAGTCAATGTTTCGGAGAGACTCTCCTGCATTGTAGGGTCGGTGTTCTGCAAACTCCACCGAAAACCCATGATAGGGACTTTTGTGCAAGCCGGTGATAAAACCTTCTACGATCAGCTTGGCCTTGATCTCAATGTGCTTGAGTTTGCTGACAACAACTGGATCGAGGTATTTGATGGGTGTTTGTGCCATTTGGGATATATTTGAAGCGAGACCGCTGCGCTGTGAGAAGTCAGACCGCTTTGCTGCGAGATCACTTCGTTGCGAGAAGTCAGATGGAAGAAAAAAAGAAGAGAATTTTCGT
>CAYFIR010000210.1:0-6639 GCA_964343195.1 uncultured Bacteroidia bacterium | reverse complement strand
GAACTACGAACTACGAACTACGAACTACGAACTACGAACTACGAACTACGAACTATCGACCACGTTGAGCGCAGCGAAATCCCGCAAAGCGGGAAACTACGAACTACGAACCACGAATTACGAATCAAATAGATGAGCGAACAGCATCATAAATTATTGAAAGTGGGCATCACAATGGGTGATGTCAATGGCATTGGCCCAGAACTGATCCTCAAAACGTTTTTGGACTCAAGGGTAAAGGATCTGTGCATCCCGATCATATACGGCTCTTCCCGGGTGATCAACATCTACCGAAAGGTGATGCGGATCAACAAGTTTAACTACCACATCATCAACAACCCACGTGAAGCCCAGCCTCGTCGACTCAATGTCATCGAATGCATTCCGGACCTGGAACGGGTGGACATCGGCAAACCCTCTGAAATAGGGGGGCAGGCAGCCCACCTTGCCCTCAAGCGCAGCATTGAGGACGCCCAGCATCAGGAAATAGACGCTTTGGTGACCCTGCCAGTGGATAAAAAGGTCCTGACCGAGTTTGTGCCAGACTTCATTGGGCACACCGAGATGCTGGCTGAAGCCTTCAATATCGAAGACAACCTGATGCTGATGGTAGATGAAGACCTGAGGGTAGGACTTGTTACCAATCACCTGGCAATCAAGGAAGTATCCCGTAATCTGTCAGTGGAACGAATAGTACGCAAGGCACGCATCCTGAACAAAACCCTGCGGGAAGATTTCTCCATAGATGTGCCCATGATCGCCATCCTGGGACTGAACCCCCACGCTGGCGATAAAGGCCTGCTGGGAAATGAAGAGTCGGATGTCATTTGCGAAGCCGTCGCCCAACTCAAGGAAGAGGGAATTAACGCTGCTGGTCCATATCCCAGCGACGGGTATTTTGGCTCCCTGACCTATCGTCGATTTGATGCGACCCTGGCCATGTACCACGACCAGGGATTGATCCCTTTTAAGCTTCTGGCCGGGTATCGGGGGGTAAACTTTACTGCTGGAATTCCACTCGTTCGTACCTCACCAGACCATGGAGTAGCTTATGACATTGCAGGAAAAGGAGAAGCTGATCCTTTGAGTCTCCGTCAGGCTATTTATACCGCCATAGACATTCACCGTAACCGCGAAATGAACCAGGCTCTGCTGGCTAACACACTCAAGGAAACCCACAAACCCAAGAAGGAAAGGGGATAGGCGAGGGAAGGTATATTGATGGGGATATGGGCGGAATACGGTATGCGGCATAGGGGGAATATGGGGAATAAGGTGTATAGGGGGAATATGGGCGGAATGGGGAAAACGGTATAAGGTATGTGGGGAATTGAAGTGTATAGGGTGTATAAGGGGAATATGGGCGGAGTGCGGGAAGATGGTATGCGGAATACGGTATAGGGTGAAATGGTTGTAACCCTCTGGTCATCAGGCTAGTACCCAACTACGAACTACGAACTACGAACTACGAACTACGAACTACGAACTACGAACTACGAACTTTTCACCACGTTGAGCACAGCGAAATCCCGCAGAGCGGGAAACTACGAACTACAAACTACAAACCACGAACTACAAACCACTCCCCATGCACTACCTGGCAATCGACCTTGAAATGACTGGCCTGGAGCCAGGCTGGCACGAAATCATACAGATTGGTGCGGCACTCTATGATGAGAAATGGAATGAACTGGGTCGCTACCTGACCAATGTCTATCCGGAAAATGAAGAAAGCTACTCAATTCCAGCACTGGAAGTTCATGGGCTGACGATGGAAGAACTGGAGGATGCCCCCATGATTCACGAGGTGTTACCGGAATTTGAGGACTGGATCCTTGAAACCATGGGAAAAAGGCTGACAAGTCTGGATGGGAGGCAGCGTCAGGGAGCTCTGAGAAGCACATTGATCTGTGGCCAAAGCGTCGTAAATGATGTTAACTTCCTGAAGTTCGCCTATCGGGATCAGCATCTGAAATGGCCATTCTCCAATACCCTGGTCGACCTGCATACACTTTCATTCTTTTTGTTTCCAGTTATGCAGCAGGCTGGTATGGAGGTGCCCCAAAAGCGCAGCCTCGAAGCCATTGCTTCCTTTTATGGTTTCCAGCGGGAAACAGATGAGCACAACGCTCTGGAGGACGCTGTTTTGACGGCTCAGTGTCTCCGTGAAATGTTTGTCATGCGCGACCGAATTCAAATTGCTCCACAATGAAACTGCCACATCCGATTTTCTGGACCACGGTTGCCATTCTGACAGCCTTCTCATTTTCAGGCTGTCTGGTTTCCTCCGGGGACTACGAGACCCTGGAATCCCAAACGGATAGCCTGCGCTACGAATTGCAGATGGAAGTACGGCTCAATAATCAACTTCAGGAATACATTGACGAAGTCTGCTATCCCCGCCTCGAACCAGGGCTTCGTCGGGCTGCTGGCGGTGCTCCGATTTTGACGCAGGGGGAAGCCATTCCGGATACCATGCCCAAGCTGAAGCTGATAGGGACTTCCATGGAGGGTATTTACCAGTTGGATGAAGTGATCCGTTTCAATCCGGCTAGCATCCAGTTAAGTCAGGGAAGTCAGGCGCTTATACAGCGTGTGAGTGATTCCCTGCGGTTTCGGGATGACCTGTTGATCACCGTGGTCGGACACTGTGACAACACGGAGGAGAATGCTACCGAGCAATTTGCAGACAGTTGGGAATTAAGCGTTGCAAGGGCCAATGAAGTGGTCAGGGCCATGATCGGGTATGGAGTTTCCCCGGGTTCATTGGCCGCATCGGGGAGAGGACGATTCTCCCCTCTGGCGTCCAACAGGTCCAACGCCGGCAAGGAAAGAAACCGCCGGGTTGAGGTCCTGATAAGGACCAAAGCGGTAGTATTACAATGACTTTCAGAGTTATGAGGAGGACAAAAATTTACTACCTTTGCGCTCTATGAATCCGGTTTGGCAAGGCATTGCAACATTTATTCTCAGAAACCGAATCCCTTTCCTTATTTTTTTAGGATTGGTGACCACCTTCATGTGGTATAATCGGGGGCTGGATTTGGCTCAGAACATCACGAATATGATTCTGACCGATGACCCCGCATTGGATGATTATGAGGAGTTTAAGAAGCTTTTTGGGGACGATGCCAATGTGATGGTGGCCTCAATTGATGGGGACCTGAGGGACTATGAACTGTTCACCGGACTGTATGACCTTTCCCGTGATTTGAAGACCATTCACGGAGTGGAGGGTGCCTTCGGATTAACCCAGCTATATGACGTTCAGCGAGATGATTCGTTGCGTCAGTTTCAGCTGGTTCCTGTGGTGCAAAGACGGCCGGAATCCCAGGCTGAAGTTGACAGCGTCTACAACCGGTTGCTGAATCTCCCTTTTTATCAGGGGCTTCTCATGAGTGATAGCACCAGTTCGACGTTGCTGGCCGTATCTCTCAACGCGGAGATCATGAATACGGAGGAAAAGGTTCCACTGGTTACCGCGGTTGAGGATTACATCAATGCGTTTGGTGAAAAACACAACGCCGAGATTCATATTGCGGGGCTGCCCATCCTGAGAGCCAACGGGCACCGCACAGTCAAGAAAGAAATTTTTCTGTTCCTGATTCTGGCCCTGGCAGTTACGGCCATTGTCCTACTGGTATTTTTCCGATCGCTCTACATGGTGATTTTTCCGCTTATGGTTGTGGGGTCGGTCATTGTGTTTTCGCTCGGAATTATAGGACTGTTTGGGTACAAACTCACCCTGATCACGGGAATTATCCCTGCTTTGGTCACGGTTATTTCGATCCCCAACAGTGTATATCTGATTACCAAGTACCACATCGAGTACCGCCGGACCCGCAACAAGATGAAGTCCCTGGTGCTGGTGATTGAAAAAATCGGAATTGTGACCGTCATGACCAATGCAACCACGGCAATTGGTCTGGGCGTATTGGCATTTACAGACATCGGTCCCCTTCATGAATTTGGGGTGGTTGCCGGTTTGAGTGTCGTCGCAGCCTTCTTCATTTCGCTCCTGCTTATCCCAATAGTATTCAGCTTTCTACCCCCTCCCAGTGACCGGCAAACCAAGCACCTGGATCGACGGTCTCTCGGGTTTGTCATCAAGGGACTTGATAAGATGGTGCACAACCGTCGGCCAGTCATATACACTGTAGCACTGGTTCTGGTTGGATTATCTGTCTGGGGTCTCCTGAAGGTGCAGCCTGTAGCCTACGTGGCAGATGACATACCCCAGGACAGCAAGGTGATGCGTGATCTGCGCTACATTGAGGGACGTTATGGGGGAGCCCTGCCATTTGAAATTATCGTCGATACCAAGAAGAAGCGCGGAGCCCTGCGCCAGCGCTCCCTTCAAAAGATAGCAGAGTTACAGGATAGCCTGGCGACTTATGACGAGATCAGCCGGAGCCTGAGCGTGGCAGACTTTGCCCGCTTTTTCCGCCAGTCGTTCATGGGCGGAGATCCCGCTCAGTATGATCTGCCCAGCCGGAGCGAATACAACTTCATCGCAGAGTATGCCCAGGGCTTTCAGCTCAATGGCAACCTGGCCATTTCCAAGTCCCTGGTCGACGATGAACTCCAGATCACCAGGGTTTCCGCCTCGGTGAAGGACATTGGATCCCTGGAAATGGATCGACTCGTGTCCGAGGTTCAGGCCGATGTGGACTCCATCTTTGATCCGGAGCGCTACAATGTTACCATCACGGGTACCACCCAGATTTTCATCAAGTCCAATGATGCCCTGATCGATAACCTGCTGAAAAGTCTCCTGATGGCTTTTGTGATCATCGCCCTGATCATGGGAGCTCTATTCCGCTCGGGACGTATTGTCATCATCAGCCTGATTCCGAATCTGCTGCCATTGCTGATGGTTGCCGGAATCATGGGATTTTTCCATATCGCCTTGAAACCCAGTACGGCACTGGTGTTTGGAGTGGCATTTGGAATCGCAGTGGATGATTCGATCCACTATTTAGCACGCTATCGACTGGCCCGTAAAGTGGGTGACACCATAGCCCAGGCAGTTTCCAATTCTTTCAAGGATACTGGGGTGAGCATGATCTACACCTCACTCATCCTGTTTTTTGGATTTGTCTGTTTTACCGCATCAGAATTTGGGGGGACCCAGGCACTGGGCTTGCTGACTTCCATGACGCTGGGTATCGCGATGTTCAGCAACCTGGTATTGCTGCCATCTCTGTTGTTGACCTTTGACAAGGAGGAGAATCAGGCACGCCTGCACCGCCGCAAGCGTCGCCGTATGCGCCGACACGAGATGAAGGATGGCAACCCTTCGGAGCAACCTTCTTCCTAGAGAGGTAATTCGGGATTCGTACGTAGCGAAGCTGAAAGTTAGCCTTAGGATGATCCACCTCTAACCCTCTGGTGGGAGATGTGAAAAAGCCGCAGGTTCATCCTGAGAGCTTGCCCTTTCGCAGATCCCGTAGCAGGGAGCTCCATCGAAGGATTCGTATAAAGTATGGTTCAAGTTCACTTGACAGGTATGCTGGCAAGGTCCTTCCTCCTACATCGTCAGGACTATCAAAACCTCGATCCATAGGCATATGCACATTCTGGGATTACAACTCGATTTGATTTGGCATGACCCCAAGGGCAATCGCGACAAGGTAGAAGCTCACCTTGGCAACTATCAGGGTCCGCTTGACCTGCTGCTTTTACCTGAGATGTTTACCACTGGCTTTTCCATGGAGGCCGAGGATAATGCTGAGCCTGCAAATGGCCCCACGGTCCAGTGGATGCACGAGCTTGCTCAAAAACGGGATTGCCTGATTGGTGGAAGCCTGATCACAGAAGACGCCGGAACATTTTTTAACCGCTTTTACCTCGTCGGTCCCAATGGCTGGCAGGCTCATTATGACAAGCGGCATACCTTCCGGATGGCAGGAGAACATGAAAACTATGACTCAGGTAAGGAAAGGGTAGTCGTGGAATATAACGGCTGGAAGATTCTGCTTCTGGTATGCTATGACCTGCGCTTTCCGGTCTGGAGCCGCAACCGTAACACGGATGATGGCCTCGAATATGACCTGATCCTTCTGGTTGCCAATTGGCCTACTCCTCGCGTAGAGCAGTGGGAAATCCTGGTGAAAGCCCGGGCCATAGAAAATCAGTGTTACATTGCTGCCATCAACCGGGTCGGCGAAGACGGAAAGGGAATCCCATACAGCGGACGCTCCATGATAGTCGATCCACGTGGGGAAGCACTCGTGGCAGCCAGACATCAGGAAACCAGCATCCTGGCTGAGCTAAGTCAGGACAGGTTGAACTATTACCGGGAACGCTTTCCCTTTTGGATGGATGCAGATGAATTTGAGATGAAAGATTGAGGAATAGGGAGAGATTAAGTCCGAGCCTTTTGGTATGGAAAACCTACCCCGAGACACTTTCTCAAAATTCCTATTTAACGTGAGTTTTGAGTTTCTGGGCTTCAATTCCAATTGGAACAAGTAGCCTAAAGCAAGCCTGGGGCGGCGTTGGCCCGGAATTCGGCGGTTGGGGCGGCTTGTGGGGCAGCCTGGAATTCCGTCCCGACTCGTCGGGATGCCTCCCTTCTTTTTTAGGGTAGCAAATGGAAGAATAATACGCCGCTATTATTCTCACGCAGATCGAAGA
>CAYFIR010000209.1:0-6666 GCA_964343195.1 uncultured Bacteroidia bacterium | reverse complement strand
AAAGGCCCATATGGACTCTCTGAGGCTGTTTTTGTAGGCCGAAACCAATGACTAGTGGAGGGAACTAAGTAATAAGCCAATTTAAAACTGGTCAACTTACTGATTAGCCCCACTTTAGGCTACGAACTGGCAACTCCGAACTTATTCCACTAGCGCGTCTCAAATACGTCCAGGCCACGCTGAAAATAATCCAGGTACGCCTGTATGTCCAGTGGAGGATTGAAGCCCATCGGGGGCAACAGCAGGTCCCCATCATGGTCGAGCAGGACATAGTATGGCTGAGCATTGGAGCCGTATGCTTCGACCTGATAGTTGAGCCACTTGTCGCCGACGGTACGTAGCTTTTTACCAGACTCACCATATTCGATTTCCGGGAGGGACTCGCGGTCGTCGGTGTAAAGCGAAATGAGGACGTACTTTTCGCTGATGTATTCGCGTAGCTGCGGATCTACCCAGGCATTTTTCTCCAGGAAGCGACAATTGGCGCAGGTGTGACCAGTGAAGTCAAGGAAGACGGGCTTGCCTACCTCCCGAGCGTACTCCATCCCCTGCTCCAGGTCATAGAAAGCACAAAATCCCGTCGGCGTTTCCTCAGAGAGGTGACCTGAAATTTTATTCGGATAGGTGCAAATGTCGTTGTTGGCAGCGGCGGAAGTAGTCGTACCAAGCGACGCCAGTTGATCGCGCTGGATCAGTACCCCCATGTCCTGCGTGCTACTGGGAATAAATCCCCCGAGCATTTTCAGTGGAGCACCCCACATTCCGGGGACGAGGTAAAGCGTGAACCAAAAGGCTCCCATCGCCAGCATGAAGCGTGGCACGGAGAGTTTTTCCACAGGGGGATCATCGTGTGGCAGGCGAATTTTCCCCAACAGATACAGCCCCAGCATGGCCGATATCACGATCCAGGCTCCGATGAAAATTTCGCGGTCGAGCAGCCCCCAGTGCATCACCAGATCCGCACGGCTGAGGTAGATGAAGGCCAGGGCCAGTTCTACCAGACCGAGGGATACCTTCACGGCATTGAGCCAGCCACCTGCACGGGGCACAGACTGTAGCAAAGCCGGGAACGCGGCCAGAATCACAAACGGCAGCGCCAGCGCTGTCGAGAAGGACAGCATGATCAGGATCGGGGCAAAAAATCCGCCTGCCAGCGCGTCGCCCAGTGCATAGGACACCAGCGGTCCTGTACAACTGAAGGAGACAATCGCCAGGGCCAGCGCCATGAAAAAGATGCCTACCAATCCGCCCTGATCGCCGCGTTTGCTCATGGCGGTACTCCAGGAAGAGGGCAGGGTGATTTCAAACATTCCCAGGAAAGACAAAGCAAATATGAACAGCATGGCGAAGAACACCAGGTTGAACACCGGGTGGTTGGACGCCTGTTGCAGGGCTGTCACCCCAAATATCGCCGAGATCAGGATCGCCAGACCGGTGAAGATGCTCACGATGGACAGCCCGTAGAACAGTGCTTTACGCAGGCCTTTACCCCGCTCAGCGCCCTGCTTGGTGAAAATTGACACCGTCAGCGGGATCATTGGGAAAATGCAGGGAGTGAAAATAGATACCAATCCCAGCAGAAACCCTTTCAGGATCAGCCCCCAGAGGCTCAGACCTTCGAATTCTCCCTTTACTTCCTCTGGCTCTCCAGCATCTGTGTTGAGCAGGGTTTCTTCCCCCGCAATGGTCTCTACTTCGTCCAGCACTTCTCCGACTTCCGTTTCCTCCTCACCTTCTTCACCAGCCTCATCCTCTTGAGCGGGTTCTGGGGTGTCCTCGGGTGTTACTTCTTCCTGTACCCTCGCTTCTTCAGGGGCAGGTTCTTCCGGCGTGGTAGTAGCTGCAGGTTCGGGCATGGCAACTACGGTCAGCCCCTGATCAATGTCGTAAGTTTTGGGAATACACTGCGAAGCATTGCAGACCTGGTAACGCAGGAAGCCCACCAAACGGGGATTTTCGCTGGTGATCTTCACCTTTTGGACAAATATGGCCCGGTCATGAAATTCGCCCAGGTCATACCCAAAGATGTCGTCAAATTTTACATCTGGTTTCAGTCCGTCTTCCAGGCCTCCTACCAGTTCCACACCAGATGCCTCCGGATCGAGGCTGAAGACGGCGGCATTGGCTTCCGCCGCAGGAATCTGACTGGCAGCGTAAAGGTGATAGCCCGGATCGATCTCGGCCTCCATAACTACCGAAATCACCTGTCCTACCGATGCCTCAGCGGGCCTGAATTCATGGCTGAAAGTAGCGCCGCCACTCATGCCCTGCTGCATAAAATCAAATTGGGCCCAGCCCGAAAGGGGGGCAATAAGCAGGGTCAACAGAAGAATAGGGAAATACGTAATGCGAAGTTTCATGCTTCGTTGTTTGAAGTCTTTTTCGGGATGAACATGCACAAATTCGCTCCGAGAGTGGGTGTGAGTCCAGGGGGTGAGGCCTCGATTCTCATCAGGGAGGACTTCATAGGGTCGGATGCAAATATACGGAAAATGGCTGATCGGGATTTGTCCGGTACGCACCGAATATGGTTGGGTAACGCTTTCGTAGCACTTCGAAGTAACCATGGGGATCCAGGATCACCAGAGGGGGATTTTCGCTGAATGCCTCATAAATTGTACGGTCAGTTTCGGGCACTATCCCACGATCAGCGGAGTAGCCCGGCATTTGCTCGAACTTATAAAAGACCATCCGAAAATCCAGATAGGGATAGTCACAGGTTACCCCTAGCTTTCGGTACCATTGTGGTTGGTGATCAGCGATCCAGATCCGGTCGGTAATGTTCTTATCCGCTATCCAGTCTTCTACAGATGTAGGCAAGGGTGCCGTAGTCGGCGAATTGGGCAGCACCCAGGGCTCAAGCCCAACCTCCCTGATGTCTGCTTTCAGAGCTGGGTAAGGCAAGGTAATGCTTCCCAGGTACCCAACCAGTATCGCTGCGACTCCTACTATCAGCAGGGGCAGGCGAAAAAGACGTGGCCACTTAAACGAGAATGTAACGGACGCATAGAATGAAAGGGGAGGTGCCAGAATGGCAAAATCGGCCACTTCCAATCTCCGAAACTTCAGGACAAGCACGACCAGCCCCATCACCAGCCAGACGGCCATGACGGTTTCAATGGATCGGATCCGGGCCACCAGAGAGAAAAATCGGGTCCGGTAGTGAAAAAAACCAACCAGCACCAACACCAACAGTACCCCCCAGGTAAAGGCCATCGACTGCAGCGTGCTCAACGTAGTAGCTGGATAGTAGGTATCCCCGGTCAGGGTGACCCGCTGCCAATAGTATTCAAACCCAATCTCTCGAAAGGCCATCAGGTTACCTTCGATATACATGACCACCAGGGCACCCAGGATGGGAGTAATGATGCCCATCAGTAGGGTAAAAAACTCCGGGAGGTTGGCGGTCCGCAGGATGAGGAAGGCCAATACCAACCCTGCCCCCATGAAGAATGATTTATAGGAAAACAGGATCGCGATTCCAGCAAGCAGGCCGATGGTGAAGAGCCTGGAATAGGGGTTTCGGCCACGACTTTGCTCCCCGAGATCCAGCAACCGCTGAAAGGCAAGCAACAGCGGTACTACCGCCAGTAGTTCTCCCCCCAGTTCCAGGCTTTGCCACGGCGTACTCGTGAACAACACCATCAACACTGCAGGAACTCCACTGAAGCGGCTGATAACTTTGCCCGCAGCCAGAAAGCCATTCACCGAAATCGCCAGCAGGTATACCCAGAATATTGAGAAAATCCTGAGGGCCGTCAGGGCCGAGCTTCCAAAAATCCATACAAAGATCTGATAGACCCATACCACCAGTGGAGGTCCCGAGAACCACGCATCGATGTATAAATCACCTCCCCCAACGGACTGCACCGCTGCCAGCCAGGCAAGTTCCTCATCCACCTGATAAAAATCTCCCCAGAAGGCTGGCAGCCTCAAAATCACAGCCAGCACCAGAACCAGCAGGTGAACGGAAGGGGGAGTCTGGGGTAGGTATCGGATCACAGGTGAATGATTCTGAGGGTAAAAGTAGGTGGTTTTGGGGTATATAGGGGGAATAGGGTGTATAGGGGGAATGGGGTTGATACGAATAAGGGGTGCCTTTATATCCCTTATTCCCCATATTTCCCTTATTCCCCTTTTCCAACCCTACCGCTCCGTCGCCGGAGTCAGCCAAAAATTGTAATGCTCCTGACTGAGCTTCTGTATTCTTTCAGCAGGTACTAGGTTGAAGCTACGTGGACTGAATCGGCCCCTGTATTCCAGCGTCAACTGCTCGATGGCTCCATTGCGCAAAATGGTCAGGTCCAGTTTGTCACCATGCTCCAGATCTTCGATCAATCCAGCCAGGTCAATGGTCGTCGCATTGAGTCCATCGATTTCCAGCAGCAGGTCATTGGTAGAAATACCCGCTTCATACGCATCCCCACCTGGATGCACCCGACGAATCAGAATTCCCTGGTTGAGTTTGTCAGAGGAAGGAATACCGAAAGCCCTGAGGTCTCCGACCTGCTTGCTCTCCACATCCAGCATCAATCCAAGGGGAGCGATGAGGTTGGCATAAGCGACAGGCTCGGTGCCGTGGACATATTGGTCAAAAAATTCTTGCCAGGACTCCCCGCTCAGTTTTTCCAGTGCTTGCTGTACACCGTCTTCGGTAACGCCTTCGTCATTGGAATAGTAAGTCTCATACAGGTAACGGAACACATCATCGAGGCGCTTATCCCCATTGGTTTGGGCAATCAATTCTGCATCGATCATAAAACCCACCCGGGAACCCAGCGTGTAGTAGGAAATCCGGTGGTCGGGGTGAACGTAGGGACTGCTCGCCAGCCAGCTATCAAAACTGGATCGGGAAGGCGAAGTAACCGTAGCTGCGTAGCTGTTTTCGATGCGTTCGATGGTACCTGAGAGACTCGCCAAAAAATCCTCGTGGCTGGTCAGTCCTGCCCGTACCAGGGTAAGGTCGGCGTAGTAGTCGGTAACACCTTCGGTAAACCAGTGCAAGCGGGTGTATTGGGGCTCGCTGTAGTCGTAGGGCCACAGCGCCGCCGGGCGTATACGCTTCACGTTCCACGCATGAAACAGCTCATGGGCCGTGATGCCCGCCATGCTTCCTACCGCCATGCGAGCGGTTTGGGTGATGCGATCTGGCAGGGCAAAGCTCGCCGAACGACTGTGCTCGACGGCATGGCGCAGGTTGATCGGCAGCAGGCGGTAGATAAAGTGGTATTCGTCAAAAGGATACCCCCCGAAAATGGCTGCCTGCTCCTGGCAGATTTTGCGCGCCATTTCGATCAGGGCCTTATCGGTCTCGGCGTCGCCCTGATAATTGCCATGCAGGTGGATGTAAAACCGGGTTCCCTGATCTTCGAAGCTCAACTGCTTCATTTCTGACGCAAAGATCGTCGGGCTGTCCACAAATTCATGGTAATCAGTTGCGGTAAATACATTGTACTTTTCACCACGGGTCAGTGCAGAGGCTACCTTCCAGTCTTCGGGCAGGTCGGGAACTTCAAGTCTAACCGACTCTCCATAATGCCCTGGCACATAGGCAAAGAGGTTCACCGGGTTGAAGTACACATTTCCCGCTTCATACAGGCTGGAACCCGCATCGGAGTTGTTGGCATAATAGCGGTAACGAACCATCACCTGGCTGGGCTCGGTGTCATAGCTCACACGCCAGGTGTCCTTGTTCACTTTATGGACCTCCAGGGCATTCCCGTCCGGGTCATAGGCTTCGAAGTGAGAAACCGCACCAGCATAGTCCTGGGTGATGTAACGCCCTGGACGCCATACAGGTATGGCAAAATCAGTATAGGTATCGGTTTGGGAAGGAACCTGAGCTTCGACCACCAGGGTATGGGTGTTGGGAGCGAGCCACTTCAGGCAGTATTCGTAGTATTCGGCCTTTATCTGGCCCATGGTTGCGTATAATAGCAAGCCAAGGATGAATAATCGTTGCATGCAGTCTGAGGTACTTATATCTGATATTTTGGACCAAAATACAATTTCATGCGGCTATTTCAGAACCCTATCCGCAAGTGGGGGATATTCCTGGGCACACTCACCCTCTGGCTGGTCATTCACTCGGCCCTGGTCCTGAACTTTGCAAACAATCATCCTCTCACCTCCGCCGACTGGGCGGTGATCCTGGGCAATCAGGTATATCCCAACGGGCAGATTTCTCCGCCTTTGCAAGCTCGTCTGAATCTGGGTCTTGACCTTTGGGAAACACGAAAAGTATCTCACCTACTCGTCAGTGGGGCGACCGGATCGGAAGGTGTCAATGAAGCCCTGGCCATGCGGCGTTATCTGCTGGAAAAAGGCGTGCCTGACTCTGTCATTGTAGTAGACACCCTGGGACGCAACTCCTGGGCAACTGCTCTGGCGACCTCGGACATGGTTACTTCAGATGAGGAGGTCATCATCGTCTCACACGAATTTCACCTGCTGCGTTGTCACTGGGCCTTCCGCCAGCATGGGATCAGGGTCAAAGGGGTAGCAGGAGTTCCCTTCTTCGTACCCCCGTCAGTTTTATGGCCTCATCCGGGAGTGGCCCGCGTTTTACTACTATTTGCTGGTTTATGGCCTCAAATGAGTGGAGAAATACGAGGGTGTATAGGGTGTATAGGGTGTATAGGGTGTATAGGGTGTATAGGGTGTATA
>CAYFIR010000208.1:0-6768 GCA_964343195.1 uncultured Bacteroidia bacterium | reverse complement strand
ACCTCCATTTCCTTTATACCTTTTACTGGTTTACATCTGTCCACCTGCTTAAGCAGATCAGCAGAAGAAACCAGGTATGGGGTATATGAGGATATGGAGGCAAATCGCTGCTTAAGGCCTTCAGACCCTTCGGCTGCGCTCAGGGCAGTGCCTTTATTTCCTCCATACCTCTCTTCTTATAGTTATTTTAAGGTATAAGGTAAGACATCCAGCCATATACCTTATTTCCCTTTACCGAATACCGACTTTCTTCTGTCCACTTGCTCAATGCTGCACAATGACCCGCTCTTCCAGCATCCCGGTCGAGGTGTGGCAGCGAAGCCAGTAAATGCCTTCGGCCCATTGATCTACTGACAGTTCGTCGACATAATGCACTGTGGGAGCCTGCCATTCATCCTGGTAGATGATCTGCCCCAGGGCATTCTGGACTTCCAGGCGAATGGGCTTTTGCAATTCCAGGCCGCTGATGTTGAGCGTTAGTTGTCCTGACGCGGGATTGGGGTACACGCGCCAGCGAAGGTCCGCGCTAACACGGTTAAGTTCCAGGATGTTGCTATGAATCTCACGACCATCGATCAACCTGGCTCTCACCTGATAGTACCAGCCTGAAGAAAGCTGAGGCTCAAACAGGTCTTCCCACGAAAAAAACAGCCCATTTGAGTCAATCCACTGCAAGGGAGAAAGGGAATGCGGGTCAAGCCCACGTAGCAAGACATACTGGTACACCCCCTGATTGCTCTGTAGATTGACCTGGAGCACAGGGCTTTCTTTCCATTCTCCTGATATCTCCAGTTTGGCGCCGATGGGCAGGACGCTCTGCAACTCTGGCTGCAGGAATCCCATGGTATGAATTCCCCCGCCCCAGTTTTCTGTGCCAATGACAGGCTCCCCCACCTGATAGATGTAGTATTCTCCTCCGGCGACATCGCAGCCAGCGCCACTACCCAGTACATATCGGGGCAGTTGAGCGAGAGAAAACAATGGCAACATCAGCCCCAATCCGATGATAATGACAATTTTACTCTTCATCCTGCTGCTGCTTTAGGGCTTCCAGTTCACGGCGCAGCTCGTCGATCTGCTGCTGTTGGGTTTCGATCATGGTCTGTTGTTCCTGCATGGCCTGGATCAGGACGGGTACCATCTCGGCATAATTGACACCCATGGGCTGATCGTCCCCACGGTCGTGTACGATTTCGGGCACTACTGCCTGAACCTCCTGCGCAATCAGACCGATTTTGGCGGGACTTTCAGCATCATCTTCCCGCCATTGGAAGCTGACTGGCCGCAATTGCATCACAGTTCCGAGCCCATAATGTAACGGCTCAATGTTTTTCTTCAGTCGAAGGTCTGAAGTTTGGATGATGCCATTGGTGGCCCAGACATTGTCCCAGCGATTGGTGGGAGTGCCTAGCTCCAGGACATTGTCAACTCCAGGATAGATATTGCTATCAAAGCGAGTTTCGCCCGTAACCCGTAACCCATTGGCGGGTGGATTACTATTGGCACCTATTGAGGTCCCCAGATTATCATGAACCCTAAAGGCGGTCGTACCCCCAATCTGAATCCTCATGGCATCCTGCCCGGCGTCAGCATAGACATGCAATCTGTCAGATGGGTTTTCAATATTGATTCCGACGTCGCCACCCGCCTCGATGGCCAGGAGGCTGTTGGCGGAGCCTGAATTAGGGCTGATCAAAAATTTATCTCCTCCTGCGGCCCAGGTAGCATTGCTGGCCCCTAAGAACCAGTCTCCGCCACCCGTTCCGTCATTATTGAGTCGGAACTGCCAGCCAGTGGAAAGTACGTCGAGTTTAGTCGATGGAGCCGCATGCCCGATGGCCACATCACCTCCGCCATTTACGAGGTAGAGGTCATGTGTGGAGTTGTAGTTGATGTGCAAACCGGTGCCAATCACCTCGATCTGATTGGCATCAAATGCCAATCCAGAGGTCGTAGTTCCCAGAAGCAGCGACGCATGTGTCGGATCGAGCGTGCCTCCGTTATTCAGGCTACCGAGGGCAGAGGAGACCTGCAACATACCGGTAGGCGCATTGTAGCCAATAGCGGTCTGCCCGTTTTTCTGGATCATGAAGCTATTGGAACGGGCGATATCGGTGCCATCTCCTATGATGAATACCGGATCTGTTGAAACCCAACTGGCACTATCACCTGTGATGATATTATAGCGGCCCAGTGCCATGGACGCGTAAGGGTAGGCGTTGGTTCTGTAGCCAAATGTCGAAGAGTAGTTGCCTCTCGCCTCTGTCACCCAACCTGTGGCAAAGCTATTGTACCCAAAGGCATCTGCAGGCCCCAGTGCAATGGAAGCCTGTCCTCGTGCGTCAGCGTTCCAGCCAATGGCTATGGCGTAGTCCTCGCGGGATGAAGAAGCGCCCAGCCCGGTCGTTCCACCACCAATGGATACTCCATAACGTCCCCCCGTATAGCCATACATCGCGATGCCACCTTCCTCCTCTGCAACTCCTTCAAAGGTAATGCTGCCACGGCCCCTGGAGCTTCCCCCGAAGGTGAAACTATTGTTGCCCCTTGCATTGCCAAAGAAAGCCACCGATCCACTTCCATCAGCCCAGCCAAAACTTCCAAAAGCAAAGGAGCCAAAGCCTTTGGCCCGGCTGTTCTGGCCTGCCGCAAAGCTGTAATAGCCTACACTGTCATAGTCCCAGAACTTGTTGTAGTTATACCCCCCAAATGGATTGTTGAGGTACCCAAATCGCAATGCCCCCTTTGCCCCATACCATAGCAGTTTGAAGCCTTCTCCTGAGAGCGAATCTCCCCATAAGACATTGGAAGTATCTGCCAGATGTAAAGTCGCCAGTGGATCGCTTACCCCGATGCCAACCCGACCAGTATTGTAATAGGCAGCGGTTCCATTCTGGCTCCAGATGCTATCAGAGGCAGCCCCGGTCAACCAGTTGGTGCCATCCCAGATCAGGGTTTCTCCAGGAGAAATGCCTGTCAAATCCACATCCGAGAGGTCCCCGATAGCCATATTGGCCTTATCAGCATACAGCGCATAGGGCACGCTCTCAAAGTCATGGACCGCCAGGGGAACCGTATTAATGTCCACTTCCATGGTGTGGGTTCCGCTTCCCCAGTCGATGGCAGCAAAGCTTCCGGAATTCACCGTCCCATCCGCAATGATGAGTTTGAACAGTCCAAAGATGTCCGTGGTCGTGGCGTGTGTTTCGGAATAGACCGTGGTTCCGCCATTGTCCTTGATCCGAAAATCGACTGTTACCGCAGTATTGGGCAGGGGAAACCCACTGATATCGCGCGCAATTGCCTGAAAATTGATACCCTGCGGAACCTGTGCTTTCAAAAACAGGGGAATGATCAGTGCTGCCAATAGAAATAGCCGAGGCAGTTTCATGACTACAAGGTGTTAGGAGTGGAGAAAAACCGGGGAGGAGAAAATAGTTTACCGACTGTAAGATAAGGATTTATGAGGAGGGCCGAAAAGCTTCTATAATGGATAACGGTCGAGGTAGTGCATTATGCATGGGAGATGAAATATCTATTCCCCTGAAACAGGGCGCCAAAGCAGCAGGTTTTGCTGACATTTAGCATCCCACCCAACCATTGATTACGGTACCCTCGTTGTTCTCTTGTTGAGTAGCATGATCAACTCTGCTATTTTTTCCTACCAATTTCCATCCCAAAACTTTTCACAACCCATCAGTACAATGATTTCAACCAGGTACTTTACGGCACTATGCCTATTGCTAAGCATTTGTTTGCTTCGAACTAATGGTCAGACGCTAACTGACACCACCTTGCAGGCGACTCCTATTGTCACCGACCTCCCCAATGACGTGATCGGATTCTCCAGGCTACCAGGTGGCAGGATACTGACCATCCAGCGCAGCGGAGAGATACAGGTAGTTGTCAATGGAAGCCTCTCCTCCGCTCTTATCAACATCGATGCCCTGACAGCCGGAAATGGTGAACAGGGTTTGCTGGGGATAGCCGTCCACCCCGAATTTCCAGACTCAAACTATGTGTACACCTACCATACCCGAGCAGATTCTTTTAATCAGATTTCGCGATACGAGGTAACCGGGGACCTTTCTGACCCCAATTCCAGCAACATAAGCATTCCTTCTGCTTCACAACAACTGATTTTTGAGGTCTATAACGAGACACAGTACCACCAGGGAGGCACCCTGAGATTTGGTGGAGATGGGAAACTGTATGCCTCTTTGGGTGACGATGGGCGGAAGTTTTCTGTTCAGAGCTATGAGAGTTACCGTGGCAAGATTGTACGCCTCAATCCGGATGGCTCTATTCCGACAGACAATCCGTCTTTTCCCGATGTCTCTCCCCAGGAAATGAATGCCACGTATATCATGGGATTGCGTAACCCGTTTCGCTTTGCCATTGATCCGATGACTCAGGACCTGCTGATCGGAGATGTAGGCGCCATCTTACGGGAGGAACTCAGCCTTGCCAGTGGAGGGGACAACCTTGGCTGGCCCCGCTATGAGGGAGATTCCCTGACGCTCGATACCGCAAGGCTCCTGGACGAAAATGTGGTCGCCCCCCTGATTGATTACAAACATTCGCCAGGTTCCTACTCTGTAATGGGACTGGCAGCCTACCGTCCGGTCGACTATCCCAACGATGCCAGTTTCCCTCCCAAATATGACGGAGCGCTGTTTTATGCAGACTACTTCCGTGGCCCCATTTACGTACTTCTTCCGGATACGGTAAACGGAGGCTATACCCGAAAAATCTTCGCAGAAGACATCAATCGTCCGGTTGATGCAGCCCTGGATGTTGATGGCAGCCTCATCGTGCTTGCCTCCGGAAGAACCCTCTGGCGAATCGGCTACAAGTCAGACACCAGCACAACCACTGGCGTACAGCCTGAATTACCCAGGCCTGCTGTCTCCCTGAACAGCTACCCCAATCCATTCCAGGAAGAAATCAGCTTTAACCTCATTCTCAGCCCCCAGGCTCTTCCCAGTCCGACTACTCTTAAGGTCTACAACCAGATGGGGCAGCTCGTGGCAGTTCTGCTGGACGAGCATGTACCAGGCGATAGACTGGAAATTCTTTGGCAGAGCAATGGACAGCCAGCGGGGGTATATCATGCCGTACTGGAACACAATGGTGAACACCTGAGCCAATCCCTGATCAAACGATAGTTTAGTAACGTTCGAAAAATAAGTTCTGCTTTTGACTCGATCTTTTGCACGATCTCTGCGTCAAAAAAAGCCTCACATAGCCCGCTGTCATGTGTTACCTTGAAAAGGTGAATGGTACATAGCGGTATGGGAAAGGAGGCATCAGACTGTCGGTCCTGATGTTCCAACTCATACCGCCCCTTTTGCCCATACGCAAACCAGCTATTCATTCCCCCTACAATCCATCCATATTTCCCTGTTAAAAGCATTTATCCATGTTTAAACTGGCACCCTGGCTCTTTATGAGCACCTTATTGACACTAGTGGCCTGTAAGCCCGATCCTGTGGACCCTGCCCCTCCTTATGAGGGGGTTCTTGCCCTCCCCGAAACTCCCTTTAACTATGCTTCCCCCGAATTGCCCGATTTCATGATGGTCGATTCCATTCAGGAACTTGACAACACCCCATCAGACAATCCCCTCACGGACTGGGGAGCTACTCTGGGAAGGGTGCTGTTCTACGACTCTACCCTTTCACAGAATTATACCATATCCTGCGCTTCCTGCCACGATCAGGCTGCCGGGTTTTCTGACCCCAGGCGCTTGAGCAGAGGATTTGAAGGAGGCCAGACCGCCCGTAACTCCATGGCACTTGCCAATGCCCGCTACTACGCCAACCTGGCCTTTTTCTGGGATCAGCGAGCGGCTACCCTGGAGGACCAGGTGTTGATGCCCATCCAGGATCACATCGAAATGGGCCTCACACTGGATGAGCTAATGGATCGTCTTCGCAACCATCCTTTTTATCCTTACCTCTACGAAAAGGCTTTTGGAGACTCTGCCATCACCGAGGATCGCACCGCCAGGGCAATGGCCCAGTTTGTCAGATCCATGGTTTCCTACCGGGCGCCTTACGATGTAGGACGGGAGCAGGTCGCCTCTCACCTGGAGCCGTTTCCCAATTTCACAGAAGAGGAAAATCTCGGAAAAGAGGTCTATTACCACCCCGAACTGGGAAATTGTGGCTCCTGCCATTTGCCCGACGTGTTCTCCTCCGCAGATGTATTTAACATCGGGCTGGATCTGGAGTATGATGACAAAGGCATAGGTTCAGCAACCGGTCGGACTGAACTGAATGGATTTTTCAAGAGCACTTCTCTTAGAAATATTGCCCTGACTGCTCCATACATGCATGATGGTCGGTTCCTTACCCTGGAGGAAGTAGTCGATTTTTACAACGAAGAAGTGCAGGAACATCCATACCTAAGCCCTGAGATGCGTATGTGGGAACCTGACGGGCCACCACGCCCTCTGTTCCTGAGTGACGACGAAAAGTCCGCATTGGTCGCATTTCTTCACACCCTGACTGATCTGGAGATGGCGGAAGACGAAAAATGGAGCAATCCATTTTTATAGGAAGGTACGGGCATACTCCTGATTTTAATCTTCCGAAAGGCGCAAGGGAATTCCCCCCTTGTGCCTTTTGGGTTTTGGCCCCAGGCCTCCTCTACATTTTTTGTAACTTTCGAGGTAAAGCTCAAACCATTACCCTTAGAGGCTGTTGGGTTTTTGGTGTTTCGAGGTCAAACGCAGGATTTTTTGACTCTGACAAGGAAGTTTTA
>CAYFIR010000207.1:0-6857 GCA_964343195.1 uncultured Bacteroidia bacterium | reverse complement strand
GTGCCACTGGGGTATCTCCCTTTGGAGGGAGAGGCTTGTGCGAGAGAGGGAGGAACCTGGGATTTTATAGAGCTACATGCTCCCCTAATGGTCAATGTTCTTATCCAGTTGACGAAAGGTATAGGCATATTCATTTTTCTCATCAGCCTGTTGAGCCTCCACCCATGTGATTGTCCATTGTCCGGGGTTAGGCAACTGAAAAAGCGTGTCACCCTCCACATCTGCATGGACCAGGGTCTGATACAGCCGACCAACCAATCCTTTTCCAAAAGCCTCCTTGTATAGCTGGGCCCCGCCGATTATGACAACTTCGGGGTCATTGGCGCAGGCCGAGAGGGCTGCTTCCAAACTTGCAAAGACCTCGATACCTTCTGCTTCATAATCACTTCTCCGTGTAAGGACCAGATTGCGGCGTTTGGGCAAGGGCCTGCCGATGGACTCGTAGGTCGCACGCCCCATGATAATCGGCTTTCCGAGAGTGGTTTGTTTGAAGAATTTCAGGTCTCCCGGCAAGTGCCAGGGCAGGTCTCCCTCTTTGCCTATGACGTGATTTTCTGAAACTGCGTAGATCGCGGAGATGAGTTGGGCCATGGTAAAGAGGATTTGTGATTATTGGGGTTGCTGGTCAGGATATCGTGGTTTGCGGCAAGGGAAGCCATTTCATTTTGTCAGCACCAGGGCAAAAATAACAACATCTGCCGAATAGCAAACGGGAGCTCCGTGCACACGAAATGCTGAATACCAATTATTTACACTTTAAACCAGGCTTTTTCTCCATTCATAAAGTCAATCCACCCAAGACAGCCCGCTGCACTCAGCAAATCAAAAAATCACCCATTCAACCCACTTAAAGTATTTATCTTTGCACCATGGTAAAACTCAGGGGAACCATAATAGGAGTCATGACCATCCTGCTCATGCTGCATGCCTGTAGTGACGACAATTACAGACCTGAAGTAGACCAGGAAACCATGACTGAAATTCTGACGCAAATTCATCTGGCTGATGGCTGGGTGGATCTGAAAGGGGGCTCTTTGACCCGCCGTAAGGATATGCGAAACGATCTCTACGACGAAATTCTGGATCAGTATGACCTGGATCGGGAAACGTTTTACCGGAGTTACCAGTATTATACAGACCGCCCATTCGTCCTGGACTCCATGTATGCCAAAATTGTCGCAGATCTGGAGGAAGAACTGGAACAAAAGCGTGAAGAAAACATGAAGCTGCGGGAAATTAACCGTAATCCCGAACCAGAAGATACCATCACCATGCAGTTGCGGGATTCTATCCGACGGCTGGACTCCGCCAAAATACTGAAAATAGCCCCCAGTGGTCAGTAGCTCGTACTGATCCGCCCTTTTATGAAACTCTACCACCCACAGACATATCAAAAACTCGGCTTTGACGTCATTCTCGATCAACTCAGCAAACTGCTAAGCAGTGAAGAAGCCAAAGCGGAGTTAGCAGAGCTAAAACCTACCAAGCATGCGGATAAACTTCTCCCGGAACTCAAGCGGGTGGAAGAGTATCGGCAAATCCTCGAATTTGAAGATAGCCAGCCAGCCCATCGCATCCCGGGGGTTAATCCAATGCTCAACAAGTTGAAGGTCGCTGGGAACTGGCTGAGTCTCGATGAACTGCGGCGTCTGCTTGACTGGATGGAGACGATCGATTCGCTGCGCAAGTACCTCAAAAAACGCCAGGAAGAGTACCCAGAGCTCGATCAACTGGTGAATGGACAGGCCTTTTCCAGCCAGCTGATCAAGCAAATCGGGAGCCTGTTTGACAACCGGGGCAACCTGCGCAGCGATGCTTCCCCCACACTTGCCAGCATCCGCAAACAACTTAACCAAACCTCCAACGAGCTGCGCAGCACGCTTTTTAGGGTGATGAAGCGGGCCCAGGAGCAAGGCTGGGGCACCGAGCAGGACATCTCCCTGCGAAATGATCGTCTGACCATCCCCGTCAAGGCCGAAGCCAAAAACCAGCTCGCTGGTTTTGTGCAGGACGTCTCCCAGACCGGTGGCACCGTGTACATCGAGCCTGCCGAAGCCCTGCCGCTCAACAACCGCATCCGCGAGCTTCAGATAGAGGAGCGCAACGAGATCATCCGCATCCTGACGGAGGTAACCGATAAACTTCGTGGCCACTACGAAGAACTCGCGGGCTACCGCGAGATCATGATCAACATGGATTTTATCCGTGCCAAGGCCCGCTTCGCTACCAAAATCGGGGCCATCCTGCCCACCATCGAGCCCAAGGGCAAGACCCTCAACATGCGGCAGGCCTACTATCCGCTGCTGGTGCTCAAAGCCCAGCAGGATCCATTTGAGGTGATCCCACTAGACCTGAAACTTGACCCGGAGAACCGCATCATGGTCATCTCTGGGCCCAATGCAGGGGGTAAGTCCGTTTCGTTGAAAACCGCCGGACTGCTGCAGGTAATGCTCCAATCGGGCATGCTGGTGCCCGTGAACGAAGGCTCGACCTTCCGCCTGTTTGACAGCCTCTTTCTTGACATCGGCGACGAGCAGTCGGTCGATACCGACCTGAGTACCTACACTTCCCGCCTTCAGGCCTGGCGCCTGATGGGTGACAAGATGACCAAAAACTCTTTGTTCCTGGTGGATGAATTTGGTTCGGGAACCGACCCCAAGCAGGGCGGAGCCATTGCGGAGGCATTCCTTGAGCGCTTCAACATCCAGGGAGCCTACGGTGTCATCACCACTCACTACGGCAACCTGAAAGATTACGCAGAGCTGACAGATGGCATCATCAACGCCGCCATGCAGTTCGATACCAAGGAGTTACGGCCCACCTACCGCATCCTGGACGGGATGCCGGGACGGAGCTATGCCTTTGAGATGGCCAAGCGCGTCGGAGTTCACTACACCGTCCTTCGTCGTGCCAAACGAAAGGTTGGTGGTGAAGAGATCGACGCAGAGCAGCTTCGCAAGGAACTCGAACGAAAGACCCTCGAACTGGAGAAGATGGTCAGGGAAAATCAGCAAAAGCAACAAAAGCTGGACGAATTGCTGAAGCGATATGAGGAGAAAGAGCTGACTATCAAGCAGGAACGGAGGCGCATCGTCAACGAAGCGAAGCGTGAAGCACGCACGATGATCGAGAAGGCCAATAAGGACATCGAGCGGACCATTCGCGAGATAAAGGAAGCCGAAGCCGAAAAGGAAAAGACCAAGCGCCTGCGCAAGCAACTGGCTGCGACGGCGCCGGAAGTAGAAGCGGACCAACCACTGGCTTCTCCCAAAGGAAAAGCAGAAAAGGGGAAGGCCCGGAAGAAAAAAGCCCTCCAGAAGGAGGCGGAAACCATTCAGATGCTTCCCAACGACCCCATCGAAGTGGGCGACTGGGTCAAGCTCAAAACCGCTGGCAGCCACGGGCAACTGGTAGAAATCCAGGGCAAAAAGGGCGTGGTCTCCACTGGCGACCTGCGCGTGACCATCAAGCTGGACAATCTGGTGAAGATTCGTCCGCCTAAAACCAAGGACCGTGGCCATAACCTCAACATTTCTACCAATCCAGCGAAAACCGCCAAACTGGAGCTCGATGTGTTAGGTCAGCGAGCCGAGGAGGCCCTCAACAACGTGGACCGCTTCATTGACGAAGCTCGTCTGGCAGGCTTGCAACAGGTCCGCATCCTTCACGGTACAGGCGCAGGCATCCTGCGCCAGGCCATTCGTCAGCACTTACAGCCGCTGAACTTCATCGAGCGCATGGAGGATGCCCCAGTGGATCAGGGCGGTTCTGGCTGGACGGTGGTGAAGATGAAGTGAGAGGTCAGAGGTCAGAGGTCAGAGGTCAGAGGTCAGAATGGTACTGCCCTCGGCAGAACAAGGTAACGAAAAGCCCCTTCTTTTTTGTCTGACCTCTGACAGGCGATAGCCGATCTGACAGCGCAGCGGTCTGACCTCTAATCTGTTGTCTTCTCTCACAGCGCAGCGATCCGACTTCTCAAAACGCCACCGCCTTCAGCTTCAAGCCCATCGTTTCCTCCAGGCCGAACATCAGGTTCATGTTCTGAACAGCCTGCCCTGATGCCCCCTTTAACAGGTTGTCGATCATGGAGATCATGTGGAGTTTGTCGCCATGTTTGGAGACATGCACCACGCCTTTGTTGGTGTTGACCACCTGTTTTAGATGGGGATTGGCATCCGCGACGTGGGTGAAAGGATGATCCGCGTAGTAGTCAGCGTAGAGCTGCCGGGCTTCACTTTCGTCTAAATCACTCTTGACGTACACACTCGCGAGAATGCCCCGCGCAAAGTCTCCTCTGAGGGGAACAAAGTTGAGGCCTTTGTCAAAATCTGACTGTAGCTGCACCAGGCTTTGGGTAATTTCCGGGATGTGCTGGTGCGTGAAGGCTTTGTACGCTGATATATTGTTGTTTCTCCAGGAAAAATGCGTCGTAGCGCTGGGCCGCTGACCAGCTCCGGTAGAGCCGGTAATGGCAGTTACGTGGACTTCATCGGTCAGTTTTCCTGCCGCCGCGAGGGGCAGCAGCGCCAGTTGGATGCTCGTCGCAAAGCAGCCGGGATTGGCGATTCGGTCGGCCTTGCGGATGGCGTCGCGCTGTAATTCAGGCAGGCCATAGAGGAAGTCATTGCCCTCAGCCTTCAGGCGAAATTCATTGCTCAGGTCGATCAGGGAAACATCGCGGGAGATGTGGTGCTGATCCAGGAAGGGTTGGGTATTGCCGTGTCCACTGCAAAAGAACAGCAGATCCAGCCCAGTGGTATCTACCTGGTCGGTGAAGGACAGGTCGGTTTCGCCGATAAGGTCATCGTGGACGGCGGTTACGGGTTTGCCAGCCTGGCTATTGGAGTGAAGGAGCTTGAGCTCGACTTCGGGGTGGTTGAGCAGCAGGCGGATGAGCTCTCCGGCGGTGTAACCGGCGGCTCCTATGATGGCAGTTTTAATGGACATTGTGTGTGTTATTTTTAAGAATTAACCGCAAGGACGCAATGGAGTCGCGATGGACGCAAAGGCTCAGTACTTTGGTTGGTTAACCGCAAGGGCGTAATGGAGGCAAAAATATTAAAGGCCTAAAACGACTCGCTTAAATCCATCTTTTATCAACGCCACATTAAAGTTGATTAACAGGCCCAACTTGCAGCCTGAGAGCTTCAAGTAGGTAATTACCTGAGCCATATCGACAGGAGTAAGGGCTTCTTTTGCTTTGATTTCAACAATCAATTTATCCTCCACCAATAGATCAGCCCGGTATCCCACTGCCATTTTTACTTCTTTGTAAATTAATGGAAGTCCCTTCTGACGGTCAACTTTCAACCCCATCTGCACCAGCTCATAATACAGACACTCCTCATAAGCACTTTCAAGCAATCCTGGCCCTAGAGCTTTATGAATTTGCAGACTAGCTTGCCAAACGTCCCAAGCGAGCTGATTCTCTAATAAACTAGATGAAGTCATAAGTTAACTCTTTGCGACCATCGCGTCCTCCCTTTGCGTCATTGCGGTAGAAAACAGTTCTTATTCCTCCCCGTTCACCGCATGGTACACCTTGCCCGCATTGGCGAGGATGGTCGTGAAGCCACGCACATCATCTCCCGTCCAGGCGCGGTTGGCCTCGCCATAGGTCCCGAATCTCGCGCTCATCAGGTCATGCTCGGACTCGATTCCAGCTGGAGTAAAGCGATAGGGACTCATCAGCACCTTCACCTTGCCATTGACGGTGCGCTGACTATGGGTCAGGAACGCCTCGATGTCGCGCATCACCGGATCGAGGAATTGCCCTTCGTGCAGCAACATCCCGTACCAGTTGCCGAGTTGCTCCTTCCAGTACTGCTGCCATTTGCCCAGGACGTGCTTTTCCAATAGCTCATGCGCCTTGATGGTGATCAGCGGAGCCGCCGCTTCAAAACCTACCCTACCCTTGATGCCGATGATGGTGTCACCCACGTGGATGTCACGCCCCGCAGCATAGGGAGCCACCACCTCGTTCAAGGCGCGGATCGCCTCCACCGGATGGTCGAATTGCTGGTCATTCACCCCAACCAGCTCGCCTTTTTCGAACAGCAGGTGAACTTCAGATTCTCCCTCAGCCGTCATCGGAGTTGGATATGCCGCTTCTGGCAGGTGGTCCCAGCTATTGAGGGTTTCCTTCCCCCCAACAGAAGTACCCCAGAGGCCCTGGTTGATGGAATAGGTCGCCTTTTTGAAGTCGTAGTCCACTCCGTGCTTTTGCAGAAACTCGATCTCAGCCTCACGAGAGAGGGAGAGATCGCGGATGGGCGTGATGATTTCCAGTTCGGGAGCCAGGGTTTGAAACACCAGGTCGAAGCGCACCTGATCATTGCCCGCTCCGGTAGAACCGTGGGCGATGGCCTCTACGTCGAGCTCCTTGGCATAATGTACCAGCGCCAGCGCCTGGAATACCCGCTCCGCACTCACGGAAAGGGGGTAGGTGTTATTCTTCAGCACATTGCCAAACACCAAAAAGCGAATACACTGTTCGTAATAAGGCTTTACCTGATCCAGAATTTTGAAGCTTTTAGCGCCTAATTCATGGGCACGGCGCTCGACAGCGCTCATCTCTTCCGCTGTAAAGCCGCCGGTATCAACGATGGCGGTATGAACGTCATAGCCTTTTTCCTGGCTGAGGTATTTGATACAAAAGGAGGTGTCGAGTCCGCCTGAGTAGGCGAGTAGAATGCTTGGCATAGAATAATGGAATTCGAAAGTTTATACTCAGCCCAGGCTGGTCTGCCTCAGGCATGATTGGAGATTCAAAGTTACGACCAGAAGTCAGAAGTTCCCGATTCTCGGGATTTCACTTCGTTCAACAGGAAGTCAGAAGTCAGAAGTCAGAAGTCAGA
>CAYFIR010000206.1:0-6937 GCA_964343195.1 uncultured Bacteroidia bacterium | reverse complement strand
GAAACCGCTATAGCGGTTCTAAACAGTTTTCCGTCCATAAGGACGGGCTGGTGAGGCTCTCTGAGCCGACACCCACCGTCTTCTAGTCTCTGACTTCTGACACGCCGTAGCGCTTGGAAATCAGTGCCATTTTGGATAAAGTCCAGCTTAGTCCCGCGCCTTGTTCTTCTTGTCGATCTTGTTGGGATCTTTTTTGCCAACCATCATCTTGAGGAAGCCAACTTCCTTGTCGGTGAGCTTGCGCCATTTTCCACGAGGGAGAGCGGCTTTGGTGATGTGTCCGATCATGACGCGGTCCAGAGCTTCGACTGAGTAACCAAAGTGCTCGAACATGCGGCGTACGATGCGGTTGCGGCCGATGTGAATTTCCACCCCAACTTCTGACCCCTCGATTCCCTCGACATAGTTTACGGCGTCCACCTTGGCCATACCATCTTCCAGTTCTATTCCGTCACGCAGGGCCTGGAGGTGCTCGGGAGCTACGGTTTTATTCAGGCGAACCTTGTAGATTTTGGTGACTTCGAAAGAAGGATGGGTGAGTTGCTTGGCCAGGTCTCCATCATTGGTGAGCAGGAGCAGCCCCGTGGTATTCCGGTCCAGGCGACCAACGGGATATACCCGCTGGTGGGAGGCTTTTTCGATGGCTTCCAGCACCGTGCGGCGCCCAAGCGGATCACTCATGGTGGTGATCATGTTCTTGGGCTTGTTGTAGAGGTAGTATACGAAGTTCTGGGGGGTGAGCTTCTTGCCCCGAAGTTCTACGGTATCCTTATGGGGAATGACCTTGGTGGCCAGGTCAGTGGTCACCTCACCATTAACTTTGATTTTACCGCCGGAGATCAGCGTCTCGGCTTCACGGCGGGAGCATACTCCCGCCTGCGCGATGAAGCGGTTGAGCCGCACAGGGGCATTGGGATCGGGGCGGGCAGCCCTGTCTCTGTCCATGCGATCGTTTCGGCGCTGAGTTTTGCGTTCCTCAGGATCAAAATCCCGTTGTACAGCCTTGGCTTTGGCTTTGGGGTTTCCCCGCTTTACATTTTGGTAGAAAGGGGTGTCTCCACTTTTGCCCTTTGTATGCTTCAGGGACTGATTATGCTTCTTCTTGTTCTCTTTGGCCATCTTCTTCAGCTTCTTTTTCCTCAGACTCAGCTTCCTGGGCCTTGAGTTGGTGTTGTTTGAATTCCTCCATGTGATCTTCTGCCATCTCCTCAAATTCCTTCAGCTTGGGCAGATCTCCCAGGTCATTTATCCCAAAATACTGCATAAAAAACGGACTGGTGCCATACAGCAGGGGACGTCCTGGAGCATCGCTGCGTCCGATAATACTCAGGAGTTGCTTTTCCAACAGCTTTTGGATCGCATAGTCGCAGTTTACCCCCCGGATGAACTCCACTTCTGCCTTGGTGATAGGCTGTCGGTAGGCCACGATGGCCAGGGTTTCCATGGCCGCTTTGGAAAGTCTACGTTGATTTTTGTGCAAGGTCGCCTGCCGCACATAAGGATAAAAAGCTCGTTTTGTGAAAAACTGATATCCTCCAGCGACTTTTTTGATTTCAAAGGGGTACCTGTCCGCTTCGTATTTCTGCAGCAGTGCGTCGAGACAGGTTTGTATTTCTTCTTCGGTATAGCGATTCAGTTTTTCTTCGTCCTCTTTTCCCTTTTCTGGATTGAGGGTTTCCATGAGAAATTTCATGTTCACGGGCTGCTCAGCCACAAAGATGATTGACTCGACTATTTGTTCCAGCGTAGGTTCCATACCGATGAGTAGGGTTGACCCGCAAAGTTACGTTAGCAGCTGACAGGGGGCAAGAGTAATGGGAAGAGCTCACAGTTTGTGGTTCCAAGTTTAAATCTGCCACCCTGACAATCAGTCCGTTACACTAGTCTCATCAGGACTTAAACTTCGTTTAAAGAGCGTAGAAAGCAACATCACATAAAAAAAGGCCCCGATAAGGGGCCTCAAGGCACACTGAAACAAAACATATTTTAAGTTCGGAACTCCCGGGTATGCGGTATAAGGTGCTGATTCCCCCCTCAGGGCTACTCCTGATGCGCCAGATACTGATCTGCCTGGGCTTTTTCCTCCGCCGAAAGCTGGGAGTATATCAGGTCGTAGTAGGGAGCATCGACGAAGTAGCAGATGACTTCAGGGTCGCTGAAGCTGGTTCCGTTGGCATGTAGCAGGCCCAGCATCATGGGTATCCAGTGGTATTCGTGGTATAGGACTGGCGTTTCTTTTCCCTGGGGGAAAGTGCTATTCTGAGCATTGGAAACCTGTTCGGTGGTGGGCGTTCCAAAGGTTTCATAGCTGATTTTCTGTGCAGCAACTCTTCCTTGCATGTCGAGCAGGTAGTGAACAGAGTGGCCCATCAGGTCCTGAAGAAATAGCTTGAATGCCGTCACATTTGCCCCGGCGACTTCTCCTGTGGCATAGGATACCGGGCGCTCGACGTTTTTCAGGTAAACCCGAGAGCCAGTTTTGAAGTAGTACCCGCGGAGCTCTTCACTACTCATCTGCATTCCCAGGTGTCCACTTGCAGCTGCGGCGGCATATTCATCGTCACTTGGTAGCCAGCCAGAGTAAAATTCTACGTATCGATTTACTGAGTCAAAACGGCCATGGTGCAGCATCAGGTAGCGAAGAAAGAGCTTGTGAAATGGGTCCAGGTTTTTCTGGGTTAGTTGCTCATCTACGAATGCGATGTGGGCTTCACTGGCGTCGCCATTGCTCAGCAGCAGTATTCCCTCAAAAATTTCATCCAGGACTTCGTTAATACTTTCGTCATAAACTTTTCCCATTTCTTCTCCCCTATTGAGGTGATAGACACCCTTTCCCCGTACCCTGAGTAATAGGTTTTGTGGGTAGAAACTCAAACTGGCCCGGTTACCAAAGTCCAGCTTTACCTCTCCATCATCCTGAAACTGTCCCTTTAGTTCGGTGTAGGCCGAAAGGCGAAACAGGTTGTCAGGGTGGAGCTGGTATTGCTGGACATGGTCGTTGATAAATGCTTCCACATTGGCAGCTCGGGTAAACGAAAAATTACAAAGAAGGGCTAGGAGCAGGACAAGAGGGTAAAATCGGTAATTCATGTGAGCAATTGGTTGAGTAAGTCAGATCGCAGTCAAGGGGAGGTGTTAATATTCATTATTGGTTTAATGGAAAGAGCCCCAGGCAGCACTTACAGGCCGTACGCTCATTGGAATCGCTTCACCTTTGCACTTCAATAGAGGTGCCAGCCAATTTGAGCGAAATGAAAGATTTGTATACCAGAAACCAGGGCATGCATGAAGGGCAAATACCATTGATGCAAACCCTCCAAAAAATTTGTGGGATCGTGCAAACCAGGGAATAGTTGCGCATAGAGTCAAAGTAATAAATACCCTGATCTTGTAACATTTATTGCCCTGAATTTTACCAAAAAAGCATAACTAAATGCAGTCGGCCCACTCAATTGAGCAGGCCGATCAGGTTTTTGTACGATTCGGACGGTTGTCCAAACCCGAAGCGTGTGGGGGCTACCCCTCTATACCTTGTTAGATTCCAGCCCTTCGTTGATGAATTTGACCAAAGGCTGCATCAGTGCAAAGCCGTCTACCAGCTGCTGCGGGAAGTCCTCTGCGAGCACCTCTTCGTCCGAAAACTGGTGCATCACGGTAAAACTCTTCATGCGCAGCAGGTCTATGTCTGGATGGTCCTTGTCGAAACCCTTGGGGGCAGTCTTCAGGGATTCTCCTCGTAACTCTCCGTAGAAGTCCTTGAACTCATCGTCAGCGAGGATCTCGCGCAGTGTGGGGGCATTGTGGCTGATGTAGAGGCGCAGGGTTTTCAACTGGGCGGACGAAGGCATGTAGTAACCGCCCCCCGCAAAGTTATTCCCGGGACTCAGCTGAAAGTAGTACCCCGCCAGCGGAGACTTGCGGCCTCCCTTGGCAAACACGGCTCCGAAATTGGTCTTGTACGGGTCCTTGTTCTTGGAGAAGCGGATGTCGCGGTTGATGCGAAACATGGTCTGCTTGGGCTCAAGTCCCCGTACATCAGGCTCAAAGCCCTCCATGTCTTCGATGATCGCTGTAACCAGCTCCAGGAAGTTGTCCTTGGCGGCCTGGTACCGCTTCCGGTTTTCATCAAACCACTCTTTGGTGTTGTGGGCCTTCAGCTCGCGAAGAAAGTCCATCGTAGATGGCTGTAACATGAGGATTCGTAATTGAAAATTCGTAATTGGGTATTTCCTGATTAACACCGGGTTTCACCACTCTGCCTTATCCCACCGACCGCCCATATTTCCCTTATAAACCATATACACCTTCTCCTCCATTCCGTCTTCCCTGGTCCTACTCAAATCGAGAACTGCGCGGTGCGGAAAACCGCCTGGGCGTTTCGGCTGGTCTGTTCTGCCACTTCTTCATAGCTAATGCCGTGAAGTTCTGCAATGGTTTGAGCCACGTATTTGACGTAACTGCTTTCGTTGCGGCGGGGCTTGTCCTTGCGATGAGGGACAGGGGGTAGATAGGGGCTGTCTGTTTCCAGCACAATGCGGTTTAGGGGCAAGGTCTTCACCATGGCTTGTACGTCCTTTCGGTAGGTAACGATGCCGCCAATTCCCAGCCAGAACTGCTCAAATCCGAGGATTCGATTGGCCTGCTCTTGGTTCCCGTCAAAGCAGTGGAAAATCCCCGACAACCGCTCGTCCAGGTTCTGCTCGATCAAATCTGCTGTTTCGTCTATGGCATCTCGCGCGTGCAGGATGATGGGAAGCTGATATTCCCTGGCCCAGTCAATCTGAATTTGCAAAGCCGCCTGCTGCCGCTCCAGGGTGGTCTTGTCCCAATACAGGTCCAGGCCCGTTTCTCCTATGGCGTAATACGGCCGCTCAGGGTTATCGAGCCAGGTTTTGAGTTCCGCCAGCTGGGCTTCGTAGTTTTCCTCGACATGACAGGGGTGCAGCCCCATAGCCGGAAAAAAGAAGTCCGGAGCTTTGTCGGTCAGGTCGTGTAGCACCTGAATACTCGCCCCGTCGATATTGGGCAGAACAACGGCCTGATTGACGGCCTGGGCACGTTTGATGACCTCGTCCTGGTCTTTGTCGAACTGAGAAGCGTAGAGATGAGAATGGGTGTCTATCAGCAACATGAAGTGAATTCTGATTTTGTCGGATAAAGGTAACCGAAAAAATGGAAGGAGGGTTGGGCGAAGCAAAAGGGCTGTTGGGGTATAAGGCCAAAAAAGCGGTCTCCGCTCCGTATACACCTCATTTCCAACTTCCTGGACCCATTATCACTCCTCCATCCCCGGCTGCTTCAGCTCAAATCCTTCGTCCTCTTTGGCTTTTGCGACCATCTCAGCCACATCGGCAAGTAACTGTTTGGCATCATAGACGATGCCGTCCTTGATGGTGTAGCTCACGCCCCCAACACGGACCACTTCGTTGTCCTCCGTAAGGCGAATCGCTCCTGTTCCGTAGAGGACCTTGAGGTTGGCGAGGGGATTTTCAGAGACAATGACAAGATCCGCCAGTTTGCCGACTGACACTGTGCCTATTTCGTCTTCCATGCCCAGGGCTTCAGCCCCTTTGGTAGTCGCCGACATGATGACCTCTAGTGGATGAAAGCCTGCTTCCTGCAGGAGTTCCAGTTCGCGGATGTAGGCGAAGCCATAAAGCTGGAAAATAAACCCGGAATCAGACCCGGTTGTCACCCGACCTCCTCGGTTTTTGTACTCGTTTACAAAGGTCATCCAGAGGCGGTAGTTGCGCCGCCAGTCAATTTCCTGAGTGGTCCCCCAGTCGTGCCAATAGCTGCCGTGGCTCACCTTGCTCGGCTGGTAAAAGCGCCACAAACTGGGCAGGGTGTAGGTTTCGTGCCACTCAGCGCGTCGGGCACGCATGAGGTCGCGGCTGGCCTCATAAATATTGAAAGTGGGATCAAGGGTAAAATCTCGTGCCAGCAGGGTGTCCATGACGGCGTTCCAGTGGGGAGAATATGGCTCTGCAGCCTGTTCCCACAGACGTCCGGCTTCATGGAAACGGTCCTGTTCGTTCTGGTAATTGTAATCAGCGGGGTAATGTTGCACGATCCGGTCGTTGAAAAGGGCTTCCGGAAGGCCATACCAGTGCTCCATGCTGGTGAGGCCCAGGCTGGAAGTGAACAGCACATTGGAATGGACTACGTCCAACTGCGCGTGGTGGCAGGCTGAGCCTAGCCCCAGTTTGTCTGCTTCATCCAGCGCGGCTGCCATGATGTCGGCGGGTGCTCCGAAGAACTTGATCCCCATTGCCCCTCTTGTTTCGATGTCCTGAACCCATTTCCTGGCCTGTTCGGGGCTATTGATTCCCCCTGCGATGCCTTGCCCAAAGCCGACATAGGGGATGATGCGTGGAGCGACAATTTCATTTTTGGCACTTCGTTCCTGATGCTCCAGCGTCCAGGTAAGGCCGTTAAAGCTCCCAGGCTCCCGCACCGTGGTAACGCCATGGGCCATCCACAGCTTGAAGACATATGCTGGCGTGGTACCCTGAGCCGATCCGCCAATGTGGCCGTGCATGTCTATGAATCCGGGCAGAACATACATGCCTTCGGCCTCGATTTCCCGACCGCCAGATTTCAGTCGGGGGCGGTTATCTGGGTTTATCGGAACTCCGGGATAGCCTACATTGGCAATGCGGGTAATGCGATTTTCTTCGATGACAATGTCTACTGGACCGCGTGGCGGCGCCCCCGTTCCGTCGATGAGGGTCGCACCACGGATGATGAGCTGGGAATAGGGGCCCTCTCCGCGGTCCCGGTCGGGAGAGTCGGGCATGGATTGAGCCGAGGCCTGTAGCATTACCAGCAACAGGCTGAGAAGTAGCGTGAAGTTTTTCATTGGATTAGGATAGCCATTCCTAATCAACGTGAGTTTCGGGTTTTACTCAACTGATTTTAGGCAGAAACTCGATAG
>CAYFIR010000205.1:0-6940 GCA_964343195.1 uncultured Bacteroidia bacterium | reverse complement strand
GCGAACAAGATCTCTTCGTAAAATCGGGAAGTTATTTTTCTCGCGTTCCTTAGTGAATCAAACCGATAGGCAATGTTTAAGGACTTACTCGTAATAGAACTGGCCGGGGTACTCGCAGGCCCCAGTGTAGGGATGTTTTTCGCAGAACTGGGCGCTCGGGTCATCAAGGTAGAGAATCCCCGTACCCACGGAGACGTTACCCGCTCCTGGCATCTGGCCAGTGAGAAAATATCAGATGATCGCCCCGCCTACTTTTGTGCGGTCAATTGGGGGAAAGAGTCCCTGGCCCTCGACCTCAAATCTTCCGGCGACATCGCATTCCTAAAAAGGCTTATTGCAAAGGCCGATGTCCTGCTGACCAGCTTTGTTCCCGGCCAGGCGCAGCGGTTGGGGCTCGGCCCCAATGAGTTGCTGGCACAAAATCCCCGCCTGCTCATCGGCGAGATCAACGGCTACGGTCCCGATCAGGCCCGTCCAGCTTTCGACGCCATCATCCAGGCAGAGTCCGGATTTACCTACCTCAACGGCACTCCAGATGCCGTCTACAAGATGCCCGTCGCGCTAATGGATGTCCTGGCCGCTCACCAGCTGAAGGAAGCCCTGTTGCTCGCCTACATCGAACGGCTGCGAACTGGCAAGGGAAAACGGGTAACTGTCTCGCTGTTGGAAAGCGGTCTGGCCAGCCTCGCCAATCAGGCTACCAACTGGCTGGTAGGCGGAGTGCTCCCCCAACCCAAAGGAAGCGATCATCCCAACATCGTCCCCTATGGCACCCTTTTCGACACCTCTTGTGGGGGGCGAATAGTCCTTGCGGTGGGTAACGACCGTCAATTTGCTGGTTTGTGCGAAGTGTTAGGACAAGCAGTGCCTTCCGCCTTCATCCAAAATTCCGATCGGGTGAGGCATAGAAAAGAAGTCCATGAATGGCTAAGGGAAAAACTGAAGCAGTGGAATCAGGCAGAACTTCTGAGTGCCCTCCTCGAAAAAGGTGTCCCTGCTGGTGCCGTCAATGACATGCAACAGGCTTTGGCGCACCCATTGGCACAGCCCATGAGACTAAGCGAGGATGGGGTAAGTGGCCTTCGCTCACTGATAGCCCATGGCCTACCGACTCAACAACTGGCAGTTCCACCTCACCTCGATGCGCATGGGGAGAAGATCCGAAGGGAGTTCGAAAGAGCATCCTGACCAGGGCGATCATGGATTCATGGCCATTGGTTACGATATCGCTTTTAGGCTGATGTCCATACTCCTGATGGAATGTGTCAAAGCCCCCATGGATACAAAATCCACTCCGGTGGCTCCCACAGCAGCTAAGGTCTCCAGGGTGATGCCACCAGAGGCCTCGGTTTCGGCCTGACCGTTGATCAGCGCTACTGCTTCGGTCATGAGTTGGGGAGACATATTATCCAGCATGATGCGGTCGGCTCCCCCCGCATCCAGCACCTGCTGTACCTCGTCGAGGTTGCGGGTTTCAACTTCAATGGCAATGGAAAGACCTTTTTGCTGGATATAGTTTTTGGCGGCGGTCAACGCCTTTTCGATAGATCCGGCATAATCCACATGGTTATCCTTGATCATGATCATATCATACAGACCAAATCGGTGATTGACTCCCCCGCCAATCTTCACGGCCCACTTTTCAAAATGTCGAAAGAGCGGGGTGGTTTTACGGGTATCCAGCAGCCGACAACGGGTCCCTTCCAGTTTTGCGACAGCCTGGCTGGTAGCAGTAGCTATGCCACTCATGCGCTGCATGATGTTGAGCAGGATGCGCTCTGCCTGCAGGATGGATCTGGGGTCTCCAAAGACCTGGAAGGCTACATCTCCGGGCTTTACACTGGCGCCATCTTCGAGGTTTTCTTCTACCCTCAACGCGGGATCTACCAGTTCCAGCACCCGGTAGGCAGCGGCCACTCCCGCCAGGACCCCTTCGTCCTTGATCAGGCAACGAGCCCCGGCAGTCAGTCCCTCAGGAACAGTGGATAGTGTGCTATGATCACCTTCTCCAATGTCCTCTTTTAGAGCCTGGGTGATGATGCGATCGGTTTCGGGGTGTAGAAGGAAGTCCATTTGGGTTAAGATTATGTACCTGGGTAGACGGAATACAGCAGGCAGTTTCAGCCCGGGCTGGTAACCACATCCCATGAACCGGGACACTGCTTTTTCCATGTCACTGAGGGATAAAATTGGGCACAGAAATCCAAAATAAAAACCGCGATTCCGAGTGATCTCAGAATCGCGGTGCGATGGGGAGGATTAAATGTGGGTGTGCTTGGAAAAAAGGAACGAGAAGACCTAAAATCAAATGAGCGGCTGCATCACCTTCGTTCAAACTGAACTTCGCTGACTCTACCCGAGGAAACCCTGATGAAGATGTTGATCTCCATGCTGCCCCCTGTAGTCTGGCACTCACCTGTTACGTAAACGGTGTCAGTAGTCTCGCCTTTTTGTATCAATTGAAACTGACCAAGTGGGTGGTCAGCCAGGAACTGTCCAACAACGTATTGAGCCTGGGTGCGGCTGTAAGCCTGACGTCGACCCAGAAGAGATACTTCTACGCGATCATCGAAGTAGCGTCCCAACTCATCGCTGGCAGATTCGGTGCTCAAAGTCTTGGTCACTTGATCCAAGACTACATTAGGATCCTGAGCCTGGGTAGTCCCAAACCCCAGAACAAGCAAAATAACAAGCAAAGTTAGCTTATATGTGGTCTTCATACTTTCAGAAACCTTGTGATCTTCTTGCTTAGAAGAGGTCAATCATATCTTTACCATAACCGTGCCAAATAACCTGAGAAGGAATCCTCTCACAGAACCGCTTGTACGTTTTAGTGTACAGGTCAGGCTCGCTTTCTGGCAGTTGAGCTCCGATAGAGAGCAATTGGTGCCACAATAGAGCAAAAACGGGCGAAATCTTACCTGTACTACTGCCCTGATAGAGAACCCTTTAACAAGGTTGGGCCCAACACATTCGAGCATTTGGCTAGCTCGATTGCTGCGTGGTTAATATCCATTTCCATGCCGACTTTTGCCCCCCCAAAAAAGCGTGCATTTTTTCCCAAATGATTGCCCGGTTTTATTTCCTGTTTGGAAATGCTATGTGCTTATTGAACCATTCAGGCTACCCATTCATACCACCAAACGAACTGTTCAAGCAGAATAGAGGCAACTCAAAAAGTTTTCGTTTTTCATCATCGCAGCCCTGATTTCCGGGTAACATTCCCGACACATCCAGACTTAAAACAGGGAACGCTTCATGTCGATGTTGCTCATCTGCCCCCCAGACTTCACCCCTCACAAAAACGGGGGCCAACCCTTCTCTTTGCCCCATTACTTTTTACCTTTGCTAGCAGCAAACACAGCGTGAGATTACAGCATGGAGGGTACAGCTGACCATCTCGGAATTACTGCAGCCCCCTCCTTCCACATACTCGGAAACAATTGTCCTCGTACCTATGGAGTCAACAAACAACTCAAAAGCAATTCTTATCATCATGGATGGCTGGGGAATGGCCGTCGATGACTCTGTCAGCGCCATCGCTGCTGCGAAAACCCCATACTTTGATGAGTCCATCAAGCAGTATCCCTTTACCCGCCTCGAGGCTTCGGGCCTGGCAGTCGGTCTTCCTGAAGGCCAAATGGGTAACAGCGAAGTGGGCCATATGAATATTGGTGCGGGGCGTACGGTTTTCCAGGACCTGGTCCGGATCAACCGCGAACTGGAAACGGGAGCATTTGGGGACAACACCGTTTACCAGGAACTGGTAGGATATTGCAACGACAAGCAAAAGCCTTTACATATTCTTGGGCTTCTTTCCGATGGGGGCGTCCATAGCTCCATCGAGCACCTGAAGGGTATCATCAAGCAGCTCGCAAAGGATGAGGTGAAGGAGGTGTATATCCATTGCTTTACTGACGGGCGTGATACTTCTCCTACCGGAGGAAAAAATTATATGGCTGACCTCCAGCAAACCCTGGATGAAGCCGGAGTAGGAAAAGTAGCCTCTATCGTGGGTCGGTACTTTGCCATGGACCGCGATAAGCGCTGGCCTCGCGTCCGAAAAGCCTATGACGTGATCGTCAAGGGAGAAGGAAGTAAAGCAACAGACCCGGTAGCAGCCATCGAGGCTTCCTATGCCAACGATGTCACGGATGAATTTGTCGAGCCAGTGGTCATCACCCATGATAATGGGGAGCCAGTCGGCAAACTACAGGATGGGGACGCAGTCCTGTTCTTCAACTTCCGCACCGACCGCGGCCGTCAGTTGACGCATGTCCTGACCCAGGAAGACATGCCAGAGGAAGACATGAAAACCCTGGACCTGCATTACGCTACCATGACCCGCTACGACGAGTCATTTAAAGGTATCCGGGTCCTGTATGAAAAACCTAATCTGGCCAATGGCCTCGGAGAGCAACTGGCTCGTCTGGGCAAAAAGCAGATCAGAATTGCCGAAACTGAAAAATATGCCCACGTTACCTACTTCTTTAATGGAGGCAGGGAAGAACCGATGGACGGCGAGCAGCATGTCCTCTGTCCTTCGCCCAAGGTAGCAACTTACGACCTGCAGCCTGAAATGAGTGCGCTTGACATCAGAGACCGCATCATCCAGGCCATGAACGAAGAAGAAGTGGATTTCATCTGTCTTAACTTCGCCAATCCCGATATGGTAGGCCATACTGGCGTATTTGAAGCAGCCGTAAAAGCATGCGAGACTGTTGATGCCTGCACCAAAGCTGTGGTAGAAGCCGCTAGTGAAAATGGCTTCGTTGCATTGGTAACTGCTGACCACGGCAACAGTGACAAGATGCGCAATCCGGATGGCTCTCCACATACTGCCCACACCACTGCCCTCGTACCGCTCTTTATGGTAGATCCGCAGGGTAAGTGGCAGCTAAAAGATCAAATCGGCAAACTGGGCGATCTGGCCCCAACCATTCTTACCATCATGGGGCTTGAAATCCCTGAGGACATGACCGGCGATGTGCTGGTGGTCCCTTCGGCCTAATGCTTATGCGTTACTTTCCAAGAATCATGCATTTTCTGCTCTTCCCCGTGACTCTGGCAGGCCTGTGGTCCTGCCAGAGCCAGGGAGGAACAGACAGACAGCATCCACTGGCCCGGCAATTCAACCAGCAGTTGGTTGCTTCCTGTAAGGGAAACATGGGCTATTTCAAACAGGTTTCGAACCTCGATGATGCCAGTCAGGAGGAAGACTCTTTATTCTCGCCAGTTCCCAAAGTCTCTGTGGGAGAAGCCAGGGATGGGGCAGATTCCCTCTCCTACCTGTTGGTCCGGGACCTGGAGTACGCCGTCAATGGGTACTACGCCGATACCTATACCCGTGAAAAAATGGATGTCACGACACATGGTGATACCCTTATCGCAGCAGTAAAGCCTGCACATGCGAGAAAAGCCAACCTCCTGCTTCAGAAAATTTTGATGAGCCCGGACTCATCCCATATTCGGTACCTGGAAACCCATATTCAGGAGCGGTCCTGGCTTTACTCGATCAATTCTCACACTGAAGTATTTTTTGATTCTACCGGGAATTATGTTGCGCATGACCTTTGGGTCAATACACGGGTTTCCATCCTGGGGGAGACGCTGAGGCTGCTGAACCACGGTGAGGCCCAGTACTAATACTGTGTGCGGACCATCATTCCAGACACGAAAAACAGAATCTCACATGCCTACATCCCCATTGCTGCTAATCTTCATCGGAGGAGGGCTTGGTAGCCTGGTTCGCTATGGACTGAGCAGATGGCCGGGTAACCCCTCCATGGGTTTTCCCTGGGGTACCTTTCTGGCGAATGTACTGGCCTGCCTGGTACTTGGGCTCGCAGTCAATTATGTAGCAACCCGCAGCGACCTTGCTCCTACCCTCAAACCGCTGGTTCTCATTGGGTTTTGCGGCGGGTTTTCTACCTTCTCAACTTTTAGCCTGGAAAGCTACCGCATGCTCACTGCTGGACAATGGCAATTGGCTCTGGCCTATGTCCTTGCCTCTACCCTCGCATGTTGGGGGATTTTTGCCATAATTGTCTCGGCGGGAAAATAATTTCTGAAAACGATTAAGTTGAACACAAATTCAAAAAACCTTACAGGAGCGTCTGAAGGGGGTTTTTGACCATTTATACAACAAATCAATCGATTTAAGCGAAAAAAAAGTTTTCTCGCACAAAATATCGACCAACTTGGTGCCGTTTATTACATGTCTAATCAAGGGGCTGTATCCCCAACAGCCCAACAGGTTTTTCCCTAATACCTACCTATTTTTACCCCAAACTCGATGTGCTCCGTCCCCCCAGACGGAGCCATTTTTTTTGGACTTTGTTGTCCATATTAAATTGAGGAAAAAATCCACCCTGATAGCCTGTAAATCACATTTTCGAATTAATCAACCTCGGGGGTTTATGCTGAGGTTGATTAATTCATAGCCCATGCCAACCATTAACTGGCATCGGAGACGCTTTGACTTGACGTTTCGCTTCAGAGATGCTTCGGCGCTGCTCAGCACAGGACTCACGAGCGGACTGCTAAAGCAGTGCTTAAGGTCATGACCATCCAAAGGATGGCGCTGGTGAGAGCCTGTGCTGAACGAAGTGAAGTACCTAGAGCCGACACCTGATGTCTTTAAGTCTCTGACTTCAGCGATGTCGGAGCGTTTGGAAATTTGCAGCATTTTGGCCAAAGTCCAGCTTAGGATCCAGGAGGCTGAGATGTGGAGATAAGGGGATCTTGAGAATCCTAGTGGAATAAGTTCGAAGTTCGGAGTCAAGCGTTCGCAGCTTAAAGTGCTACTGGTCAGCAATTTGCCCAATTATAAATTGGTTCATTACTTCATTCCGAAAGCACTAGTCATTAGTTTCGCGGTTCAAGGTTCCCATGTTACTGACCACTCCGTTTTCAATTGCCCCTGGCGTCAGAGACGCTT
>CAYFIR010000204.1:0-6966 GCA_964343195.1 uncultured Bacteroidia bacterium | reverse complement strand
CCAACCTTTCAAAAAATATATCTTGACACTTCTTAGGCCGGGAAAGTAGGTTTAAGCATAAAAGGCTTCCGATTCATCGGAAGCCTTTTATGCCTGGATATTAGCGGTTGGCTATCACAGCGTAAATCTTTCAAATGTTTCACCATTGAATTTATAAACTCCCGTTTCATGCGTGCCAAGCCAAATCTGGTCCTGTTTATCCTTGTAAATGGAGAACAGGGTGATGTCTTTCCCATTTTCTGTTACCGGGTAATGAGTTGACTGATTCCCATCATACTTCCATACTCCCTGGTTGTAGGTTGCCATCCAAATATTGCCTTCCTCATCATTTATCGCAGACATGAAATAAATGTGATCTTCTCCATCTTCGGATTCAATATCCTCAATGCCCGTTTCTCTACCGTATTTGACAAAAACATTTCCATTTTCATGTATGCTGTCAGCAGAAATGTTGAAGCGGTAACGGGTATTGCAGAACCAGTATTTGCCCTGTGCATCTTCAAGAATGGAGCGAATTCCAAACGAACCCCCTTCAGGAGTATTGGTCAAGTGGTCTTCAAATAGCCAGCTATGCGAATTTCCATCATAACGGCAAATGCCAAAGTTTGATGTGCCAAACCACATGGTTCCTTTACTGTCCTTATAAATGTAATAAACATCATATGGACTCCAGGAGTTATTGGGAAACCTTGCGAAATACTCATCAGCCATAAAGTGTTTGGGAAACTCAAGCTGATATAGGTTTTTCCCGTCATACCGATAGGGGCCATTTTCCCCGTTTTTTCCAAGAGTGGAAAACCATAGATCATCTGGGTGAAGTTCCCAGTGATCACTTGAAGATTTGCCTGGAATGGCAGTCAAGGTCGTAAAAGTACGCCCATCAAATTTGCTTACACCTTCCAAAGTTGAAATGTAAATATTTCCATGTGTATCCTCTTGAAAGCCTCTGATGCGATCGCTGCTTAATCCGTCCTTTGTTGAAAAGTGGGTAATCGCCTTTCCATCAAAGCAAAATGCTCCATCTATGTCACTGCCATACCAGTAGTCACCGTTTTTCGCTTGAAAAACAATCCAGATACTATTGCTGAGTTCTGAAACGGCCTCACCTAAAACGTCCCTGGAAGATCTTTGGGCTGCATTTTTAGTGGAATGTTGCCCGTTGCATGAAGTCAATATAACCAGGATGCAAAAAATTAGCGGGGTGTCCAGTCTCATTATCTGTCTGTTTGGTGATTATCCCTGATCGGTCTATACCTTGGCGATGGCGATATAGCTGCTGCGTACTTGGGCTTCATCCGATGATGGCCGATTTCTGGGTAAGTTGGCTTGGGTATTTTTTTGCCACTAACGTCAGTACAGCCGCCGTGCAGGCCTTTATAGCTACGGCGCTTGGGCCTGCATTGGCGGCTGTACGTTGTTAGTGGCTTTTCATTTCACTCAAGGTCCAATTGGGTTTTGATCGCATCCTCGATCAATTTCATTTCTACGTTCCCCAGTTGACCTGCTCTATTCAGGAATCGCTTTTCACTTACCGTAGTCAGTTGGTCGCACATGGCCTTGCTGGGCTTTCCTTCGAAAGTGATGAGGGCTTCTCCAGGATAGACTTTGTCAACTCGACTAGTCAGCGGCACAACCTGATACCGCTTGAGGTGCTTATTCGCGACATCATTACTGATCACAACCGCCGGACGCTGCTTGCGGGTTTCGCTTCCCACCGAGGGATCAAAATTGACCCACCATACTTCCCCACGTCGCTTCATAGTTCCTCGTGGTTGAGGGTTCCTTCTAGCCACTCCTCTGCTTCGGCTTCGCGCGCTGTGTCGGCAGCCATCGCAGCGTATCCCGCTTCTAAATCAGCCACGTAAGACACAGGCTCCGGTTCAGTCTGTCTGAGGTGCTTTTCGATCAGGCGAAATAACCACCTCAGGCGATCACCAGAGAGTTGATCGATCCAGCGAAAAAGGGTGAGTTTTAGTTCTGCTTCGCTCATGGTTACCAAGATACGGATTCTCTCCCATTATGGCTACTCCATCCGTACCTTCTGCACCCACCTCCCCCGATCGGTCTGCACCTTGACGATGACGAGGCCGCGATAGCTGCTGCGCACTGTATTCGTTCCTCCGGCGCTTCTGCCTGCACACCTGTGCTGAGCGAAGTCGAAGTATCCTCCCACCGGGCTTCACCCGTTTGCGGCACTACGGCATCCTGGCCAGCCGCAACAAGACCCAGGCCCTGACCCAAGCCAGAGAAAGCCTCGGCGTTGAGGCTCCACCCAAGCCATCGGAGAAAGACTGGCAGGAAAAGCTCCACGAAGTAACCGGATTAGACCTCGGCCAATGCCCCTGCTGCAAAACCGGGCGCATGCGCCTACGCCGTGGCCTGGCCCCGACTGCGCGCAGCCCGCCAGCTATCCCGATCCCGCGACCAGCCCAACCATAAGCTCAAAGCCCCAAGTCGGGCCAGGCATCGCTATGCCTAAATTCCTGGGTTTGCCCTGATAATCAACCTGATCGCATCAATATGACTCTTTGGCATCTCACTTTTTCTCCCCTACATCGCCTCTGCTGGCTTACCCTGGGCCACCCACAGCCTGCCCCTGCGACCCCACTCAACTATTGCTCCCCCATAGCCTGACAACCACGGCTTGCTGCCCGAAGAGCATCGCCCAACACAGCATTAAAGGCCGGGGCACGTCCTGCGGCCCCAGCCTTTAATGCTTAAATGTTATGGGCTTCTCACTTATTCACTCATTCAGCATTTCCATCAATTTATAATACTTCACCATTGTTCTTTCCACTTCTTCTGCTGAGTATCCCATTTCCGTCGCACACATGACGAACAATTCAGCCTCGCTGTCCTGAACAATTCCATCTGCGGCTGCGACTTCTTTTAACATTATCAAGAGCATATCTCTCTTATCTTTGCTCATGTACTTTGACTTTTCAAAGGCTTCCTGCTCAGTAAACTCATTATCTTTCACATATTGAGAAATTTCAACCATCTCAACGTTGTTTATTCCCAGAATGGCCCTACTATTATTAATCGCTTTGATTTCACTTGGGTCAACGTCATCATCTATATTGGCCATTAAAAGTAAAAGGGATGTTACGATTACCTTCTCCTCAAAAGTAAAATTTGAGGGATTCACATTCAGCCCTAATGAATGTTGAAAGATGCTAATCATTTCATCGGCAGACACATTTTGATCTACGCTATCGATGTGCTTGCTGACTTTATACTTCATAGTTTCAAGAATCTTATTCGCCATTCTTTCTTGCTCAAAGAGGCTCACATTATTTGCTTCATGAAACTTTTCCTCATAAACCAATTCCTTTTGGTAATACTTATATCGCCAAGTTACTGTTAAAACCTTCATCATATATTGGATTATGATGATCTGATTTGAATCAGTTCTATAGAGAGTATACACATTCGGGGCTTTCTTTTCAACACGCCCCTCACCATTGAAGGCCGTATCATTAAGTTTACTAATAAGATGTGAGAATCTCTCAGGAATAGGATTACTTGAAACATCTTGATTGTCTTCAGCCGCAGCTTTTATGAACTTAAACAGCACGAAGACAACGATTGCACCAATTATAAACCACATAATTTGTCTTTTGATTGTGTGATAAGTGTTTATTTGAACAGATTTTTAGTCGAGTCTTTCATCAGATTTCTTTTCAGGGGCGCCTAAGTTTGCTCTTTTTGTCATTCTCCTTCAGAGATGCGAGCAATATTGCCCCAGCTATCGCACACAGCCCTAAAAAGTTGGGTGTGTCTGATGCCCTTGAACCATCACCGTAACCATCTTTCCAAATTTGGGAGGTATCGATACTGTTCAAAATTGTATCAATTATTTTGAAGCATTCTAAACAAAAGGGTTATCAAGGTGTGGACGCTGAGTGTATTCGGAAAATAATAGTGTGTTTAGCACCATATACCCTGGATCTTTCTGTGCAAGTTCATCAATTTTCATAGCCGCTTTCATCAGCCCCTCGTCAGACATTTTTTTGACACACTCTTGCGCTTTTGCAACATCCATTTGCTGATTAGCTGTGATAAACTCATCGAATAGTCGATCGTCATTGCTTTTTCCGAATAGTGATTTGAAGAACCCCATGATTTGTACCTTTTAAGTTTAGTTTTCTCTTTTGCCCATAACTCACGCGTTTCCGCAATATTGCGCATAGCTCTCAAATCTGACTCCCAATCCATCTCGTCCAAAGGACTTTTCAGCTTCGCCTCTGCATCCCGCTGCACGTGCAGGTATCGCTCGGTGGTTTTGATCGAGCCATGACCTAACAAATGCTGAATATACCGCAAATCTGTTCCTCGTTCTAGCATACCTGTCCTGAGCGTGTCGAAGGATCGGTCGCAAAACTGTGCCTGAGCGTGTGCACCGTCGCGTAAGGATTTACCTTTGCGGCCTGCACGGCCCGGCGCATGATCTGCTGCACACTGCGCGGACTATACCGCTCCCCATTGATCCCCTCAAAGAGCCAGTAAACTGGTTTATAAAGCTTGCGATATTCTGTGATAACGGCAAATAATTTGTCTGACAAAATCACATAGCGGTCTTGCTGTTCCATATCGACGAAACCTGCTGACTCCTGAGCCTTTCCGTTTTCGATTTTCGGTTCTTTGACAATTTTAGCGGAGAGAAATGGGGGTACGACCCCTCTTGGGGAGAAAATAGCACTTTAAACTTTTAGATTCCTCCCTCTCTCGCACAAGCCTCTCCCTCCAAAGGGAGACACTCTCAGTGGCACTTGGGCAAAGGTCTAAAGCAAGCCTGTGGCGGCGTTGGCCCGGCATTTGGCGCTCGGGGCGGCTTGTGGGCAGCCTGAAATGCCGAGCTTTTCTTGCTTACTTCTTTTGTAGGGCAGCAAATTGAAGAATTATACGCCGCATATTTTTCACACATAGATCGAAGATGCCGCAAGTGGTAGGCGCAAGGACGCAGAGAGAACCCTGCCGGTTATCAAAACCCCTTCAAAAAGAGCTATAAAGCAAGCCTGTGGCGGCGCTGGCCCGGCATTTGGCGCTCGGGGCGGCTTGCAGGGCAGCCTGAAATGCCGAACTTTTCTTGCTTACTTCTTTTGAAAAAGAAGTAAGTCCCGCTGAAGGCGAAATAGCACTTGAAAAACACGCAGAATATTAAAAATCTGATTGCGGACCTACGGGGGGCGAGTCGGTGGTGCTACGTGAGCTACAAAGGTCAGGCCTCTATGAGGTATCCCGCGCTGGCTTTATCCTCACCTTGTCGCAGGGCCGCTGACCTTGGATGCGAACCCTGTAGGCTTGTGCTGTCGAAGATCCCGAAAATCGGGGAGCAAAGTCGAAGTAGGTTCAAGCTATGTAGCACCTGCCTGCGCGGTGGATCGACCCTGTAGGATCGTACCTTTCTTCTATACATTCCCGCCATTTTTGTCAGAGAACCCGATTTTCTTCCAATGCCATCCTCAAAAACAACCTGTCCCGGTTGACCATGAAAATCGACCAGGACAGTAAAAATCTGTATGGGAAGAGTAGACCCCTCAATTCCCATCCGGCTTTTCCATCTCATACCGGGGACTCAGGGGCCACAGCCACTCGCTGATCAGATCGGGATCGTCGGGGTCGTAGTCGGGCAGGTTGGGGACCAGGTGATCGTTGAGCGGCAGATCGGTGGCGCGTATGCCTTCGACGACGCATTTGGCGAGTTGCCAGGCACCGTAGGTGCTGAAGTGGGTGTTGTCGGCCAGGGCTTTTTCCTGCCGGGGAAAGGTATTGGCGGGGAAGTGTACCAATGCTTTCTTGGATTCTTCGACGCCAAGGGCCTCATAAAAGGTCTCGCTCATCGCGTTGAGGTCGATGAGGGCGATGCCCTCGCGCTCGGCGAGCTGTCGCATGGCAGCAGGATAATCGCCCAGGGTATTGATGACCTGGCCGTTTTCGTCGAAGTTGCGGCGCTGTGTGCTGGTGACGAAGACGGGCGTAGCGCCGTGCTCCCGGGCCATATTGGCAAATTTCATCAGGTATTCCTGATAGGTGGTCCAGGGCTCTACGTAGGCTCCGGTGGGCTTTTGGTCGTTGTGGGCAAATTCCATGAACAGGTAGTCCCCCGGCTGGATCAGGGTTTCGATCTTTTCGAGGCGGCGCTCGGAAATGAAGCCGCGCAGGGTTTCGCCGGACTCGGCATAGTTGGCGACGATGATGTCGGGCTGAAAAAAGACGGGGAACATCTGCCCCCAGGAAGCCCAGGGCTCCATGTCCTGATCGGTGACGGTCGAGTTGCCCGTCAGGAAGATGATCGGAGGTCGGTCTGCTCCCAATGCCTCGATGCTCACGCCTGCCACGCAGGGACGGTCCCCACCAAATTCCAGCGTCAGCATTTCGTCCCAGTTCAGAAATCCGAATTCGCGGTCTTTGAGCCTTATGCTGTCATTGCCACTGATTCGCGCCGAACGCAGCGACACCATGAAGGTAACTTCCTCGATTTCACCCGCTTCCAGGTTGTGGTCGTACACCATCAGGCGACGCGACTCGGCCTTGATGGTGGTGTTGCTGGGGCCCTTTTTGTCTCCTAGTGTAACGGTCACGCGGTAGTTGCCTTCGGGCAAGGCTACGTTGAAGTAAAACGGCGTTTCCGAGGTCAGAAAGCTGCTCCTGGCCTTGCGACGACGGTACTGGACGGTTTCTACGCCATCGGTAACCTGTAGGCCATAGGTTACCCCATCAGTCTCGGTCGGCCAAAGGGTTTCGGGCGTTACACTGAGATGCCTGCGGGCATTTCCCCCAAAGTCAAAATGGAGAGGAGTCTGGGCAGTCCCAGTATGAATGAGAAGGAATAATGAGATCAGTATGAGAATCTGTTTCATCGGATTGTATTGCAAAAGTGGTTTTTAAGTGGATAAGCAGTAAGTAGTTGGACAATAGAAATAAGGTATGAAGGGTATGGGGAAATGAAGGGAAACAGGTCCT
>CAYFIR010000203.1:0-7048 GCA_964343195.1 uncultured Bacteroidia bacterium | reverse complement strand
GCGCAAGCCAATTAGCGGCTATTGGCCCCGAATTAAGTGCACACCTTAGTTAGAGGAAGGTAGCCCACAAATTAAAAAAGGCCCATATGGACTCTCTAAGGCTGCTTTTGTTGGCCGAAACCAATGTCTAGTGCTTTCGGAGCGAAGTAATGAACCAATTGATAATTGAGCAAATTACTGATCATCAATACTTTAAACTACAAATATCGGACTCTGTTGAGCGCAGCGAAATCCCGCGAATAGCGGGAAACTCCGAACTTATTCCCCTAGCTACAGATCTTCACCGCCTCGCCAAGGGCTGCGATTTTTTCCTCTTTCGTCTCACCTGTCGGGATAAATTCATGGGCCAGGTATCCATCAAACCCGGTAGCTTCTATCGCTTTCACAATGGCGGGATAGTATAGTTCCTGGGTTTCGTCGATCTCATGACGACCAGGCACGCCAGCGGTGTGGTAGTGTACCAGGTATTCGTTCTTGTCCTGAATGGTGCGGATAATATCGCCCTCCATGATCTGCATGTGGTAGATGTCGTACAGGATCCGGAACTGGGACGAACCGATCTTTTTGCAAAGCTCGATCAGATAATCCGTGGTATCTCCCTGATAATCCGGGTGGTTCACCTTGCTGTTCAGGGTTTCGGAGACCAGCATCACCCCTACTTCCTCGGCTTTCTTGACGAGAGGCTCGACCCCTTTGGCAATCACATCGAGGCTTTCCTGGTCATCGCGGCCTTCGCGGTTGCCATTAAACACGATCACATTGGGGACGCCATTATCAGCTGCCTTTTGGATAAACTCGATGTATTTGTCAGTATTGGCAGCGGCGTACTCTGGGTCGTTGAACCCATGGGTCAGCTTCATAAAGCTGCCATCCATGCCACAGGTGGGGGTGATGCCATAACGCTGAAGAGTAGGCCAGTCTGCCTCTGCAGTCAAATCGATGCCAACGATTCCAAATTCCTGACAGGCTTCGCAGAGTTCTTCGAGGCTAAGGAAGTTGTAGCACCAGCGACTTACAGATTGCTTGAATTTACGTGTGGGGGTGGATGGGGTATTTTGTGCCATACGAGAATAAGTCGATAATGGGAGAGCAGTAGAGGCCGCTCCCAGTCCCAGGAGTTTTAGAGCTTCTGATCGGGTCATGAGAATAGGTTGAAAGCGAACAAAAATGATAGTCCACCCTTAAACTACATTAAACCCTGCGATCTTGAAAGCCCTGGGGCCTAACTTCTCCTGGTTTTAGTATACAAAAACGGCCACCCTGAAACCGAGTGGCACGCTCTGCCCAAAATGGCTAATACGAAACATTACGCTTGATTGTCTTCGGATTCATGGACTGTGACCCATTGGTCATCCCAACGCTCCCCATACTCTGTGGGTTCGGGCCTTGGCTCCTGTTCCTTTTTTTGTGACACGTAGCCCTGCTTACGGAACTGTTTGATCAGGCCGAATCCCCAAAACAGGGTGGGGTAAATGGGCCAGGGGTGTACCCCGGAGCCGGTTACAAACCAGATGGACCACATGGCCGTAATCCAGAAAATATAGTTGCCAAGCGACTGGCGGAATCCAGGTTGCTTTTTGTCAGGGGAGGCACAGGAATGGTGGGAGGTATGAGAGTTACACATCTGTCAGGATCTTTAATGGCTACACATAAAAGACCACAGGATGTGAGTCAGGTTGGCATCGATTCGAAAAAACAGGCTCAAGGCCTGCTGGTGTAAATCAGCCTTTACCTAAAAGGACACTCAGGCCTCGTTTTTCTGGTTGAGGTTGATTCCCTCATAAAATCCCAGATCCTGGTCGCGCAGTTGCTTGGTCCAGAAGGCGATCTGGCCCACATGGTAAGAGAAGTGCTCCACCACATGCATGACGATGGCGATCCCAGACATTTGAAATCCCTGCACAGAGCGTACTGTCAACAACGAATTTCTATCCTGGGATCCAATTACCTCACAGGCATTTTTTACCGTCATCTGGACCAGGTCCATCAACGCGGCCTTATCCAATCCTCCCTTCGCTGCAAATTCTGCATCCCGTTCGCGGACGTCAGGCCTACCGGCCAAGGAGGAGAGGATGTATTGTCCGACATTGCCACAAAGGTGTAGCAACAGGTTCCCGACACTGTTTGAGGATGAATTAGGTCGCTGCCAGACTTCCTCTTCCGAAAGCTGGTTAAGGCATTTTTCGATTCTCGGAAGGTTCTCAGTCAGGTGCGTGATGGCGCGCTGGGTGAATTCTACTGTCATGATCCCGGGTTATCTTCGAGGTAAAAGTAAATGACCAGCATTTTGGCAGGAGAATCACCATGGTTTTCGGGATTGTGGGGAATGCGCCCGTCAAAAAACAGGGCATCGCCCTCATGGAGTTCTACTACCTCTTCGCCGATCTGGTACACGCAGGACCCTGTCAGCATATACTTGAACTCAAAGGCATCTGTCTGGGTCTTGTCCCGCCTGGCACCCGGATGAACCGTAAACAGCACAATTTCAAATCCAACCGTAAACAGTATTTTATCCAGCACAAGCTGATAATCATACCCCAGTGCGCCTTCCTTCTCGAGTGGAGAGAATTCATCACTCCGAATAACCAGAAAGGGTTTTTCCCGCTTCAGGGTGATCCCACGGAAGAAATTTCCAGGATCTTCATCAAGGCTATCCAACAGGGTGAGCAGTACTGGCAGGGAAGGAACCGTGCGGCCATTTTCCACCTTGGAAATCATTGCGGTACTGATATTTGCCTTTTTTGCCAGATCAGAAAGAATCATGGATTTTCCCTTTCTGATTTCACGTAACTTTTTTCCTATGCTAATTATAATGTCCTTTTCCTCCATGAGATAATAATAGTGAGAGGTTTTTGAAAGGTCTACATTTATTAATTACGTTGACTGGAAGGGGCTGGATGTCATAATTCCAATATAAGTCAACGGTGTATATCCGGAGACAGCCAGCCATCTAGGCATTTCCGCTGCGAATGAGTATGTTTGATTAAGTGAATTCGTACTGGGAAATCGAATATGCGATCCATCGTGGTTCACACGTTATCACTGTCCAATCTTAATTATTACCAATCCAATTTCACCATGAATTTTCGCCAATTGTACGTTTTGGGCCTGATGTTGTTGACCAGCATTGGCGCAATGGCTCAACAGTCATACCGCATCGAATATGACGTAGACATCGTCCAGGATGAAGACGTTGATGCAATGGCTGCTGCCATGATGGAAGACATGACCATGACCCTTTACTTTCAGGGAAGAGCTGCTCGCGTCGAAATGAACATGACCATGATGCAGATGGCCATGATTTACAACGATGATGAGAAGACGGCTCTCATCCTGATGGATATGATGGGCCAGAAGATAGCCAGCATTTCCGAAGGTGATGATTTTGAGGCCATGCAGGAGCAAAATGGCAACGATCAGACCCCGGAAATTCGGGAAACAGGCAAAACCAAAACCATTGCGGGTTACAAGTGCTACCAGGCCTTTGTCTCGCAACCTGGACAGGAGGGGGAAACCGAAATCTGGTACACCAAGGACATTGTGGTACAAAATGAAAGTTCCAATTACACCTACCAGGGACTGGCTGGTTTTCCACTGCAGATGACCGTTAACCAAAATGGAATCAACATGGACATGATTGCCAGGGAGGTCAGCAAGAGCAGGCTGGACTCGGACCTCTTTGATGTAGAAATACCAGAAGGCTATGTGATTCAGGAAGGGATGTTGGGTGCTCCTGGCGGTGGCCGGAACTAGGGAAAGGAATTCGAAATTTTGTATTCGTAATTCGTGATAAAAACAACTGACAATCAGGCTATTGATGCCTCATTTATTGGTAGGTGAAACCACAATTACTTTCCCCTGATTACAGAAAAGGAGCTTGCCTGGCTATGGTAGCCGCGCAAGCTCCTTTTCTGTATAACTCTGATCAAAAGAGCGCCCCATATTCCGGAGCGAGTCCACCACCGGGGTAGGGATATAAGCCCTCCTGGTAGAAAAAGCATTGCGGAGATAGGCTATCAGTCCGGCGATATCCTCATCACTGAGACTGGAATTTCCTCCAAACCCGGGCATCTGAGCGGGGAATTCAATGACGCCCCCCTCCCGTTGGAGTGGACCATGCAACCCATACAACAGAACCAGGGCCAGGTGAGTGGAGTCCCCCCTGATGATAGGAGATAACTGTAACGATGGTGCTACCCCTTCCTGTCCGGCCCCATCCAGCCCATGACAACTGGCGCAGTTTTGCTGATATACCCGCAACCCAACGGTGCGGTTATCGACGGAGTGCTGGGCAGCCACCAACATGGGATTGGGCTGGTTTTCTCGCATGGCGGTCTGAACAGATTGTGCCAGATGCTCGGCACTTTCTGTTTCCAGCGCCCACTTAAGCCCACTTTCATTCCCCCCACTGAGGACCAGCTCTGCAATTATCGGATCAGCACCGTTTCGGGCATAGAGGGTATCCCAATATTCCTCCATATGTTCTTTGTCCTGCAAAAGATGGGGCAGGGCCAAAGCAAGGTAGCGATCGATCTCAATATCCTGTCGTTCGTAGGCCTCTCGCCAATCAAAGTCGCTTTGTATGAATAGAGTGTAGTACAGTGCATGTTGGACCAGTACAGGGTCATCCCGGTTAATTGCCGCCTGCAGCAACTCCACATCCACTTCTCCCATTCCCTCCAAAGCCCAGAAAGCATGCAGGGCACCAGGGCTTTGGCCATTTTGCACCGCTTTCCTGAGCAGAGGAATGGCAGCCTCTGCCCGGTTGTAGATGAGGTAATGCTGAACTTTGTCGCGCATCCAGCCATTGGGGTGGTTCAGCAGATCGACGAGTTGTTCGGGAGATGCATGGGGCAAATAGGGCAAATCCGCACGAGGCTGCTCGGATGAGGTGACCTTGAGGATTCGCCCCTGATTGAGCACGGTATCCAACTGATGGTGCAGGATGCTGTCCCGCAGATAGGTGGTCATGTAGGCCTGATGCTGGATGACCCCCCGGTGCATGTCCACGACATATAGGGCTCCGTCAGGCCCATCATACAGGTTCACCGGTCGAAAGAGGGGATCACTGGTCCGCAAAAACTCGTCCTGGCGATAGACATGCTGTGCCTTTCTCCCCCCTTCTCCAACGACTATGTCCAGCTGCTTGATCAGATTTGCCTCAGGTATTGCGACAAATGCATCTCCCCGATAAATCTGGGGAAGTCCATTTCCACGATATATCAACGGGCCACAGGCTGAAGTAGCATTTACCAGTCTGCCTGAGCTGTCCAGTACGCCGGGTTGATAGCCCCGATTGACCAATGAAGGGAAGAGAGGATATACACGCTGACTGTCTGTCAGGAGTTGGTTCATACTGGCCTGGGGACGAAGAAAAGTATTAAACAACGCCGCCTGAGGCAGCACCCGGTCGCCTTTCAGGAGTGTCGCATTATCGTTGTAGTACAGACGACCCTCATTGTCCTGCGTGATGCCCCACTGCCCCCGGATTGCAGTATAGTCTCGCAGCCATTCGCCATTGTTAAAACGATAGCGCAGGTTGCTCCTCGCGCTGTAGATCCAGTTGTCCATCGCCAGCATCAGACCGTTGGGTTGGTGCTCGATGTTGCCTTCCTGGATATAGGCAGAGTCCACCAGCGTCCGTTTACCAGGCTGATTCTGGTCGTCAATCTCCACAAACCAGAGATTGGGAGGTTCGGCATAAAGCAATCCACCATAGGCCAGACACAAGGCGCGTGGAGCCCTCAGGCTATCCAGAAACACCCGCTGGGTGTCCATTTGCCCATCCCCATCCTCGTCTTCCAGGATTACTATGCGGCTGATCGGCTCCATTTCACCGCTCCCCTCGACAGTGAGCATATAGCTCTGCATCTCCACCACCCACATGCGGCCCTTCAGATCAAAATCAAGGGCAACCGGAGCGATGACCATGGGCTCGCGGGCAACCAACTCAAGGGACAGTCCTTCCTGTAATTCGTAGCCTTCCAGGGGCAGGTTGGCAGCTTCCCTTTTGCAGGATACCAGGAGAAGCATACATATCATGTAGATCAGCAGGAGAAAGCGCATCGGAGAAACGATTTTTCAGGACCGATCCCGAACTTACCCAAAAGAAGCTACAGGTGGCAAATCATAGCCACTCGAAATTCCCTTTTAAAATGAAAACTCCCCCAATCCAGTTGAATTGGGGGATGTATTATTCAGGGATTACTTTTGCTACGCTTCCATTCCCTCCTTTACGGGAAGTTCAGCATCCTGCCATCCCATAATTCCCCCTCTCAGGTTGATGGTATTGGCAAAACCCTGGCTGGCCATGTACTGGCAGGCACGGCCGCTACGAGCGCCACTACGGCAGTTGATGTAATAAGTCTTCCCCTTGTCCAGGTGGGCTACCTTCTCAGGAAAGCTCGCATCGTTGATGTCAATGAGCGTGGCCCCTTCAATATGCCCTTCGGCATATTCCATAGGAGAGCGTACATCCAGCAAAACTGCATCAGCATTGCCCTGGTACTCGGCAAGGTATTCTTTAGGGCCTAGTTCGCGGTAGTTCATAAGATGATGTGATCTGAATTTCAGTTAGAAGTGATTCAAATGTAGAAATTTATTTTGGGAGACTATTGTCTTTCAAAGCGAATACTCCATATACCCCGCAAATCTCCTTCACTGAAGTTAACTGCTTTATCGGATGGGTAATGCTGGGAAATCAGGTCATAGTGCGCGGGGTTTACTTCCTCACCGACGGTTCCATGACATTTTTGGCAGGCCTCCAGTAACAGGATCGGGGCATAGAAAGCCACCGAATCACTTCCTGAAGGTTCTACAATTGGCTTGGGAGAGCCTCCTGCTTCCACCTGTGCCTGATATTGCTCCAGGATGCGACGCTCGGCTTCATCGGGTGCATTATCAGGATTGCGGTAGCGCAGAGCAGTACGGCGGATGCTGGCGTGCATGGCCTGGGACATGGAGTCGGTCAGAGGGTAGGCCGCGACGTTGCAATGTATCCATCCGTGCAACTGCAGGTTAATCAGCTTTTCCCTCCTGCGGCTCAAAA
>CAYFIR010000202.1:0-7173 GCA_964343195.1 uncultured Bacteroidia bacterium | reverse complement strand
GTTCGTTGACCTCGAAAATACAACTTCTCACTTTCTTGACTGGGAAAGTGGGCTTTTACTAGCCGGGCGAATTTATTCCCCGGCTAGAGGAAAAAAGGCTACTGAGCGTCGATCTGGGCTAGTCTTCGGGTCTCCGTACCCGCAGTGTCATCGAGTCCCTACGGCCATACCCGCTCGCCCAGATGCTGCTGGATCATGCCCACTGCCTGGTCAAGGCTATCGCTCACGTTTCCTACGCCTCCTTCAGATGGGAGGGCAACTTCTGGCGTTTGCAGCGCATAGATGGTGGCCACCAGACAGATCAGCGACAGCAGAATGATAAGGGTGTATTTGACCTTTGGCTTTTTCATAACCCTGAGCTTTGGTTCTCAAGATGAAGGTAGCCAATAGGGTTTCCCTATTCCAGGACAAATGAGTAAGCGTGGTTACATAGGGAGTGAACGTGTAACAGGAAGCTGTGACCATTGAACAGGGGTCATTGATCAGAAGTGAAGCAAGTGCCTCTTTCTACTGATCAATGACCAATGAACCATGATAATTGAACCAGGCCTACTGAGCATTTAACAGCTCGTACAGCTCACTCAAATCCGGCTCCAGAATGATCTCCGTTCGGCGGTTTTGGGCACGGGTCTCACGGGTTTCATTACTCGCGACAGGCTGATGCTGTCCACGCCCAGCGGCTTTAAGGCGGGTAGGATCGACCTCCCCGCTCCAAATCAGGATGCGCACGACCTCTGTGGCACGCAGCACACTCAGGTCCCAGTTGTCCTGAAACTTAGCCGTACGAATGGGCACATTATCCGTGTGGCCTTCAATGGTCACCTGAATGTCAGGGTTCTTCTTAAGTACTTCAGCGACTTTCAGCAGGGCTTCACGGCCTTTGTTGTTGACATTGGCACTGCCGGATTGAAATAATAGCTGGTCGGAAAGTGACACATACACCTTTCCACCTTTCATCTCTACCGTCAACTCGTCCTCATTGAAGCTCACCAGGGCAGCTTCCACCTTCGCCAACAGGGCATTGCTCAAGCTATCCTGCCGCTGAATAATCCCATTGAGTTCTTTTACTTTCTGCTCTCTGTCCTCCAATTCTCCCTGAAAGGCTAGCAGCAGGCGTTCTTTGTTTTCAAGCTCGGCGGTCTTGGCCTGAAGTTCCTGATTTAACAGTTGGGTTCGGTCCACGCTTTCATTGAGCAGGTCCACATACTGTTTTTCAGAGGCTCGCAATTCCTGCCCCAAGCGGGCCGTATCGACCCTTAGTTGGGCCAATTCATCTTCTAACTGGGCGATGTACAGATTGCGGTCTTTGAGTTCATTTTCAAGCTTATTGGCCCGGAGATCAAGTTCCAGGTACTTCTTTTTGGACACACAGCCGCTCACCACTGCGAGGGCCAGGAGTAAACTGATTGCAACACGAAGGTTCATAGGTAATGGTTGGTGGTGGGAAAAATTTATGATTCGGAACAAGAGGTACTGCTGATCAGGATGCTGTGTAACCAGCTTTAGGGAAATCACCATGCCCCGAATGGACTTGCAAGAACAAAACAGGTTAACTGATGGTCAGGCAGTTGGGTTTTTAATGTAAGTTTTTAAACCAATTACATTCCTTTGCTTTCGCATTTGGCACAATAATAGCTGAGGAGCCTGTATTCCGATAGGATAAAATTTCTTATCCCACGGAGTATGAGTCAGTTCTTTGTAAAAGTTCGTTTAGTTTGATCTGCGTTGACCGAAGAGCCAGTCGTATATGAAGGGTTCTTCGGGAAATGCTGGCTCCCAGCTACCGTGACCTACGCCAGGAAACTCTGTGAGGAGTGCGTGGCCCCCAGCTTCATTTACTGCATTGACCATTTGCTGCGAAAGGGCAGGCGGCACCACATTATCTTCCAGGCCATGAAACGCCCAAATGGGCAAACCGGCTAGTCCTCCTGCATATCTTGGATCACTGAATCCGCAGATTGGGACTGCTGCTGCAAAGAAATCCGGGAACCTCATGATAAGTTCCCAGGTTCCGCCGCCCCCCATGGAAAGTCCAACAATGTACACCCGGTCCGGGTCAATGGGATAGCGATTTACCATGAGGGCAAGGGCTTCTACGGTCAGGGAAAGTGCTTTCCCCATCGTATCGTTCAGGATAAAACCTTCGCGGTTATCGGTAAAGTCGCCATGGGTCCAGTAATCATCGCTGGGACACTGAGGGGCAAAGATGAAGGCAGGGTACCGGGATCGGCGTTGGGGTTCTACAAAGCGGGGCAGTACATGTGTTAGCTGAGCGGTGTTGTCGTTGCCACGCTCTCCTGCTCCGTGAAGGAAAAGGATCAACGGATAGGTTTTGCCTTCTTCCACCTTTTCCGGACTTAACCATCGGTAAAGCAAAGAGTCCCCCTCGGCAGTTCTGAACTGACGCTGCTCAAATGCATCCAGCACCTCCGGGCTTTGGGCGAAAAGGGTAGAACTAAACAGAATCACACTGATAGTCAATAGAGTACATCTCATGGGTAGGGTATTTCCTGCCAAGATACCAATTATTGCAAACAAAGGGTCGGAGGATTCGTAAACGGAAAATCGCTAATCTGAGCCAATATAGAGGCTTTTGGATTTGACAAATTAAGCGTTACCTTTGCCGGCCATTTGAACGTGACACCTATGGATCAACACGTTAGTTCATACTTTTCAGAGCGTCGCCGTGAGTGGAAGAACCACACCGGACAGGAATCCTGGCTGGTCTTCAAGATCATGGCAGAGTTTGTAGAGGGATTTGAAAAGATGGCCGAGATCGGTCCGTGTGTGTCCATCTTTGGCTCAGCACGCACCAAGCCTGGCTCTCATTATTACGAATTGGGGGCCGAGATCGCAGGCAAGCTGACGCAGGCAGGGTTTGGCATCATCACCGGCGGTGGTCCCGGGATCATGGAAGCCGGCAATAAAGGCGCTCATGAAACTGGGGGAGCCTCAGTAGGCCTGAACATTGACCTTCCGTTTGAGCAGCACGACAATCCTTATATCGACCGAGACAAGAACATTGACTTCAACTACTTTTTTGTACGCAAGGTCATGTTTGTCAAATATGCACAGGGCTTTGTCGTTCTTCCCGGTGGATTTGGAACCCTGGATGAACTCTTCGAAGCATTGACCCTGATCCAAACTTCCAAAATCGAACGATTCCCTGTGGTCCTCGTAGGAACAGAATTCTGGAGTGGCCTCATTGACTGGATACAGAATACCCTGCTTGAAAAGGCTGGTAATATTTCCCCTGAAGATATGTTTCTGTTCAAAGTAGTGGACACTGCGGACGAGGTTGTAGAATATATCAACCAGTTTTACCAAAAGCACCTGCTCAAGCCCAACTTTTAACCCACCCCTCAACTTTACCATTTGCGCAGCATAAGTACCGATTAAGCAAGTCAGAGCCTCCGGTGAGGATTTTTTTAAAGTCTGGCCGTCTTACTAGCACTTATCTTGCGATCGAATACTCCAGCAGACTGAAAGGTTTCCGGTCTTATTGTCATGAAATTAGATTCACATAATTAGACCTTTGACGCCAACGAAACACTCAGTCATCAACCCCTTGCTGGATATGTTTCACCCAATTTCCTAGCATGAAGAAATTAAGCTTATTGGTCGTTCCAGTTGGAATTCTGTTCAGCGGGCTCAGTTATGCCCCTGAAGTTCCGACAGGGACTGCCAGCCAAGCAAGTGCGGAATTAAGTACTATTTCAAGTCATCTTTCCTCACTAGAGCTTCAAGCACCAGCTAATCTTGCTTTCGCAGGTCAGTCCATACCACTTGACCGACCTGATGTAGCCCGCCGACTCAACCGTCAGCTACGTAGCGCCCAGTACTATTATGCTACCAATATGCTGATGCACAAGCGTGCGGCTCGTTATCGCGAAGTCTTTCAGCGCATCCTCCGTCAGCACGGCGTTCCGGAAGACTTTTTCTACCTCGCCGTTGCCGAGAGCAACCTGTCCAACGCTATCTCTCCTGTAGGAGCAAAAGGTTTCTGGCAATTCATGCCCGCCACCGCCCGCGAATACGGTTTGGAAGTTTCTGCGACAGTAGACGAGCGTTATCACCCTGAAAAAGCAGCCCATGCTGCTGCATACTACCTCAAGGATGCGTATGAGCGTTTTGGAGACTGGACCCTGGTAGCAGCTTCCTACAACATGGGACAGGCTGGTGTCAGCCGTCAGGTACGCCGCCAGGATACGGCTGATTACTTCGCCCTTAAACTAAATTCGGAGACCAGCCAGTACCTGTATCGCATCCTGCACTACAAAGTCCTGCTGGAGCACCCACAACTGTTTGGGTTGCGCCTCTCAGAAGCAGAAATGTACGAGCCTATTACCTATCGGGTAGTCGAGGTGAATACCAATATTCCTTCCCTGGCAAGTTTTGCCAAGGAGCATGGAACTACTGAGGAAAACCTAAAGCGTCTGAACCCCTGGCTCGTAGCAAACTCACTTTATGGCCGCAAGGACAAAGTGTATGAAATCCGGATACCTGTCAGCCAGGACTTTATCGCTTCTGAACTGGAAATTCGTCAGTATCACTATGCGATCCCGGATGAGGCCAAAGACATTGATGCCGGAACTGATAGCACCCAAAAAGACCCCGCGCCAATCGTGGTGGAATTTGACTCTATCGGCATGCCCATGCGCCTCGACTCCGTCATGCTGGAGACGACAGAAGGCATTGAATCATAAGAGGAGAAGCGGTAAAGGGTGGTTCAAATGGCTCTTCAGGGGCCGCACAATATTCCGTAATTACCAATCCCAATCATATAGCACTGGCACCATTTGTTTTTAAACAGGTGGTGCCAGATTTTTATGGCCATGAATCAACCTATTCGCATCGGCTACGGATATGATACCCACCAACTGGGTGAAGGCTACGACCTGTTCCTGGGTGGGCTAAAATTTGATTTTGAGAAAGGCCTGATTGGCCATTCAGATGCCGATGTACTGCTACACGCCATCTGCGATGCCCTGCTCGGGGCCCTGAACCTGCGAGACATTGGCTTTCATTTTCCCAATACCGATCCCAAATACAAGGGCATAGATAGCCGCATCCTGACCCGTGAAACCTACGCCCTCATCAAGGAGAAAGGTTATGTTCTTGGCAACCTCGATTGTACCATCATCGCTGAGCGCCCCAAGATCAACCCCCGCATTCCCGAGATGCAGGCCATCATTGCCGAATTGCTGGAAACGGAGGAGGAGAATGTGTCCATCAAGGCCACGACAAATGAAAAAATGGATGCTCCGGGCCGTGAAGAAAGCATGATCGCCCATGCGGTGGTGCTGCTGTTTAAGGAGTAAGTCCTCAGCAATTCATGAGGGACATTTGATAGAGAGAAGGGTAATGCGTAAAATTGAGTCAAGCCTGGAAGGTCTTCCGGGCTATTCTTGTTTAACCTTTACCTTACTACTACTCCACTATGCACTGGCTAGACCTGCTGATCATCGCAGCCTATGCCCTGGGCTTGTTAAGCCTTGGCTATTTTTTCAAAAACCAACAGGACGACGAAGACTACTACCTGGGTGGACGCAGCTTTGGCTGGTTTGAGTTGGGGCTATCGACCATGGCGACGCAGCTATCGGCGGTGAGCTTCCTCTCGGCCTCGGCTTTTGTGGGCCTGCGTGCTGGCGGCGGCCTCAAATGGCTGGCCTATGACCTGGCGGTGCCTTTGGCGATGATCTTTTTGATCACCCTTCATTTGCCGCGACTCTACAAGGCCCGTGTGGTGACCATCTATGAGTACCTGGAGCGGCGCTTTGACGCCACAACACGCGTCTTGATCAGTGGAGTGTTTCAGTTCAGCCGATCCTTTGCGACGGGTATCATGCTCTACACCATGGCCTTTGTCCTGGCCAATGTCATGGACATTCCGCTCTGGCAAACCATCCTGGGCTCTGGGCTGGTTACCATTTTTTATAGCCTGCAGGGCGGAATGAAGGCGGTAGTCTGGGGTGATGCCATCCAGATGATCCTGCTACTGGTGGGTATTTTCGTCTGTATTTTCTATGGATTGCACCTCCTGGGAGGCTGGGACGGCTTTGTCGCCAACCTGGATACCACCCGCCTGGAGACACTTAATTTCGAATCTCTGGGAATAAATGGAGAAGATGGCTTCGGCTTCTGGCCCATGGTACTGGGAGGGCTATTCCTCTATGCCAGCTACTATGGCTGTGATCAAAGTGAGGTACAACGCGCTCTTTCCGCCAAAGACCTGAAAACAGTACGTCGCGCCCTGTTATTCAATGGCATCGGCCGCTTCCCTATCACCCTCTCCTACAGCCTGATGGGACTGGTAATCGGAACCTTTGCCATGGTGGCTCCGGCATTCGGGGAGCAAATCCCGGGTGATCGCCCCGACTACATGATGCCGATTTTCATCGCTCAATACCTGCCGCCTGGTATCAGGGGGCTCCTGCTGGTAGCCATTCTGGCGGCGGCGATGTCCTCGCTGAGTTCTGCGGTAAACTCTCTCAGCGCCGCGACAGTACGGGATTTTATCACCCGCGCACGCAAGCGTCCTGTTACCGCCAAACAAAGCCTCCAATACTCCAAACTAGCGTCACTGGGCTGGGGCCTTCTCTGCATCGGGCTGGCCTTCGTAGCTGGGAACATCGCCCCCACGGTCGTCGAGGCCATTAACAAGATTGGTTCGGTATTTTATGGCCCGGTGCTGGCCACTTTCCTGTTGGCATTGACCAGCAAGCGCACCCATGCTTCTGCCGCCAATGTAGGCCTGATAGCCGGGGTGGGCCTCAACCTGGTCATGTGGCTATTGGTAGGAGAGGATCTCGTTTTCTGGATTTGGTGGAATGTAACCGGCACCCTGGCTACCCTTGGGGTAGGCCTGCTGGCAGCAAGGGTGCTCCCTGGTACTCCCAAGCCTCTGGAAGCAGGACTCGAGGAAACCCGTCCACGCTGGCACGCGGAGGCTACTCTATTGGCGGTCTACTTCTTTGTAATCATTGCCGTAGCCCTTTTGATTGGGAATCTGGCTGGGTAGATACATTGGGGCTGTTTGGGGGGTAGTTTTTTTGCGGGAATTTCAATTCGGGGGTTATTTCCTAATTCCCCGACACATCCTTAGCTGGACTTTATCTAAAATGGCACTCATTTCCAAGCGCTATGGCATGTCAAAAGTCAGAGACTAGAAGA
>CAYFIR010000201.1:0-7225 GCA_964343195.1 uncultured Bacteroidia bacterium | reverse complement strand
TGCGAACAAGATCTCTTCGTAAAATCGGGAAGTTATTTTTCTCGCGTTCCTTAACTTATCGGAGTGGCCTGACTTCTGACCGCGAAGCAGTCCCTCTACTCTAGAAATCCGAATCATCAAACCAGTAATATGCCTGCCAGGCATCAGCAGGTGACAGACGCCTCAGTTGTAGTCGTGCGCGTCCGGTACCGGAGAAGGTTCGGGTTTCATCCTGCTGGATGGTGAGGGTAAAATTGCGGACCACCGTGGCGGTCACATCAGTGGTATCGAGCTGGGTGTAATAATTCCAGTCCAGGTTTACATTCTGAACACTTTGAAAAAGCCGGTAAGCTATGGTCAATTCTGTGGCGCGGTCCCACTGTACGTCCTGTCCCAGATCGGGATCGTAATAGGCGAAGGTGAAATCAGGCGTAAAAAGGCGGCCATAAAGGGTCGTATCCCTCAATTCATAGGCGTTTTTAAACAGCTGAAAAAAGCCATCGATGTTGGTGGGGTCTCCCAGGAGATTCACATCTGCCAGGCCTTCCTTATCAAGCCTTGGGGCAAAGGGATTGCACCCCACTGTCATTCCCAGAATCAGGGCGACAGGCAGCATCCATAAAACTGGATGTGAGACAGGTCGGTACAAACCAGAAGGTTTTATTCAGTCTATCCCTGATGGTGCCCATTGCTATTGCTACGGGCCTTGATCATGTTGGTCAACACTACCTCCTGACGGGATAGCTGATGCAGGAAGGCACGCAGTACGCTGGCCTGGGCACGAATCGCGGGTTCCTCCAGTTCTGGCAATTGGGCTTGTAGCTTCTCTGCCAGCAGAGAGGCCTGAGACATCAGCTTATGAAGTTCTTCGGTGTTTTTTAAAAGGTCCTGCGTGGGTAACATAGGGTTCAGGTTAGTAGAGTAAGGGCCAGAGAATTGTTGGGGAGGATACAAGCAATTCGACGCCCAAAGATAACCAAAGCAACCTTTCGCCCAAAGTACAGACAGGTTAAAGTACAGAGCCAGAGATTACTGTGTAGGTTCAACGGTAAAGTACTGCAATTATTGAAACGAAAAAAGTTTTAGTCAGCAAAACAAATTGCCATCATCAGATGGAGGCATGGAGGTTATGATAGCCATAGACAGAAATACTGGATTCCTATCCAGACCTCATATCCTACCTGCCTCTTTTCCAGATGCCAATTCCCCTCAGTCCGCTACTTCTCTTTCGGGTGTGCCAAATTCCTTCCAGACCAGGGAAGAAGCTCCGAGAATGGCCGCATCACTCTCAGGAAGTTTGGAGCGAATGAGTTTGACCTTATCCTTAAAGATGGACAGGACATTGGCATTCATGTGCTTTTCAATAGGCTCAAGGAGGTACTTACCAGCTCTGGCGACGCCCCCAAACAGGAAAATGGCTTCGGGGCTGAAAATGTTAACCATGTTGGACAGGGCCCTGCCCAGGTACTGACCCGTGCGCTCGAAAGTTCTTAGGGCGATTTTATCGCCCTTTTCGGCCGCTTCAAATACCGCTTTGGGGGTTATTTCTTCACGAGAGAGGCTTCTCAATTCGCAGGTTTCATGGCTCCCTGCCAGTTCTTCCATTACCGTGATGATCACTCCCCGTGCTGCACCGTAGGTTTCCAGACAGCCATTGCGGCCACAAGTACAGGGACGTCCGCCCCACTCTGTGATGACATGCCCCAGTTCTCCGGCAAAACCGTCATGGCCATACACCAGATCCCCATTGACAATAAACCCGCTACCCACCCCGGTACCCAGGGTAATCATGATGAAGTTCTTCATCTCCTTGGCTCCTCCATAAATGAGTTCCCCCATTGCAGCGGCATTGGCATCGTTGGTCACGATCACCGGTGCGTCATAATACTTGTTAAACTCCTCCACAATGTGCAATTCCCCTTCCCAAATCAGGTTGGGCGCATCCTCAATCGTTCCGGTGTAATAGTTGGCATTGGGGGCACCGATTCCGATTCCCTTGATATGAACTTCTTCGTCAAGGCTTTTTCTCAGGGATTCGATGGCTTCATACAGATGAAGAATATAGGCAGGGAAGTCATCCTCCTTTCGGGTGGGAAGGGAGGAACTGGCCAGAATGTTGCCATTTTCATCAGCCAGTCCATACTTGGTATTGGTTCCACCGATGTCAATGCCAATAGCTACTGATTTCATAGAATGAGGTGAGTAGAAAAAGTTGGTAGTTGAAAAATTGTCCTCCAGGTAACAAGTCTTCCGTCCTTGGAGGATTCACTACGAGCTTGGGAGAACAATATACAAAGGCACATCAGATATAGAGAAGTCTTTGCAAGATTAATCAACTCTCCTGATCTCTCTTCCAGCGAGCGCATCCGCCATGATTGCAGGAAAATGATCTGGTGTACAGGCAAATGTAGGGATATCAAACCCTCGAAACTGATGGGCAAGTTTTTGGTCGAAAAATGGCTTCCCCTGATCATTGAGGGCCAAAAGGGTGATCAGGGTGACCCCGCTTTGCTTCAGTTTTTCGGCTACTCTGAGCAACTCATATCGATTGCCGCCTTCGAAGAGGTCGGTGATCAGGATCAGAATGGTATCCTGGGGACGGATTACCATTTCCTGGGCATAGGTGAGGGCACGGTGGATGTCCGTGCCTCCTCCCAGTTGCACACCAAAAAGCAGGTCCACAGGATCTTCCATTTGCTGGCTCAGATCCGCGACCGAAGTATCAAATGCAATCAACCGGGTGTTAAGGGATGGAAGCGAAGCCAGAACCGCTCCAAACACACTCGCATACACAACAGAAGTAGCCATGGAACCACTTTGGTCTATGGCCAGTATGACATCTTTGAGGGCCGCTCCTTTTCGTCCGTATCCCACCAGACTCTCAGGGATGATGCTGTGATAATCTGGCTGATAATGCTTCAGGTTACGGCGAATGGTACGGTGCCAGTCTATTTCCCGAAGTTTGGGCCTAAAGTTACGGGTACCCCGATGTAACGCGCCTTTTACCGATTCGGTCATGGGAGTTTGCAGGCGTTTCTGTAAATCTTCCACTACTCCGCGGATAACTTCTCGCGCCGTTTCACGGGTCTGGGAAGGAATCAGGTTTTTGAGGCTGAGCAAGGTCGCCACCAGGTTAACATCTGGTTCCACGGAGTTTAGCACTTCTGGTTCTACCAATAGTTGCTGAAGCCCCAGCCGGTCCATGGCGTCCTGTTGCAGGACCTTGACCACAGAGGAGGGGAAATACTCTCTGATGTCTCCGAGCCAACGAGCCACCCTGGGACTACTCCCTCCCAGTCCGCCCTTGCGTTCATTGGGATCAGTTTCATAAAGCTGAGAAAGAGCCTGATCCATTCGCTTCAGGTCGCCAGAAAGTCCCTGTCCCCGCTGTTCTTCATCGGAGTCTCCTAAAATCAGGCGCCATCGGGTTGCTCGGTTCATGAATGGGGGTGGGAATTCGTGATTCGTGATTTGTGATTCGTAAAAGGAAGTCAGAATTTCTCTACTCTGACCTCTGACAACGTAGTGGCCTGGCAGCGAGGCGGTCTGACTTCTTGTCTCGCTTACTTCGACTACGTTCCCCGATTTTCGGGATCTTCGACAGCGCAGGTCTCGCAGCGCAGCGATCTACTATTCCAGCCGCCCAATGGCCTGTAGCCTTTTGAACACCGCGTCCGTATGGGGGGCGTCTGGCAACTCATCGGTTAGGTCCTGCCCCGACCAATGCTCGTAGTGGAGCCCGTTGCGCCAGTAGCGACTATGGGTGACATCATAGATAATGCCCTTGTAAGCAATCCAGATTTCTTCCCGATCCTGTCCGTTTCGAAGGGCCAGTTGGCCTTTGGTGTATGCTATCACGTACGAAATTTCGTACCATTTCGTCAAGAATCAAACATCTTGCGCGAATGGTTTATGACCAATCAACCCATCTCTTCGACAGGTTTTTCTGCTTTTCGAACCAGTCCCCCCAAAAGCGAAAAAAAAACGGGACAGCCTGGTCATATTTGTAACATACCAAACGACCTAAAGGAGAACAACGAAAGAATTTGAGCCAGTCTGTTGAGATTATAAGCTTCTTACATCCAAGCACTTAGCCCATAATCTTACCTACGCTAAATTTTCAAATTCTACCATATTCTGCCTTTGACCCTGCGACAAACCAGACTCAAACCCCAAACCCCCGCGACGATGAAAAAGCTTTACACCATTCTTCCGCTTCTGCTTCTTGTATCCAGCACATTCGCCCAGAACATCTTCTTTGTGGACTACTCCATTGACTTTGAAGCTGTTCTTCAGGAAATGGAAGGCCGCAACTGCGTAGAAGTTCAGGAAAGCTTTTCCGACGAGTATTTACTCGTGAGTGGTATGGGTGCTGAGGTCTCTTACCAGTTCAATGAAGGCAATCTCTATCGCATAGAAATGGTCCGCAGATTTGATAACCGACGTCAGGCCATGCGTGTTTTTGAAGAGTCGCAGGTTTACTTCCGATCCATACTCGCGGTGACCGTCGGAACCCCAGTTCTTGAAAAGCACTACCAGCATGTACTCTTCGGACGTACCGGAAGAATTTACGAACTGGAATACAAGACCCTGATAAACGAAGAAATTGAGATCCGTCTGGTGAGCATCTCTACTGGCAATATGCCGTTGCATCAGGCGGAACACTACGGAACTCCAGCTTCTGTGAACATGGGTGAGGCATTGAGCCTGACCCGTTAGCCTCACATCCTTAAACCGACGGAGGAGGGAAACGATTCACTTCTAATTCCTAGCTTCGAGCCCACTGTCGTACTCTCCCTCCCGTACGACGACTCTCTAACCAAGAATCCGGCTCGACATGAGTTGCCGCCCTCCCTGGGCGGCATTCCTGTTTGCGGGGCGTTGAGTATGCTATTCTGAAGTTCAGGCGGAGGCAGATTCCTCAACTTTACCATAATTTTTTATGCCTCCAAGCTCCTCACTTATGGCCCATAGGCGTTTTTGAGACTGAGGATCAGTTGCCAGAGAAGACGGTTCTACGGCCTTCTTTTTATCAAAATATTTTCCGGTACTCTGGGTTACTTCCGGGTCATTACTGGTAGCCAGGTAGATGCTGGTTTCAGCTCCTTTTTCTGGAGAAATGGCCATCAGGTTAAAAAATATCATCATGAACTTCATGAAGCCACTGCTCTCAGCCCCAAAGTTGGTTTTTACCATTCCCGGATGAAGGCTATTCACCGTGATGTCAAGGTCCAGCACGCGCTCGGCCAGTTCACGGGTAAACAGGATATTGAAGGTTTTCGCCTGGGCATACACATCTATTTCCGAATATTTCTTCTCGGACTGAAGGTCATCCCAATGGATTTCTTTCAGGAATTTATGTGCACCGCTGGCCACATTTACGATCCGCTTCATGTCACTGGCAGCCACCAGGTCGAGTAGATAGTGAGTCAGGAGAAAATAACCCATGTGATCCAGGCCAAAAGTCATTTCCAGGCCATCCACACTTTCCTTGCGGCTGCCAAAGATTCCTCCTGCATTATTGAGCAGTACGTCTATGTGGTCATATTTTGCGCGGATGCTCATCCCGGCTTCGCGGATGGAAGCCTTTGAAGATAAATCACATAGTTGAAGGTCCAGGTCTGCCGAAGGATGAGCCTTCAGGATATCCTCCACGGCCTGTTGGCCTTTGGCCTGATTGCGGCAGAGGAGGATCACTTTGGCCCCCATACCTGCGATTTCTCGGGCGGCGATATATCCGATTCCGGAGTTTGCTCCAGAAACCAAAACTATTTTGTCGTTCATATCAATCATTTTTTCAGAAAATAGGAATATAGATTGTGGTTTTAAAGCCAATACCTTTAATACTGCATTCTACTTTACCACTGTGCGGAAGACGGCTGAGGGGGGAAGTTTGTTTTCCCAATGAATGATTTATGCAATCAGACTCTATAAAAACCGCATAAAGGCTATAAATTTCCGACTGACTTACCATCTTTACTCCATGAAGATTATTCGCATAGAAGCCTATCTCGAATCTCTCGCCCTGAAACGGCCTTATACCATTGCGTACAAAACGGTTGAATCGGTGGATCTGGTCTTTCTGGAAATTCACACCGACAAGGGACTGATAGGCCTGGGGTCAGCCAATCCCAGTAAGGCGGTAGTCAATCAGGATTCCCAGGCGACCCTGGCCACGCTCCAAAGTACAGCCGTAGATTTTCTGATCGGGGCCTCGGTCTCGCAGGTTCCGGCGATGATCCGGCAGGCAGAAGCCTACTTTGCTGATCAGCCGGGTGTAATGGCTGCACTCGACATGGCCCTGCTGGATCTCTTCACACAACACCTGGAGATTCCTCTGGCCCAATATCTGGGACAATACCACCAGTTTCTGCCTACTTCCATCACCATTGGGATCAAGGGAGTACGGGAAACGCTGCAAGAGGCAGAGGAGTACCTCGGAAGTGGCTTCAAGTGCATCAAGGTTAAGCTGGGCCAGTCATACAATGAGGATGTAGAGCGATTGTACCGACTACGAGAAACCTTTGGTTTTGAACCCACCATACGGGTTGATGCCAACCAGGGCTACTCCTATGATGAAGTGATGGAACTTCATGATGAAGCCGAGCAGTTGCGGCTGGAACTGATCGAGCAGCCCCTTCCGGCTCGCTCACTGGTGGAACTGCGTCAGCTGCCAGGAGAACTGAGAGACTACCTTGCCGCCGACGAGTCACTGGTCAACCCCGACGATGCCTTTCGTCTGGCCTGTCCGCCCAGGGCCTGTGGCATCTTCAATATCAAGCTCATGAAGTGTGGGGGAATTACCCGCGCCATGCGCATGGCCGATATCGCGAGTCTTTCCAACATCGAGTTGATGTGGGGATGTAACGATGAGAGTGTGGTGAGCATCACCGCTGCGCTACACGCAGCTTTTGCCAATCCCCATACTCGCTACCTGGATTTGGATGGCAGTTTTGACCTGGCCTATGATCTCGCTGAGGGAGGATTCAACCTCAAGGATGGCATGTTGAGTCTGGAAGGGGGACCCGGACTTGGAGTGAGGAAGAAATAGACTTTTGGCTTGATCCTGTATACAACCTGGCCACGCTACTGCTTCGCATTCGAAATTTGTAATCAGTAATTTCCCGCTCTGCGGGATTTCGCTGCGCTCAACGTGGCTGAAAGCATTGCTGGCGAGCACTTTATACGAATTATGCGAATTAACAGTTAAAATGGCCAATCAGCGTTTATGCTTTCTGAAAGCGGC
>CAYFIR010000200.1:0-7339 GCA_964343195.1 uncultured Bacteroidia bacterium | reverse complement strand
GGGCTGGTACTCGAGGCTCTGGACCCGCTGTGTATTCGAATCCCCCCGTCATTTCACCCAGCGAAATGCCCCCCCTTACGCAAAGGGGGGAATGGGTTTTGGGGCGGCTTCTACGCTCCAGAGTACAGCAGCCACTCTGCGGGGGTGAAGGTTGAGGTGAACGAATAAAGACATCCCCGCAGGTTTGGGCCTGCGGGGATGCCATGATGAGGTCTAACAGGTTTGAAAGTCTGTTAGGATATTTGTTCGTCCCTATCGAGCCTGGAAGAACTTGGGATCAATGCTCTGCAAACGAGTTTGCAGATCCTGGAGTTTATCCTCCATCTGATTCTGAGCGTAGTGCTGCTGAAGCAGACGAATCGGATAAACGAATTCATTCGCACGCGAGAAGTTCTGATCTGTATTGGTGTAGTACTGTAGCGTACCAATCGCACGATCTGCAGCAAAGTCAAAGTACTCCTGTGCTTTTTCTTCTTCACCCAGACGTGCAAACATCACCCCTGCCCGAACAATCAGATAGGGATCAGGTGTCGCGATGTTGTATGGGAACATCTCTTCTGCAAACTCCAGTACCTCCACTCCTTTGACTTTGTACTCCTCCACCTTGGCGTTGTTCTCAGCCAGGACAGCCTCTGGATTTTCAACCGGCACGGCGATGGTGTCGATGGCCATGGCCTGGCGAATGCGGCTACTCAATTGTTCAATCTCACTCACCTGGTTCATGTATCCATTGGCGAGTCGGTAGAAGGTATTGTGGTAGTTGCTCACCATGCGCATGACGTTCTCGTCGTAGTACACATCTTCCTTGTTGAGGTTGGTGTACTTGAAGGTGTTGACCATATTTTCGTACATGCGCTCCACGTCCAGGTACCCGGCAAATGGATCATAAGGATCATTGCGAGTTTTCAATACGGGCATCACACGATAGGCCAAACCTTCCAGACGAAGGTAATTGTCCAGTCCCAGGAAGCTGCTTGGGGTAACGGTATTGGCGAAGTACACGGGACGGTCCCAACCGTCACGGGCAACATTCTCCAGCAGGTTCAGAATCAGGATATCCTTGAGCTCCAGGTATTTATTGTTCTGTCCGCCACGGGTCTTAATGGTCCACTTCATCGGCGACTGAACGTATGGCAGATCCTGTGGATAAATCAGGCCTTTGGCTAGCAGTTCCTGGCCATCAGCTGGCAGATTCACATCTATGGAAGTCCGTGCCCCAAACGAACGAGATTGCTGAGCCTGTCCCACATAGGCGCTTCGTTCCAGGGTGATGGGAAGAGGAGGAGACTCATTCATCTGCTCCTTCATCTGATCGATGTACCAGTCTGTATTCACATAACTCAGACACAGTACCCGTACATCGGTGCGGATGCCTTCGACCTCCTGCAGGTACCAAAGAGGGAAAGTATCATTGTCCCCATTGGTGAAGAGAACCGCATTTTTTGCACAGCTATTCAGCAGGTTATATGCAGATTCTGGAGCGATATAGCGCCCGGCGCGGCTGTGGTCTTCCCAACCCTGGGCTCCCATCAATACAGGCCCTACAAGTGCCACCGCAGTAGCCAGATAAGCTGCTGCTCCCTTTAGGTATTTTTCAAGGAGCTGATACAGCGCGATGGTTCCCAGCCCTACCCAAATGGCAAAGGTCTGGAAAGAACCTGCGAAAGAATAATCACGCTCGCGTGGCTGATTGGGATACTGGTTCAGGTAAATGATGATGGCCAGGCCGGTAAAGAAGAAGAGCAGCCCGACAATGGTGGCGTCCTTGCCACTTCTGCTGGCCTGCCAACTTAGCCCCAGGAGGCCAAACAGGAACGGTAGCATGAAGAAGTGGTTTTTGGCTGGTGAATCCTTCATGAAGTCAGGCATTTCTGCCAGTTTGCTGAATTCAAAGCCACTTTCCCAGCCCATGTCCTGCACGTCGCCTTCGCGACCGGCAAAGTTCCACATGAAGTAGCGCCAGTACATATGTATCACCTGATACTGGAAGAAAAATCTCAGGTCTTCCCCAGCAGTGGGTTTGTCGTCCTGCGGACTGCCGGGCTCACCACTTCGACGCACGAAGTTGGCATAGGTCCACGGCCCGTAGGCAGGATTCCAGCTCGCGGGGCGTGCGCCATCGTACATGCGTGGGAAGAGCTTCATGTCACGGTCAGCATATTCATACTGACGCTTGGGTCCAAGTTCTGTATATCGATCTGCGCCTTTTTCCAGGACGAATTCTGTTCCGGTTTCCTGAAGGCCAACGGGGCGAGCATTGTAGAGCGGCCCGCGGAATAGTGGCCGGTTGCCATACTGCTCCCGCTTCATGTAGCTAATGAAGGTCTGGGAATCTTCAGGATTGTTCTCGTCAATCGGAGGGTTGGCCTGTGAGCGAATGGGGATCATCAGGTAGGAAGAGAATCCGATGAAGATCACCACCACCATCAGCATCCCCGTATTGAGGGTGATGTTTTTGGTGCGAATACTGTAGACCACTCCTGCAATGATGGCTCCAAACATCAGGGCAAATGCCAGGATCAATCCGGTCCCAACAGGGAGTCCCAGACCGCTTTTCTCAGCGCCATTGGCATACTGAACTCCAACAAGTGCTTTTTCAAACCACCAGGCGATGTCAAAGGTGCTGATAATGATTCCGGTCTGAATGATGCCCAAAATGGCCACAGAGACCACTCCCGTCAGGATGAAACCCCGCCAGGAGAATTCGTATTTTCTGAAGTAGAAGATGAAGGCAATGGCCGGAATTGCCAGCAGGTTCAGCAGGTGAACCCCAATGGAAAGTCCCATCAGATAGGCGATCAAAATCAGCCAGCGCTCATTGCCAGGCTCATCGGCACGGGTTTCCCATTTGAAGGCTAGCCAGACTACGATCGCTGTAAAGAAAGACGAAAGGGCATAAACCTCTGCCTCGACGGAGTTGAACCAGAATGAATCTGCGAAGGTATTGGCCAGACCAGCTACTACCCCGGCACCCATGATGGCAATGGTCTGAGGCATATTGGGCTTGCCATCCATACCAACCAGGAGTTTCTTACCCAGGTAAGTGGTGATCCAGAAAGTGAAGAGAACTGTAAAGCTCGCTGAAAGTACACTCATCAGGTTGAGCATGAACGCTACATTCTCAGGAGAGAAAGCCAGCATGGCAAAAATCCGTCCCAGCAGCAGGAAAAACGGTGCTCCGGGAGGGTGAGGCACTTCCAGTTCATTGGCACAGGCGATGAACTCGCCACAGTCCCAATAGCTCGCCGTGGGGGCCATCGTCAGAAGATAGACCACAAGGGCGATACCAAATACGCCCCAGCCAATCAGGTTATTTATTCGGGTATAATTCATTGAGTGATGAGTAACCTTCTTTAAAAATTCGTCCGAAGTTAACAAACTCCTGCGCAATCACGAAAGGGGATTCGCAGGTTACACTTCGGTTACACCTTTCAGTGTAGTTGGTTCATTTTACAGATATCAATCCTCTGAAGTAGTCGATGTAGGAGGCTCGACACGTCGTTCGTGAGCCGCATTTACAAAAGCCAGGAAGAGCGGATGTGGGTTTTCCACGGTACTTTTGTACTCAGGGTGAAACTGCACCCCCATAAAAAACGGGTGTCCTTTCAGCTCGACCATTTCCACCAGTTCGGTTTCGGGGTTTTCTCCGACCATTTGCATCCCTCCCTTTTCAAACTGCTTGCGGAAGGCGCTGTTGAATTCCCAGCGATGGCGATGACGCTCAAAAATACGGGTCTTCTGGTAAGCTTTATGTGCAAGGCTGTTGCGCTTGATGACACATTCATATGCTCCGAGACGCATGGTTCCCCCCATTTGCTTGACCTGTTTTTGCCCCTCCATCAGGTCTATAACCGGATGAGTGCTTTCTGGATCAAACTCGGTGCTATTGGCATCCTCGAATTTCAGGGCATTACGGGCAAACTCGATCATGGCGATCTGCATACCCAGGCAGATACCCAGGAAGGGGACGTTATTCTCACGGGCATAATTCACCGCAATGATCTTCCCGTCAACTCCACGCTCTCCAAAACCAGGAGCCACCAGAATGGCATCCATTTCTCCCAGCAATCGACTCACATTTTCCTTGTTCACGTCTTCAGAGTGGATCCAGGAAATTTTAACGTCCAGTTCGTTTTCAGCTCCTGCAATTTTCAGAGATTCTGCGATGGAAAGATAGGAGTCATGCAACTCCACATATTTCCCCACCAGACCGATTTTGACTTCATCCAGAGGATTTTTGAGTCTGGACACAAAATCTCTCCAGTAGGTCATATCCGGCTCTTCCTTGGGCGAAAGATTCAATGCTTTCAGAGCCACCAGATCCAGGTTCTCCTTCTTTAACAGGAAGGGTACTTCGTAGATGGTTGAAGCATTGAGGTTCTCGATAACGGCCTCTGGGCGAACGTTACAAAAGAGGGCCAGTTTGCGACGTACTTCCATGGGAACCTTTACCTCTGAGCGGCACACCAGGATGTCGGGCTGTACCCCGGACTGTAGCAGACTTTTTACAGAATGCTGGGTAGGCTTGGTTTTCAGCTCTCCCACAGCCTGTAGGTAGGGCACCAGGGTAAGGTGGATAACCAGCACATTTTCAGGGCCATGCTCATACCGGAACTGGCGGAGAGACTCGATATAGGGAAGAGACTCAATGTCCCCTACGGTTCCGCCGATCTCGGTAATGATGATGTCATAGCGACCAGATTCATTGATAAGGGAAAACCGATTCTTGATCTCGTCGGTAATATGAGGAATCACCTGAACTGTCTTGCCCTTGTAATCGCCCATCCGCTCGCGGCGAATGACGGTTTCGTAGATCCGGCCAGTGGTCACATTGTTGGCCTGGGAAGTAGAGACATTGAGGAATCGCTCATAGTGCCCGAGGTCGAGGTCCGTCTCGGCTCCATCTTCAGTTACATAGCATTCTCCATGCTCATAGGGGTTGAGCGTACCTGGATCGATGTTGATGTAGGGGTCAAATTTCTGGATGGTAACCCGATATCCTCTCAGTTGCAAAAGCTTGGCGAGGGAAGCTGCAAGGATTCCTTTTCCCAATGAAGATGTAACTCCACCGGTAACGAAAATGTATTGTGTGGTGCTAGTAGACATGATAAGTGGCTCGATTATCGGGGCAAAACTACGTCTTTTTATTGGCTTATCTTAGGCAAATACCTCCCTGTCTTTTATTTTGGTCAATCAACACCTACTCTACACCCTACCTCTATGAATGGAGCCCATGCCCACCTCCTGGTCAACCACTTTCCTATCTTCGGCCTTTTCTTTGGGCTGATTCTCCTGAGTGCCAGCCTGGTAATCAGGCAAAAAAGCCTGAAAGTAGCGGGGCTTCTCCTGATTTTGGTTTCCGTGGTGGCGACTCCGATAGCCAACATCACTGGTGAGGAAGCAGAGAAGGTAGTCGAACGAAAAGGTCCCGGCATTCACGAGCTTGCTCATGAGCACGAAGAGGCTGGAGAAATAGCCCTTTGGATCATGGTGATTGTCGGGGTGCTTGCGGGGGGGTCTCTGGCCCTGATCCAGCGGTCGCATCCACGACGGCATCAACTCATCACGCTGACGCTGGGAGTAGGGGGCCTGGCGCTGATATGGATGATCCAGGTCGCCAATCTGGGAGGTCGCATCAGCCACCCGGAAATACGTCGGGGGTACACCCCAGTCGACACCCCTGTACTTCCCGCTCAAACGACGGATTAGGCGAGATTTTATGGAAGGGGGAAAAGAAATTGATAACAATCGGAAGATGCCTTAATCTGTCTGTTATGAAGCTATAGGAACTTTTAGGTTCAACTACGAAAGTAGTGGAGATAAGCCTTAACAACCATTTTTCATAACCGCGAAGGCCACAAAGGAGGGCACAAAGACCACAAACTACTGATTACCAATACTTCTATAGCTTGATCGCTGTGTTTTCTTTGATAAAGTACACGAAGCTCCACCAGAAGTGTAGAAGAACCAACTTTTATAACAGAAAATGGCCAGGAGAACCAAAGGTCTCCCAGCCAGATTGCCTGTCAATTCATTCCCTAGTGCTCTGTCAAATCCCGAATGATGGGTGGTCGCTGCATCTTTTCCCGCATCTACCGATGAATCGGCATCTATGATCTGCGTTGAAAAACCGCTCGCCTAGTTCACTAGGCTCGAATTTTTCGCCTTGATCTACGAAAAAATCTGCTACCGCCTACCCATCATTTTCCACTAGACAGAGCACTAGCGCCTCATTGTTTGCCCGGAAATTATGGTTCACCTAACCCCTGCCCAATGAGCCATGGCTAGAGCGACCATACATACTGCTCCCACTCGACCAAAGCGTCCATGCGCCGCTTTGACTCGGCAAGAGACCTCACTCCACGGCCTGACACATCGATCACAAAGGCGTGATACAGCTTGATGCTGAATATTTCCAGCAGGTTGCGGGCTTCGGCGTCGTTAAACCGGTTGTTCCAGGTGGTTTTCTCGAGCCGCTCGGCAACATCCTCAAACCGCAGGACAGCCACTTTTTTCTCAGGCAGAGCTCCATTCGGGTCTGTCCAGATTAGCTCGATGTACTTGGGACGGTGGAGCATCTCTCCCCGGTTTTTATCGAAAATCCAGTCTTCTACTACCTGAATGGTTTCTTCACAGTTGCTCAGGTCAGGGGTAGTAGCTACCGTAGTTGTCCCCAGGCTACCGGTCAAATCTGCCGTATCGGTGTCGAACCAGGGATCTTCTGGTGGCGCGATAAAGCCTTCGTCTTCTTCCAGCCAGTCTGCATCCGAAAATACAGGCATCCCCTCGTCATCAAAGCCCCTAACACGCTCCAGGACATCGTCATAGCTCAGGGCCCGCGATAGATCATCTGGCTCGTAGGCCAAATATTCTCCGTCCTGTAGCCCCTCCACCAATGCCTGAACCAGTCCGTCGGTTCCCTCCATATACATTCCCGAAACCCCCAAAATGGGTCGGTTAATCTTTTCCTGCAGGTCCATCCGGAGGATTACCCGTCGCCGATAAAGGTGATCTTCCGGACGAACGTGGTGCTGCTGTGCCATGGCAGGCAACGATAGAAAAAGGCAAAAGAGGGCTGTTGCGAATAAGCTGATGCTTCGCTTCATGACGATTGGAATTTGAAATGTAGTTACGAATGAGCCTTTGCGACTCTGGAATTTATCCTCTTAATGCCAGCCCGCTAATTGGTTACAACATGATTGAGAAAAAATGAAAAAAGGGAAGCAAGCCGGATAGTTCTCCAACCTGTCTTCCCTAAAAAAACCGAGGGACTCTGCTCATTCAAGCGAATCAACCCCGGCCCCTTGCTCTAAAAAACCGAGGGACTCATGCTCATTCG
>CAYFIR010000199.1:0-7499 GCA_964343195.1 uncultured Bacteroidia bacterium | reverse complement strand
TTGCTGGCGAGCACTTTATACGAATTACGAATGAGTAATTACTTAATTCCGTAGGCAACTAGGTCCCCTTTACTTTGGATAGTTTGAGCCTTGACTATCGACTTCCGTAACTCAAAGGCTCCTGTCATACCCCTATTTACTGTCATGTTTGGGCCCGGCCATTTGGCTGGGCCTCTTGCGTTTGGGGCATTTGGAACAATGCATGAAGATTGTGGTTGGTGTGGACAGAGAGATGGGTTATATTAACTGGTTCAAAGGATCTGTTTTCACTACTACAACGTGAGTTCCGGGTTCGTAGCTGAATGTTCAGATTTGGGATGGCCTGATAATCAGTTCCCTGACTGTGAACAGCGAGCAAGTAACTCCGAGCTCACCCCACTACACAACACGCAATATGCCTATTTATCACAAACTCGGGCAGATTCCCCAAAAGCGACATACCCAGTTTCGCAAACCCGACGGGTCGCTCTATAATGAGCAACTGTTTGGCACCATCGGATTTGACGGGATGTCCTCCCTGCTCTATCACCTGCACCGACCTACCCAGGTTGCCGAAATTAGAGATGCTTTGGACATGAACCCTCGAATTGCTGTGGACCGCAACATGACTTCCCGCAAGCTGATTTCCTTTAACGTGGCTCCTGCCGATGACTTTCTGGAGTCGCGCGTGCCTCTGATGGTCAACAATGACATCCACATCGGAGTCGCAGCTCCGCGAAAGTCTCTCACCGAGTACTTCTACAAAAATGCCGATGCGGACGAAATGCTGTTCATCCACAAAGGGAGCGGCACCCTTCGGACCCTGCTGGGAAATATCCCCTTCGAATATGGAGACTACCTGATCATCCCTCGTGGCATGATCTACCAGATTGAGTTCGACACCGAAGACAACCGCATCCTTTGGGCGGAATCCTTTCACCCAATCTACACCCCCAAGCGCTACCGCAACTGGTTCGGGCAGATGCTGGAGCATTCGCCCTTCTGCGAACGGGACTACATCCTGCCTCGAGACCTGGAGACCCACGATGAGAAGGGAGAGTTTCTGATGAAGATCAAGAAGCAAAGCCACCTGCATCATCTGGTTTATGCTACACATCCCTTTGACGTAGTTGGATGGGATGGCTATAATTTTCCATACGGATTCTCCATTCACAACTTTGAACCCATTACCGGTCGGGTCCATCAGCCGCCCCCCGTTCACCAGACTTTTGAAACATCGGCCTATGTGATCTGTTCCTTCTGTCCACGGCTGTATGACTACCATCCGCAGGCCATTCCTGCCCCGTACAACCACTCCAACATCGACTCAGATGAGATGTTGTACTATGTGGATGGAGACTTCATGAGCCGAAATGACATCGATCAGGGCCATATATCCCTGCATCCGGCTGGCATTCCTCATGGCCCACATCCCGGTGCCTATGAGCGCAGCATTGGCAAGGAGCGAACCGATGAATTGGCCGTGATGATCGATACCTTCAAGCCGCTCAAGCTAACAGAGCAGGCCATCTCCATCGACGATGGAAAATACTACCGTAGCTGGCTGGAAGAATAGGTTTGCCAGCAGACTATACATTTTTTACCCTTCAAGCCCACCAAATTGAATAACTCAAACACTCAAGGTCCCAAGACATCTTCATTGAACTCATGGGTGGATATTCCCAAGAATTCTGATTTTACCATATACAACCTTCCCTTTGGGATTTTCTCCACCCCAGGCACGCCACCGCGCGTAGGAATTGCCATTGGAGACCAAATTGTTGACCTCGCCCCTCTCGCTTTGGAGCGCTGGATTGACTGTCCGGTTGAGGAACTGGAGCAGCCATTTCTCAATTCGTTTATACGCCTGGGAAAAAATGTTACCCGTAAGGTTCGTGAGCAGGTTCAGACTCAGCTCTGCGACGAAAATTCCGAGCTGAAATCCTATCCTCAGTACCTAATCGGCATGGAGGAAGCAACCCTTCATATGCCCGTCTCCATCGGTGATTACACCGACTTTTACTCCAGCATGGAGCACGCCACCAATGTGGGAAAGATGTTTCGCGACCCGGAAAATGCCCTGCTGCCCAACTGGAAGCACATCCCCGTAGGCTATCATGGCCGGGCCTCTTCTGTCATCCTGAGTGGAGCACCCGTGCGCCGCCCCTGGGGACAGGTCATGCCCAAGGGAGCCGATTCCCCCGTTTTCCAGCCGTCTGCCCGGCTTGACTTTGAACTGGAAATGGCCTTCGTCCTCGGAACTGATACAGATCTGGGCGAGTCCATCTCTGTGGCAAATGCAGAAGATCACATTTTCGGAATGGTGCTCTTCAACGACTGGTCGGCCCGCGACATTCAGAAGTGGGAATATGTGCCGCTTGGGCCGTTTCTGGGCAAAAGCTTTGCCTCGTCCATCTCTCCCTGGATTGTGCCAATCGAAGCCCTGGAGCCATTTCGCGTGGCGGGTCCCAAGCAGGAGCCAGCGGTGTTGCCTTATCTGCAGGCTGAAGGAGCCCACAACTTTGACATCAACCTCGAAGTTGGCTTGACCCCTTCCGGCTCGGATGAAACTGTGATAAGCCGCTCCAATTTCAGGTACATGTACTGGAGCATGGCCCAGCAACTGGCCCACCACACCGTCAACGGCTGCAACGTCCGGGTAGGCGACATGATGGCCTCCGGGACAATCTCTGGCCCAACGGAAGATTCTTACGGCTCCATGCTGGAGCTGTCCTGGGCAGGCTCCAAACCGATCCCGCTTAACAATGGAGACACCCGCGTCTTCATCCAGGATGAAGACAGCATCACCATGCGGGGCTACGCTCAGAAAGGCGATATCCGCGTCGGGTTTGGGGAAGTGAAGGCAAAAGTGCTGCCGGCGATGGAGCGGTAGCTTGGTAGCGTGTTAGCGCGGGGTTTAAACCCCACGCTAACACGCTAACTTTTGTCATTCGTGGCGTATTAACTCACACCCTGTTCCCTCGACTACTAGTGCCCCTAGGAAGCCATCAGGAAGGGCGAGATCCAGTCCCATCCATTTTTGTGCCGTCCATCCTTCCTCTGTAGCTTTCACCATAGACCATTCTTCTCCCATCTGTTCCGAAGTATCGACCTGATCCAGCGGGAAGGAGACTCCCTGCCCAATGGCCTTGATAAAGGCTTCCTTGCGGGTCCAAAAGCGGTAGAAAAGGGCCTGTTGCTGTTCGGTTGAGGCCAGATTCAGCTGTTTGATTTCGCCTGGGGCAAAGAAGCGCTGCGCAATGTCCGTGGTAGCGGTTTCTGCTTTGAGAAATTCGAGGTCAATGCCAACCTCCCTGCTTTGGGTGATGGCGATGATGGCCAGTTCTTCGGAGTGAGAAAGGTTGAACCGGAGGTCCATTTCCTGCGGATCGGCAGCCAACGCCGGCTTGCCAAAAGCATTGTATTCAAAGCGAATCTCAGCCGGAGCCACGGACAGGTAGCGGCCCAGCACTCGACGCAATTCCACCCGAGCGACGATAAAGCGACGTCGGTCCCTGGCAAAATGAAAGCGATTGGCACGTTCGATTTCGTCGCGGGAAAGAACCCCCTCAAGTTGACGGATTCCCTCTTCTGGCACGTCAAGTGCGACCTGCCAGATATGCACCCGATCTCCTGAAATCGAGTCCAGTGGTACGGTTTTGTTTGAAGAGGAATGATGTGAGTTCATATAGTGATTCTCGAAAGAGGGGGAGGCAAGGTGTATAGGGGTGACTTTTATTGGGAGTATATGGGCATTTCTTTCAAAAGGTATCTGATGCCTCTGGGCTGCCTGTCGGCCTCTGATCGATCAAGCTGAGAAGGATCATGGCTCAGCGGAGTCATAGAAAAAAGGCTCCATAAACCGGATGCCCATATTTCCCATATACACCCTATTTCCCCTATTCCCCTTCTTCCCTAACCAGTTCCACTTTCCCTCCGATACACCCGCATTTTCATGCCAAATTTCGGACGCAGGTTCAGCACCTGATCCAGTTCGACGCGATGGCCGGGGACCAGTTTCAGCCGCCAATTCTGCCCGATGGTCGCCAGTGCCAGGATGCCTTCCAGCCACGCAAATGGCTGCCCGATGCAGGCCCTGGGCCCCATGCTGAAGGGGAAATACTCATATTTGGACTTCGAGTTCTTTTCGTGCTCGCCCCAGTTGTGGGGGCTGAATTGATCCGGGTCTATGAAAAAGCGTTTGTCGCGCTGCATCAGGTAGGGGCTCACCAGTACCAGGGTGCCTTTGGGAATCCGGTATTCCCCCAGTGAAAAGTCGTCCAGAGCCTCGCGTGCCACGAGGTAGAGCGGCGGATAAAGCCGCATGGATTCGCCCATGACCATGCGGGTATAGGTCAGCTTGTGATAATCCTCCATGGTCGGAAGGCGTCCGCCCAGCAGTTGATCGATTTCCTGATGAAGTTCCCGCTCAGCCTCCGGATGCTGCGAAAGCAGGTACCAGGTCCAGGTCAGCGCCAGTGAAGTCGTATCAAAAGCCGTCAGCAGCAGCGTCAGCGCTTCGTCATGGACGTGCTGATCCTGCATGGGAAGGCCATCTTCATCGCGCCAGTTGAGCAGCATGGAGAGCAGATCGCCATGATCCTCAGGATGTTGCTTGCGGCGGGCGATGATGCGATCAATGGTGGTGTCGAGGAGTTTTTTTGCCCGGAAAAAACGCAGGTTGTCAGGGAGGGGAAGCTTCAGAATCAGCTCGGAAAAGGGCATCGTAACCCGCCCAAAAAGGCTCATCACATCTTCCAGTGCCTGATTGATGCCGGGCGCTTCGGCTTCCAGGTCAGCGTTGAAAAATGCCTTGCCAGCAATGGCAGTGCTCATTTTGACCATCTCCTCCATGATTTCCACCTCCTGCCCATCTTCCCATTTGTCCATTAACTTAACGGCATACTCCGTGACGGCGGGGGCGTATGATTCCACCATGCGACGGTGAAAAGCCGGCTGAATGATGCGAGACTGACGTTTGTGGTGTTCGCCTTCGCTGGTGAGCAGGCCTTCGCCCAGCAGTTCTTTGGCCATATCCAGTGGGCGACCCTTGACGAAATTGCTGTTTTGGGTGGACAGCACCTCCCGGATGTAGTCCGGGTGATTGACCAGCAGCACCTTGATAGGTCCCAGCCGGAACTGGGCGATGTCACCATGTTCTTCGGCCAGTTGCTGTAGAAAAGCCAGGCTATCCTTTCGAAACTCAAAAAGTTGCCCGAAAGGTGAAAGTGTCGTAGGCCCGGGTGGTGTTTTGGATAGTGTGAGAGGGGACATAAGGCAGTTCTTGTGAGAGGTATGCAGGTATGGAGGAAATGGAGGAAAGAAAACCTTCATATCCCCATGTACTTCATACCTCATTTTCTTCAAAAATGATAAATGGCACATCCAACCTGAATCCCCGATCCGACGGTGATCACCAGGCCAATGTCGCCACTTTGGGCTTGTGCCTGAGCCGCTTGCATGGAGTAGGGGAGGGCAGAGGTAAACAGGTCGTTTGATTGGCAAACGTCAATGAGTTTTTCAGGAGAAACCTGAAGTTGCTCTCCCAGCCGACCGATGAAATCGGAGGAAATCTGAGGGGGCAGCACCCAGTCAATGTCTTCCAGCGTCAATTTTGCCTGTTCCAAAAGTTCTGAAACCGTCGGTAGGATGCCTGCCAGAAAAGCATGCTCCAACTCCGGCGACTTGCGAATCTGAAGGCGCAGCTTGACCGTTTCGCTGGAACAGTCCACCTCATAAACATCCTGATTGTCAGTGTGATGTGAGAACAGGAAATGTGAAAATCCTTTTTCTGAGTCAGTATCCAGTATCAGGGCCGAAGCCGTTTCTTCGATGCCCATCAATTCTTCCGCATAGAAAAGCGCGTTGTTTTCGCTCTCTGATGTGGTGATCATGGCGAGCTTCGACTTGCCAGCGACCATCATCTGTTGGGCGACATGGCAGGCATTCAGGAACCCTACCGCTCCGTTGAACATATCGAAGGCCAGCGTCTGTCGCTCATTGGTCTCGGTCAGCAGACCGTTCATATCCAACTCCCCGGCCAGCAAAGCCGCATAGGCCGGCTCCATCAGGTATTCGTCGCGGTACACCCCACTGAAGATCAGCAGTCCGATGTCCTGGCTTTCGTAAGCCGAGGCTTTCAGGCAGCTTTTGGAAGCCTGAGTCAGCCGTTCCAGCGAGCCGAGCTGCTGGTTCGCTGCGATGCCGATGCTTTCGACCCGCACGCGGGGAAGATCAGTTGCCGGAGTCCAGGAATTTGTGTCTGCTTCGGAAGGGCTTTCGGGCAAATGTCGATAGCGATCTGGCAGGTCATCGAATACATATAGCGCCGTCCCGATCGTCAGCCCCGAGGCCGTAACGCTGAACACCAGCCGGTCCCCGCTATTGATGCGTCCGGCCACGATCTGATCGGCCAGGGCAACGGTATGGGAGGTCGAGGCCGTATTGCCGCGAAGTCCAAGGTTGTTGATGGTGTTTTGTTCGTCAAAAACCTGCTCGTTGAGCCGGCGGTTGATCTCCCGTCGGGCGCTGGACAGGCTGGTTTTGGATGTCTGGTGCATGAGCAGGTGCTCGAAAGAGTCGACCTCCCAGTTGGCGCGTTTCAATGCGGCGAGGGAGTGCTGGGCACCAGATTTGAGGGCGACATCGGTCATGGGCACCGAATCGGTAAACATGATCCAGCCGCCGGTTTCGGCTTCCTTGGCAATGCAGTAGCCACTGTAGTTGCCGTAAGTCTGAAGTTCCAGTTCCTGAAACCCAACATTGGGATCAGTGGACCGATCCAGAATGAGCGCGGCCCCGGCATCTCCCAGCGTCAGGCAGGCGATGCGCGAATCCATGAAGCTTTCGATTTCGCGCTGAGCGGTGTCGGTCAGGTGGGTAATGTATTCACCGCTGACGATCATGGCCCGACGGATGGCCCCTGCTTCGATGAAGGCATTGGCGAGGTAAATGCCGGTAAACATGCCCGCACAGGCGTTGGTGACGTCGAAGGCCATGGCCTGTCCGAAGCCCAACTGATGTCGGAGTTTGGCCGAGGTGCTCGGCTCGAAGGACAGGGTATCCTGCGCGTCAACGCGGGAGATGTTGCAGCAAATCAGCAGGTCGATGTCAGTGGCCTTGTACCGCGATTTCTCCAGGCAATTGATCATGGCCTTTCGGGAAAGGTCGATGGCAAATTCCTCCTTACCTGCAATCTGACGGCTCTTGATCCCGGTGATTTTCTCCAGCGGAAAGCGAATGGTTTGCTCACAGCCAGCCAGGACTTCATCCGTCGTAATGGTTTCCGGCGGTAAGTAAACGCCGATGCTTTCGATGACTGTATGGGGCTTTTTGCTCATTGCTTTGGGGGTTGGAAGGGAGTTTTGGGCGAGGGGTATATGGGTGGAATAGGGAGGGCGGTATGCGGAATAAGGGGGGAATAAGGTGTATAGGGTTTATAGGGGGAATATGGGCGGTATGGGGAGAAATTGTTGTAACCCGATGGGAGTCAAGTCTGTACCCAACTACGAACTACGAAC
>CAYFIR010000198.1:0-7572 GCA_964343195.1 uncultured Bacteroidia bacterium | reverse complement strand
GATTAGGAAGAAATTAGCACTTTTTATTAAGAAATTAATCTGTCAGTGCACTAGTGCCTGCGGAACGAAGTAATTACTCATGCGAATCAAGGGTTCACCCCCAAAAAAGGGCTGTAGCACGGTAGAGGCGACCCGCAGGTTCGCCTCTAAAAGACCATGATCACAACCCTTGATTCGCATTACTCATTTAAAAATACAGTAAACTTCTGACCACGTTGAGCACAGCGAAATCCCGCGAAGCGGGAAACTCCGAACTTGCTCCACTAGGCCAATGCCTCGGCCTGCTCCTCTTCGTAAGCCGAAAGTGGAGGGCAGGTACAAACCACGTTGCGATCTCCAAAGGTGTTATTTACCCGGGAGACGGCTGGCCAGAACTTGTTCTGATATAGCCCCATCACCGGGAATGCAGCTTTCTGACGGTCGTATTTGTGCTCCCACACATTTGAGGTCACCTCCGCCATGGTGTGCGGAGCGTTTTTCAGGACATTGCTTTCAGGGTCAGCTGTCCCTAGTTCCACCTCACGTACCTCTTCCCGAATCGCCAGCATAGCGTCACAGAAGCGGTCAAGCTCCTGCAATGGCTCACTTTCAGTAGGTTCAATCATGATGGTACCTGCTACAGGCCAGCTAACGGTAGGAGCATGGAAACCATAGTCAATCAGTCGTTTGGTGATGTCGTCGACTTCCAGTCCCAGTTTTTTGAAAGCCCGCAGGTCCAAAATAAACTCATGAGCGACACGCCCTGATTCTCCCTGGAACAGTACCGGATAGGCTCCCTCCAGGCGCGACTTCATATAGTTGGCATTCAGAATGGCATAAACAGAAGCGTCTTTGGCGCCTTTGCTACCAAGCATTTTGAGATAGCCATAAGAAATCAATAGAATACTCGCGCTCCCATATGGGGTAGCCGATACGGCTGAAATGGCCTGATCTCCCCCAGTTTTTACCAGCTCATGTCCCGGTAAAAAAGGCACCAAATGCTCTGCTACTCCAATAGGTCCCATACCCGGGCCTCCCCCACCGTGGGGGATCGCAAAGGTCTTGTGCAGGTTGAGGTGGCAAACATCCGCCCCGATAAAGCCCGGGCTGGTAAGTCCCACCTGGGCATTCATATTGGCACCATCCATGTACACCTGACCACCTCGCTCGTGCACGATTTCGATGGCACGCACCACTTCCTCTTCAAACACTCCATGGGTAGAGGGATAGGTAATCATCATACAGGAAAGGACCTCCTTGTGTTTTTCGGCCTTGGCCTCAAGGTCCTCCATGTCGATGTTGCCCATCTCGTCGCACTTCACCACCACTACAGACATGCCCGCCATGACAGCAGAGGCTGGATTGGTTCCGTGGGCAGACTCAGGGATAAGCGCCACTTTGCGCTGGGTTTCTCCGTGAGAATGGTGATAGGCCCGGATGACCATCAAACCAGCATATTCTCCCTGGGCACCAGAGTTTGGCTGGAAGGACATACCCGCAAAGCCTGTGATCTCACATAGGTCCTGTCCCAACTCTTCGATTAGCTGCGAATAGCCCTCCGCCTGATCCCCTGGCACGAAGGGATGCAGTTTGCTGAACTCGGGCCAGCTAACGGGCATCAATTCCGTAGCGGCGTTGAGTTTCATGGTACAGGAGCCAAGGGGAATCATGGCGGTATTGAGCGAGAGGTCGCGATTTTCGAGGCGCTTGATATAGCGCATCATAGCAGTCTCACTATGGTACTCATTGAACACCGGATGGGTCAGGTAGGGGGTCTCACGCCCAAGCCCCGTCGGAATGACCGAGGCAGATTTTTCCAGGCGGGAAGGGTCAACCTGTGGCGCGTTATTTCCCTTCCATTCTGCGAAGATGGAGACAATTTTCTCTACGTCATCTATTCCAGCTGCCTCATCCAGCGAGATGCTGACACGCCCGTCTTCATGATAGCAGAAATTTACTTCATGCTGCAGGGCAATGTGTTGCAATCGTTCAGCCTCACTTTTAGTCTTGAGACTGAAGGTAAGGGTATCGAAAAATGACTGATTTTCAGCATTTTCACCGATATCCTGTAAGGAAAGTGCCAGCAGGCGGGTGAGGTTATGGATTCTCTCGGCGATGGCCTGAATCCCTTTGGGGCCGTGATAGACAGCATACATGGAGGCCATGATGGCCAGTAGCGCCTGGGCAGTGCAGATATTGGAAGTTGCCTTGTCCCGGCGAATGTGCTGCTCACGGGTTTGTAAGGCCATCCGCAGGGCCGCATTCCCATTTCGATCGACTGAAACCCCGATGATTCGTCCGGGAATCTGACGAAGGAACTCGTCTTTAGTAGCAAAATACGCGGCATGCGGTCCCCCATAGCCCATTGGCACGCCAAACCGCTGTGCTGATCCCAACACGACGTCTGCTCCCCATTCTCCCGGGGCTTTTAGCACTGCCAGGCTCATAAGGTCTGCCGCTACTATCAGGTAGCTGTTCTGGGCGTGAAGTTGCTCTGAAAGTGCGTGAAAGTCCTCTACAGAGCCACTGGCATCAGGATACTGGACAATAGCCGCAAATACCGAGTCATCGATTTCAAAGCTACCGGGAGCCTGGATCTTGATATCTATTCCGACCGCCTCAGCACGTGTGCGCAGTACTGAGATGGTCTGCGGAAACAGAGTGTCAGCCACCAGGAGGGTATTGGCAGCAGACTTGCGGTCTTTTTTCTTTTTCTGGCCATAGGTCATGGCCATGGCTTCAGCGGCAGCAGTTGCTTCATCCAACAGGGAAGCATTCGCCACCGGCAACCCGGTCAGGTCGCTGACCATGGTCTGGTAGTTCAGCAACGCTTCCAGACGCCCCTGGGCGATCTCGGCCTGATAGGGTGTGTACTGAGTGTACCAACCTGGATTTTCAAAAATATTCCGCAGGATAACGGAAGGGGTAATCGTATCGTAATACCCCTGCCCAATATAGGAGCGAAACAGCCTGTTTTTCTGCGCCAGCTTTTTCAGGCGTGCCAGATACTGATGCTCCGTCATGGCCTCACGAGGTGTCAGGTCCTGTTTGAGCCGGATACCAGCAGGAACAGTTTCTTCGATTAACTTATCTAACGAATCGGCACCTATGGTCTCCAGCATATATTCTACTTCCGAAGAAGTCGGGCCAAGGTGGCGTTTATCAAAGGAATCGGGATGCTTTAGCATTGAAGGTAAAATGTTTCCAATTCAAGAGAATCAAGTTTCAAAATTACAAAGAAACCCCAGAAAACCAGTACACATTCCGGCCCCTTCTTAGGTCGCTGCCTGACAAAGGGCTGTGGATGGGATTTGGGGAATCCACATCAGAACTTCCTGAATAACAGGAGATCCAGATTTCAGCAAAACTCAGGCTTCGAGGATTTGTTTAGCTAAAAACAGTCCTTCTGCGTGAGTTCTCACAGTAGAATTTGCTAGTAGTAGGAACCCTTTGAGGGTATTTCAATTTGTGGCTTAACCAGGAAACAATTCGCCAATTAAGACAGCAATTTGTTACCGTTTTTATTACGCGACAGGCAACACATCATAAGATGAAACATTTCTCTGAAAAATCCATTCATACACACATTTTTATAGCCCTGACTTTCCTGGTCCAGTATCTGCCAGCCCAGGTCAGTCCGCTGCTCACCCAGCCCCTGTACGGTGAACAGTTTGAGTCCCTGGAAGGGGAAAAACGGGTTGCCGAGCGGCTAGGGGAACTGGACTTTCAGGCGATGGTCAGCCAGGGAATCATCTCGCGTGAATCCATGGCCGGACTAGCTCTTCCACTTGGTATCCATAATCATGAGGGACCCATTGATTTTCAGAAGGGCATGAGGGACATGTATGTGGCCAAGGCCCGTTTTGCCAGCGACCGCGACCTGCAGCTCGACCCACAGATAATGCTCATGGCCCTCAAATACCTGGGATCAGAAAATGACCCGGCCAGTTTGACCACCCTGCTTGACTATCGGACGGAGGTGCTTACTCCTGCCCTGGCCCGGATCGCAGTCAGGCATAGCGAGGTTAGAGGATTATTCAGTCCTGAGCGGAGGCAGTTTATGGATATCATCATGGCGCATCTGTCCCCCAATGTCCTGATGGGCTTCAACCTGCAGGAACTTCTGCCTACCGAGGCTGGCCCCTATCGCGCGTGGATCAATCCATTATTCAAAGCCTATTACTATGACCGACTTCTGAGGGAAGCAGGAATGGATTTCGTAGCCGTAATTCCAGCCCGCTATGATGCCATGCTGAGTTTTGGTCCTTTTCAGCTTACCCAAATCGCACTGGATGACGTCCACGCCAATCGCCGCCTACCGGAGCATTTTTCGCCACATGGTGAACTTCATACTCTTACCAGCCTTTCGGATCAGGCAGAGGCTACGGCCTACTTTGCATACAGTAACTGGGAGCGACTTTCCTTTTTCATGCAAACCTACGGAGGGCTCGAAAACTTCAATGAATATTTTAGTAAAACGCCATTGAGCCCAGATCGGCAGCGGGAACTCAGGATCTGGATTGCAGGTGTAACGGCCTGTATGCACCACCAGCCCATTCCGACCTGGAACCTCGCCCAATCCTATATTAAGGTCCATGAAGACCTCTCGGGATTTTCCTATTTGATGTTTGACTTCGGGGAAGAGGAAAGAGTACCCTCAAACCCTGTGATGCTTCGCCAGCTGAAGAAATATTACCGCAGTTCGGCCGAGGCCTACCTGATCATGAAGGTTTACCACGCCCTGATTTCGGAGTAGAGGAAAAGTTCGGAGTTTCCATGATGTGAAGTCCGAGGCTGAATATCCTTAAGCACCTGGACAAAAGAAATAAGGTATGAAGGGTATGGGGAAATGAAGGGAAACAGGTCCTACATTCATTCCTTTATACCTCCATTTCCTTTATACCTTTTACTGGTTTACATCTGTCCCCCTGCTTAAGCAGGGGGACAGAATTATATAGGTATGGAGTCTTGTCCTGTCGCAGACCCCGAGCGAGACTCGGGGAGCGGAGCCGAAGGAACGGGGGATATGAAGGCAAATTGCTGCTTATGACCATCATACCTACATACCTCTCATTTGTAGTTATTTTTGAGCGCCTACTTATCTCTGGGGAAAGTCACATTTCCCCTTATGGCATCAGTGATTTCTACATATCTTGGGGCAAAAATCCTGTTGCGATGAAAAAAGTCACCCTGGCTTTGCTGCTGAGCTGTTTCAGCCTATCCCTCATGGGAGGTATCGAACCCTATCCCGGTGCTGGAGCACGGGCGGTAGGCCTCGGATATGCCTACACTGGCATCAGAGGAGACTGGGGAACGGTATTTTTCAACCCTGCCGGAATCGGCGGCCTGACCGGGCCATCAGCCGGGGTGTATTTTGAACAGAGGTTTATGCTGCGAGAGCTTACCTACGGCTCTGCCGGAGCCATATACCCCTGGGATGAGGGCAATCAGGCACTGGGCCTTGAGATCCGCACCTTTGGGTTTGACGCCTTTCGGCAAAACCAGATCGGATTGGCTTATAGCATAACGCTACTGGACAAAATCAGCCTGGGAGCCAAGGCCAAATACGCCAACCTCAATATCCTGGATCACGGTACTGCGGGGGTGTTTCTAATAGACGCGGGTGTCCATCTGCAATTTAGTGAAGAGCTATCAGCAGGATTCTGGGGGCAAAACCTAAACCGGGCTGAAATTAGCACCACACTCGGCGGGGTAGAACAAACTCCAACGGTTGTTTCTGCCGGCCTGACCTACCGCCCTACCGATGAATTCTTGCTAACGGCTGAGGTCCTGAAAGAAGAAACCAATCCCCTTACGTTCAGGGGTGGACTGGAATACCGCATTGGAAGCCTGATTTATACTCGGCTCGGGGTAGGCTCTCAGCCCCTGCTGCTGACAGGCGGCCTGGGGGTCCACTGGGAAGGCCTTCAGTTGGATTTCGCTTACAGCTACACAGAGCAGTTTTCCTCTCCCCACCTTTCCCTTAGTTACCAGTTTTAGGACTTTTGCAATTTTTGTATAGACCCTCCATAACTTTTGGTTAATTTTAAGGTTACAAGCCTGATATATTTAGAAAACACCTTGTTAGTAACGCTCAAAAAATAAATTCCGCTTTTGGCTTGATCTCTCGCCCGAATACTGCGTCAGAAAAAGCCTCGTTTGGCCCGCCAAACTCGGTTTTTCTTCCTTGTCTGCGAACGAGATCTCGGCGCAAAAGGAGGAGGTTATTTTTCTCGCGTTACTTAATTGAAATTTGCCCACTACCCATAACACCATATAATCAGTTAATTCACGGCGCACGAACCACCCCCATCCTACAACCCTAGAAAACCTCGTACGCCCATACGTTTAAATAAGTATCTATAGGAAAATGGCTACAAAAAATGATTCCAATATCACCCGAATAGGGGTGATGTATGACGGTAACTATTTTGCCCACGTCAGCAATTATTATAACTACGAACACGAAAGAAAAAGTCGACTCAGCATTGCTGGCCTTCACGAATTCATTCGAACCCAGGTTGCGGAAGAAATGGGACAGGATCCACGGTTCTGCCACATTGTTGATGCCCATTATTTCCGTGGGCGTCTGGGCTCGCATGATGTGGGGGAACCCAGCCGGATTATCTCCGAGCGGCTATTTGATGACATTCTGATGTATGAGGGGGTAGTGACCCACTACCTGCCGCTACGAGGCAGCTCAGACCGCAAAGAAGAAAAAAGCATAGAAGTCTGGTTGGCGCTGGAGGCTTTTGAGATGGCCATGCACAAGAACTTTCAGGTGCTGGTACTTATTGCCTGTGACAGCGACTACGTCCCACTGGTCCGCAAGCTCAATACACTCGGCGTCAATGTCATGGTCCTTGGATGGGACTTTGAGTACACCGATGAGCGTAGTGGACGTCAGCGTAAAACGGTAACCTCTGTGGAATTGCTCAAGGAAGCAACCTTCCCCATCTCCATGCACGAACTGATCGACAACAAGATCAAGCGGGATGACTCCATTATCCGCAACCTCTTCATTTCACGGGAACGAAAACAGCAGCCCCCATTAGCCCCCAATCGCAAGCCCCTGCCTGTAGGCTCCATCGAGCAGAGCACCATCCTCAGCCTGAAAAACGGATACGGATTCATCAAAATGCCTCCCAACAACCTCTACTTTCACTGGACCAACGTGGAGGAGGGAGATTTCAACGACCTTCAGGAAGATGACCTGGTAGAGTTTACAGTAGATAAAAATGACCGGGGTCAGGAAGTCGCCACACATGTGCGCCGGATCTTCGAAGAAGATGGATATGATGAGCACGAAGAAGATCACGACGAAGAATTTGAGGATGACTTCTACGAAGAAGATGATGATGAATCCTTTGATGACTAGTGGAGCCAGTTCGAACTTTGTAGTTCGTAGTTCGTAGTTCGTAGTTTAAAGTGCTGCTGATCAGAACTTTGCTCAGTTTTAAATTGGTTCATTACTTTGTTCCAAAAGCACTAGTCATTGGTTTCGGCCTACAAAAACAGCCTCAGAGAGTCCATATGGCCCTTTTTTAATTTGTGGGCTACCTTCCTCTAACTAAGGTGTGCACTTAATTCGGG
>CAYFIR010000197.1:0-7600 GCA_964343195.1 uncultured Bacteroidia bacterium | reverse complement strand
GCAATAGCTACTAATTGGCTCTGCGTAGCCCAGGCAACTTTCAACCTTGAACTTTCAACCGCGAAACTAATGCCTAGTCTAGTGCCTGCGGAATTGAATAATCGCGCATTCGGATTTTGTATAAAAATCTGATTATCAGTATTTTTAGCTAGGAACTAGCGACTCGAAACTTCGAACTTATTCCACCAGGACCTCAGTTGGGAGTATATTCAAATGCTCCAATGTCAAACGGAACCACCCGACCGCTATCTGGTATCCCCCAGTAATCCAGGGAGTAGCGGCTGCTCAGGTCCAGGCCAGCATCAATGGCCGGGCTGCCCTCGCGTAGGGCATAATCCCGAATAGAAACCTGCCTGAAGAGCGGATCTTCATTGATGATGCTATTGGTCAGATACTTCCTGACGATAGGCAGCACCTCCTCCTCTTCTACCCGTACCAGGCAGTGGTCCAGCGAAAATCGATCGAAGGAATATCCCGGCAGGGTATCAACCGCGATCTCATTTTCCTCACTCCCATAGATGATGCAGTTTTTCAGGTCCAGGAAGGTGGGATACACCAGTCCGCTCACTCCATCTGGAGTCAGCCAGTTATTGACATAGAACTGGGGATTTCGGCGTGAAAAATTGGCAACATTGTAGTTGGCAAAAGTGCAGTTGTAAAATTCGTATTTACCCCCGTACCACATAATGAAGGTTCGCTCCTGGCAGGTGCTTACATAGGAGTTTTCCATGAGGATGGACGGAGGAGAGAAGTCACTTACAGGAGCTGCTCCGACGCCGACGAGGCCGAAGGCCCCCATATTACGGATGGCGGTATGCTGGATGGTAAGCTTGGGATTCTGATTCACAGAAGCTGAATCCACCTGAACCCCGATCATGCCGTTCTTGACCACGGCGTGCCTGAGGATATTGTCGCGGCTAAACTGCCGAAAGTATAACCCACGCCACTGAGCCGGATTTTCCTGGTAGGTGGAGTCAAATCGGGTTCCCTGAAACACAACCGGAGAACCCGGAACTCCCTCAGCCTGAAGCGTCCCATCGACTAACAGCCAGGAGAAAAATCCAAAACTGCGATTGCCATTGCTATCTGCCACCCCAAATTTATATGGGGTGAAGTAAATCTGCGTCCCAGGCTCCACCCTAACGGTAACCCCCTGAGGGATGAATATGGGGCCATCGAAAATGATGGGCTTCTCCGCTGTCAGTGTAGTGTCGAGGACTCCCGAACGTCCAAAAAAGTAACTGTCCTCCTTCAGGTTTACAAAGTCTCCCGCTTCCTGTGTCAATCGGGCCCGGAAGTAGTAGGCATCGATTACTTTGGCACGAAGCAGGATCTGATAGAAGTCTTCCCCAATCTGAACGTTGAGGTATTCTTCAGTGAACTCATCCTGAAGTTTGGATCGCAGGTTGACGACCACCATCATGCTGTCACCCGCCGCGATGACTACATCTTCCACCGTGTCGGCTTTTATTCCATCTGCAATCAGGGTGAATTCTGAGTTTGATCCCTCGTCGAGCCATACCCGGTTGATGAGAACCGCCTGGTTGCCTGGATTGGAGACGATGAGTCTTTCTGAAGGAGTGAGGAAGTTGATGAAGATCGAGTCAAACTTGACGGTATCGGCCGAGAAAACCAGAGGCCCCTGTGCGATGGGATTGTCAGGACGCTCACAGCTTACCCAGGTCAGGATGGCCATTACTGCACCAATAATTAAAGCGGGAAACTTCATGTCACAAACCTACAGCAGTAGAGTCGGTATTTAAAGAGAAAAATTTTGGAAGCCACACATCATGAGGATAGGAGGGTGAGCCTGTTCGTCAACCGTGGGTTTGCTGGATGATCCACCTGGCGACACTGGGAAAGGCTTTCATGCCTCTCACTGACCCTTCTGCCAGCCACTGCTGTTGAAAGAGGGCCTGGGCGTTTCTGCCGACCCATAGCCTGCCGGCAAATGATTTTCGCCAAAAGGTGGCGTATCGCTGTTCCATTTCGGGACGGGAAATAGTACCGGTTAGAAACTCAGCGGCAAAGCCAGCCGCTGCGTGACCCGCCTGTATGGCCATGGCCATGCCATTGCCACTGAGTGGAGCGATTAGCCCGGCAGCGTCTCCAGCCATCAGGATGTGGTTTTCGACTGGTCCTTTTCGGGCAAATGATATCTCATTGATCGTCAGTGGTTTGTTCCATACAGGTTTCGCCTTTTGGAGCACATGGGCCAGATGAGGGTTTTGGTACAACACCTTTTTTTCCAGCATTTCTATGCTTCCCAGCCGCCTCAGATGATCCCGGGTAGTCAGGTAACAGATGTTGACATGCCCACTTTCAATCCGGGAGACCCCACAATAGCCCGCCCGGAAGTTGTGGAGTTCCACCAGATGGCTGGGCATATCCCACTCTGCATGAAACTTTACCCCCATATAGGGAGACCTTTGGGTGAAAAAGCGACGATTGAGAATCCTGTCCAGGTTGCTTCGCTTTCCGAATGCACTGATGACTACAGGGGCACTAAACGCAGCCCCCTGCTGGGTTTGTATCTGGAAGTTCCGGCCATCCCATGAAATCTGATTGGCTTTCTGGTTCAGAAAAAAGGAAACACCTCTATCACAGGCATGCTGATAAAGGTGTCGGTCAAATCCAAATCGGCTCAGGCCCAGTGCTCCTAACGGAAGCTCACTGGTAAATACCCTGCCTTTTGGAGAGGTGAGTTTCAGGTGGGTGATTACAGGAGGGTGCAGGTCTGTGAGTGAAACATCAAGAGCCTGAAATATGGGTACTACCTCCTGGGATACATATTCGCCACAGACGCGGTGCCGAGGGTAATCCCCTTTCTCGATCAGGGCGACTGTTAGGCCCTGCTTTTGTCCTGTCAGGGAGGCAGTCAGGCCGGCCAGGCCGCCGCCAATGACAATCAGGTCGTAGGATTTGGTAGGTTGGTTTTCCATGAAGCTCTTGATGCCTGAATCTACAAGAGCATTCTGAAAAAAATAAGCATTGGGACAAAGTTCTCTGGCTCAGAGGCCATGATACAGGTGCCTCATAGCTGTACTCCGGGAATTCCCTGCACCAGCCCAGCTGTCCCCGGAGGCATTTTTCAGGTGTTTTACCTGGGAGCTTCGATCAGTACATAATCCCGCTCAACATAGCCATGCCGCCCCTGCCAGCCCAGAACCAGCCTACGCCCGTCAAACTGTCGTACTTGAAAAGCATAGGCGCCCGCGGTCGCAGAGCGGGTGGCTTCCTGCTGTAGCCTGAGTGTTGGTTGCTGGTAATTAATGCGGAATGTGCCGCGCGTTTCGCCAGCGGCGCTATACTCCACATATCTTCCATCAGAAGACAGAGCCAGGTAATGGGCCTCAGACTTGCGGTCCACAATTCGGTAGCTATTCTGATATGGGTCTCGTTCAGAAACCATCCGAAATTTCAGGTAGCGCCTGGAGTTGAGCAGGCGCTCAAGGCTTTGAAGGTCCTGTCTGGCATGATGTGACTGAGCCTGTAGAGACTGCAATCCAGCTCCTGCCAGTAGAATTACCAGGGCCATGATCAGGCTTTTCCTGTAAGGGAGAAAAATTGAAAGGCTCATAGTCGCCGCGATTGTTCCGATAGATATCGGAGGTGAAATATTACTTGTTGGCGAACCTTTCGGTTATAGTTACGGGTAGGGTGGGGCTGGGATGCAGCCAAAATGCGGGTTTTACCAAATGGAGAAACAAACTCCCAGAATAATAATTTGAAAATGGCAACTACTGCCTCTACTGGGCTGATTATCAGTTTATTTCGAGGATAATTTTGCCGGAATTCTCGTTGGCTTCCATGATGCGGTGTGCCTCAGCTACCTGTTGCCATGGAATAACTCGATCGATGATGGGCTTGAGGTGTCCTTTCTGGAAACGGGGCCAGGCAAATGCGTACAAAGCCCTGGCAAGCTGTATTTTATAGGAAAGAGAGCGGCTGCGCAGGGTCGATCCCATGATCTGAAGACGTTTTCGCAGGATAGGAGCGAGGTTGGTTTGGTTTGTTTTAGGACCACCGAGCATTGCAAGCAGGACCATGCGTCCATCCATGCCCAGCAGGTCAAGGTTATCCTGAAAGTAGGGACCCGCAACAAAGTCAATGATGACATCGACACCGTTTCCATGGGTGAATTCCTGAACCGCTTCCTTGAAATTGGTGTTTTTGTAATCGATGGCGAGCGATGCTCCGAGCTCCTGGCAAAGTGCATGCTTGGACCGTGAGGCAGTGACCAGTACTTCGGCACCGATTTCCCTGGCCAATTGGATGGCAGCTGTTCCGACCCCGCTGGCACCTGCATGGATCAGCACCCGGTCTGCGGTCTGCAATTCTCCCAGCCAGATCAGGCTCTGAAAAGCGGTCATGAATACTTCTGGAATTGCCGCTGCCTCTGCGAAGGTCAGGTTACTGGGAACAGGCAGGGCCAGGTCCTGGTGTATGGTGGCGTATTGCGCATAGCCACCACCTCCCAGCAGGCCACATACCCGGTCGCCCGGTTGCCACTTTGTTACAGCTGGTCCTGTTTCCACCACTTCTCCTGCCATTTCCAGGCCCATAATAGGACTTTCACCTGTGGGAGGAGGATATTTCCCTCTTCGCTGAAGGGTGTCCGCACGGTTTATGGCAGTATTGGAAATCAGTACTAACACTTCCTCGGGCCCTGGTTTGGGAGTTGGAAATTCACCAATTCTCATTGTCTGAGGATCACCGGGCTGGTTGATGAGGATTGCTTTCATGTATAAGGCAGTAGCAAAGTCAGTTAGGAGTAAGCAAAATATAAAAAATCCCTTTCTGGATTGTCTGATAGGGGTAAAGTAACGCTCAAAAAATAAATTCCGCTTTTGGCTTGATCTCTCGCCCGCATATTGCGTCAGAAAAAGCCTTCCCGATCCTGGGATCGGGACCAAACTCGGTTTTTCTTCCTTGTCTGCGAACGAGATCTCGGCGCAAAAGGAGGAGGTTATTTTCCTCGCGTTACTAAAAACAAAAATGGCCAGCGATGAAAATCGCTGGCCATTTATTTGTTACGGCTACTCGCTACGACTGGGTTTCCTCTTCTTCACCTTCACCAGGTTCTGGGGCATCATGGGGATCGTCGAAATACACTTTCTCTTCCATGAATTCTTCCAGGGATACCTGGGTGGGCTTAGGCTTACGCTCGTAGAAGCGGCTGATTTCGATCTGCTCTTTGTTTTCCATTACCTCTTCGAGGTTGTCATAGGCAGGCGCAAATTCAGCGAGTTTCTGAGTAAGCTCGTCCTTGATGTCACGTGTGATCTGATTGGCACGCTTACCTAAAATGACGAGGCTTTTATAGATGTTACCGGAATGGTTGCCAAGCTTGTTGGTATCGACGGGTAGAAAATCGCGTTCGTTTTTGAGCATATTTGTCAGGCTAGAAAATATTGCTGGCTTGAATTAAAGCACGTAAAAGTCGGAACTGGATGGGGAGATTCCAAATCTTTCCTACGGAACAAGGTTAGCTTTGTTCCTGTTCCTCTGCCAGGATTTCTCCCAACTCCTTCTTTGCTTTAGCATAAACGCCTTCTGCTTCCCGTATGTATACACTGCCGGGATATCGATCCACAAATTCCTCGTAAAGGTCAATGGCGTCGAGGTAGCGGTTTTTCTTGCGTCGGTAGGTGCTTACATCAGCCAGGTAAACCGCGGATTTGAAACGGAGGTATTGTGCTTCTTCCCGGTATCTGGAGTCAGGATACTCCTGGATCATGACATTAAGTGCGGTGACCGCCGCTTTATAGTTTTCGATGTCGTAGTACAGGCGGGCATTCTCAAACTCTTTCCGGGCAAGGCGCTCTCGCAGTTCCGTCATCAAGCGGTTGGCTTCATCTACCTTTTCGCTATACGGGTAGGTATTGATAAAGAGCTGGAACTGCTGAATGGCCTTCAACGTGTATTCCTGATCCAGGTAATAGGGAGCTGATTCAAGGAAATAGCTGTACGCCACCATGAACAGGCATTCTGGAGTCTTGTCTGACGAGGGGTACAGTTGGGTGTAATTCTCGAAATAGTACGCTGAAACTACATAGAGACCTACCTCATATTTGGCGTAGGCATAGTGATAGAGGATGGTCTGTGCCCTTCGGTCTCCACGGTAGGCTCCCTGGAGTTCTTCAAAAAGGTAGGAGGCTTTTTCATAGTCCCCCCTTTCATAGAAGTAGAAAGCGGCGGAATCCTTCTGGCTCAGGGTTCCCTTGCGGGACCACTGGTTATATTTGCTATACTCTTTGGAGCAGCTGCTAAATACAAAAAGACCTATCAAAAGGCCCAGGCTGATGATCAGTTGCTTTTTCATGAAGCACAAAAGTATAAATAACCCGCGGGGAGAACAATGCATTGGCTAAATTTGCGGAGATACAACCCCATGACGCTCAATATGTACTTTAGGTTGCATCATGAAAAGAATAGATAGTTACCTCATACGGCAGTTTGTGAACACCTTCCTCTTCATCCTGGGGACGGTTTTGGTGATATGCCTCGTGGTGGACCTGGTAGAAAAATTTGATGTGTTTATGGAGCGCGAGGCTCCCATCGAGCAGGTCGCATTTGATTATTACCCCAACTTTCTGTTCTCCTGGGGAAATTTGCTGGCTCCGGTTTGCGTGTTCCTGGCGGTTATTTTCTTTACCTCCCGCATGGCAGGACGAACGGAGATTATTCCCATTTTGAGTGCTGGAGTTAGCTTTTACCGCGTGCTGGCGCCTTACCTGCTGGTGGCCATCGTGATGGCGGGAGTCTCTTTTTACATGAAATCCTTCCTGGTGCCTGAGTCAACGGCTGAGCGCCTCAACTTCGAATACAAATACCTCCATCGTCGGCACCTGTCCAGCAATAAAAATGTCCACAAAAAAGTAGCACAGGATACCTACGTGTATATGAGCTACTTCAACGACCGGAAGAATGAAGGGCACAATTTCTGCCTGGAGCATTTTGATGGAGATCGGATTTCTGTAAAAATCCGCTGTCGCCGGGTTCAGTTCGTTGATTCCACCAACTCCTGGCAATTAAAGGATAAGGTAGAGTTCCGGTATATCGACAGCCTGGAAGAACGGCTGGTTTTTCGTAAAGATGTGGATACGACCTTTCTGCTGACCCCCGACGACATCTACGTCAAAGAGGAGTGGGCCGCATCGATGACCCTGCCCCAACTACTCAATTATATCGAACTGGAGGAGATGCGGGGGTCTGATATCCTGCGCGAGCTATATATCGAACGGCACAGGCGGTTTTCAGATCCCGTGGCCATGATCATTCTGGCCCTGATTGGCTTTGCGATGTCCTCCCGGAAGCGAAGGGGAGGCATAGCCCTGCAAATTGGATTGGGGCTGCTCATCTGCTTCATCTACATTGCCTTCCTCATTGCCGGGCAGTCCCTGGTTGGCGAAGACGTCCCCATATGGGTAGGCGTCTGGATGCCCAACTTTACCTTCCTGCCAGTGGCGATGTTCCTGCTTGCGAAAGCACCGAAGTAGGAGGAGAAGGATTGGTTTTAGGTGTAGGGAATACGGAATAAGGTATGTGAATCAAGGGTTATGATCATGGTCTTGTAGAGGCGACCCGCAGGTTCGCC
>CAYFIR010000196.1:0-7859 GCA_964343195.1 uncultured Bacteroidia bacterium | reverse complement strand
CATTCTACCCGCAGGCCGCCCCGGTTCACCAAATGCCGCCCTACGCCGCCCCAGGCTTGCTTTATGGCTCTTTTGCCTAGAAGAAGCACTGGACCTTGAAACTTGTGCCACTGGGGTATCTCCCTCTGGAGGGAGAGGCTTGTGTGAGAGAGGGAGGAACCTGGGATTTTATAGAGCTACCTGCTCTCCTACAAAAGAAGTAAGCAGGAAAAGCTCGGCATTTCAGGCCTGCCCTGAGCCTGTCGAAGGGAAAGACAGGATAAGAAGGACCTGATAACCAATCTTGTTAATCCTGTTATCCTGTCCATCTTCCCAAAAAACATAGGCCGAAAATGGAAGTGTCTAGTGCTTCCGGAATTAAGTAATTAACCATTCGCAATTCGTATAAAGTGCTCACCTGCAACACTTTCAATCACGAATTACTGATGACGAATTTCGAATTATTTCCACTGGTAGTATGGTTCGTTTTCTTAAATTTATTGACGAATCTTTCAACCCCTCCATTTGATCCGATCATGCGAAGAATCCTTTTTGTTTGCATTGGTACCTTGTCAGCCCTCCTCTCCCACGCAAACGACGGCTCCTACTACTCCCATGGGGGAGTGATCTATCCCACAAAGGAGTCCCGCATTTCGCTCGAAAAGGAAATCCTGTCCTTCACGGTACATGACCGGATGGCAGTAGTAGAAATCTACTTCGAATTCGACAACCCCGATGCGACAGCGCGAAAGCTGCTGGTGGGGTTTCAGGCTCCCAGCGCAGTGGGCGATGTGTCCTATGAGGCATCAAACTCAAGCCAGATTTACGACTTTCGGGTGATGCAGGAGGGCAAACTGCTGCCCTATGAGTTGAAGGGAGCTGAGTGCGAGGACTGCGAACTGCAGGATACTTCGGCTATCAACTACCAGGAAATCGGGCAGGGGCTGTATGTCTATCTCTTCGAAGTAACCTTTCAACCGGGTCTCAATCGAATCCAGCACAGCTACCGCTTTCCGGCGAGCAGCCATGTGTTTTTCCGGCAGGTGTACAACTACATCCTCACCACTGGCTCCAGGTGGGCCAATAGCACCATCGGCGACCTGACCGTTCAGATCGACATGGGCCGCAATCGCTACTTCTTTGTCAGCGATATCTTTGGGGAAGGGGCTGACTGGAGCATCATCGGCAGCGGAAAAGTCACCGACGTTACCTTTGAAGACTACGGAGATGTTGCCAATCGCATGGTCCGTACCCTGGATGGGAAGTTACAGGTCCACGTGACCGACTTTTCGCCCCAGCAAAACCTCGAGTTCGGGATCATCAACGAGCACTCCTTCATCAGTTGGCCTCCTCACCATGAGCTTATCCAAAGTGGCGAAGTGCATCCCATCGGCCTCCTTCATCCCGATTCCGAATACTCCAAAGCAACACTCCGCATTCTCCGCAACACCGTTTATGCCCAGCATGGCTACGCCTTTCGCAGCGAGGATCTGCATGCCTATTTCTCGCAATTTGCCTGGTACATTCCGGATCCTGCTCTCAAGATCAGCGACATACAGTTGAGCGACTGGGAAAAGGAATTCGTGGAGGAAGTCCAGAGGCGGGAGCGGGAATGACGGATGCTCCTTTTCTTTGCGTCCTTTGTGCAATCCTTCGAGTTCTTAGCGGTTAACATCCCCAATATGCCCCTACACATTCGCCCCGAAACCAGCGACGACCATCCGGCCGTTTTTACCCTGCTTGGGCAGGCTTTCCGCGATGAGCCCTACAGCGATCATCAGGAGCAATTTCTCGTCGAGCGGTTACGAGAATCCGACGCGTTCATCCCCGAATTATCCCTTGTCGGGGAAGTCGATGGGCAACTCGTAGGCTACATCCTGCTGACGAAAATTCAGATTCGCAACGAAACCCAAGCCTTCGAATCACTGGCTCTCGCTCCGGTGGCAGTTCTTCCTTCACACCAAAAGCAGGGAATTGGAGGGCAACTAATCGAGGCCGCCCATGCTGCTGCACGCAATCTGGGCTATGGCTCGGTGGTGCTACTTGGACATGCTGGCTACTACCCCCGCTTTGGTTATCAGCGAGCTGAATCTTTTGGCATCAGCTTGCCCTTCGATGTACCGCCCGACAACTGTATGGCGATAGAATTGGTTCCGGGAGCACTGGACGGAGTCAGTGGAATGGTGGTCTATCCCAAAGAATTTGAGGGGTAGCCTTACCCCAAAAAACAATGTGAATTCCCCCTAAAATTTATTCTTCAAAAGATGGAGATGTGCGCCCTGCAGCTATATTTGGGAGCAAAAACAGTTGGACCCAAAAACCACACAACCAACTGATAATCAGGCCAAAATGATTCATCCCAATACAGAGCTGCGGTACATCAACCATGAAATCGGCTACGGAGTGGTGGCTACTCAGCTCATCCCGGCGGGGACCATCACCTGGGCCCTGGACAAACTGGACCGGGAGTTCAGTCCGCTGGAGTTCCAGGCGCTAGAGCCCATTTATCAAAACATCCTGGATACCTACACCTTCCGCAACAACCAGGGCAATTTCGTGCTATGCTGGGACAATGGCCGGTATGTGAACCACAGCTTTAACTCCAACTGCCTGACAACCGCCTACGACTTCGAAATTGCCATCCGGGACATCCATCCTGGTGAACAACTGACCGACGACTATGGCTACCTCAACATTCCGGTGCCATTTCGGGCGGCCAACGAAGGTACCCGCCGCAAGGTGGTTTACCCCGACGACCTGCTCAAGTATTACCGCGTCTGGGACAACAAGATCAAGAAGGTCTTCAACCGGATCACCCAGATCGAGCAGCCGCTGAGGCCCATCGTCCCTGCTGATATCTGGACCCGCATCGAGCAGATTATCCAGGGCGAAGTGGAGATGGATTCGATCCTGAATAATTACTACCAAAACGAGGAGGGCAAATAGCCATCAGCCCTGCTCCATAGGGAACGAAACCAAACCCTAGTGCTTTCGGAGCGAAGAAATGACCCACCTGATCTTGGTAACGCTGCACTTTGGGTATGCCGCTGATCTTTACGAGTGAGGGCATTAGCGGAGCTTGTTTTGTAGATTCGGCAAACGGGATCGTTTTGAGCCCGTTTGCCGATTTCCCTTCAAACTCCTCCCCATGTGTGAACACCTCACCTCCCTCGAATCTGCCATCATGAAGGCTGGAATCCACGAGACCTATCGGGGGCAGCCGTGGGGCCAAAACTGCCGCGAGTGGGTGTATTTTGCCTGTGTCCTGGACGTGGGGCGCATTCGGGAACAGATGGACCTTCCTGATTGCGTCATCATCCACGAAAATACAGATCCCAAATCCGGGATCGAGCTGGGGTTCTACTGTGCAACCTGCCACGATGCCATTATGGGACGGCACCCCAATCATTCCCCAGAGAAAATGGAATTCCCCCTAAGGGCCTCGCTATGATTTTTCATTCCTGGCCTATTTGCCAGAAAACCCTATTTTTAGCCAACTGATTTCTCCCAAAATGAAAAAACGAAACCGAAACATCATAGCACTTTTGGCAGGTCTGGTCATCATCGGGCAAATGTTTGCCATCAACTGGCAGGACCTCGGAGCCTCCCAGAATACCCTTCCCTGGCTGGGAACTGTGGTCATGGTGCTGGTCATCATCAGCATGCTACTCTCCAATCGGAATGAGGGGTAAAAGCTTCACAGCTAAATTAGCAACGCTATGAACCTTCGAACCTTCCTCATTTCCCTTTTCGTCGCCACATGCTGGAGTTGTGCTGAGGTGCCTACCCCGCCTCACTCGGAAGGAGAATCAACCACTCCCAAGGCCCTGTCGGAGGATGCGATTCCCTCTGCCATAGAGGCTGTCTCTGGCTCCTATCGGGGGTCAAACCTGCTGGAGAAGCTCTACATGGAAGCCCAATCCAATGATCCCAACCTGGAACAACTCGAAGAGGACTGGAAAGCCTTTCGGGAAGCGCCCAAAGATAGCCTGAATGCCTACAGCAAGTACCGACAGACGAATCTCCAATACATGAGCCAGGTCACAGGCTACATCCAGCGGATTCAGGATACCCTGCTGCGTGAACAAATGGAGCTTTCTCTTCAGATATTTCGGGAGGAATATGAAAATCGTGTCGCCCACCACGAGGCGGAATGGCAGCAGATCGACAGCCTCCACACCCGCCTGGAAGATTATCACCTCATGCTCATGATCATGATCACCGCCGACATGATGCGGAACTATCAGGCGAATGAGCTACCTGACCTAGGCGGTCTGCAATCCACCAAGCAGGAATATTTGGACTGGGAATCGCGGATGGGTGATTGGTTGAAAGGGGAATGACTCCTGACATCCAACTCCCCCCGTTCGGACACGGAAAGCTCTGGGAGATCGAGTATTGGATTCCGTGTTAGGCAGCCCATTGCCTCAGAGTCATCGTTAATATGAAAAAATGCCTTTACCCAAACCCCAACACTGCGGCGAGAAGTGGCTCGACATGAAGCCTGTTTCGGGTGGTCGGCTCTGTGGCCAATGCCAGAAAACCATCGTGGACTTCTCCAAAATGTCCTGGGAGGAAATCGAAGACCTTCAGGCGCAACACAACAACTCTCTCTGTGGGATGTACCGCCCCAAGCAGCTCAAACACTGGGGACAGGAGCCTCCGAAAAGGAGTTTCTCTCTCAAGCCAACTGTGGCGATTTCGTCGATTTTACTGGCTCTGGGGCAGGTAACTACTACGGAGGCTCAGGCCCAAATCGTATGGAAGAAACAGGAGGTAGCAGATAGTACAGCCATTCAGCACGAGGCAGTTGAAGGAGTACAAACATTATCAGAAGGGATTGTCATTGAGGGGAAAGTAATCACGGAAACCGAAGATGGTACCATTCTTCCACTTTATGGTGCGGCTGTGTACCTAAAAACTTTAGAAGAGGGAGCATTATCTGATGAAAATGGAAACTATCGCATTGAGGTGAGAGGTGATCGAAAAACCATACAAAGGGATACATTGGTCATCAAATACTTTAGCTATCAGACCAAAGAAATACCCCTGTCAGATTTCAAGAGAAAACCAGCGGTCGTCTACATGGACTTGAAGTACCATAACCTAAGTACATTTTACCTGGAAAACCCCAGCATCTGGCAGCGAATCGGCTGGACCATCAGGGGATGGTTTCGGTTATGAACCATATTTTCTACTCCCACTTTTCAACTTTGCCAGACTTTATCAATGCTCACCTACCAGGAACTCGACATCGAAAACGACGCTTGGGGACATGCCTATGAGGTCCATTTGCCCGAAGTGTTATTCAACATGAAGGATGCACAGGGCCTTCTTGATCAACTCTGCTTACAGCTAGGGCTTACTCCACTGGATGGGAAATGGGATTCCATTCCGTTTGAAAAAGCAAGCCGCCTGTTGAAAAACTGCCTGACCTATGACATCGCTTATAGCTCTTCTGAAATAAGTGATTCTACCACGGTAGATCATGTTCACAACCGGATCCTGAGCCACCTGGACGTACAGGACATCGAATATGCCGTTTGCAATTGCTTTGGCAATCCCTGGGAACAAATCGGGAATGGCTATAGCTTCAACTCCCTCACCCAACACACCTTCGACATTGGGATCGCGATTTTTGATTCGCAGAAATTGATTTTCGCCTACTTCATGAGCGAAGATTAGCTATTACACCAATGACTTCGCCTCAATAAACCCCTGCTCCTGCGCGTGCTCAAATGCCTCTCGGCTGTGCTCAAATTGCAGGGCGGGGATGGAGTGTGCACGGATCAGGGTGAGTTGTGCTTCGGTTTGGGGCCAATGTCCCTTTTTTACGCCCCGGATATAAACGGCCTTGATTTGTTGGGGATATTGCTGCGCCACCTCGGCATAGATCTGCGGATCGTGCTGCCCATTGTCGCCCAGCATGATGAAGGAGCGCTCAGGGTAAAGCCTCAGGATGCGCTCGATTTTCTTTCGCTTGTGGTCGTGGCTGCCGTAGCCCGACCGGAAAAAATCCATGAACTGGTCCTTGATCTCCTTGAGCTGAAAGACGCCTTTGGGCAGGTTGTGGGTCTGGGTGAAATTCACCAGAAATTCGTAGAGGTTCCACTCGCTGCTGGAAACGTAGAAGAAAGGATTGCTGCGCTGGGTGACGCCATCGCAGAGCGCCTGGTAAAACTGCACCACGCCCTCCACGGGCTTTCGGCTCTCAAAGTCATTGGTGAGCAGGGTGTATAGCTTGCGGAGTTTATTGGTCACATGCGTCACCAAAAAGGTATCGTCGATGTCGGAGATCAGCCCGTATTCGAAGTCATAGGCGATCAGGGCTTCTGATTGCACGCTGACTTCCTCCTGGCCTTCGACCACTTCATCCAATAACTTTAACTCATAAGACTGCCATCCCTGGGGCAATTGTTTCGGTTCAATCCGGAACTCAAAAAACCCTTGAGCATCGGTTTCAGTTATAAAGCCATGCCCCTGAAAACACAGCTCTACCCTGGCCCCTTCGACCGTCCTGACCATGAACATCTTGAGCATGGACACCACATTTTGCCAGAGCGTAGCGTTTTTTCGGGGGGAACGCAGCGCCATTCCCTTAAACACATGCCCCTGGATAAACCAGGTCTGCTCGCTGCCCATGCCACGATAGGCGAGCAAAAACGGATAATCAACAAATCTGAATCGGCTCTTCAACCACTTTTGAAACCAGTTACCATTAATCGGAGCCTCTCTATAGGAAGCCCATTCCGGGTGGGAGGAAATCATATTCAATTAGCAAATGACCAACATACTTTTCGTCGTCAACCCCATATCGGGAGACAAGGATAAAGAAGAACTATTGTCAAAAGTCCATTCATGGGCAAATAGTTCTGACCAGCAGATAGAAACATGGAAAACCACCGGCGAGGACGACTCCGCCAAACTGAAAGAGCAAATCGATCAGCACCAACCTGACTCCATCGTAGCAATCGGTGGCGACGGAACCCTGATGCTTTGCGCAGATTTGCTCAAACATACCGGAACGCCACTGGGGCTGATTCCCGGCGGCTCCGCCAATGGCATGGCCACCGAGCTGGGCATTCCCGAGGATGTAGATGAAGCCCTGAAAATCATCGGGGCAGGCCACAGCATAGACGCGGACATGCTTTCGTTTAATGGAGGCGAAGACCATGGACTCCACATCAGCGACGTCGGGATGAATGCCAACCTGGTCCAGGAATTTGAGGAGGGGGAAAGAAGAGGTTTCCTGGGTTACGCTCAGGGCGTCATTTCACAGTTGAAAAATCCGGAGCAGTTTCAGGCCCGGCTGCTGTTGGACCAAAAAGAAATCAAGGCATCCTGCTACATGGTGGCCTTCGCCAATGCCAGTCGCTATGGGACCGGGGCACTCCTCACCAAAGAAGGGAAACTGGACGACGGGCTATTCGAAGTCTATGTGCTGAAGGAGTTGAACCTCGCAGGCATCGCCGGGCAGTTTCTGGATATCCTGCCGGAGGATCAGGAGTATTTTGATGTATATCAAGTCTCAACAGCAGAGGTAATCCTCGATCAGCCCCAATCCTTTCAGATCGACGGGGAGCTAAAGCCCGAAACCTCAAGCGTATCTGTGGAGGTAGTCCCTGGCTGTTTGAAACTGATTGTGCCAGGGGAATAATTTCTACCAAAGATTGCCGGATATTGACATTTTCAGAATGTGCTGCCGGGTGAACATAGACTATGTTAATTTTTTCGTCCATGCCACAAATTGTCTCCAGGTTAGGCTATCTTGATTGCAACATCCAATAGCTGTCATCGACCTGAAAGTCCTGATACTATGGCTGGACTAGTGCTCTGTCAAATCCCCAATGATGGGTGATCGCTGCATCTTTTCCCGCATC
>CAYFIR010000195.1:0-8030 GCA_964343195.1 uncultured Bacteroidia bacterium | reverse complement strand
TGGAATTACCACATGTTTGATCAGGAAAACTCAATCGGTACTTTAGACAACCTCGGTACCTGGAGTGGCAAAGATGATCTCCGTCTTGTCACGTACACCGCTCTTGCGGAAATACTGATCAGATAGGTACATGATCTTCTGAGGTGCTCCACCACACTTGATAGGAGTGGCTGGCTGGGTAAAGAGAGCGTTACCTCCTTTAAATCGCTTCAGGGTTTCAAAAGTGTATTCTGCGTAATCCTGGTGATAGTTAGAGCAGATATTGTTCGTTCCGATGCCTTCCTTGAGGCCGGGGATTCCATCCCAGTCCAACTGTATACCAGCTGCGACGATCAGGTAGTCATATCCGATTGCGACCCCATCGCGGGTAACGACAACATTGTGTTCCGGATCGATCTTGTCGGCATAAGCCTTGATCCAGGTAACACCCTTTGGGATGTAGTCGGCCATGTTTCGGACGGTGTCCTTCATGTCAAAAGCTCCAGCACCAACCAGCGTCCACGCTGGTTGATAGTAGTGCTTATCTGATGGTTCCAGAATGGCGACATCCAGGTTGGAGTCTTTGCGCAGCAGCTGAGATGCCACGGTTATACCAGCCGAACCCCCTCCAATAATCAGGATTTGGTGTTTTTTCTCTGCATTAGAAGTCATAGCGAGTAGGAGAATAAAAAGTAGAGTATTATCAATGAATGATATTCAAATATGATGATTATTTCAATCTTTTCAAAGAAACATCTAATTATCCACATATCTCTGGGGAGAATCGGTGGAAGAATTATCAGCCTGAGCAGCAGCTTTTTATATCGTGATTAATTCTAACATCGTTATGGGCCTTACTCTTCTAAATCAGCACAGGTAACTTCAGCAAGACCCTAAAATTTATCAACGACCTTACTCATGAAGCAGTACCCTGTCAAACCTCTCAAAAGTCGTCAATACTGGACTATCCGCTTTCCCAGACCTGATAGTAGGACCTTTCAACATCTATTCAAACTGATCATCCTCCTTACCCTTGGAGCTCTGTTTGGATATCGGATGCGCAGCCCTCTTACGCCAATCACAGAGCAGCAGGGCGTTCATATGGGTCAGCTATATCTGATAGAATCTGCGTCCCGGTATGTAAAGGAAACCCAGCAGTTTGCTATCGCTGTCAACAGCATGGCCGATCGACTAAATGTCGCTCCCGAGTGGTTAATGGCTATCATGTTTGCGGAGTCTGGATTCAACCCGCATGCTACCAACCTGAAAGGAAGTGGAGCAATTGGACTCATTCAGTTTATGCCAGCAACTGCTGCAGAATTAAACATAACCATTGATGAACTGAAGCGGATGAGTGCTACAGAACAGCTCCCATATGTAGAAGCATACCTTGAAATGGTGAAAAATCGCTACGGCCCCTATCAAAATCTTACAGATCTCTACTTGGCCGTTCTATTTCCAAGGGCCCGAACACAGCAACCATGTTATCAGCTATACGCCCAGCCAGCAAGGGCCTATCAACAGAACGCAGGATTGGACGAAAACCATGATGGAAAGGTCACTGTCCATGACATAGATAGAAGATTACTCCGATTATTTCCCAATGCCTATATCGCCACCCCCACCTGAAAGAGGGTTTTCCAGTGTATTTTTTTCAAGAAAAACAAACATCCACTTAACTTTTTGATCAGAATTCCCGTATTTTCTAGAGTCAGTATCAGAAAGCCACCAAGCTTTCCGTTAGTGATGTAGTTAAGAAGATTTAGTAGTAGTAGTTTGGTTCATTCAGAGGGATAGGTCTCACCTATCCCTTTATTTTTTTCTACTTTCCACATTTGCAATTTTTCCCAAATTTTACTATTATAAAATGATAATGTCTTCACCCAGTCATTATCCACTGAAGGCCACCCACACTTTTTGTATATGACTACAGGCAGGAATCACGTATTCCCTGCTCTGTTTTTCCTCTGATTGATTTTAACTACTTACTACACTACAATTGCTATGCTTACTGTCAAACAACTGCTTCGCAGCAAAGGCGAACAACACAGCACCCTTTATCATCTCACTCCGGACCATACCGTGATGGATGCCCTCAAGCTCATGGCTAAGCAAAACATCGGGGCAGTGCTCGTCGTGGAAAAAGGAATGCTCGTGGGTATTTTTTCTGAGCGGGATTACGCCCGTCGAGGTAATGTCACTGGAGAAATCTGTGAAAAGCGGCAGTTACGTGACCTGATGACCAAACGTGTTTTCTTTATCGATCCAGATAAAACCATGGAGGACTGTATGTCTCTCATGTCCCACAAACACATACGTCACCTTCCTGTCATGCGCGACGGACAATTGCTAGGGATGATCACCATCCGTGATGTTGTCAATACCCTGGTCTCTGAGCAGGAAAACAGAATCCGTGAGCTGGAAAGCTACATCTCAGGGGGATATGGAGGATACTGATACGACATAAAATATCTCAATATAAGCCACTCCTTCATGGGGTGGCTTTTTTATTCAGCCCCCCACCTAGCAACAATACATCAATAAGTCCCAACAAAGTGCTCCTTTCCCTTTTTTCACTAATTTCACCCTCAAACCAAACTAACCTTATCCCCGAAATATGAATCGTTATCTGATACTACTACTTTCCCTGGTGGTTCTGTTGGCTGCCTGTAATGGCGAACAGTCTTCCACCTCAGGTGAAGAACAGGAACAAACCATCACCATTGAGGACCGCCTCGCCAAGTACACGACCTTTCGCCTGGAAGCCGACCTATCTCACCTCAGTCCCAACCAGCAACAGCTCGTTTCCAAGCTGATCGAGGCCGCCAAAATCATGGACGAACTCTTCTGGTACGAGGCCTACGGAGAAAACTGGCAGGAATTCCTCTCAGGACTTCCCAGCGATGATTACCGCAAATTCGGCCGGATCAACTACGGCCCATATGACCGCCTCGCTGGCAACGAGCCATTCGTTGAAGGAGTTTCTGCCAAGTCGGCTGGTGCCAATTTCTACCCTGAGGACATGACCAAGGAGGAGTTTGAAGCAGCAGAACTCGACAACAAGGCCAGCCTCTACACCTTCATTCGCAGAGACGAAGCGGGCAACCTCACCACCCTACCCTACTATGAAATCTTTGCCGATCAGGTAAAAAAAGCCTCTGCCCTTTTATTGGAAGCTGCGGACCTGGCTGAAAGCGAAGACTTTGCCCGTTACCTGACCCTCCGCGCTGCCGCCCTGCTCAACGATGCGTATCAACCCAGCGACCTTGCCTGGATGGACATGAAAGACAACGCCATTGATGTGGTAATCGGCCCTATCGAAACTTATGAAGACCAGCTTTTTGGCTATAAAGCCGCCCATGAAGCCTATGTGCTGATCAAGGACCAGGCATGGAGTGAGCGCCTGGCTCGCTATGCGGCATTCCTACCGGAATTGCAGAAAAACCTCCCCGTTGATGCGCAGTACAAGCAGGAAGAACCCGGTTCCGACGCCGACCTCAATGCATATGACGTGGTGTATTACGCGGGGGATTGCAACGCCGGCTCCAAAACCATTGCCATCAACCTGCCCAACGACGAGGAGGTACAGCTGCAAAAAGGCACTCGCCGCCTGCAACTCAAAAATGCCATGCGCGCCAAGTTTGACCGCATTCTGCTGCCCATCGCATCAGAGCTGATCGATGAAGAGCAAAGAAGCCACATCACTTTCGATGCGTTTTTCTCCAACACCATGTTCCACGAAGTAGCGCACGGACTGGGCATCAAAAATGTCATCGAGGGCGAAGGCACCGTCCGCGAATCCCTCAAGGAAAATGCCTCGGCCATCGAAGAAGGAAAAGCCGACATCCTTGGCCTGTACATGATCCAGCAGCTTCACGCCAAGGACGAACTCGAAGGTGAACTCATGGATTACTATGTCACTTTCATGGCCAGCATCTTCCGCTCAGTTCGCTTTGGAGCCAGCAGTGCCCACGGCAAGGCCAACATGATTCGCTTCAACTTCTTCAACGAAATGGGTGCTTTTGTCCGAAATGAAGAAACCGGCACCTATAGCATCGACGTACCGAATTTCGAAGCAGCTGTAGAGGCCCTTACCCGCAAGATCCTCACCCTTCAGGGGAACGGTGATTATGAAGGGGCTGCCCAGCTCGTCGCTGAGCAGGCCGTCATCCAGGAAGGCCTACAGGCTGATCTCGATCGCCTCGCTGAGGCAGGTATCCCGGTTGACATCATCTTTGACCAGGGCAAATCCGTTCTGGGACTTTAAGAAGACCGCTTTGCTGCGAGACCGTCCCGATCAGTTCGACAAGCTCACTGACCGGGACTGCCAGAAGTCAGAAGCGAGACAAGAAAGAATAATTCGCCTCTGACTTCTGACCGCGAAGCAGTCTGGCCTCTGACTTCTTCTTCTACTGAACACTGACCATTGATCACTGAACACTGTCTATGCGCATCTCCCAACTCCTCGGCATTACCCTACGCCAGGCCAAAGACACCGAACTTGCCTCCCACGAACTGTTACTCCGGGGCGGATATATCCGTCAGGTAGCAGCGGGAATTTACAGCTATATGCACCTCGCCCAGCGGAGTCTGCGCAAGATAGAGCAGATCCTGCGTGAGGAAATCGACCGAATCGGCGGAGTAGAAATCAACATGCCCATCGTCCACACGGCCGATATATGGCGGCAAACGGGCCGTTATGACGCCATCGATGACTCGATGGTGCGCTTCGCCGATCGCGCCGGGCGCGACATGGTGCTGGGCATGACCCACGAAGAGATCGTGGCTTTTCTCACCAGCCATGAGGTCTCCTCCTACAAGCAACTGCCCAAGCTGGTCTACCAGATCCAGACCAAGTTCCGCGATGAACTGCGTCCACGCGGCGGACTGATCCGCACAAGGGAATTCGTGATGAAGGACTCTTACTCACTGGACAGCAGTTGGGAAGCATTACAAACCCAGTACGAAGCCCATTACAATGCCTACCATCGCATCGGAGCGCGGGCAGGGCTGTCATTGGTCGCAGTATTGAGCGATACAGGCATGATGGGTGGACGCATCGCGCATGAGTTCATGTACCTGACGGAAGTGGGCGAGGATACGATCTTTTTGACCGAAGATCACTCCTACGTTGCCAACAAGGAGGTCGCGACTTTCACCAAAATCCCCAGAAAAGACGAGGCCGCTGACCTGGAAAAGGTCCATACGCCCGAGGTAGCCACCATTGAGGATCTGAGTCAGTTCCTGAAAGTTTCCTCCGATACCATCGCCAAGACGGTGGCCTACATGGTGACCTATCCCGACCAGACCGAACAGGTCGTCATGGTCATGGTGCCCGGAAACCTGGAAGTACATGAGATCAAGGTGCAAAATCTGCTGAAAGCTACTTCCCTGCGGCCAGCCACCTCAGAAGAACTAGTCGCGGTAGGGGCTGTGCCGGGCTTCATGTCCCCTTATGGCCTGGACACGAAGCTGGTTAAAGTATTGGTCGACGACCTGATCGAGGGAGAGGCCAACTGGGTCATTGGGGCCAATGAAGTCGACTATCACCTGACGGGGGCGCGCTATAAGCGGGACTTTACGGCTCATGAGGTCGCAGATTTGGTGGCCGCTTTTGATGGAGCTCCTGCCCCCAATGGCAACGGAAACCTTCAAACGGTTCGCGGTGTCGAAGTCGGCAACATCTTCCAGCTTGGCACCAAGTACACCGAAGCCCTCAACGCCAACTTCATGGACATCAATGGCAAGCCACAACCCATCATCATGGGTTCTTATGGCATCGGGGTGGGACGATTGCTCGCCTGTATCGCCGAGGAGCACCGCGACGACAATGGCCTCATTTGGCCTATTTCGATTGCTCCCTATGAGGTAAATCTGGTGCTGCTACCTGACAATGAGGAAGTTATTGCACTCGGAGAGCAACTTTATCAGGATCTACAAAAGGCTGGTGTAGAAGTCCTGTTTGATGATCGTGATAAAAAGACTGCGGCACCCGGAGTCAAGTTCAAGGATGCAGACCTACGCGGCATTCCCATCAGGTTGACTGTTTCTGGTCGGGCTTTGGGCAAAGGCGGAGTGGAAATGAAGCTGCGCAAGGAAGGAGAAATGAGCATCGTTCCGGCAGAATCTGTAGTAACCACCGTCCAGGAAAATCTAGCCTCATTGTGGAAAATACTGGAAGAAGAAGTAGATAGGGTCCCGCAATGGGCTGATTAAAAGCGCATTAGCATTTCATGCGGAGATTCCTACCATTAATACAGGGATGTAAACCTGTTTGGTACTTCCCCTGGGGAATTCCCTTAGTCAGGGTTAACTTCATGGTAAATCGATTAAAGAGGATTTTTCCATGAAAGTCTTTTCACACCCTACCCGCAAGCATGCTCACCTTCATCTCCCTATAGCCAACACCCTGTCTGAGGCCCACCTCGTGTGCCCTTCAGGTGAACACATGCCATTGGAGGTCCAGGCCCACGATCCCAATCATTACATGCTGCGCTGGCAGCCTGAGTTACCAGCTGGGTTATACCAGCTAAAACTTCGGAGTCAGTCAGGTGAGTTCCTGACCCATTCCATGCGCATCTGATTGGAGGAGCATTACCCTCGAGTTATCCTCTTACGGGATACCGGACTCTCAGGTCTGGTATCCCGTTTTTAGCAGGCCTTCATGCCGGGGCACCGACAGGGAGTTTCCGCTCCCCTATCTGCTTGCCCCTCAAAAAAACAGACAGACTTGCTAACCTGATACACATTTCGGACCGTCTGAATCGCAGACAGACTTATCCAAATCTTGAAAAAGTCCTATATTGGGTATTGTTGATCGCAATGTGCGAATCAGTTAATGATATGCGATTGGGGGACTAAGGAACGCGAGAAAAATAACTTCCCGATTTTGCGAAGAGATCTTGTTCGCAGGCAAGGAAGAAAAACCGAGTTTGGCGAGCCAAATGAGGCTTTTTCTGACGCAGTATGCGGGCAGGGAGTCGCAGATCCCGAGCATCGGGAATCAAGTCAAAAGCGGAACTAATTTTTTGAGCGTTCCTAAGGCAGTTCCTCTAAAATCCTCTCATATCAGGTTCACAATTCCACCTTTTTCCACTTCCTACACTCGCAAAAATGACACATCCTCGTCGTAAATTCCTTCGTCAGTCTGTAACCGCCGGAGCAGGGCTATTTTTGCTACCAGGCCTCATCAGTAGCTGCACCTCTACTTCCTCTGAAGAGGGAGATAATACAGAGAGCAACGATCAGGGGCCATCAGGGCCGCAACTGTTTTTCGACATTTCCCTGGCACAATGGTCCCTGCACAAAACTTTCTTTGCGGGAGAACTGGATGCTCTGGACTTCCCACAGGTTACCCGTGAGAAGTTTGACATCAGTGCAGTAGAGTATGTCAACCAGTTCTTCAAGGACAAAGCTGAAGACACAGAATGGCTGGGTCAGCTCAAACAACGCTGTGACGATAATGGCGTCCACAGTCTGTTGATCATGTGCGATGGCGAGGGCAACCTCGGCGACACCGACGATACCGCCCGCAAAACGGCTGTGACCAATCACTACAAATGGGTGGATGCCGCCGCCTTCCTGGGTTGTCATTCCATTCGGGTAAATGCCGCTGGCCAGGGAACTGCAGAGGAAGTCTCTGCTGCCGCCATAGACGGTCTGGGGCAACTATGTGAATACGGTGCAAAAAGCAATATCAATGTCATCGTGGAGAATCATGGCAGCTATTCTTCCAACGCCGAATGGCTTTCAAGTGTCATCGCTCAGGTAGGCATGGACAACTGTGGCACCCTGCCGGACTTTGGCAATTTCTGTATCCAACGCTCTGAAGATGGGTGCGCGGAGGAGTACGACCGCTATGTCGGTGTACGAGAATTGATGCGCTATGCCAAGGGGGTTAGTGCCAAAACACATGATTTCGGTCCTGATGGCTCCGAAATTCATACCGACTACAAGCAGATGCTGACCATCGTAAAAGAAGCCGGATACAGCGGATTCATCGGAATAGAGTACGAAGGCTCTGAGATGGGAGAGTACGAAGGCATTCAGGC
>CAYFIR010000194.1:0-8112 GCA_964343195.1 uncultured Bacteroidia bacterium | reverse complement strand
AGAAGGGGGGTGGTTTTCGCCTATGGCGAAAAGCGGGGGGATCTGAGGCCCCCCCTTTGCTGCGGGTTAAAACCGCGCAGCAAATAAGAAGGCTTCATTCATTACATCCCCAAAGTCTTCGAATCCCCCCGTCATTTCGCCGGGCGATCTGCCCTTTCATTTTTCATCTGATAGGTCTGAGGTTCTGATATCCCTACATCCTATTTTCTGAATGACAGCAATCCATAAAATGCCTTCAATAAAGTACCTATTGAATCATATACGCAACATTTTGAAATGATGAAAACCAATAAGTCACATACAGGCAATTCATGAAAGAACATTTAGAGGAGTCAACCTATTGTGCTTATTTTTAAGGCAGTATCTCTACTCCCTATGCACCAAATCATTTTCATCCACTGCGGACCGTTCACAGATCAGACAATCACCCTTGATGGTCATATCGGCCTGGCAGGAAGAGATCATGCGGGCCTCCAGGCCTGTCAGCAGGCCATTCAGATTGGCTGGGCAGAACAGGGAGTCCCTGAGATCCTGCACCAGTGGCTGAGGGTTCCTTCGGCACGGCTGGTTTACGAAATCAAGGCTCCGAAAGGATGGTTTCTCCTCGTGGGCGTCGGCAGCAGGAAGGGACCTGCCTTTTACCTCGTGAACAGCGACTTTGACCGGGAGATATTTTGGGACGAAAAAGGCAAGGTAAAATCCACCAAATCCCTTTTTCAGGGGCTGGAAAAGCGCAAGGTGACGGTGGAAGGACCATTTGATTCACTGGATGAATACCAGCGACTTGCAACCGGACAGCACAGCAATACCCGGTATGCGTGGTTAACCCATCAGCCGATAGCCGCCTGGAGGAAAGCTCAACAGCGCTGGATGGCAGCCCCAATATCTTCAGGACCAGGCCATTTGCCATGGCTACTTGGCTGGCTACCGGGCGATCAGCCAGCAATTCCCCTTGAGCCCATTCACGAAAAACTCCTCAGGTTTAACCAGTCACATCGAGCCTGGCAGATCCTGGAAGAACAAAGGGACGCTCTGAAGCAATGGAACGAAAGCTACCAGCGCTACACAGCCACGCAGGAAGAGGCGACTCAATTGACCCGTGAGCTTGCTCAGCGAAAAAACGCTTTCCAGGGCATCGTAGCACAGGCCGCCAAAGACCTGGATGCCAATCAGCAACAGGCCCGAATGGCTGAATCCCGACGTCAGCAACAGATCATTTTTGCCCAACAGGAAATCAGCCAAAGCCTAAAGCGGATTGGAGTGCTGGAAAGTACCAAAGCTTCGGAAAAAAATACGTTGAAGATCTCTGATTCCGATCTTGCAGACTGGCCTGCCTTCAAACAAAGCTGGGAAGCCGCATGGCAGCATTACCAATTGTTGGTCACTCAGCGGCTACAGGTATTGGAATCTTCCATTTTTCAACCCGAAGAGCATTCTCTGGATTCCATCCTGCATGCGCACGGTGAGCAGGTTGTGCAACACCTGCTGGTGGAGCAAAAACAGGCGGCCATGCGCGATCTGGAATCCAATAGGGCAAGGGAAGTGAAACAGCAGGAAGAGGAAGGTAAAATAGAAGAAGAAGCCTATCAACAGGAAAAATCGAAACTGGAATCCCGCATTCAGGAGCTACAGGAGCGCATTGAGGGGGCAGGCCAAACCTTCATGGGCTGGCTCCAGGATCGATACCCGGATTGGGAAGAGAATATCGGGAAAGTAGTAAGGGAGGAAGTACTGTTTCATCCATACCTGAGCCCCAGCGTAGAGCGACTAAACGACCTTCTTTTCGGGGTTAACATCGACCTATCTGAACTGGACCTTCCGGTCTCCGGCGTTGGTCACCTTCAGGAACAGCTCGCGGAGCAGCAAAAAGAACTTGAAGGGCTGGATGCGAGTTGGCAAAAGCAGCGAAGAAATCGCCAAAATCAGCAGAAAAATCAGGAAAAACGGTTCAAGGCTCATCAGAGTCAGCTTCAGCGCGAATTACAGCAAGCCCAATATGCCCGTGAACAGGCCACTCTGCTGGAGAAACGACTGCGAAACCAACGGTCCGAAAAACGCACCCTTCGTCAACAGCGTCAGCAGCAGCGACTCGTAGCGATCCAGCACCAGATCACCGCAGCAGAGCAGGAACTTTCCCGGCTCCAACAAATGATGCAGGGCAAAGCCCGGGATTTTCAGGAGTTGGCTCAGGCCTCTTTGTCCCCATCTGATGCTTCCTCCCCTGAATTAACTGCCGAACGAGAGCGTCTCCACCAGTGGCAATCCCGGCTGGAGGAACTACAGGGTTTGGCTACGACTCAGTCACCCCTCACAGAAGACCTGGCGGCACAGTGGAGTGACCACGTAGAGGTGCTGGAACAACTTGATTTGCCGGAGATTGAGCAGGTAACCATTTCACACTCGCCAGAAGATTGGCTGGGGCAACCCACCCTTCTCCTGGAATTGCGGCAAGCCCTGCAAACCCATGAAGATGGACTTCGGGCCGCTGCTAATCCCATGCTGGCCGAGTTCACGCCCCACAATCTTTTTCAACTCCCTACTGATCAGGACCAGCCGGATTGGCTGGAGATTATGGGAAGTAAAGTCCCCCAACTTATTTCTGAGGACATTAACATCACCCTGAAGGAGAAAATTTCACAGGGATACGGCGAGGTGTTACTGGAAATTGCGGAATGTCTCCCCAAACTGGAAAAGCTTCAGGCTGCTCCCATCTCACAGCGATTAACCAGACTCAACCAGCTATTGAAGGAGTCACCCTTTTGGGATGCCGACTTCCAATTGGTACTCCGCAAAAGCCCCCTTTTTGAAACGTTGCTGGCGATCCAGGAAATGCATCAAACCCAGGGATACGCTTTACAGGGAGCATCCCTTTTTGCCCAGGAAATAGACCCGGAAATCAAGGAAAAAGCCTTATCAGTTCTCAATGATTTAAGCCTGAGACTCGATTTATTTTTGCACGATAAAGTTGGAATCTCAGATATCTGGTATGTAGAGCCAATTGTAGCAGAGGATCGACCTTCGCCCCAAGCTTTATCTCAGACAGCATACCACTCCCCTGCTCTGGGGTGCTGGCTGGACCTTGCCGCTGCCTCCCTGATCAAAAGCGAGCGAGGCGACTCCAAAATTCCCATGGTACTTCCACATTCCGGAAACCTGGATGAGGAAAGCCTCACCGAGTTAGCCGAAATGGCCCAAAAAGCTGGAGTGGACCTTATACTGACCGGGGCGCAAATAGACATGGTAGATGAGCTGAAGCGGGCTTATCTCCTCTCAAAGCCCGGCAATAGTGAAGCAGTGTTGTTAATGGAGAAGCGATAACTGGACCATTTCCCAATAAGTTAACATTCAGACCAAATAGAATTAACATTCATTCTGATCCTTATGGTCTAATTCAACTTTCCTATCAAATATCCCAAATCCTATGATGCAAAGCTTTACGCACATGTTCAGTAGAATGATTGCCTCGATCTTTCTACTGGGACTAGGTAGTCTTATGGCTCAACCCGAGCTGGTGATTACCGAAATCATGTATAACCCACCCGAGGCTGGTAGTGACTCTCTGGAATTCGTTGAGATTTACAACGCCGGAGCCAATCCCATTGACCTGACGGGTATTACCTTCACCCAGGGAATCACATATGATTTCCCCTCCACCATGCTGGCCCCAGGCAGCACTTTCCTGATCGCTGTTGACAGCGCAGCGGCCGAAGCAGTATATGGAGTACCCTTTGATGCCCAATGGATTAGCGGTGGCCTATCTAACGGCGGCGAGGACCTCATCATTGAGACAGCCCTTGGTGCAGTCATCGACGTAGTTGACTATGACGATGGTTCGCCATGGCCGGATCAGCCAGACGGCGATGGCCCCTCACTGGAACTACTGGACTTCAACCTGGACAATTCTGTTGCCTCCAGCTGGGTCGCTTCCTGTAACGCCATACCTGGCGCTGTGATCAACACGAGTCAGATTTATGCAACTCCCGGTGTCGTTAACTCATGCCTTTCAACTACCATTAGCCTGGTTGCAGACGTGGTAACCGTCAGCGAAAGTGCAGGATCTGTGGACATAGAAGTCGCCCTGACCGGACAGAGCGCCGACTCTCCCATGGTCAAAATGGTGCTGACCTCTTTTGCCACCGCAGACAATGGCGTGGACTTCATGGCCATGGACACCATGATGGTCGCCTTTGCGGCTGATTCAGCAGATCAGACCCAAACCATCAGCATCACCATCATGGACGACACCGATGCTGAGATGGATGAGTACTTCTCCATTCGCCTGATCGACGTGATGAATGCTGACCTGGAAGATGCTACCCAGGTGATTTACATCAAGGACGATGACCGTATGGCTCCTGAAGCCACCAACGCCATCAGCCTGAACCTGCTGACCAGCTACGAAAACTTCCCGGGAACCGGGGACAATGTCGCTGAGATTGTGGCCTTTGACCCACAGTCAGAGCGTATGTTCCTGACCAACTCTGAGAACCAGTCCATGGACATCGTCAGCATGGCCGATCCCAGCAATCCGGTGGCTTTCGCCTCTATTGACATTTCCATTTATGGAGGGATCAACAGCGTAGCAGTGCACGACACCCTGGTAGCAGTTGCCATCGAGAACGACGACAAGCAACTTCCCGGCTTCATCGTATTCTTCGACACCGATGGCAACTTCCTCGACTCCGTAACGGTAGGTGCCCTGCCTGACATGGTGACCTTCACCCCCGACGGAAGCAAAGTCCTGACTGCCAATGAAGGCGAGCCTAGCGATGACTACTTCGTCGATCCAGAAGGCTCTGTTTCTATCGTTGATATTTCAGGTGGAATAGGTAGCCTGTCTTCGGCCAATGTTACCAATGTTGCCCTGGGTAGTGTATCCGGAATCCGCCTTACCGGACCTACTGGTACTACCGCTGGACAAGACATAGAGCCCGAATACATCACCATCTCTTCTGATGGAAATATTGCTTACGTCACCTGCCAGGAAAACAACGCCGTTATCACCATTGACATGGCCAACGGTAATGCCGTTGCAGCGCTTGACCTGGGAAGCAAAGACCACAGCGCCATGATGGCCGGTCTGGACGCGACCAATGATTTTGACTCCGTCAACATCGCCAACTATCCCCTGAAAGGCCTGTACATGCCAGATGCCATTGCTAGCTATGAGATCGGAGGAAACACCTATCTCATCACGGCCAACGAAGGCGATGCCCGCGAGTACGAAAGTGGTGCACAGTTGTACCTTGATGAAGATCGGTTAAAGGATATCGACCTTGATCCGACTGCCTTCCCCAACGGAGACATCATGCAGCAGGCCATCGGACGCATCAAAATCGTGAACACCGAAGGAGATACCGACGGCGACGGCGACTACGATGAGCTGTATACCTTCGGAGCCCGTTCCTTCACCATTTGGAACGCAGCCGATGGTTCGGTTGCCTACGACTCTGGTGATGACTTTGAGCTGATTACCAGCCAGGATCCTGTGATTGGTTCCATCTTCAACACTACCGACGACGAGTTGGATTTTAAAGACCGCTCTGACGACAAGGGACCTGAGCCAGAAGGTGTTACCACCGGTGTAATCGGTGGAAGAACCTATGCCTTCATCCTGCTGGAACGCACAGGTGGAGTGATGGTATACGACGTTACGAATCCAACTACTCCCGAATTTGTGCAGTACATCAACAACCGTAGCACCACCGACGAAACCGTAGGAGACCTGGCACCAGAAGGAGTTATCTTCATTTCTTCTGACGAAAGCCCCAATGGTCGTCCACTGTTGCTAGTTGCCAATGAGGTAAGTAGCACCGTCGGTATCTACGAAATCACAGAAGCCATCACAGGTTCAGTAGCCTTCGCAGAAGATCAGCAGACTGTTGGAGAAGATGTAGACTCCATCATGGTAGAACTTCTTCTGACCGATGCCAACATCGACTCTACCATCACTGTAGATGTGGAACTAGGCAACTTTGCGACTGCTGATGAAGGCACTGACTTCACCGCAGCAGCCAGCACTACTGTTACATTCATGCCTGGAGTTAGCAGCATAATGGTAAAATTTGCAGTGGCAGATGACAGCGACGCCGAGAACGACGAATACTTCTCTCTGCGCCTGGCCAATCCTTCCAATGCATTCCTGGGTGAGGATACTGCTCATGTGGCATTCATCAACGATAATGACCGTCTGGCACCTGAAGGATCCGGGGACATCAACCTCATCCACGTTACCAGCTACCAGAATGGTGTAGCAGGCGACGATGCGGCAGAAATTTTGGCCTACGACGCCGCTACCCAGCGGGTATTCCTGGCAAACTCTGAAGCCAACGAGATCAACATCGTGGACTTCTCTGATCCTGCCGCTCCTGATTCCTTCCTCACCGTTGATGTGAATACCTACGGAGGTATCAACAGCGTAGCTACCAAAAACGGTGTAGTCGCTGCCGCCATTGAGAACGACGATAAGCAGATGCCCGGTTATGTGGTATTCTTCGATACCGATGGCAACTTCCTGAGCCAGGTAACCGCCGGTGCCCTGCCTGACATGGTAACCTTCACTCCTGATGGCCTGAAGGTCCTGGTAGCCAATGAAGGCGAGCCAAGCGATGATTACTCAAATGATCCAGAAGGGTCTATCTCGATCATCGACATCTCTGGAGGCGCAGCCAATGTAACCCAGGCTGACGTTTCGACCGCTGACTTCACTGCGTTCAATGCTCAGGAAGCACAGCTCAAGGCTGACGGAGTCCGCATCTTCGGTCCCAATGCTACGGTAGCCCAGGATCTGGAGCCTGAGTACATTGCCATTTCTGTTGATGGTAGCACTGCTTATGTTACCCTCCAGGAAAACAACGCCGTAGCTGTAGTAGATATCAATGCTGCCTCTGTGACAGCCATTAATCCACTTGGCTACAAAGACCACAGCGTCCCTGGTATGGGAATCGACGCCGAGGACCGCGAGGACTCCGTCCGCATCGCCAACTATCCGATCAAAGGTATGTACATGCCAGATGCCATCGCCAGCTTCAGTGTCGGTGGTACTGACTACCTGATCACGGCAAACGAGGGTGACGCCCGTGAGTACGATACCTACGAAGAAGAAGTACGCCTCCGCGACGAAGACTACGAGCTGGACGAAACAGCATTCCCTGATGGGGATCTGCTCAAGACTGCGATTGGTCGCATCACCACCACCTTCGCCAGTGGTGATACCGACGGAGATGGCGACTACGACGAGGTTCACGTGTTTGGTGCTCGATCATTCTCTATCTGGGATAACAATGGGCTGGTGTATGACTCCGGGGACGACTTCGAATACATCACCAGCCAGGATCCGGTATTCGGCCAGATCTTCAACACTACTGACGATGAGAACGAATTCAAAAACCGCTCTGACAACAAAGGCCCTGAGCCTGAAGCGGTTGTAGTGGGAGAGATCGAGGGTGAAATGTACGCCTTCATCGGCCTGGAGCGCATCGGCGGCCTGATGGTGTATAACGTTACCGATCCTACCGCACCTGAGTTTGTGCAGTACATCAATACCCGTGACGCATCAACTGAAGGGGGAGACCTCGCTCCTGAGGACATCAAGCTGATCCCCGTAAATGAAAGCCCTGATGGCAAATACTACGTGATCGTAGCCTACGAAGTAAGTTCTACCATGGCAGTCTTCGAGGTGGAAGGTGTGATCAACAGCATCGACGATGTCGAAAATCAGGTAGCCGTTCGCGTGTATCCTAACCCTGCCGCGAACAACGTGTCCATCAGCCTGAAAGATCAGGAAGCACTGGAACTTTCTGTCCGTGTGATGACCCTGGAAGGCCGCGAAGTGATGAACGCTCAGCGTCCTGGCACTTTCGGACCTCTGGAACTGGAAGTAGCAAAGCTGCCTGCTGGCATCTACCTGCTCAACATCCAGACTGAGTTAGGAAGCGCCACTCAGCGCCTGATCGTACGGTAATGATAGCAGCTAAATGTTGCTTCTTTCAATAGAGATCCCCCGGCTACCTGGTAGTCGGGGGATTGTTTTTTACACGAATGAACCCGAGAGGGGATGGGTGTATAGGGTGTATAGGGTGTATAGGGTGTATAGGGTGTATAGGGTGTATA
>CAYFIR010000193.1:0-8164 GCA_964343195.1 uncultured Bacteroidia bacterium | reverse complement strand
CCCTGAAGGGCCCGACCCCGGAGTCTCGCATCGCGAGACGGAGGGGGCACGCCCTATACTACTGATTTATTCTCCCAGATAGGGCCTTACGTCGATCACGTACATACCGGCGGCTTCGGCGGCCTGTATGCCGTAGGCTCCGTCTTCGAGGACCAGGCAATCTTTGGGATCGACGCCCATAAGTGCTGCGCAGCGTAGGAAGGTCTCCGGATGGGGCTTGGGGTGCTCAACGTCATTGGCGGTGACGATGCCGTCAAACCAGTCCACCACGTCGAGGTGGGTGAGGGTGTCCATGGCGCTGCCATGTGAGCTGCCGGTACCTACTGACATGGGGAGCTTGCCACGGTAGTTTACCGCAATTTCATAGACTGGTTCGATGGCTCTGACGCCAATTTCTGGTTTGAACCGGGCGTAGGCTACGTCCTTGTCCGCTTTGACCTTTTCAGGAACCAGGCTCCAGCCATACTCTTTGTTGAGTTCCGCTGCTACGCGCACGGTGGGCATGCCGGTGTGGGTCATGATCATTTCGTCGGTGATCTCGACGCCATTGACGCGGCCGGACTCCTTCCAGGCGGCCAGGTGTACGGGCATGGTGTCGGCGAGGGTGCCGTCCAGGTCAAAAATGATCCCTTTGATATGCTCGGGAATGGGAATACTTGCCATAGGTGGTGATTTTGGCCCAAAGGGACGAAAAAAGGGGGATTTCCTCAAATCCCTGCTCCCATTACCCTGTCAATTCTCCAAATGTTAACGTACGGATTATTTGCCCAGTTCGCGGGCCAGGTCCATGGCTAGTAATCCCCTCATGCCATGGGTGTGGACGGCCCTGTCGCCTGCCTGTCCATGTAAATATACTCCCAGGGTCGCTGCTACTTCTGGAGAATACCCCTGAGCCAGCAGGCTGCAGATTACTCCCGTTAAGACGTCTCCTGATCCCGCAGTAGCCATGCCGGGATTCCCGGAAGTATTGACATAGGTGTTGCCATCGGGGGATGCAACGATGGTTCCAGCTCCTTTGAGCACCACGACAACGTTGCGATCCTGGGCGAGTCGCTCAGCACTTTCCATCCGCCTATTGTTGACGGTGTCAAGGCCCATGAGCCTTTTCATTTCCCCAGGATGCGGGGTGATAATGGTTTTTTCCGGGATCATGGCCCACATTTCAGGGCTTTCGGCCAGGAGGTTGAGGGCGTCAGCATCCAGTACCAGCGGCACCTGCACCATGGGAAGTACTGCTGAGAGGAATTCGTAGGTGTCTGTCTCTTTGCTCAAACCGGGGCCAATACAGACTGCCTGTTTCCCTTTTAGCGCTTGGTCAAAAATCTCGATGGCAGCCACTCCCAGGGTGAACATGTCCTCATCTCCTGCCCCCAGGCACATGGCTTCGGGCACATGGTTGAGGATAGTTTGGCGGCAGGACCCTGGGGTAACCACGGTTACCAGACCCGCACCACTTTTTAAGGCGCTAAAGGCAGTCATGGCTATAGAGCCTGCCATATGACGGCTTCCGCCTGCTGCCAATACGTGTCCAAAGGTGCCTTTGTGTGAATCTGCTCGCTGGTTTTTGAGAACTAGCTGGCTTTCTGTATTGTCAAGGACTCTTCGCCGAATCCCCAGACCCTCGATAACTTCTGGCCAAAGCCCAATGTCAAAGGTGCTGATCTCTCCGCAATAATTGGAGGCCGGGGTCACATAGTGGCAAATTTTGGGAAGCTGAAAGGTCAGGGTATGATGGACCGGAATTGGCTGGTTGATGGCTTCTCCTGTATCTGCGCTCAGTCCGCTGGGGAGGTCAATGGCAATTCTGGGTGCGGGGTGGTTCCGGAAAAAGGCAACGATGTCGGCAATTGGCCCCCGCAAACTGTCGTGAATTCCGGTTCCCAAAAGAGCGTCTATAACAATCGGTGACTCTGCGAATGAACTGACGATATCGTCTGGATCTTCCTCATCCCAAAATAGCAATGGGATGGGCAATTCGCTGATGATGCGGTAGTTGACCGCGGCATCCCCGGTGAATCTGGTGGGGGGATGTGAAAGCAGCACCTGAACCTCTTTTCCGGCCAGAAAAAGATGGCGGGCTATCACGAGCCCGTCTCCTCCGTTGTTCCCTGGACCCGCAAGGACAAGGAAGCTCTTTTGACCCTGATATTTCTCAAACAGGAACTCCGCACACATTCGTCCGGCATTTTCCATCAGGAGAATTCCAGGGAACCCTCTCTCCTCAATCTGTATTTTGTCCGCAGTTCGGATTTGCTGAGAATTGGCCAGTAACATATTGGAGGATTCTTTTAGCCAAGTTAGTATTGCCCTGTCCATCAGACAAATAGGGAAATCATTATTTGGACTGAAGCAGGGCCAGAATTTCTCTCTCCAACTGCTGTGCGGGGATTCGCTGCATGCAGGCATGGTCGCCTCGGTAGCAGGGCTTTGCATTCACGATAAAACAGGGGCGACAGGGTAGCTCTGAAACAGGAACCTGTAAATGGTGGACTTCTGTCCTGGGGCCGATGGGTCGAAACCCAGCATCCGGGTGGGTGGGCCCCCAGATTGTTAGCGTGGGGGTTCCAACAATTCTGGCGAGGTGGCCGTTTGCGGAATCGGGGCTTACCATGAGGTCCAATTCCTGGATCAGGCGCATCTCTCTGGCAAGAGAGGCTATTGGGGCTACATGAAGGTTGGGGTGTGTCTGTGCCAGGTCTTCCAGCCATTTCTGGTCGGCTGGCCCTCCGAAGAGAAATACTGTTTTATTTGATTGAGCCAGGGTTTTGGCAGTTTCTGCGATTCTTTTGGGGGGGTAAATCTTCGGGCCTTTGCTGGCAAATGGACCGATCCCGATAAATGGACGGGGAAGCCCTGGGAGGTCTATCGGAGATCTGTACCGACTGAAGTCCACAGCAGGAGGATGCTGAAGGTGTACCCGAATGGGGAAACCAACCCTTTCAAATACCTCCGAATATAGGTCAAAACTATGCCTGGCTGGTGTTCTATCCTTTCCGCTCTGTTTCGTAAGCTTTTTTCGGGCCTTTCGGTCTTTCTCTATGTTGCCAACAGGTAGTCCTTTTAATTTCAGGATGTTCCGAATGACCTTGGTGCGAAGCACATCGTGCAGGTCCACCACTGCGTCAATGGAATATTCCTTTTGAAGCTCCTGGGTGAGCCTCCACAGCCCCTTGATTCCCTTATGCCGACCTTGAAGGTCGATTTCTGGCAGATGAATTCTCGGCAGGGGAGCAAACAGATCGTGTAAAAATGGACGGGTAAGCATGACCAGTTCCAGATATGGATACTGATCCAGGAGGGCCTTAAGCAGCGGAACTGTCATGGCGACATCTCCAATGGCAGAAAGCCGTGTGATGAGTAGCGTTTGTTTCTCCGGCACGAGACAAATTTGGCACTGAGGAGGCAAACCTCAAAGGTTTGGGGCGGAAATGCTGCTAACAACATGAGCAGGGACGCCGGCAATCCTGTAAAATTTCCACTAGCAGGGCGTTATGAGATTTGTAAAAAGGGTCCATTGTGTCGACTTGGTGTTATTTTATGTTGATGTTCTGTTTTATTCGGTTCGGTGTAATTCTTTTGCAAAAAGGCTAGCGAATGTTCGCTATAGAGGAATTAGCGAATCTTAATGAATTTCTACAGGTATTTGATTACGAGCAGGTTAATGGAATCCATGTGCCAATACACCCTCCTTTTTTACGCTGGATCTGAATTCCGCTATATGTAAGGTAAATGGTGAAATTTTGTGAAAAAAGATTCGTTAACCAAGCATCTTTATGGCGTTGTTTTCGTTACAAAGGTAAAGCATTTAGTAAACCCAAATCCACGACACCTCTAACACCATCATGAAGCGTATCCTCGTTCCGCTGAATCCTCGCTCCGATTACCAGAACATACTAGATTATGCAGAATCTGTGGCCTTACGGTCAGGAGCTGAGATCTCAGTGCTTTATTCCGCTGGAAGTGGAGCGGTGAGAGAAAGTAAAAATTCATTTTCCCACACCCAACCTGTTTCAGACTTTATTGAAGGAATTCGACAGGCGAAGGCCCGTCAGCACCTGAAGGAAGTTTGCAGGCGCCTGCTTGAAAAGAATGTGAGTTTCGAAATCAAGGTGCTCAACTCATATGGAAGCACAGCGATTGTTAAAGAAATTAACCAGGGTGAATTCGATCTTGTGTTGATGGGAAGCCATCGGCGCCCCGGGTTGTTTAGCTTCATGTCCCGACCTGTGGCGATTCAGTTGATTTCGTCTGTAAAGGCACCTGTATTTGTAGTGCCTTCCCGAAATCGATTTAACGAAATTCAGCATATCACCTATGCGGTAGATCTGTCTGACTACGATCCACAGATCATCCAACAGGTAAAATCGCTCGCGGGCCTGTTTGACGCGAAGCTGACCATTGCCCACGTGAATTCTGAGTTGGAAGGGGATGCCAAGGAGCAATACCTCTCCAGCCTTGAAAAGACTATAACTGATACACTGGATTATCCGAAAATCTACTACCGATTCTTTGATCACGCTGATCCTCTCGGAGGAATTAAGAAGCTGGTGAACCTCAATGAAAGTAGTGTAGTCGCTATGACTAGCCGAAAAAAGCTGACCGCACGGCTGTTTTCGAGCGATAGAAGTCTCACCAGACAGATGACCAAAGAGCTGAGTGTGCCTATCCTGGCTTTTCGGAAGCCCGTATCATAAAACGATTAGAGTTTATCTGAATGTGTCTGGAGACCTGCTGACTAGTAGGTCTCCATTTTTTTGAACCCAATAGTAGGTTTTCGACCATACTCCTAGACAAATTAGACAGGATTTTCAGGATTACAGGAAAGGCAGGATAAGAAAGCCGTGATAATCAATCTTGTTAATCCTGCTATCCTGTCAAAAAACATAGGTCAAAAATGAACATGTCTAATAGTAGGTTTTCGGCATATTATTGGAGCCGTTTATGGCTCATTCACATACATTGAATTGCTCTTGAATGAAGGAATTGGAACAACAGACACATTTGTCCGCTGAAGAAATTACCCTCTTGCAGGATGCGGGGATTCTTCCCCTGAAACGGAGGATTTGTGATAAGATGGAGTCCTGGCTGTCGGATCTGGGGACAGCTCTCGAAACCCTCGTAGACAATAAAAATGAAGGTATTTTTACGGAGGTTTGGGCCAGTTCACCCAGGATTACACGGGGCGATAACTACCACGGACAAGCCTATCGGGTATTGGATTATCCCAGGTTTATTCAGGGGGAGGATTTGTTCCTTTTTCGTACCGTGCTGCTTTGGGGACACCCGATCGGGGTACATTTGATCCTGGCTGGAAAATTTAAGGATATCTGCCAGGGAACATGGGGGGGGAATCTGCCTCGACTTTTTGAGGGCTCATTTCTATCCGTCCAGGAAACTCCCTGGATCTGGGAATCAGATGCTCCTGGGCTGGTCAGTATGGAGGACCTAACCGAGGAAGGCTGTTTACAGCTATTGGCAGAGCGTAGCTTCCTGAAAGTGAGTCATTTCATGCCACTGGAGGATTATGCCGACCTGGTTCCCAGAGTCTGTGGCATCTGGAGTTCGTGGCAGAATACTCTCCGTTAATTGAGCCGCCGACCAAATGATTTTGCAGCCCGGATCATTCCATTGTGGATATTCTGGGCACAGCTGGCTATGAATGTTGCGGCTGTTGTGTATTTTTCGGTTCCACAATCAGGCATGCATAGAAACCTCGGTCAAATATTTATCCTCATTTTTCTCCTTTGGGGTTGCTCTGCCCAGCAACTGTCGATCGGGAGTCAGGAGAGAGAGGTGGCAGCCAACTCGTTGGTGAGTGCATACAGCCCCTATCTTCAGTCACATGCCTTTGATCTGATAGACTGGCAGGAGTACAGTCAGGCGGTGATCGGCCTTGCTCAGGATAGGAATCTTCCCCTGCTGATGGTGGTAGGAAAGTTTGGGGATGCTACCTGCTATGAGTGGCAGCAAAACTGTTTGCTGGACAGTACGATCGCCTATTGGGCCAATGACTATTTTATTTCCATCCTCATTGATCCCGGGGAACGCCCCGATCTGGATAACTACTTCCAACACCTCGGGAAGGAAACAGCAGGTCTCGCGCGGCAATATCCCCTCACGGTTTTGGCCCTGCCCACAGGAGAGGTGGTACAGGTAGCCGCCTACCAGAACCCAACTTCCTGGGTACAGATGGTCCATAATTTCGGTGCCCTATATCAAAATAATCCGGAAGCCTGGGATGATCTTGTATTGCCACAGCCAGAGCAATTTCCCGGAACCGGCCTGGCTGCCTATCGATCTCCGATCCCCAATTTTGCTGATAGCCTGATTCACGCCATGGAGAAAACAGGGCCTGACAATGGCCCTGCTATCTATCATAGGTTGGGTGCCACTACAATGGACTTTCTGCTTTTCCATGCTGCCTATTCAAGTGATTTGGAGAGTCGGGACTGGGCCGTTAATCGACTGAGGGAACAGGCATATGGAGCTATTTATGACCAGCTAGGAGGGGGCTTTTTTCATCAGGCCACTGACCGTGGCTGGCGCAAGCCTGCTTTTGAAAAGCTACTTTATGACCAGGCCCTAATGATCAGAGCCTACGCCAGGGCATACCAGCTAACTGGCGAAGAACTTTTTGCCCAGGTTGCCTATGAGACCATGGATATGGTGGATCGCAACCTCGAAGGGACCCTTCAGGGATATTTTGGAGGCCTCTCGGCAGTAAGTGAAGGAGAGCACGGGCGCTACTACCTGTGGCCACTCATTGAAGTCGAGGCCCTCCTGCTGGACGAGTCCGAAATGTTTTGCCGCTACTACAACCTCACGGCATCGGGAAATTGGGGCAATGGGCAGAGTGTTCCCTACCGTTCCTTTTCAGACGAAGAGGCTGCGGCTGCTTATGGACTGTCAGTCCCTGATTGGCAAGCTCAAATCATGAAGCTTCAGGAAAAAATGTTCGAAGCTCGTAGTCACCGGTTGTTGCCCAAACAGGATCTGAAAGAAGTGATCGGTTGGAATGCCCTCATGGTTTCTGCCTGGGTAGCGGCCTATCGGGCATTTGGTGACGAAGACTTTTTGCAAAAGGCACTTACTACCGCTGACTTTCTCCGCTTGAATAGTCGGATGGAGAATGGTGAGTTGCATCGATACCTGATTGATGGTCAGGGGGTTGGAGTAGGGTTTCTTGATGACTATTCCTATTTGGCACAGGCATACCTGGAACTCTATCAGGTGACCCTCGATGGCAGATGGCTCAATGCCGCCCGCGAATTGATTGGGTATGCTATCCCCCGGTTTTTTGATGCTTCCCTGGGGGCGTTTTCTTACAAGCCAGTGGGAGGAACCTTTTCTCCCAACGTGCCAACGAGGGTGCTTGCCGACCCGAATCTCCCTGACCCCGAGGCGATATTTGTAGAGTGTATGCTCCAGCTACACCACCTGATAGGCTTGCCTACCTACCAGCAGACGGCATTGGCCATCCTAAACCGTGAGTCTGATCGACTGTTTGCAGATCCTCGCTCTTCGGTGGACTGGGCACGCATGACATTGATTCGAAAAGAAGGGATGAAACTGCTGCTGCATCCCGATCCTTCTGATTTCCAGGCCCAGCAGATTGTAGGGCAATATCGGCCTGGCTATCTGTTGATCGGTGGTAACCTTGCGGAAGAAAAGCTGATAGAACGCGGTCATGATCCTCGGGAAGGAGAGTTTTGGGTTTGCCCCGCAGACTACGGGGATTGTCTGCCATTTCGGGACCTTGAAGAGGTAAGTGCCTACCTTAACGCAGAATAAGTATAAGGCCAATGACCAGGGGTTATCCCCAGGTCCAATTACCCGATTGATCCTTCACCAGCAACCGGACTTCCTCGATCAGGTCCAGTTCCAGGGCAGCATACAGATGGGGGAAATCTTCCCCATCAGGAGTAGGCTCGTACCTGAGGTGTGGTTTGAGACGTTTTTCCGGAATTTCAATCGCCACCAGCTCGGATTCTTCCGCAAAAAACCTTCCCGCTGTGGCGAGGACCTGTTCACGAGTTGAAAAATGAATAAAGCCCTCTGTTTGGAGACTTTGAGGTTCATATACATCCGCCTCCAGAAAACCATGCCATTCATCCTGGCGAATCAGATGGTAGATTAGTGCCATTTTTTGTCGGTAAATTTCAGG
>CAYFIR010000192.1:0-8513 GCA_964343195.1 uncultured Bacteroidia bacterium | reverse complement strand
TGAGGTATGAGGTATGAGGTATGAGGTATGAGGTATGAGGTATGAGGTATGAGGTGATTCGAAACTTCGCGCCATAGGTTGCACCTTATACCTTATTCCGCTCTCCTTCCCATTCCGGCCTTCTCCGCTTACATCCCAAAGGCGTAGTAATACGTGCCGGGGTAATTCTCGTAGCTACCTTCCAGCATGACGCCGCCTTTGCGATTGTTGAGGATGCGCTCTACGTCTGCAATGCTCTTGACTTCCTCATCGTTGATGCGCTTGATGACAAATCCTTCGCGGATGTCGGTTTGCTGGCTGAGTTTTCCGGCGAGTAGCTTGTTGATTTTCACACCTCCCTCTACTTCGGCCAGTTCCGCACCCAGCTTCTGCATTACTTCTGCATTATCTGCGGCTGCGACCAACTCTGTATTTCCGGTTCCATTTTTCAGGGTGATGGAGAGCGTCTTTTCCGAACCGTCACGATCTACGATCAGTTCCACCTCATCGCCAGGGCGATGCATACCGATGGCAGCCTGCAACTCAGGTGAGGTGCGTACGTTGCGACCGTCAACCGACCGAATCACGTCTCCGGCTTTCACACCAGCTTCTGCAGCGGCTCCATTTGGAACCAGTTCGCTTACATATACCCCGGAAGTTACCTCCAGATCTTTTTCTTCTGCCAAACTCGCATCCACATTGCGAATCATCACGCCGAGGTAGCCACGCTGCACCTGTCCAAACTCCATCAGGTCTTCGACGACCTTACGCATGAGGTTGGAGGGAACGGCGAAGCCATAGCCTGAGTACGATCCGGTTGGGCTGGCAATGGCCGTATTGATTCCCACCAGTTGCCCGTCGAGATTGACCAGAGCACCACCGCTGTTTCCAGGGTTGATGGCTGCGTCTGTCTGGATGAATGACTCAATGGCCGCCTGATCGCGCAGGATGTTGATATTTCGTCCGACTGCACTCACAATTCCGGCTGTGGCCGTCGAATTAAGGCTGAAGGGGTTTCCTACTGCCAACACCCATTGACCTACTTTCACATTGTCAGAATTGGCGATGGCTAACGTGGGCAGGTCTTCTGCTTCGATCTTGATCACGGCCATGTCGGTAAGGGGGTCTACGCCCACTACCTTCGCCTCAAAGGATCGGTTATCATTCAAAATCACCTCGATTCCGTCGGCATTGTCGATCACGTGGTTATTGGTGACAATGTACCCGTCGTCGGTCAAAATCACCCCAGAGCCACTTCCTACGCTGGGTCGCTGTGTTTGCGGCCCAAAGAATTCCCGGAAGAGGTCCGGCATCTGGTTTTGCTGAGAGGTCGGCCTTCTGGTCGAGGTTGACTTGATGTGCACAACGGCTGGCATCGCTATTTCGGCAGATTCGGTGAAGTCCAGCAAGCCATCAGCAGTACCATAGCGGGCAGAAGAAACCTGCAATGGGCTGCTATGCTCTACTCTCAACACTGATTTCTTAGACTTGTCGCCAGGAAAATTACCAGTCAACGCGAGGGTTACCAGTACTCCAAAAACTGCGGCGAGGAAGACACCTAGGTAGCGTTTCATCTCTTTCACTTTTAGACTTTTTGATTGGGAGTTATCCATTTTCATTACACTTAAAAATACGCCGAGGTCAAAATCCAGTTTGTTAATGCAGCGTTAATGGACGTTAAGCTTTTCCCAAGAACCAGCGCCGACTGGTCAAGGTTGCAAAGCTGCATGTTGGCCTTGCCTATTTTTTATACAAATGTTAATTAGCTATTGAAACCAGATCGAATGAAAGATTTACCCAGCATAGGCAGCCTCGAAGAAACCGTTTTGCTCATTGTACTTACCCTCAATGGCAAGGGCTATGGCGTCTCAGTGGCGGCGAGTTATCGGGAGCGAACTGGCAAGGAAATATCTGTACCGGCCATCCATACCGTCCTCAAGCGACTGGAAAACAAGGGCCTCTTAACCTCGGCCCTCGGTGAATCCTCTGCCGCGAGAGGAGGCAGGCCCAAGCGCTACTTCGACGTAACTCCCTATGGCATCAAGGTGCTCAAAGCCTGGCGAGAAACCCGCAACAGTCTTTGGGACTCAGTAAACCTAAATCCATTGGACCCATGAATCTACCACCTCCACCACGTTGGGCGCAGTGGCTGATTCTCAACCTATGCGACCCGGATCGCTGTGATGACCTACTGGGAGACCTCCTGGAGGTCTACGAATGGCGAGCCTCTGAAAAAGGCGTTTCCAGGGCCAGAATTGCATTTATCCTGGATGCGCTGCATTGCCTCCACCCTACCCTGCTCCGTCCGACTCAACCACCAATCAACACCGTTATGCTGCGAAATTATCTGACCATTGCCTGGCGCAACTTTACCCGTCAGCGGGCTTTCAGTCTGATCAACCTCCTGGGCCTCTCTGTGGGGCTGACCTGCACCTTCCTGATAGGCCTTTGGGTGATGGATGAGCTTGGCACGGACCGCTTTCACGAAAAGGGAGATCGCCTCTATCGTGTTATCAGCCACCTGGACTTTGGGAACGGCGATGTCGCATCGTGGTACACCAGCCCACTCGCTTTGGAAGAGGTCATCCCGGATCAGGTACCGGAAGTGCGGGACATGACCTTCCTGAGCTATAACCGCAACCACCTGTTCACCCATGAGGGACGCTCCTTTCAGCGGGAAGGCACCTATGCCTCTGCCAATTTCTTCCAGCATTTTTCCTATCCACTGGCAAAGGGAGACCCAAAATCTGCGCTGGCCGAACCCAACAGCGTCGTCATCAGCCAGGAACTCGCCTCCAGTCTGTTTGGCAACGACAACCTGAGCAACGTCCTCGGACGCACAATTCTCGTCAACCAATCCACCAACTACCAGATCACCGGCATCCTGGAACCACTCCCTGGCAACAGTTCTCTGCAATTTGATTTTGTGATTCCGGTCAAGGACCTTCTGACCAATGAGCCCTATCACATGCAGTGGGGCAACTTCAACTTTCAGGGGTTTGCCTTGCTGGAGCCCGGAGCTGACCGAATCGCAGCAGGGGAAAAGATCAGTGAGATTGCCGCAGAAAAACGGGAAAATGACGCAGCCTCATTCGAGTTACAATCCATCGAGGAAGCCTATCTTTATGGGAAATTCGAAAATGGAGAAAACGCAGGGGGACGAATCGAGTATGTGCGAATTTTCTCCATAGCGGCCTTTTTTATCCTGTTGATCGCCTGCATCAATTTCATGAACCTGGCGACCGCCCGCTCCACCAAACGTGCCCGGGAAGTCGGGGTCCGCAAAGTCATTGGGGCCCATCGCAGCATGTTGATCGGCCAGTTTTTCGGAGAAGCCATCCTGATGGCCTTTCTTGCGATGGTGATATCGGTGATCGCGGTAGAAGCCCTGCTGCCGGGTTTTGGCGAGATCATGGGCAAGGACATGCACTTTCCCCTCAATGAACCCAAAACCTGGCTGCTTCTCCTGGGACTTTCCATCGGAGCGGGCATCCTGGCGGGGAGCTATCCGGCGCTGTTGCTATCTTCGCTCAACATCATCGACGTACTGCGGGGCAGTAATCACTCCATTGGCGGCGGACACCTCAACCTGCGCCGAGGGCTGGTATCCTTCCAGTTTGTGCTTTCCATCACCCTGATTGTTTCCTCACTTGTCATCGTGATGCAGCTGGATTTCATCCAGAATAAAAACATAGGGTTGAACAAGGACCAGGTGCTGACTTTCCGGCTACCAGATTATTCGACGGATAGCAAGAAGCTGATTCAGCAACAGCTCGAAGCGGAACCAGGAGTGCTTTCGACGACTTTCTCCAACATGGACCCGATCAATATCGGCAACTCGACCACGAGCGTTTCCTGGAAGGGAAAGCCGGAAGACCGTGAACCCATCTTCCATGCCCTGATGGTCGATTATGACTATGTGGAAACATTTGAGATCGAATTGTTGGCCGGGCGCAGCCATCAGCGGGACATGGCCACGGACTCTACTGGATTTCTGATCAACGAGGCTGCACTCAGGGAGGCTGGATGGGCTGATCCGGAGGAAGCCATCGGGGAGTTTTATTCACTCTGGGGAGTGGACGGAACAGTTATCGGAGTGATGAAAGACTTTCATATTGCGTCGATGTATACGCCCATTGAGCCGACGATTTTTGCCTTTTATCCGAATGAAGCCAACAAACTTTTCATTAGACTCGACGCCAACCGGATGCGAGAATCGATGGCCTCCATTGAGAAGATTTTTCACGGAGAATACCCGGACTATCCCTTCACCTACAGCTTTCTGGACCAGGAGTTTGACAAAATGTACACCAGCGAAACCCGCGTGAGCAAGCTGGCCTCTCTGGCCGCAGCTTTGGCGATCTTCGTGGCCTGTCTGGGACTTCTGGGGCTGGCGGCCTTCAGCGCCGAGCAACGCACACGCGAGCTGAGCATCCGAAAGGTGCTGGGAGCCAGTTCTTCCCAACTCATCGCCCTGATGGGCAAGGAATTTACCCTGCTGGTCGTCATCTCCTTCCTGATCGCGACGCCGATCTCCTTCTACCTGCTCAGGGACTGGCTGGGTCAGTTTGCCTATCGCATCGAACTGGGCTGGTGGGTCTTCACCGCTGCGGGGCTCATCACCCTGGTCATCGCGTGGCTGACGATTAGCTGGCAGGCATTAAAAGCCGCCAGGGCCAATCCCGCAGATGCGCTTAGGGGGGAGTGAGGATGTTTGTTCGGAGTTGGCGGTTCGGAGTTGGGAGTTGGGAGTTGGGAGTTGGGAGTTGGGAGTTCAACGATAGCCAGTCCTCTGACTTTGAACTACCTCTCCCCACACCCAGCAGGAACTCCCTGCTGCCACTGTCCCCACCACTGGGAGAATACCTGGCTGAGGTATTTTCCCATTTTGGATTCTTCCTGAAGGAAATCAAAGACCAGTTCAGGCTTATCGCTGCTGAGGTCATCGTAGCAGACTTCGGTAAGTTTGGGGATACGGGGTCGAACGGTCTCAATCAAGGTGACACTAAAACGCGCCTTCTTCACAGGGATGTTTTCTGTGATCATCCGATTGCTGCGAATGTAAACCGAGCGATGGTTTCGGGAGTGGATGTAAAATGGATCAATGACCAGCACGTAGTCCAGCTCCTGTAAGACTGGATCAGGGTTTATCAGATAGCCCCTTGCGGTGTCGTAGGCTGCGAGCATGGCCCGGCCACGGGTCATATCAGCATTCAGAAAATATATTGTATCTGCGCCCGTCATCTCCTGGAGTTGTGCGGTCAGTAATTCGCCCACCCGGATGATGAACTCATTTTTCATTTTGCCGATGTTGGATCGGTCCTCCTCCTGCTTGAGGAACTGGGCCACTTCGATAAAGAAGTCAGCGTCGTATCCAAACGATCTGCTGCTGATGTAAACGCCTGCTGTTTTTCCTGTCCAGTCATCCTGTGCCTGACTTTGTACCCCTACAAAAATTAACAGTCCTATCAGGATAACGAATGATTTGAAAACTATCTTCATGCCGCCAAGTTAAGAAAATTCATATTGCCTAATCTTCTGATGAACCATCTTACACTGCTTCAGGCCCGTCTCAGAGACGGAGGCCACGCCTACACCGAAACCGACCTCAGCCAACTCATCGTAGAACCCTGGAATGGCGTTTCGGCTGCCCTGTTCCTGCTGATTGTAGGCTACTGGTTTATCCAGCTTCGTGGACAATATCGCCAGCACCTTTTCATGAGCATCAGCTTACCGATTCTCGCCATTGGAGGCATTGGGGGCACGATTTATCATGCCCTCAGGCTTCACCAGGTGTTCCTGATCATGGACTGGATGCCCATCATGATACTTTGCCTCGCCGCCAGTGTGTACTTCTTCATCAAGGTTTTTGAGAAATGGATTCCGGCCGTTTTGCTCGTTGTGGGCATCCTTGCCAGTCAGATGTTCATGTTCCGCATGTTTCAGACGCAGAATCTGCCCGTTCAGTTGGCTATCAACATCAATTATTCCGTAATGGCGCTGCTGATTCTCGTTCCAACGGCTCTCCTGCTATGGAAGACAAGGTTTCGCGCAGGCAAATGGGTCGGCTTTGCCCTGGGATCATTCCTTATAGCCATTACCTGTCGGGCCATTGATCCCATGGCCCTGCTCCCGATGGGAACTCATTTTTTGTGGCATATATTTGGAGCATTGGCCTGTCACAGCATGTTTATGTATGTTTATTTGTTGAATGCGGAGAAAGCGGAAGTGGCGGTATAAGGGTTCAAACGTATTCCGTGTTCCCATCAGGCTTCCCATTCCGAATCACGAATTTCCAATCACGAATTCTATCCCATGCGCATTGCCATTCTTTCCGATATACACGACCATCTCAAGATCCTCACGGCTGCACTGAATGTCATCCATGAAGAAGAAATCGACGCCATGATCGTCTGTGGGGACTTTTGTTCGCCTTTTGTGATGAATAAACTGGGCAACGAATTTGAAGGCCCCATTCATGCGGTCTTTGGCAATAACGACGGAGATCAGTTCCGGCTGACGAAAACCGCGGCAAAATGGCCGGACCGGGTTCACCTCTATGGAGAGTTCGGGGAGTTTAAAATTGAAGGGGCCAAGTTTGCCCTGACCCATTACCCTGAAATCGCCGAGCAGGTAGCTGCTGCCGGGAACTTTGATGTGGTCTGCTATGGCCATGACCACCAGCGAAAGCTCAGCCGTTTTAACACCCGTGGACACGAAGTAGTGCTGATCAACCCCGGCACCCTGATGGGACATCGCTTTGATCAGGGCAATCCGGTTGAAACCCCTTCCTCCTTTGCCATCCTGGATCTGGAAGAAGACAAGGAAGTGACCTTCTGGCGCATCGTCTTTGAAGATGGGCGTGGTTGGGTAGCTGCTGAAGAGGAAGAATAAGGGGGAAAGAATCCTAACAGTCGTTTGCTTCTCGTCGGGAAATGCGTGAGCTTTGGGGTTAAACCGATCCCAAAGACGAACTACAAACTACCACGATGAAGCAAATCCTGATCCTCGGCGCAGGCCGCTCCACCACCATACTGATCGATCATTTGTTAAAGATATGCCCAAAAAGAGGCTGGGGCCTGACCCTTGGGGACCTTTCCCTCGAAATGGCTCAGGAGAAAATTCAGGGCCATGACTGGGCCAGGGCCATCGCATTTGACATCCACAACCGCGAGCAGCGTGCAGAAGAAATCGGTCGGGTCGATCTGGTGATTTCCATGCTTCCCGCGATGTTTCACCCACTGGTGGCCGAGACCTGCGCTGATCTGGGCAAAAATATGCTGACGGCCTCCTATGTCAGCGATGAAGTACGGCAGTTCAACACCAAAGCAAAGGCCAAGGGGCTATTGTTCCTCATGGAGTGCGGACTCGACCCCGGCATCGACCACATGTCCGCCATGCGGGTGCTGGACAAAATCCGGGGAGAAGGCCACGAACTCACTGGTTTTGAAACTTTTACTGGCGGATTACTGGACCCTGCTTCCTGCATGGACAATCCCTGGGAATACAAATTCACCTGGAATCCCCGCAATGTGGTGCTGGCAGGTAGTGGCACCGTCAAGTTCATCCAGGAAGGACGCTACAAGTACATCCCCTACCACCGCCTCTTCCGGCGGACTGAGCTGATCCACTTGCCCGGTCATGGCTTTTTCGAGGGCTACGCCAACCGGGATTCTCTCAAGTATCTCGATGTGTACCAGTTGCGTGACATCCGCACCCTCTTCCGAGGCACGCTGCGTCGCCCAGGGTTTTGCAAAGCCTGGAATATTTTCATCCAACTGGGCGCCACCGACGATAGCTACGAAATGGAAGGCGTGCGCAACATGACCCACCGTCAATTCATCAACTCTTTCCTCTCCTACGACCCGCGCAACTCTGTCGAACTCAAGCTCGCTCACTACATGAAGCTCGACCTCGATTCTGAGGAAATGTTCAAACTCAAATGGTTGGGGATGTTTGAAGAAGAGCCCATTGGACTGGATCGGGGTACTCCTGCGCAGATTTTGGAGCATATCCTGAAAAAGCGTTGGACCATGACGTCTGAAGAGAAGGACATGATCGTCATGTGGCACAAATTTGACTTCCTCGTCGATGGCAAGCCCAAGCAGATGCAATCTCATATGGTGCTCAGTGGACAGGATCCGGTCCGCACGGCCATGTCCCAAACCGTCGGGCTACCTCTTGCCATAGCGGCGGAATTGATGCTGGAGGGACGACTGGATGCCACTGGCGTGCAGATTCCTACCCTGCCAACCATCTATGCCCCAATTCTCGAGCAGTTGGAACCTTATGGGATCAAATTCGAGGAGCGCGAGATCGATCCCGTCAATTTGGATATGGCGAAGTAGAAACAACAGGCATTGAGTCAATCAATGGAACTCATATTTCTGGTATGAGAATGGCTGGCCAGGTTCATACAGCCCTTCTCCTGCTGGTTCATTTCTGTTCGCTTTGCTGACATAAGCCCAGTTCAATTCCCAGGAGTTGTCTAAAGTAAAAAAGGCCCATAGTTGATTAAATTGTTGGTTGCAACA
>CAYFIR010000191.1:0-8527 GCA_964343195.1 uncultured Bacteroidia bacterium | reverse complement strand
ATACCTCCATTTCCTTTATACCTTTTACTGGTTTACATCTGTCCACCTGCTTAAGGCCTATCCTTCTTGTAAAATGGGAGGATAGGCCTAATTTGTAACCTGAACCCTAAAAGAATCAGTCTATGCATAGTGAAATCGACCTGTCCTCCTACCATTTTGATGGAAGCCGCCCATTTGTCATAGCCCGTCAACCCAATGAAGTCGGGAAATTTTATAAGGATAAGGGGGATTACAAGGATCTTTTGGAGGAGTTCAGGGATGAAATTGACGACCTGCAGCGCATGATGTATGCCCATGACCGATACAGCCTGTTGCTGATTTTTCAGGCCATGGATGCAGCGGGAAAAGACGGGACGATTCGCCACATTATTTCAGGGGTAAATGCCCACGGAGTTGCGGTGCATTCCTTCAAGCGACCCAGTGAGGAGGAGTTGGACCATGATTTCCTCTGGCGTACTACCAAACGCCTGCCCACGCGGGGGCGCATCGGGATCTTTAATCGTTCCTATTACGAGGAAGTGCTGGTCGTGAAGGTGCATCCCGGCATCCTGACCGAGTCCCAGCGCATCCCCGCTGAAATGACGAACAACCTGGATCTGGTTTGGAAAAATCGGTACCGCGCTATTCGGGACTTTGAAAAGCATCTTTACGAGAATGGCACCCACGTCATCAAGTTTTTCCTGAACCTGAGCAAGGATGAACAGCGAAAGCGATTTATCGCCCGTATCGATGAGCCCGACAAAAACTGGAAATTCAATGAAGGCGACGTGAAAGAGCGCGCCTATTGGGACGATTACCAGAAGGCATACGAGCAGGCCATCAATGAAACTGCCGCCAAACATGCCCCCTGGTACGTGATTCCTGCGGATGACAAGAAGAACATGCGCCTAATCGTGGCCCAGGCAGTGCTGGAGCACCTTCGCGCCCTCGATATGCAATTCCCCCAGGTGGATGACAAACGCAGGGAAGAATTGGCGCAGTTTAAGGAGATGCTGGAGAATGAACAGTAATCATGATCATGAAGCATGGTTCATTGATCAGTAATCAGGCAAGTGCCCGCTTTACTGATCAATGACCAATGTCCAATGAAAACTGTCCTATGCCCTAGCCCCTTGGAATCAGGAACACAATCACCTTGGCAGTTACCCCAAAGTGGTCCATTTCGCTGATTACGCCACCGGAGAACTCCTCGGTGCGGACTGCTCCATTGAGCGCGTTGCTGAAATTCCTGAGCCCCACAGGACTGAAAAACACCTGGTAAAATGGCTCAATAGAAAACTGAAACTGGGGAATAGGTCCATACCTGATCGGAAGCATGATGTTGAAGCTCATCCTGTTCAGGTTATTGGTAATCTCGTATTCTGGCAGGGCCTGAGTCGTAGGGGCAGTGGCAAGGCCAGTTTGAATTTTGGTCATTTGCAGGGCTCCCCCAACGTGTACTCCTCCATTGTCGGCAAAAGGAACCAACTCGCTGACAAAGCTGACGCCAGCATTCCAGCCCATTAGTTTCGCATCCCACTGTAGTTCGGTGCCCAGGCTGTCATCTGCGATCGCACTGGAACTTGCTCCAAACTGGTCGAAGTGTGCACTAAGGCTGATTTTTCCTCGGTGAAATCCCGCTCCTACTGCCAGCCCGGGAGTCCAGCGCACGGGGGTGAAGGGATCTACCGGTAGAGGACTACGGGTATTGAAGATATCATCAAGGATGAAGTTAAAGGCCTTGGGGTTAAGTAGCTTGAACTGGTAGCCAGCCTGAACTGAAAAGTTGCGCTGGTTGAACTGGGCCTGTACGCTTCCAAAAAAGAAGGGAATCAGCAAGGCCAATAGTAGAAATCGTTTGGTCATTTTCGAAGTAGTTAGGTGAAGGTAGGCTACCCTCACTGTAGAGAATAGCGTAAAAATACCAACTGTCAGTCAATGGCCAAGACGCTACAGAGGAAAGTTTAGTTGCTCAACTTCTGATAAAGGGCCGTAACCTGCCTGGCAGCACGTGGCCACCCTACTGATTTGAGGTCTTCCAACTGCCCTGCTACGACCTGTTGCCGCAGGCTTTCATTATCCAGTAGTTCCAGTATCCGATCGCCTAACGCTTGACTATCAGCGTAGTCTGCGATCAAAGCTGAGGGAAGTACTTCAGCTACGCCCGAGTTTTGCGAGATAACGCAGGGCACCTGCATTTGAGCGGCTTCCAGGGCACTCAGCCCAAATGGTTCTGATACTGAGGGGAGTACGTACACATCTGTCATGGCCAGTAGATTCCGGACGGGGTCGGTTTCCAGGTGGCCGGTGAAGTGGATACGGTTTCCCAGTCTGGCAGCAGCCGTTTGTTCTATCAGTTGCTCAATCTGCTCGCCACGTCCAGCAATGGCAAAGCGCAGCTCAGGACGTTTACCCAGGAGGTATTTGGCCATTTCCAGGAAGAAAGCCGGTCCTTTCTGGTGGGTGATACGACCCAGAAAAGTGATGAGCGGCTCGGGAAATGGGGCTTCTTTTCGGTAGCCTTCAAAAGGTTCGATGCCGTTGCTAATGGGGTGCAGTTTGTCGGCCTTCGCTCCATAAATTTCCTTGAGGATGTCAGCCGTATAGGCACTTACCGGGATGATGGCGTCAGCCACCTGGGTGGCGTGCAACTCCAGTTCAAAAATCCAGTTTCGGCTTTCAGGGCCGCCTCGGTCATATTCAAGCGAATGAACATGGAGCACCAGTGGCTTGCCTGTCCGGGCCTTTAGCTCCATTCCCAGGAGGAAGGTCATCCAGTCATGGGCGTGGATGATGTCGAAGTCCCAGCCTTCACTATGGGCCATGGCCATCTCGGTATAGTCGAGGACTTTTTGGACCAGGTTAGAACCATATGGCTGGTCAAAGAAAAAGTATTTGGCAGGAGAGATCTCTTCCTCGTGTTCTACAAACCGCTCCACCTTCAGCCAGTGCTCCTTTTCCACGGCATCATATCGACGTTCGATGCGCTCATATCCACTGATATCGATGGGGAGGTACTCTACTTTAACCTCTTTCAGGTACTCAGTTTCCCTTTCCAGGTAGGTGGCTTTGACCGCTGAGATACTCTGCCCGTGCATGGTGAGAAGGCGATACCCCTCAGCGCGATAGGAAGAGTTACTGCGTGGTACGAGAAGCGTGAGGTCGTTAAGCGGGGCCAGTGCCTGTGCCAGCCCAACGGTAGCGACTCCCAGGCCTCCATTTAGATAGGGGGGAAATTCCCATCCCAGCATGAGTATGCGCAATGCCACGTATGAATATGTATTGAAGGTGCCAGGTAGATTCCACTCGATAGTGGTTGGTACGAAGCTAAGAAAATTTCAATTTCTTCGAGTCCTATATCGGATAGGAATTTCTTAAATAATTTTAGTCTGATTGGAAATAATCCATTGAGCCATTGACTTGGCTCAAAAGGTTTGAATATGGTTACGTTTGGATGTAGTAAATCCACCAAGGGTATCAAGTTCTAACAAAGTCTAATTACTATGAGATTTATTACCCTTTTCTATCTGATGCTATTGATTTCCAGTGGAGCTTTTGCCCAAACATGTCTGGATGGCTGGACCTATTATCGAACCATGGGCATCGTCAATTCCAGCTCGGAGTCTATCAGTGATGCGCCTGTGAGTGTGGCATTCGACACCAAAACCCTGGTGGACAGTGCCAAACTTCAGTCTGATGCAGCGGATCTCCGAATCGTGGACGATGCCTGTAACCAGCTTCCCTTTTTTCTCGATAGCATCGCGACAGCAGAGAGTAATACGCTCTGGGTACGTATTCCCTCATTAGCCGCTGGGGATACACTAAAGCTAACGGTCTTTTATGGAAATGATACGGCGAGTGTAGCAGCGAGTGGGGAAGCAGTGTTTGATTTCTTTGACGACTTCTCCTCTGGAGAGGTTGATTCCACACGCTGGGAGGCCATAGGAGAATACAATACGCTGGAGGTAAATGATGGGATACTCCAATATGGGAGTAGTGGAGCCAATCCGGGACCTCGATTCAAGTTTGTGAGAACCAGAGAGTCCTTCGGTGAGGAGCGGGTTTTTGAATTCCGGGCCAAGGTATCCAATTCCAACGGATTTGGATTTAGCAGTGCGGACAGCACGATCACAAGATTGATTTTCCGTCAGTCCGGCTTTGGATTCGACACCCTAAATCAGGTGGCGTATATGGCTGATACGACGAACAATGGGTTTTCTATTAGCCAGGAATACCCCATCATAAGGTTCCCTCGGGGAGAATTTCGGGACGGGCAGATCCAGGCTTATCTGGATGAAGGAAATCTGACTTTCACCCATTTTGCCAACCTGAATGACAACAGCGTAAATACCGATACGTTCCAGGTTACCCAGCCTGGCTCAGAGATGTCCGGGTATCACTTTATCCTTTCTTCCTTCATTAATTTTGACATCTATCTGGATTACCTGCGGGTACGCAAACCGATTCCGGAAGAAATAGCAGGAGTTTTTGGTCAGGAAAAGAAAAGGGAAGAGGAAACCACGGCAATAGAGCCCGAGACAGACCTGGCTATAGCGGTATATCCCAACCCTGCCTCCAGGACAATTTTTGTCGAAGGGCTGCCAACAGGAAGTCATACGCTCTCAATCTACGACCAGATGGGGCAGGAGGTATATGAGCAATCCTATCAGGTCCGGTCCCATGCCCCGCTAAAGGTTAACCTTCCGGCTCTGGCCAACGGTGTATATTGGCTAAAAACCACAGGATCAGATCAGGAATACTTTACCAGAGAAATAATCATCTTGGGACAATAGCATCTGGGCCTGGATAAATCGCTACTTCCAGATACCTGATTGTCTGTCTGGAAGTAGCGATTTTTTTAATGATTTAATCAAGATTTTTTGCTGGGCTATTGTGCAAATAAAATCTTTTCCCCACCTTTGTCATCCCAAACGAAAAGAGCAGGGTTGATCAAAAATTCTGAAGAAATTGTTTGGAAAGTTCTCTGACGCAAGATTACATTTGCATCGCAAAAAATAATCCTCCTTAGCTCAGTTGGTTAGAGCGGCTGACTGTTAATCAGTAGGTCCTTGGTTCGAGTCCAAGAGGGGGAGCAAAAGCCATCCAAAATTGGGTGGCTTTTTTTGCATTTCGGATTATTAAATGGATGTGCTCCGCGCTGATTCCCAGCGAGTAGAAATAGCTCAGTTGGTTAGAGTCCCGCTCATGCGGGATTAATCAGTAGGTCCTTGGTTCTCCCGATTCATCGGGAAAGAGGGGGAGCAAAGCCATCAACAACCAGAACGCTTTTTCAAAGTCCCAAATAAGAAGGTTCAAGGCCTATGGCGTCGAGGACCGTGTGGCGGTTTGACCTGTGTAGGGGGAAGCGCAAACACACCTATCGACACTCGGGAGCGGTAGATCTGAAATTTTTTAGAAAATTTTAACATTTTCTGCTGGGCTCAAAAGTGGCGATTGCAGCTATTGAGGGCCGTTTTTGACACGTAAAGGTGAGGATTGTGTTCGCTGTAGAGTACGTTTTTTTACCTCACATGCAACCCTCGTTTCAAAGTCGGCGTAAAGGTAAATGTATCTGAAGTTGAGCAATTCAATTCTCCAAAAGATACAGAAGGTAAGATCAAATAATATTTCATTCTTCTATCTACCTTCAAATTTTTCCCTATGTTGACTCCCCACTCCCGCCTCTTGCTTTACCCTTCTCTTTCTGGTAAGACCAGAACCTTTTGACCCCAGCAGTGGTCACCCCCTTCTTTCTATCTGTCTTTTTCTTTTCATGCGGCCTCAATGGGCTGAAATCAGGTCTTTGGACCCTATTTGCATCATAAGTAGTATTTTTTGTCGCTTTGTTGGCAATCGTGTGATTCTTTCGCCGAAGATGTTGCCAGAGCCGTTGCAAGTAGATTTCACCCATTAACTCAAGAGCAATGAAAAGCAACTTCTTCTTCGCCACCGTAGCCGCCGCCGTGATCTTTACCTCCTGTGCCGACAAGCAGATGCTTGAGCCAATCGCCCCTGATACAACCGCTGAGTTTGACTATGAGGCCTATCAGGCAGGTTTTGACTCGGAGGAAACAAGAAGCGACCTGGAAGATATCCGTTCCCGCGAACACTTCACAGCCCTTGCAGAGGTTGAGGCCGATGCCCACCCCTTCGGAAAATTTGTGATCGCTGAGGTCTTTGTCTTTGAGAATCACATCGAAACCGCTCGGACCATGGTCGTTGAAAATGAACGGGACCTGTGGATTCAGACTGAAGATCGTACCTGGACTCCCAATTTGGAGTACGCTGAAGAAAAGTTGAACGAACTGGAAGCTCCTGTTTATGGTGAAGGAGATGTGCGCGAAATACGTGTGTATGCCTACCAGGATGAAGTAGGAGGAGAAGAGCGCATCAGCGATGTGAATGCCCATAACCTGGGTGTAGCCCACAATGCAATTCCACAGGAAGTTGCCATCAAGCGATAGAGAAACCCTAACCCCAGGATAGTTCTGGCCTTGGCTATCCGCTTCTGTACCCCAAAGGCTCCTGTCATACCCCTATTACCTGTCATGTAGGCCCCGCCATCCCGGCTGGGGCCTTTTCTATTGTAGTAGCAGGCCTTCATCAGATGATCTTCCATCCCAACAGGAAATAGTCTTTCCATCCAGAGCTCGATATTGCCGCATACAGGCGACCGTCATGCAACTGTGGACTGGAAGGACGAGCAAAGTATCACCGACTCGGAGTTTTGGCATTTCTTCATGAGGTACTTTGACAATCCCGTGCTCCTGGGAGAGGCTTCTGAGATACATGCCTTCAATGGGAGTTCCCCACCCAGTAGCAGTAGATCGTACCACTTGCCCCCAGAGCAGGCTATTATCGCCCTGTACAAGACGATCTTTCGAGAAATGAACTCCCCCACCATAGACCACGCACTCGTTCCGATCCTTGTGAATGGCTACAATGGGGCAGGCCATCGCTACTGCAATCTGATCGCAATCATTGGAACCGATGTGACGCTGGGTGAGGTCGTAGAAGACAAAATTTCCCGGACGAATTTCGTCAACATGTGGGAATGAGTCGCTGACGCTACAACTGGGGGTGTCTCCTAGCGAGACGATTGCGTCGGGATACCGGTTGCTGTAGGTTGATTGGAGGGTACCCATGACCTCACAGGCTTGTTGGTGTCTGGACCTGATGCAGGCAGTATCGCGGCAGGAATAGGTGTGGCCTGTATGACCCAGCCAGCCTTTGAAATGCAACTTTGGGGACTGGTCTAACACCTTGAGAATGGATTCGATCTGTTGCTGATCTGTGGGACTGAGGCCTGTACGGTGGTAGCCGACATCGATTTTGAGGAAGATGCCGACGGAATGAGAAAGATGCTCCTGCAGGTAGGTGGCCACTTCCTGAGATTCTACCAGCAGATTGAGTTGAATGTCACGGGCGAGTTTTTCGATCCGATTCATCTCCAGGATATTGGTGGGAAATGCCACGGTGATGTCTTTCCAGTCTGGAGCAAAATATGCTGCCATCCCAAGGGATGACACGGTGATGGCATCCACCCCGGCTTCTCGGAACCATTGACCGATGGCCCTTGATTGATGGGTTTTGAAATGAGGCCGGAAGCGAAGGTGGTGAAGTTTGGCTTTCTCAGCCATGTGGGAAATATTTCTTCGGCATCGATTTTCATCGAGAAGTAGAGTCGGGGACTGGTAGACAGGCATGAATTGATTGTTGATTTGGGAGGGGAAACGGATGCGGTGAAATTTTTTTAACATTTCATTGGGTAACCCAAAAGTGGCTTTTGCAGCACTTAGGCGCTGTTTTTGTAGCTGGGGCACAGCTTTGGGAAATACTTGAGATGAATTTTTTTTGCCACATATGCAACCAAGGGAAATAAGTCGGCGTAAAGCTTATTGTATCTGAGATTGACCGTTTCATTTTGTTGAAACATCCTGAAGGTAAGATCAAATAATATTTTCTTTCTCCATCTACCTTCAAATCCTCCCCAATGTTAATTCCCCAATCTCATTCCTTTCCCTTCTCGAAATTGATCTCGCGAGGCTATCTGCTTCCAGCGAAACAATCTTCTGTTTCATGACGCATCAATTTCATCCCATTGCTTTTCCATTTCGATAGTGGGCAGAAATCAGGTCTACCAGACCAAATTCCCTCTCCAATTATTATTTGTTATCGCATTCCTGGTGCATGGTGGTATTGCCACTGAAGAGTTCGCCAGAGCTGTTGCAAGTAGATTTCACCCATTAACTCAAGAGCAATGAAAAGCAACTTCTTCTTCGCCACCATAGCTGCCGCTAAGCTGAATGATCTGGAAGAGGTTGACGTTCCCATAAAAGAAACCCGCGAAATCCGTGTCACCGCTTACAAGCAGGAAGAAGGAAATACCGGGGAAGGTCCAAGTCGCGATGTGAGCGACTACGAACACACCTACGAAACCTACACCGCTGACGGAGGCCATACAACCGGAAATGGGTTGGGCGCTGGAAGCAACTAGTGCTTCGCATTCGAAATTTGTAATCAGTAATTCGTAATTGAAAGCATTGCT
>CAYFIR010000190.1:0-8549 GCA_964343195.1 uncultured Bacteroidia bacterium | reverse complement strand
GCGCAAGCCAATTAGCGGCTATTGGCCCCGAATTAAGTGCACACCTTAGTTAGAGTAAAGTCGGCTTAACAATCAAAAAAGCATAAGAAGACTCTCTCAAGTCCTTTTCATGGGGCGAAACTAATGACTAGAATACAACAGATTTCGGCACAGAGTGTCTCACCAGCACTTCAAGTGAAAGCATCTATTGCTACTAATAGCCTGACTGTCAGAAGCTTTTCACAGGAGATGCGAATACCAAATTTCGATTCCCTTCCACCAGCCCTCCCTTACTGAAATGAGCAGGCTCCGTTGGGAGACTCGGTTCCATTGAGGTTGAGCAGGTATTCAGAGCATTCACTCAGCCGACCATAGGAAAAGGCCGTGCTATATGATCCCAGTATTCCGAGGGTAATGCTTCCTTCTGGTCCCTCCACGTTGGTGTATTCAGGTCGTACGGTGTTGATATTGCTAACCTGTGCACTGTTTACCTGTCGGTAATTATAGAGTTGGGCATCCATGGAGGTCACTTCAAACCGCAGTACCCGAGGCAGATCGGCCACATCTGATGCACATCGGGTGTCATCATCTACTCCGTAGGTCAACTCTGCCCCTTCATGGTCCGATAGCTGACGGGAAAAACTGCGTAGAATTTCCTGAGTCCCAAACCTGTAGCAGAAGTTGCTCACCTGATTGCAACGCACATCATCCACAAAAAGGGTAGTAGGCCCAAATACCGCCTCCTGCTGCACCTCATCCGCAAAATAATCCAGGTAAACACGGATCTCATATGCCGTGGCCTGCTCATTGTTGAAGGTCAGGGTAAAGTCACTTTCCAGGTTCACCTGCTGCAGACAGCGATCACGCCCCTGACCCGGAGTGGTGGTAGGGCTGAATATACGCGCAGCATCGGGGGTCAGGGTACTGGCCCGGAGGGAAAAGGTATCATTACCGGGCTGGGTGACCTCCAGTTCATATTCGGTATCTAATTCCAGTTCGTCATTGCCCGAAGTGTTGAACCGATAGAGGGTTTGGTAGGGGTAAAAGGTACCATCCTCGGGCTGCTTGAGTACGCTGTCCACCTGCTCTGCCTCCCAGGTGCGGATGCCATCGGTAAGGGTCACCAGCATACCGGGTAAGCTCATGGAGCTGTCACGGGCATATTCAAAAGCATCTGACTCCGGTAAAAAGCCTTTGTAAACCCTCACATATTGAACACTATCCCCCGGATTTAGTATTCCATAGACCACCCAGATATCTTTCTCAGGTGCGGTAAGGTCAAAATCCGTGGTACATCCTGCGAGAATAAGTATGGAAATCAACCAAACCATCCCTCTCCCAAAAACTCTCATATGCCGATAAGTATATATACAAGTCAGAAACCAGACGCGAATATCTGATATTTATCCTAGTTTTACTCTGACAAAATTACTGCCGCATGTCCACAGCAAAAAAAGATATAAAGAAAGTCACGACCCATGTCCTCAGAGCGATGAAGGAGCGTGGGGAAAAGATCGCGATGCTCACCGGGTATGACTACTCCATGGCCCGGATTTTTGACCAGTCAGGTATCGATGTACTACTGGTTGGGGACTCTGCCTCCAACGTGGTCCATGGCCACGAAACGACCCTGCCGATTACCCTGGATCAGATGATCGACCATGCCAGTGCGGTCGTAAGGGCGGTTGAAAGGGCCCTCATTGTGGTGGATATGCCTTTTGGCAACTACCAGGGTGACTCCAAAAATGCCCTCAAAAGTGCCATCAGAATTATGAAGGAGTCAGGAGGACATGCCGTCAAAATGGAAGGAGGAGCCTTCATCGTCAGCTCGGTCAAACGCATCGTCAGCGCAGGTATCCCGGTCATGGGACATCTCGGGTTGATGCCACAGTCCATCTACAACTATGGTACATATGCCGTAAGGGCCAAAAAAGAAGAGGAGGCTGACCAACTCATATCTGATGCCCTGAAGTTGGAAAGGGCAGGGATCTTTGCCCTGGTGCTGGAAAAAATTCCTGCTGATTTGGCGGCTCGGGTAAGTGCCGAGTTATCCATACCAACCATAGGAATTGGGGCTGGAGGTGGCTGCGATGGGCAGGTACTGGTCTCACATGATATGTTGGGGATCAATAAGGAGTTCAGTCCACGTTTTTTAAGACGGTATGCAGACCTTTATTCCATCATTCACGATGCCACCAGCCAGTATATCAAGGATGTTAAGACCGGAGATTTTCCCAACGAAAAGGAAGCTTACTGATCAATGCCTGTGGCAGGAAAGTGCCCCCTCACAACTTTTTGCCCATTTACAGCGTTAGATAATGCCTCCTCTGCCATTCCTGGCTGGGAATCTGGTGCAGGAGTCCAAAGTGGATTTGCAGATCGGATCGAAAAATCTGTAAATTAATTCCAGCAATAAAAATTACCGTTCAACTACAAATTACTACTATGCAAAAACGGCTATCGGCCCTTACCTATCTGGTGATAGTGTTGGCTTTTATGATCGGATTGGGTCAGGAGGCATTGGCCCAGAGTCCTATTGGACGCTGGAAGACCATTGATGACGAGACCAACAAGCCCAAGTCTCACGTTGAAATCTATGAGCAAAATGGCAAGCTCTACGGAAAAATAGTTCACCTTTATCGCAGCGATGGAGATACCCTGACCTGCTTCGATTGTGACCCTGATGACCCTCGTTTTGGCAAGCCTATCCTCGGAATGGTCATCCTGAAGGATCTTGAGAAGGACTCAGATTCCCGCTGGGAAGATGGCGAAATCATGGATCCCAACAATGGGGAGACCTACGACTGCTATATCGAAATGCAATCCAATGACAAGATGAGAGTCCGTGGATTCATCGGCACCTGGCTAACAGGTTCTGCCCTCGGTCGCACCCAATATTGGTATCGGGTGGAATGACGCCCCTGATTACCAGAATTTCCACCAGCGCTTACGTGGGTTGAACATCACCCACAGGCGCTGGTTTTTTATTTTTACCTGGTAGGTATTCACATAGTATCCCCCGCTTTCACTTTGGCCGGTTTTCAGGTCAAATTCAAACCGGTGCCAGGGACAGACCACGGTACCTTCTCCAAGTTTTCCACCATCCAGAGGGCCATTGGCGTGGGGGCACCGTGCATCCAGCGCATGCCATTTCCCCTCATAATGGGCCAAACAGAGCCTTTTAGAGCCGACTTTAGCTCCATAAACTGATTTTCCAGGATTATGGGGATCCAGTCCTGCCACGTCTATAGGGAACCATTCTTCCTGAGCCATTGGAACAAGCGGGATTAATTGGGATTTTGTTAGATTTGTCAACAAAGACAGCTGCTTGAAACCTGGAATTCTCCGTGCAATCTACCTCACCATCGCGGTGGTTTTCTGGCTGATATTATCGGCCTATCACGGCATGGAGATCGTCGTCGAGTCCAACCCAGTCACTCCCTGGCCGATGAGAATTGGTGATTTGGGATATCGACTGGTCATGATCGGCTTCCTGCTGTTTATCGCCCTCTTTTTTGAGCGACTTTTCTCCAATATAGAAAAACTCGAAGTCACCACCCTGTTGTGGCGACTATTCATCACCGGGATGGGAGGAGTAGCCCTCATCATGCTGGTCACATTTGCCAATCGGGCCACCACCAATCTGACTTTCTATCCCTACCTCCAGGCAATCTATTTCAGCCTCACGCTGTTTGCGCTTGTTCTGTTCTTCCTATCGTCCCTTTTCATGTTCCGGCGGTTTGTCCTCTACCCCAGGACTCGCCAAAAAATTATCCTCTGGAGGATTTTATTGGGGTTCATGGTTGCAGCCCTGGTCTTCCAGGTCCTCCCGCTGGGGCTGATTGTTCCACTCAGCTATATCCCTTTTCTGATTTTGTGCCTCATCCTGTCCGCTAATGTACGGTGGATATCCTACCTCAATTTTGGACAAAAACTGAGGGCGCTAGGACTTTTTTCGCTGATAGGACTGGTGATCACGACCTTTCTGATTGCGGGTGCCCGCCTCCCTGAGCAATTGGGGCTGCCCCTTGAACGGATTATACGAATAGATTTTCTCTACTTCGCGATCATTTTCACCATCGCCTATACCCTGGTTTCCATACTGGTTTTGTTTTTCAACCTGCCTACGTCCTCGCTTTTTGAAAAAGAAGGGGGCGAGGTAATTTCCTTTGCCAAGATCAACCAGGCCATCAAGCCTGACCTGAATCCAAGGGACCTGATGGAAAACCTGCTCAACCTCTGTCTTACCAGAGGCAATAGCCGGGTGGGCTGGGTAGAACTTCTGGGAGAAGAAGGAGAGCCCAATGAAATCATATTCACTGAACGCATCAATGAAGCGGAGGTAATGGGGCTGGCACAGCGAGAAGATTATACCGCCAGGGTTATCCAGGATCGCAAGCCCATTCTGATTCGCAACCTTAAGAAACAGGGAAAAAATCAGGGATTGGGCCACCGTTACCGCAGCCTGCTGGCTATTCCGATCCTGTCACGAGCCAAGATTTACGGCATCGTGTTTCTGGTTTCAGAGCTCACCAATGCCTTTGAGGACGAGTCTGTCAAAGCCGTCGGGGCGTTTGGGGAGCAGGCGGGTATAGCCCTTGAGAACGTTCGCCTGATGAACGAATCCATAGAACTGGAACGGTATCAGGCACAGTTAAAAATTGCCCAGCGGGTTCAGCGGGATCTCCTGCCACAGAAACTCCCTCAGTCTGATTCGATCACCTTTGCCGCAAGGGCCGACACGGCCATGGAGGTAGGAGGCGACTACTTTGACGTAGTGGTTACAGAGCCTGGCCTGTACCGGGTCGCGATTGGGGATGTTTCCGGCAAAGGCACCACTGCGGCCTTTTACATGGCGGAGACCAAAGGGATATTCCATGCCCTGGCGCGTCAGGATCTTGGTCCTGCAGAGTTTATTTCCGTAGCCAACCAGGCCCTGTCAGAGTGTATGGAAAAGGGGTTCTTCATGACCATGACTTACCTCGAGATTGAGGAGGCTGAGAAGAAGATCAAGCTGGTGAGGGCTGGCCACTGTCCGACTCTCTACTACAGAGCGAGCACCAGCGGATTAGAGATGCTGGAGGAAGGGACGCTGGGGCTAGGGATCATCCGGAACCACACCTATGCCAACCTGATACAGCAGGTTACTGAGATTGATTATGCAGCTGGGGACATGGTCATCCTTTATACGGATGGCATTCATGAGGCCAGAAATCAGCACAAAGAAGAGTTTGGGCTAGACCGACTCCAGGATCTGGTTGCTTCGCACCTGGATCACCCCCCTGAAGAGCTCGCAGAGTTGCTGATCCAGTCGGTCAAGGATTTTGCCCAGTCGGATCTCCAGGATGACTATACTGTCCTGATTATCAAGTTTGGTTAAACATATTCTTTCAGAGCCCGTAACAAATTAAAGAGAATGGATATAAACGAGACACTGCATGGTAATTACGTTACTCTCTCTCCTGTAGGAGATCTGGATGCAAACTCATCCGTACATTTTGACCAGAAAATCAGCGAGCTATTCGCATCTGGCCAGTACAACATTCACGTGGATGGGAGTAGTGTACCCTATATCTCGAGTGCAGGACTGGGGGTTTTCGTATCCCACCTAGAAGACCTTACCGCTTATGGAGGGAAGTTCGTGATCTCGGGTCTTTCAGATACTGTCACAGACGTGTTTCGGATTTTGGGACTGGATCAACTAAGTAATCTGGTTGTTGTAAAAAGCGATTCAGAAGTCCCATCACAATTTGATTCGTAGTAATGAAAGCTTACCTAAGAGTTCGCTGTAATAAAGAGTTCCTGTCCACTATCAGGGACTTCGTAAGATCCAAACTGGAAGAGTTTGAGGTCTACGGGGCCACCTCCAGCCAGATCGTCCTGGCGGTGGATGAAGCCTGCGCCAACTGTATGATTCATCAGCACCAATGTGATAATTATTCTACCATAGAAATAGCGATATATAGAGAACATGGTGTGCTCTACACCGAGATAAAAGATACCGGCAAAGCATTTCCCATTCACGAATACCGCCCCCAGCAGCTCAATGATATTGTTAGAAAAAAAGGAAAAGGCGGATTGGGAATTAACCTGATTCATCGGATAATGGACGAAATCAAAGTAGAAGAGCGCCGGGACCACTTCATCTACAGACTAGGCAAACACCTCGATACTGCCACCCAGGCCTAGCGCTCTGTCAAATCCCCAATGACGGGTGATTACTTCATACCGCAGGCACTGGTTTCCCACCTATACCATACTTTATCCGCATCAACAGTTGGCTCGTTAGGCTTATTATGCCGATACGAGCCTTATCGCGTTTCAGACGCCCATCGTCTTTTTCTCGAATGTACTTTCAGAACCCACAAACGTCGATTGGTTAATTGAACTGTTGATTCCCTTCGGTATTAGAATTATTCTCCTCATCCTCCAGCCGCTGGTGTACAGCCCGGTCAGGATATGACCTGTTTCTACGGCAGGCCGGACAAATTATTTTGCTGAAGGGGCAACATCAGACTTGCTTATTGACTAATTTGCAGTCAGGTTAGCTACTCCATGATCCTAACTCTCATCGGTTTTGCTGGTTGAGTACTACTTCCCACAGTCTCTTTCTGCTGCCCGGCTAGATCGCTATCTGTCGGGAGGATGGTTCCGCAGTGGGCCCTCTCTGTTTCGGGCACACCTGCTCTGCCTGGAGGGAGAGCTGTATTCTGTGGTCAACATCCGGGTAGTGCTCGATGAACTAAAGCTGAGCCGCAGCCTCCGAAAAGTACTCAACCGCGGAAACCGGAATTTTCAGGTGGTCATCGGCAGGGCACAGGTCGATGAAGCTCGTGAAGCCCTGTATGTACAGCACAAAACCCGATTCAAAGGGTTTATTTTTGATTCTCTGGAAGAGTTTCTGTTTGGGGGAGTTTCCCACTACCTGTTTGATACCCACGAGGTCGCTGTTTACGACAAAGGTGAACTGGTGGCCATCAGCTACTTTGACAGAGGGGAAAATGGAATTGCCAGCCTGATAGGGCTCTACCAGGATGGATATGAGCGATATAGCCTGGGTCTGTTTACGATGCTGCATGAAGTCCAGTTTGGGCAAACCCTTGGACATCGCTTTTACTATCCCGGATACGTGCTCAAAGGGTATGACGGCTTTGATTACAAGCTTCGCCTCGGGAACATTCAGTACTATAACTGGAACGGTCGCTGGCGCCCCCTGGACCGCATATCGGAAGAAGAATTTAGCTCGGAGCGCCTGAAAAAAGCCATATTCACAGCAGAAGCACACCTCAAAGCCTATCAGGTTGCCCACCGAAGGATAATTTATCCCTTCTTCTCCGTTGGCTATCTCGGAATGGTTCAGGACGACTTCATCAGGAGTGCCATGTTTCTTGAAATCAGGCCAGGTGGAGAATCGAGTCCTGAAGTATTGGTGATCGAGTATATCCTCGAAGATGAAGTGTACCAGATCAGTCGGGTTGACACGAATCGCGATTACATGGATTTCATCGACGCCAATTTTTCCGAGGACTTTTTCTCGTGGGAAAACAGCCAAACCGGCCTGTACATTCGGGAAGAGCGCCTTTTTTCCCATTACAACATCGAGCCCATCATCCAGTTTCTGCTCCGCAATCTGCCCAGCTACCACCCCTCCAAAGGACATTCCCTATGACGAAATCAGAGAAGGTAGAGTTTGTGCTGGAGCGCCTCGAAAGTCTCTATCCGGAAACGCCCGTTCCCCTGGACCACAGCGATCCATATACCCTGCTGGTAGCTGTATTGTTATCAGCCCAATGCACCGATGTCCGGGTCAACCAGACTACTCCTGCACTATTTTCACGGGCGGCGGATCCCTATAAAATGGCAGATGTCCCGGTCGATGAAATTCGGGACATCATCAAGCCCTGCGGATTGTCCCCCCGCAAGTCAAAGGCCATTTCAGAACTCTCAAGGATCCTGATTGAAAACTATCAGGGCGAAGTGCCCCAAAGCTTCGAGGCACTGGAAGCTCTCCCAGGCGTAGGGCACAAGACGGCATCGGTAGTCATGAGTCAGGCCTTCGGTGTACCAGCCTTTCCAGTCGATACGCATATCCATCGTCTGATGCATCGGTGGACCCTGAGTCAGGGAAAAAATGTGGAACAAACAGAGCGTGACGCCAAACGGCTTTTTCCCGAAGAAAAGTGGAACAAGCTCCATTTGCAGATCATTTTCTTCGGACGGGAATATTGCCCTGCACGCGGCCACAATCCCTATGAATGTCCCATCTGCTCAAAAATAGGTCGTAAAACCATGTTTCAGGAATGGGATAAGGCACAGGCGAAGAAGAAAGCGGGGAAGAGGTAGGAGCAGCATACAGAATATGGCATGAGCACATGCCTTACCAGTAGTTCTCGTTTTAGGTGCAACGGCCTCATTGGGAAACAATACAAGCATTGCCCTTTAAATAAACTCCGAACTACTGACCACGTTGAGCACAGCGAAATCCCGCGAACAGTGGGGAACTTCGAACTTATCCCAACGTGAGTTTCGGGTTTTACTCAACTGATTTTAGGCAGAAACTCGATAGCGGG
>CAYFIR010000189.1:0-8605 GCA_964343195.1 uncultured Bacteroidia bacterium | reverse complement strand
GAAATGCCGAAGTTTTTTGGCCTACCTTTTTTTGAAAAAAGGTAGGTCCCGCTGATCCGCGATCCCGTGAAACGGGGAGGCGAGATAACACTTGCAGAGGAAGTATATTAAAAATCCATTTGCGGAGCTAAAAAAGAAGTAAGTTCCGCTGATCCGCGATCCCGCGAAACGGAGAGGCGGCACTACGCTGGTAACCAATCGCTTATGAGAAATGAAACCCGAAACTGACGTTGATTACGAATTTCGAATGCGAAGCATTAGTAGAAATACCTGAGGCTAAGTCCTGCAGAAATCCCATACCCTAAATGAGGTCGGTCATACAGCGCCGTGGTGTTATAGTTGGTGAGACCATAATCAATTTTGCCTGAGTCCACCACTAACAGGAATGGGTTGACCGAACAAAACAGGGATACCCTTTCCGCGATGTCAAACAGTTTTTGATGGATGCTCATGCCCAGGTAGAAGGGCATTGCTCTGGATTGTATGGGACTCCCATAATAGCCTGAATATCGGTCTATCATGATTCCTGGCTGAAGGACAAAATAGGTGGTAAATCTATACTGTGTGTAGTAGGAAATGAGAAGCGAGGCCATCACCGTTTGCCTTGTGAGATGATTGGTTATGCTGTCAATAGGCTGAAAATCAGTGCTTTGTGCAGATTGTGTGAATGACGAGAAATGTAATCCCACCCCCAGATGACTGGGTTGATCATAGTCGGGACGAAAAGGATCTCTTGTATGGAAGAATTTGAGGAAAGAGGCCGAGAATGAATACTTGCCCGAAAGGCCGTTTAACAGGCTCGAATCCTCAACTATCAGATCGATAATGGGATTGAAAGGAACAGCAATATAGTTCACCCCCAGGTCCAAAAAGCCAAGCCCATTATTAGGATTATTTGCCCGCTTTCGGTTGGTGTAGAAGGCTGGTACGATCTGGGTATAGCTGCTTCGTTCCAGGTATCCGACAAATGGGTCACTGATAACAATGGACTTATAGTGAATGGCACTGTCGGCATCAAGGCGGGTTATCCTGCAGGGGATGGAGTCACGCTCATTCAGGATTAGCAAATCCTGGGAAAGTGATTCTGCCTGATGGAAGAGTGCAATCAGTAAAAAGGGGAGAAGCCATTTCATGGGTATGTCGCTTGGAGGTAGATGGTACCTGAGTACCCAATTCCCAAAGGCAATATACCCATCTCAGAGGTCAATTATTCGCTCGAACCAGCAAAAAGTAGGCAGCACGCATTCGTGCCTGATCTATCCAGGATAGCTTGAAGTGATCGTTACCCAGAAGATCCCTGCTGTAAAATCCGAATGGCAGGCTATGAGGCAGTTCCTTCCACATAGTACATCTCCATCATGCCTTTGTTCTTGACATCGATGCTTCCGCGTGGGGTGCATTGATATTTGTGTTTAACCAGTTCAAAGACATCAGCAGAAATATTTATGCGACCTCCTTCAGAGTTTGTTTCCAGGCGGGAAGCGGTATTGACCGTGTCGCCCCAGACATCGTAGGTGAACTTGTAGTCACCGATCACTCCGGCTACGACCGGCCCCGTTTGGATGCCTATGCGCAGGTGCCAATGATCCTCATGCTGTGCCAGCCTGCCATTGAACTCTTTCAGGAATTCCTGAAATTCCAGGGCGGCCTGTACCGCGTGGACGGCGTGATGTTCATCAAAGTCCGGAATCCCGGATACGGCCATATAGGCGTCTCCTATGGTCTTGATTTTCTCCAGTTGGTTACGCTCACAAATCGCGTCAAAATGCTTGAAGAAGTAGTCGAGTCGCTCTACGAGATGCTCAGGGCTCAGGCCTTCTGCAATGCGGGTGAATCCCTCAAAGTCGCAATACAGCACCGAGACGTTGTCAAAGCGGCGGGGAGCCGATCCTCCGGTTTCTTTCATCTCTTTGACGACTGCGGCTGGCAACACGTTGAGCAGGAGATTTTCCGACTTCTCCCGTTCCTCCTCGATGGTTTTGGTTCGCTCGACAACCTTGGCTTCCAGTTCTTCATTAACTTTTTCCTGCAAAGCCTTGTTTTCCTGAAGCTGCTGAATCAGAGCGGATTGGGCCTCGTTTTTCTCGACTTCATTGAGCCGGGAGCGGTAGGCCAGTACCATGCCGAGGAAGAGGGACTCCAGCAGAAATCCATAGGCAGGGGTAGAAAATTTGAACGGGGTAATCTGAGGGGTAAAACTGGTGGATGGGTCAGAATTTATGATGGTCAAAAACATGCCCAGCCAGGCAAGAGAGGAACCGATGACGTAGCTTAGGGAGATCTTGTCACGGGTCTTGATCAGGGCCACAGCCAGCCAGATCATAAGCACCAGTTCTACGAGTATCGCAGGGATATATACCGCGAGAATTACAAAGATATTGGTCGTAAAAAAGTAGATGATGCAATAGGCCACGATCAGGCCTGTTTTGATCAGGGCATAGCGCCATAGACGCTTGTCCCACCGAGGCAGAAGCGTTTGAAGCCTGAGCAACTTCCGGGTAAACTGGAAATAAAATACCGCAAACAATCCGGATACAGAGAAAAAAAGCAGGGCATTATACCCGGGTAGAGTCACCAGGTCCCGGATCAGTGTGAGAAAAGGAAAGCCTACCGAAAAAACAAAGAGACAGTAATAGAGATAGGCTTCTTCACGAGTGAAAACATAATAAACCAGGTGGTACAGAATCAGGATGATGAAACACCCAAAAATCACGGACCAAACATAGTTGGAGGTGGTGACTTTTTCATACCAGACATCAGCATCCATGATCCTGGGAGCCAGTTCAGCATCGCGCTGCGCCTGGGCACCAGAAGAGAGGTGGTGAAACCTCGCGTAATAAGTGGCTCTCTGCCCCGGGGCTAGTTCAACCACAGCCTGAGCCAGAAATGTCTTGCCGGGGCCAGTGATGTCGCTGACCTGGTCCCGCCTCTCAAAGGTGCCGATTACATGGCGTTGGTGCCCGTCTCCCTGCGGAACATAGAAGTCCAATATTTCACTTAACCCAACGAATATCTGAATCTCAACCGGGGTGGATTCCTGGTTTTCAATGGTGAACCGCATCCAGTATTGTGCACCCAACTGGTCAAAGTCCAGGTCATGGGAATGGATGAAGTCAGCATTTACCGGAGGAGAATTCCCCTGCCAGAAAGTTGAATCAGACAGGTAATAGCACGCATCCCGGAATTCGGTCAACGGCATACCCGCACGATAGGGCTGCACGATAGGCTGTGCAGTACCCGTCAGTGCGGTAAGCCAGAGCAAGACGGTTCCAATCCAATGCGTTGCGTATTTCATTTAATCTAACAAATCGTCAATACGGCTTTTGACCGAGCCCGACTCTATAAACCTAACGAGCTTCAATAACTCATTGAGCCAGGGCTTTTGTTTGGTGATTTTATCCGAAAGCTCTACCACTTCCTGCATTCGCTGCTGTTCATGGCTGGATTTTTCTTCCTCATTACAGAGTGCCAAGATACACGCAAAGCCGAAGGCATCATTGCGCATAAACCGCATAACCACCTTAATGGCCTGATCGTCCAGCTTTTGCCCAAACGAAAGATACCAGCGGAGAATGACCATAAAGGTCGAGACATCCTTCTGCACATCGTCCAGGAGGCTAAACAGGATCGCATTGACTTTCAGAAAGTCAGGCTGAAATCCAATAATGTCCTCCGCCGGGACAGAATCATAGACTGCATGGCCCAGGTCGTAGTTGATGTGGGCATTCATCCCGACGATCAGGTGCTCCAGGACAAGCGCATCCCTATCCCTTGCCAGGTCGATGGCAACCTGCCAGTGTGGAGGTGCCGGTTCTCCGGAGAAAGCACAGTTCATCGCATGAACGTAGTAGTTCACGAAGTTGACATCCAGCTGCGCCAGACGGTCGTTGTCGTCGAACTTTTGCTCTTTGACATTGGCCTCTATGGCATGGGCGACCTTGCAGTACAGTGCCGCAAAATAGCCCAGAGGGCTATTGTGTTGCCGACAGTAAGACAGAATTTGCTCAACCCGATCCTTGACATCGGAGAGTTTTTCAGCTTTTTGAAACAGGGGGTGTGACATAGGTGAAGTAGTGATCGATCTTAATCCAGCCCTTTAGTCGCCCGTAATAAACCCCGATGAATAGGATATCTACAAACACCGAGATCCAGGTGATGGACCAGGTAAAATATTTGTCTGGAAAAACGCTCATCAGGAAGAGGGCTACCGGGATATCTGCCAGCAGTTTTAACCATCCGATTGTAACGGAGAGTTTCTTGATGTCTTTGATGTGCATGAGCTGGCTCATCCAGAAAAAGGCGATCAGCGTGTTGAGTACGTTGCCACTGGTGCCACCTCCAGGGTTATCGAGTCCCTGTATCTGAAAGGTAACCAGGATAATGGCCCAAATGGCTATTCCCAGAATGGAAACCCACCTGACGTTATGGGCCAGAAATGGCAAATTCAGGTCTTCTTTCATGTATTTGGGGCCGTATCTCCATATGCTGTAAAAAATGGTGAGGTCAATCAGAAAGGCCGAACCCATGCCGATGAGTACGCCAGTCTGGTGCCCATCAGTCTGAAAAATAAATCCCCAGAGGAATTCCCAGACGATGTTACCACAGGCCATGACCAGCGGCATCTGCACAAAGTGGGTTTTCAACCCACGGTAGGCGATCATGGCGTAGAGCGCCGCCCAGATGACCATGCCCAAAATCAGCATGATGGTCTGGTAGGTATTATAACCTCCGGCCGAGGCTACATTCAGATGAGGTAATAAGTGTCCGTGCATAGTTCAAGGGACTTTTTATAGGGTTCGTTGGCCATGGGACATTGATCAGTAGTAAGCAGCATAGGACATGGTTCATTGATCACATTCATGACCATGGTATCTGTTCTTTACTGTCCAATGAACATTGATCAATGACCACTATTGACTGGTTTTAGATTTTCAGGAAGGTCAAATTCCCGGTCCCGTGCGCGAACCATCCTTGAGAGTCCTCCCATCAGCCAGTTATTCATCCAGTGAAGGAGGAACCGCCAGACAGGGGACCGTTTGATGCGTTCATCATCCCGGCCCAGGGTAGAATGGATCATAATAGGCATGAACCAGTCCCAGAATGGATTCTTGGTGTCATAGCCCATGGTATCGCGATATTGAGGTTCATTCAGATACTTGAATACCGCGTTGGAAAATGCCTTTAACATATTGAAAGGCAGGAGGTCTGCCATGAATTCCCGGCAGGAAGCGCAGAGCAGCAGGCCAATGTCGGTTTTTCGGGCCTGACTGGCATAGATGCGTTCGCTCATTTGTACGCACTGATCGTAATCTGCGGGGATGAATTCTTCCTCGACCCCGAGTAGGTAGCCGACGGTAAACCAGAGGTGGCACCAACCCTCCTTCTCTTCCCGGTTAAGGTTGATTCCCATGCGCTTGAGTGAGCGGATCACCTCTAGCCCAAAGGCACTCATGGTCATCAACTGATCTTCCTGGTTGATGGGCTCTCCAAGGTGTTCGGTAGGCCACTCCATCTGATTGGCAATAAATCGCCGGATGGTGGCGTGGATCAGTCGCACCTTTCTGGCTGCAATCACCCCTCTGCCGGCCTGGCTTACCAGATCAAATCGGGAAACGTCGATCAAAAACTGAAAGGTTTCCAGTAGCCGCCGACGGAAGTTCGGATTTTTGGGAATGTCGATCAGGCGCGTGGTCGTGCCCAGTACCTCTGCTCCAAAGCCGCAGATGTAGCACATGGGGAGGGAGCGGCACAGCAGAGAGAGGATGATTTCCCGGCCAAAGGCACTGAATACCTGTTGGCCTATGCGGATTTTGTGCTCATCCACCCAATCGGGCAGAGCGCCCGGATCTTCTACAAATTCTCTCAAAAATTCTGGCACCTCATCGTGGTGCTCATAGGTCGAGAGGTAACGAAATAGGGTATTGATCTCCTGATGGCTGAAGTGTTCCAATAGTCTGTCCAGGACAGCTTCAGCTTTGGGGTCAGTATTGCTACGTAGCGCATCCAGTTCAGCCGTAGAGTAGGGGTAGTCGGGCATAGGGGAGTGACATTGGGGTTGGCTGAACGAGAACGATGGTCAATCTAAGGAAAAAATATTTTTTACAGAAAAAGAAAAATTACAGTTGTGGGGTAGATTTTCGGGAAGATGAAAAAAGGTAAGGATGAAAGCATTTTTATTTGATAAAAAACGAAGCAAACAACTGTTCTAGTGTCCTTTCCTGGAACTTCTGTGGTTTTCTCCTAAACCCCCAGTTGGGATTATTACTTCCAAAGGCTGCATATTGCACCCTGAATTTCCCAGATATGCTCAGCCAGTTAAAGTTAGCGGTCAAGAAACAGTTTGCGAAGCTCAGATTCAGGCTGAGTGCGGCCAATAACCCCCTGTTCATCGGGTTTTATCGCTATTTTTATTCGCCCAAACCCGGTAGCCTCAGTGAGTTCCTCAATGCGTATTCTCTCGCCCGAAAAGGGGACTTCTACGTAGTTCAGATCGGAGCCAATGACGGCATCTCCAACGATCCCATCCACAAATTCATCAAGCGGGATGGCTGGTCGGGCGTACTGCTGGAGCCACAGCCCTTTGTGTATAACACCTTCCTTCAGCACATCTACCGACGAAATTCCGGCATCCACACCCTATGTGCTGCCATTGGGGAGCAGGATGGTACGCGCGAACTGTACCAGATCGGATTTTCGCGCATGCGCTGGGCGACGGGTCTGGCGACATTTGACCGTCCCAGCCTGGAGAGAGCCTTCAAAAATGGCTTCATCGCCTCCCGCTGCGAAAAGTACGGCGTCGAGATGCCCGATTCGCCCGAAGAGCAAATCATCGCGGAAGTGGTCGAGGTCATCAGCCCCGAAACCCTGCTGAAACGCTATGAATTACCCCGCATTGACCTCCTGCAAATCGACACCGAGGGGTTTGATTATCAGGTGATTCGAATGTTTGATGTAGCCAGTACCCAGCCGCAGGCCATCGTGTATGAACACATACACCTGTTGAAAGCAGACGCTGCTGCCTGTGAGGAGTTGCTGGCGACAAATGGCTATCGGCTCCGTCACTTTGGCGCCAATACCCTGGCGTTGAGCAAGTCGGTGGAGGGATTTGAGCAGTTTCTGGGGTAACTGCGGTACGGTTTTAACCTCAAAGGACACGGAGAAGACCACAAAGTTCTCAAAGATTAAGCTTTTTCAAGTCCAAACTCCTGAGAAAATGCCAGGAGGATCATGTCGAAGCGTCAGGTCGCAACAAGAATGCTGCGGATGGCAACTAATATAGATTGTCTCTTAGTGCCTTGAAACACAGTTTTCCTTCGTGTACTTTGCGCCCTTCTTATTGATCTTCGTGGTTTCAAATAGGAATGCCTGGTAGGTTTTGGTCGATCCCGAATTCCCAATAAATGCGCATAGCCCTCATCCATTACCGACTGTTACAAAAAGGCGGCCTGGAAAGGCGGTTGCTCAACTACTATCGATACTTCCACGAAAGGGGGCATGAAGTCCACATCTTTGCCGCCAAGCGCGATCCGAAGCTGGTGCTTCCCGTAGGGGTGCATTATCAAAAGGTGGCCATCGGGCCGTTTCCCAAGCGATTCCGGCGCTGGGCTTTTGCCCGCAAGATCGGGCAGATGAACCTGACGGAGCAGTTTGACATGACGCTTTCGCTGGGGCGGACTTTCGGACAAACCGCCGCCATCGATGGGGGCGGGCACTATGGCTACATGAAAGGGCTGGGCATCCAGCGAAAGTCTCTGAAGGACCGCCTGCACCTGCACATGGATGAGCTAACCTTCGAAACATCTGAAGTCATCTATGCCTGCTCCGGGATGGTGCGGGACTTTGCCATCGAGGGACACGGCGTAAATCCCGATAAAATCAAGGTCATTTACCCGCCGCTCGACATGGCGCAGTTCAACCAGGGCCTGCGGCCCGAGCGAGCCACGCTACGGGAAGAATTTGGCATCCGGGACGACAAAACGACCTTCCTCTTCATGTCCACCGGTCATAAGATGAAGAACCTCAAGTTTGTCCTGGAACTGTTCAGGGCCCTGGATTCCAGCCGCTACGAGCTCCTGCTGGTGGGCATTCCCCCCAAAACTGCCCTGCCGGACAATGTCCGCTACCTGGGCTATATCCGCCAACCCGAGCGCATCTACACCGCTGTCGATTGTACCATTCATCCGGCATTGTATGAACCCTACGGGCAGGTCATTGCTGAGTCGGTGCAGTGTGGCACTCCCGTCATGGTCTCCGCGAATGTCGGTGCCAAGGAAGTGATTACCGAGCATGAGGGCGTGATCGTCAATTCCTTTGAATTGGCTGATTGGGTGGAGCAGGTTCATGCGCTGAAGCATCGCGAATTTGACATCAGCCCTACCTTTGCCCATGACCGCAGGCTGACGCTGGAGGATCACATGGAGCGCATCATGGCGTTTTATCCGGTTGGGTACTAAGTTGGCCTTTATGCAAAATGTGGTTGCTTCCCAATTGCGGTGTCGCCTTCAGCGGGACCTACCTTTTTTCTAGCTCCGCAAATGGATTTTTAATATGCTTCCTCTGCAAGTGTTATCTCGCCTCCCCGTTTCACGGGATCGCGGATCAGCGG
>CAYFIR010000188.1:0-8814 GCA_964343195.1 uncultured Bacteroidia bacterium | reverse complement strand
ACGAACTACGAACTACGAACTACGAACTACGAACTACGAACTACGAACTACGAATTACTCCCCTCCCAAAAACGGAATCAGCGCCAACGTTACTGCCGGGACATACAACGTCGTCCGGGTAATAAGCCCCCCGGTCAGCATCCCAACGGCTCCACCTTTCTTGGCTGTATTGGTATCGCCGGTGAGCTTGTCGATGGCGTGGCCCAGTTCCAGGCCCTGGGCGAGTAATTCGTTTACCTCTGGCGGCAACATGAATCCACAGGAGCGACCTTCGCCTCGACTTTCTTTGCCTTGCACCACCACCCAGGCCATGGCTTGTAACCCCGTTTCCATGGGGTGGAGGCCCCCTTCGATGCCGATCCAGTAGTCTGCTTCGGGATGTTTTTCGCGCGCGGCCTGTACGCGGTTACGGGCACCGAGCAGAGTTTCTTCTTCGGTCATCGGCTGATCCGAAACGCCGGATGGCACCGATATCCCCTGAAAGGTGAAGTTCTCCTGCGGAAAGGCTTCGGTGAAGGCGAGTTCCGTCGCACGAATCTTGACGGGATTTTGGGAGGATACAATGGCTAACATGGGGGCAAAGGTAGGGCTGTTTTTTATTCCTGCGGAGTTAGGGCGAAGAGTTTTTCACGCGGTAGGCACGTAGAGGAAGTCTCCCCCGAGTGGTGAATAACTTGCCAAAGGGCGGTTGAAGAACAAAATAACATACGTTACCACCTCTGCGCCTCTGCGTGAACCTTTCTTTTTCTCACGCAGAGACGCGGAGGCGCAGAGAAGAAGACTCGCTCCGAACTATTGGTTGGAGAACAAAGAGCATCCCCTACTACCTCTCCGCGAGGCTTCTTTTGTGGTTTCTCTTCGCAATAAAAAACGCTAACGAACGTTTGTGTCTATCTGCCTTTTCGATTATTTTCGCAAAGCTGACAGGATCCACGAAACATTGTTATCTTAAAAGGAACACACACATTTTCCCTTGTTTCCAGATCCGAAGCTGCATATAGCCCACTTGTACCGGAAGCGCAACTCCGAACGCCGAACTTCCAACGCCGAACCCTATGAAGTACAGCCCCTCTTTTTCTCCCGACGACATGACTTTTAATGCCAACGAAGACCATAACCGCGAGCTGATGCGGCAACTCAACGGCAAACTCAAGGCGGTGTACAAAGGAGGGGGAGAAAAGGCCATGAAGAAGCATCAGGCCAAGGGGAAACTGCCCGCACGGGAGAGGATCGCGCGGCTTCTGGACAACAAGGAGGAATTTCTCGAAGTGGGAGCCCTGGCCGCCGATGGCATGTACCAGGAATACGGCGGTTGCCCCTCTGCCGGGGTAATAACGGGCATAGGACGTGTATCGGGACGGCTCTGCATGATCGTCGCCAATGACGCAACCGTCAAGGCAGGTGCCTGGTTTCCCATGACCGGCAAGAAAAACCTGCGCGCTCAGGAGATCGCCATCGAAAACCGCCTGCCCATCATCTACCTCGTCGATAGTGCGGGAGTTTTCCTGCCGATGCAGGACGAGATTTTCCCTGACAAGGAGCACTTCGGGCGCATCTTCCGCAACAACGCTGTGATGAGCGGCATGGGCATTCCACAGATTGCGGCGATTATGGGGCCATGTGTAGCGGGTGGTGCCTACCTGCCCATCATGAGCGACGAGGCCCTCATTGTGGACGGAACGGGTTCAGTGTTCCTGGCGGGACCTTACCTCGTGAAGTCTGCTATCGGCGAGGACGCTGATCAGGAAGAACTCGGCGGAGGTGAAATGCACTCGACCATTTCGGGCGTGACCGACTATCTCATGCCCGATGACGAAACCTGCCTCGAGACGGTACGCGACCTGATCGGCAAGCAGGGACAGGGCCCAACGGCGGGTTTCAACCGCGAGAAACCCAAAGCTCCGGCTAAAGACCCCAGGGAAATCATGGGCATCCTGCCTGGGGACCGGAGCAAGCCCTACGACATGCGGGATTTGCTGGTGCGGCTGGCGGACAAGGATACCATTCAGGAATACAAGGAGAGCTACGGGCAAAGCATCATCTGCGCCTACGCCCGCATTGACGGGTGGTCGGTCGGCATCGTGGCCAATCAGCGGCTGGTGCAAAAGTCCGCCAAGGGGGAGATGCAGTTTGGCGGAGTGATCTACAGCGACAGCGCCGACAAGGCGGCTCGCTTCATCATGAACTGCAACCAAAAGCGCATCCCGCTGGTGTTTTTGCAGGATGTAACCGGCTTCATGGTGGGTACCCGCTCTGAGCAGGGGGGCATCATCAAGGATGGCGCCAAGATGGTCAACGCAGTGTCCAACAGCACGGTACCCAAATTTACTTTCGTCATCGGCAACAGCTACGGCGCAGGAAATTATGCCATGTGTGGCAAGGCGTATGATCCTCGGCTCATCTACGCCTGGCCCTCGGCCCAGATCGCCGTGATGGGTGGTTCGCAGGCGGCCAAAACCCTGTTGCAGATTCGCGTAGCGGCCCTCAAAAAGCAGGGCAAGGAGATCGACCCCGAGGAAGAAAAGCAGATGCTCGCGGAGATCAGCAACCGCTATGAGGCACAGACTTCACCCTACTACGCCGCTGCCCGTCTCTGGGTCGATGGCATCGTCGATCCCCTCGACACCCGTCAGATCATCTCAACTGGCATCGAGGTCGCCAATGGCAACCCCGAGGTGAAGCCGTTTAATCCGGGGGTGATACAGGTTTGATTAATTCGTAATTGGCAATTCGTGATTCGTAATTGATGGAGGAGGTTGATCGGTGACTCTGATCGCCGATTGGGGGTAGTTTTGGGGCATTCTGGCCCAGCATGGTATATTTACAACTATGAAAATTTACTGGATCCCTGGCTATTTCTGGGTGCTGGTCACCTTCTTTAGCGGGTACTATGTATCTGCCCAGACTCAGTGGGCGGTAGCTCCATCGGGCTTGAATGTCCGGGAGCAACCGAGTTTGGGTGCTCCGGTTGTAGGAAAACTAGCGTATGGGGATTCTGTAAACGTAGTGCAAGCCGTTGGGGATGAGTTTTCGCTGACCGAGTGTGCAGCTTTTAAAATCAAAGGAGAATGGTTGGAAATTCAGTGGCAAGCCTTCTCAGGGTATGTTTTTAGTGGGTATATGCTTCCATTTGCCCCTATCGCAAAATATGCCGGGGACGAGTTTGGAGAAGAGCTAGACTCATACGTCAACCAGAACTTCTCTCATGAATTGGAGCCAGAAGTCATAGCTACACAACCCGGTTGTGAGACCTGCATGCTGGAATATCGGCAGGTATTTGACAATGGGGTAGTCATGCAGGTTCGATCTCCTGAAGCCAAGGGACACGGAGGAACCATCTTCATTCCTCGTCAGGTCATGACCCTTGGGCAGGTGTATTTGCTGGTGTTTGTAGCAGCTCTTAATTCTGGATCAATAGTAAATGATAGATATGAACCTCCCATTGTGAGATGTTCGGTACAGGAGGGGAAAACTAAGCTTGAAACGGAATCAGGTATGGGGGGGCTAGAGGCTGAGATTTTCAGCAAGGACGATGGCTACCTGATCGACTTCTGGTACATCTCCTGTTAAGGTAAGGATGGCAATTACGAAGTACCAATCACAAATTCCGAATCTTCCTACCCCGCCGCTGCGATCACCGCGTTCCACACGCGGAAGAGGTTGCCATAGCAGATTTTCTCGATGTCGGCCTCGGTGTAGCCGCGCTTGAGTAGTTCCAGGATCAGATTGGGATACTGGGAGACATTCTTGAGGTCACGGGGCAGGCTGTCGCCGACGCCGTCAAAGTCTGATCCGAAGCCTACGTGCTCGACCCCGGCCAGTTTGACCACGTGGTCGATGTGATCCGCTACGCGCTGTACATCGGAGTAAAAGTCGGGGTGATCCATGCGATAGTTGTTGAAGAATACATCCTGAATCGAGTCATTGTCCTCCATTTCTACCCCTTTCAGGTACTCTGAATAGGCATCGCGCATCTCGGAGGAGCGGACGCGAGAGGTGCTGTCGATGAAGGTCGAGCCAAAGTTGATCATGATCACACCGCCTTTTTCCGCCAGGGCCTGAATCATTTCGTCGTTCATGTTGCGCTCGAAGCCTGGTGTGTAGTAGCGAGCCGAAGAGTGAGATGCAATCATCGGCACATCGGTCAGTGCCATCACATCCCAAAATGCGCTGTCGGACACGTGGCTGATGTCCACCATGATGCCCACACGGTTCATTTCCTGGACGACTTCTTCTCCAAAAGGACTCAGTCCACCCCAGGTGCCCGTGGTGTCGTAGCTGCTGTCGCAAATCTTATTGTCCTTGGCGTGGGTGAGGGTGATGTAGCGGATGCCTCGTTCATAAAAGTGCTTGACGTTGGCGATGTCTTCCTCGATGGGCGAACCATTTTCCATGCCCATGGGCAGGGCGATCTTCCCCGCTTCGAAGGCTGTTTGCACGTCCTGTGGGGTGCTGACCAGCGCGACCTGATCGGGATACTGGGCGGCCAGGCCCTCAACCATGTCGATCAGGCTGTCGGCGACTTCCCTGGAGCGACCCGGAAATTCCTGGTAACGTGAAGGCAGGTAAATGGACATGAAAGGAGCATCGAGGCCGCCTTCCTTGGCGCGTGGGAAGTCAAAGTCTGCCTCAGGATTGCTTCCAGCGGGGTCCAGGTACTCCCGCTCCAGTTGGAAATTGTGGATGCGCATGCGATAGGGCAGGTCGACGTGCCCATCAACGATGACGTATTGGTGGGCCAGGGCAGTAGCGGTTTCAATGGTAGGGGTTTGTGACTCGGAGGTCGGTTGACAGGCTACGAGCACCAGTAAGGCCAAAATTAGTAGAGAGCGGAAATAAAGCATAGGTAAAGAAAGCTGAAAGATATAATTGAGGCTGGGGGCAGGAGAACTGGGTATAAATTGGGAAAAAAAGTGGGCAATTGAGCCTTTGGGGGAAGATGGCTCTTCATTTGATCAATTAAAATCGGCCAAATTGCTGATATCCAGGTTCTGTTATTCGACCCATAGGCATAGATGGGTCGAGATGAGTGCCAATCATCTCTGCCTCATTCCCAATAATTCTGCTAATTTTGCGGAGATTTTTCGACTCCCAAAGCAAGATTGCCCTGCATAAACTGGTAAAATACCGCCGCCTGTTCCTCGGGATCATCCTGATCCTCTCGCTGGTATTCCTTTGGGGGGTATTCCAGCTTCGGATAGACTTCAGCTTTGATAGTTTTTATCCCCGGGACAATGAGTCCTACCAGTATTACACGGAGTATCAAAAAGCCTTCTTCGAAAGTCAGAACTACCTGATTTATGTCGCCATTCAGAATCCGGAAGGCGATGTCTTTGATGCAGGTTTTATGAGAGAGGTGGATTCGATGCTGCGAAACCTGTCCGGGATTGAAGGAGTGGACTCGGTGTTGGTGCCAACCGAGGTGCCCATGATCCGCCGCAGGGGAGTCAATTATCGTCAGCAGCCCTATTTGCAGTTTGATAGCCAGGAGGCGGCTTTGAAATCACGGGACCGTGTCTTGAGTGATTCGACCCTGATAGGGACTTTCATCACGCGGGATTTTCAGTACCTCTGCGGATATCTGCAAATAGATCCTGATATTTTTGACAGTCAGCAGCGGGATTTGACCAGCCGTGCTGTCCGCGAATCGCTTTCTCAGGCCACCTTGCCACATTTTATATCTGGTATCCCCTACATTCGCACTCGATACGTGGAGACGATAGGGAGTGAACTGGCAGTGTTTGTCTCCCTTGCGATCCTCTTTATCACCACCGTACTGTTTCTGGTGTATCGCACCCTTTGGGGAATTCTCATCCCCCTCACGGCCGTGTTGTTGTCGCTGGTCTGGATTGTAGGGTTCATGGGGGTTTCGGGAGAAAATGTAAACCTGATCAACAACCTGATCATCCCCCTCACCTTCGTCGTGGGAACCTCGGATGTTATTCACCTGACGACCAAATATCTCTCCGAAGCTCGCAATGACCTCTCCCGCCGCATGGCCATGGAGCGAACCCTTCGCGAGATCGGCTTTGCCATATTCCTGACCAGCCTCACCACAGCGATTGGATTTGGGTCTCTGTTGATCTCAAAAATCCCCCCCATTCGCTCATTTGGAATTTATGCGGCCATCGGGGTGATGATCACCTACTGCATCACCATCATCGTGCTGCCCAATGCCCTGATGCGATTGTCTCATACCCGTTTTGGGAACCCGCAGGCCATCGACAACCTGAAGATCTGGGAACGGCTGCTGAACTGGTTCGATAGATTTACCAAAACCCGGCCACGCTGGGTATTGGGAACCCTGGTTGTGATCATTGGGCTGTGTGGCTGGCTGATTCCCCAGGTGCCTACCGATACCCATTTGATCGAAGACATTGGCAGCACGAGTACCATTCGGGAGTCGATGGAGTTTTTTGAAACACAGAGTTTTGGGCTGCGGCCTTTTGAACTGGGCATACACCTGCGACAGGACTCACTCGAAGTAACGGACCGGGCTGTGTTAGCAGAGCTGGACAAAATCCAGCATTACCTCAAGACTCAGGCAAATTTTGGCCCATTTCTGTCCCCTGCCAGCCTGGTGAAGGAGGCCAATTTTATCTACTACAATGCGCGGCCTGCCTATCGGCGGATTCCTGACGACCAGCAAAAGATCGACGATTACGTTAACCTGCTTCGTTCTCGCGGAGGGGATGAAATCATACGGCAGGTGGTGAGCGAAGATGGCCGCATGACGCGGATCAGCTCACGGCTACCCGATATTGGCACCAATGCATTCGAGGAAATTTACGCGGGGCTGGAGGAATTTTACCAAACTGAGTGCGACACCAGCCTGTTTTACTATGTTCCTACGGGCCATGCCTATTTGACTGAGACGAACCTGGTGTACGTACGACAAAGCCTGCTGGGCGGCCTTGGAATTGCCTTTGTCGTAGTGGGCATCATCATGGGACTGTTGTTTCGATCGTGGCGAATGCTCTTCATCAGCATGGTTCCCAATGTTATTCCCCTTATTCTGACTGGAGGCATCATGGGGATTTTTGGCATTACCCTGACGGCCTCTACTTCGTTGGTATTTGTCATTGCCTTTGGGGTTGCAGTAGACGACACGATCCACTTCCTGACTCGGTATCGACTGGAGCGTCGCAAGGGCGCAGATCAGGATGAGGCCATTCGGATTACGCTACACGGCACGGGTAAAGCCATGATTATCACCTCTCTGGTGCTGATGGCAGGCTTTGTCATGCTGCTGGCTTCCAACTTTGGCGGAACCTTTAACACGGGGTTATTTACCGGGTTGACCATCGTATTCGCCCTCGTCTCAGACCTTTTCCTCCTGCCTGTACTCCTTCGCTGGATTGATCGTTAGCATAGCGGGCATATTTCACAAAAGGTAAATTGACCCTGACAGGGGATATTCCGAGCTTCGCGTTATGGTAGGAATCAAGTTTTGCATGAAGTGTGTGGGGCTGGCGCTGTTCATCGTTGCCTGGGGAGGCAGTATGCATGGGCAGGTGCCACCATCAACAGAATCTCTGAAGCACATCAGGGCCATTCTGGGGTCTTCACCTGAGGACAGTTTGTTCTTACAGATGATGCTGGATCGTAGATTGGCGAAGTCGCCCGATCAGGATTTTATCACCCACCGGGATTTGCTGGATCCCTTTTGCGTGTCGATCTGTGCCCACGATTCGGTGGTGATCCACGATACATTGGCTGACGGGAAAGCCTTTTTTCTGGCTATTTACACAGAGACATTTGAGCCGGATTCACATGTATATGAATACTTTCCGGGTGAAGACAGCCTGATCGAGACCATTGATGAGCGACCTGCCTATGGGGCTGTCGATCAGGTGCCTGCTACCCGTGTGGATTCCATGGTGATCCGGCTGGAAGGCAGGGAACTGATGATTCCGCGATCTGCCTATCGGTCGTTTTATGATTTGAATCTGTGCCAAATGGAGTACTTTCTCCAGCCGGTGATGGTGTACCCCTCGCAGGACGAGAGATTTTTTTACCTGTATTTGTATGGAGGAGAAGGAGCAGGGACCTATTTCGCCAAACTGGTTTTTGACCATGAGCGCTACCTCACCCGTATTGTGGCAGAGTATTCCATACTGCGCCAGTCAGGAGCCATCAGACCAGAGTTTATAGGGTTTTAGGCGAAGGTGGTAATGGGGAGTACGGTGTAACTCTGGAAGAGAGGTCGTCGAATCTCATACCTCTACTCCCGCGTAGCCACCCACAGGAACATGATCAGGAAAAGAATGAAAAAGGTCCCATGAACAGCCACGACCACCACTGTGGTCAGCCCACTGAATACATTGAACAGCTGAGAAATCGTCATCCCCAAATGGAAGATCATCAGCGTGCCAAACCCCACGTAGCGGGACTCTGGTGTCATGTCACGCAATACCATGAAGACTGAAAGGGCCCCCATAGCGAGTGCCCCAAAGGCAAATGATCGCCCCAAAGAGGCGGCAGATAGTCCCCCTTCACTAATTCCCTCAATGTCATTAAAGAAAAAAGTAGGTTGAATCAGAATGATAACTGCGACCCCGATTTCAAAGAGGGCGTGCAGAACCAGAAAGGACCGAAGGAGAAATCGCATGCCAGATTATTTAAGGCAAAATAACAAATCAATTGGATAAGCGAAGTAGCCGCTGAAACAAAAGCTGTGTGGGTAGCTCCGCAAATGGATTTTTAATATGTTTCCTCTGAAAGTGTAATGTCGCCTTCAGCGGGACCTACCTTTTTTCTAGGTCCGCAAATTGATCTTTAATATGCCACCTCTGAAAGTGCTATTTCGCCTTC
>CAYFIR010000187.1:0-8831 GCA_964343195.1 uncultured Bacteroidia bacterium | reverse complement strand
AAGGCGAAATAGCACTTTCAGAAATCATGTATTAAAAGTCCATTTGCGGAGCTATGAAAGAAAGGAGGTCCCGCGGAAGGCGACACCACACTGGTAACCAGTCGCTTATGAGAAATAAAACCCGAAACTGACGTTATTCCGCAGGTACTAGAAGTCAATGTTGGTAGCCTTTTGCGTAGCAGGCGGCGCGATTCCTGACCGATGGCAAGACTTAGTGTGGCTGAGGCTCAACCCAAACGGTCGGCTCCGACTCCGGTACAAAGCATACTCCATCAAAGTGTTCTCCCATTCGCAGCTTCATGAATGAACCGCGACGGGATACGGGCATGGCCGGGATGTGGGTCAAATGAAGGGGTTGACTGGCAAGTTTTTGCCCAAAATCTGTCTGGAAATCTACCCATAGGGTGTCCTGAACGGCTGCTCCGAGGTGATGCTCCAACCCACGCCTGTGTCGATAAACGGGCTGATGAAAAGCCCCGGTTCCCGCTTTGCTGACCAGACAGTGCCCTGGCCCAGCCGAAATCGCCAGGGCGTAATAAGCCTCGCCGAGTGCTTCGCGGAGGTACATGCCCGCGCCGGAGAAGTTGATGGCCCCATGCTCGATGTGCTCGTTATGTGCCCAGAAGACCGCTCGTTGTCCGGGCGCTAGCTTTGCCATGCGCCAGCGGATGTTGTGCGCCATTTCGGGATCGCGTACCTCCAGATAGCCGCCATAGCTCCCATGAAGAGAAGCCTCCGCATAGCGCCAGACCCCGGCCAGATTATGTGCGTGATAGCGAGCCTCGCGTAATGCCAATTGTTGTGCAGCGGAGAATGCGTCTGGATTCAGAGAATATAGAAGTGTTTCCAAGCTGTCGAGGTAGGCTAGGCGCGCTTTTACGGCCTTTTTTTCCATGTTTCTGACCCGCTGAAAGGCCGAGGCAGAGGTGTCCAGTTCCAGCTTTCTCTGAAGGCTCCGCCTGAGGCTGTCCCCATCTGGCAATTGGGCAATGGCCATCATGAGTCGCTCACCTGAAGCGTCATAATGATCCTGATCGACTCCGTAGAGGCGCACCCGCTCCGCCGGAGACTGACCCTGGTTATAGGCCCGCAGCCAGGTCATCATCTGCCGCACCGATTCGGTTTGCCACATCCAGCGGCTGGTCGCGAATAGGGCTGAGTCCAGCGTGATGGTTTCGCCTTGCAGATAGCGATTGAGTGGCTCACAGCGCAGGTTGCCTCCCTCGATGAGGATGAGGCGTACCTGCTGCCGCTCGATCAGGTGGGCCGTCAGGGCATGGCGCAGTTGGTAGATCTCGCGGGTGCCGTGGGTAGCTTCGCCCAGGCCGATTAGTTGGACATCTTCTATTCGCTGGGCAAAGGCAGCAGTATCCAGCCAGTGCAGGTCGAAATCCGCCGGAGGTTGGGCCAACGACACCAGAGGCAGGAAGAAAAGTAGCAGGCTTCTCATGGTTGGTCGGTCTGGGATTGGAGGTATTGGAGGGCTCGCTCCACCTCGGCGTCCCGCCCCTGGCTCAATTGCTCAGCCGTAGGCTCGACCTGCTCATCGAGCTTCACACCCGGCCCAAAAACGGGGCTGCCATCGGGATAGGACATATACCCCGACGTGAAATAGGCTGCGAACCTACCCGGCATTTCGATTCGGGCCATGTAGCCCAGGGCTCCTCCGGTTGGGCGTCCAATGGTGTAAGCGCGAGGGGAAGTTTGAAAGTACATGATGACCCATTCGTCCTGGCTGATGTTGTATTCACCTGCCAAGAGGATCAGTGTGTCCCAGAATGATCGTTGCCGCTCTGGCGTGTATTGCAACTGATTGTCCATCCAGTTTCCGGGGAAGGAGCGGCTGGGATGTGCCGCTGTAACCGCAAGCTGATTTTGAGGCAGCATACGAGGGTAGAGGTAGTTGCGCGCTTCATAAGGCATCGCCCCCATTCGAAAGTCCAGCACGATGGCATCCGCATGGCTGGCTTCTTTCATGAAATCCCGCGCTTTTCGACGGCTGATCAGCCTGTTGGCTCTGGCAACGATAACCGTTTGCTGCGAATCGGCCCAGTACCAATCGGGGTACGCATTGGCCCTCAATTCGCTGACCGCAAACCTGGGAACTTCCAGATCAAAGACCGAATCGGCCCGAGCCACCTTAAGGGTAGCCATGGGGAGGGTATCCTTCAGAGCCAACCAAAGGCAGTAAATGTCTTTGGCGGTAGCATTGGAAGCGGCTTCAAAAGGGCGCTTTTCAGCGAGGAGTGTTTCGATGTCGGTGCCATTGATATGCAGAATTTCATCCCCCACCTTCAACCCGCAGGCTAGCCCAATGGAGTCATTTCGTAGCTCCGTGATGAACACCCGTCGGTCATCGCTCAGCCTCGCCCAGAATGGCAGCCAGTATTTCCCGTATCCATGCTCGCTCAGGTAGGCAGAACCCCCGCCTCCATGACTGTCATTGACTTGATTGACCAACTCCCACATGGTGTATTGCAGGGCTCGTTCGCCTTCCGCTGCCAAGAAGCGGGGGATAAAATCCTCAAGCACCTGCTCCCAATCCGGGTTGGCCGTTTGCAGATAGGGGAAAAAATATTCAATGACATTCCAGTAGTGATACAGGGGCAGCAATCGATGCCACTTGGTGAAGGAGGCAACATCGCTGTAAGCACTATCCATCACAAAATTCAGGCTGACGCCCTGCCAGTTTGGGAGATACGCACGATGAAGGCTGTCCCCCAGGTCTCGCTGATCTCTGATGCGTCGTAAAGCGGTAGCCTGGTCTTCCGTCAGGAAAGGAGAGGACTCCATCCATTGCCAATTCACCGTGCTGATGCCCTGGTCGCCAGGGGCTTTGAAACATACTTCACACTCATCTACTGGACCTGCTGTCACTAGCAGTTGGTCGATGACCCGGTTGCACATTTGCTGGGGAGCTAAGTCCTGACTTGCTGCCAATGCTTCCACCAGGATTTGGTCCCAGTTAAGCGTACCGTTGCCTACGTGAGGATGGTAGTATTTCAGGAAGCCCCAGACCCGCCCGATGCTGGCGTAGGCTTCGATTTGGGTGGGGGAAGGCGCGTGTTGAGCTTGCGTGGGAGTAATGCTCAGGAGCAAGAGTAAAAAGAGTAAAGCAGGTTTCATGAAAGGAGTTTTGTTCATAATGCCGACGCGGCAAGGAGTTACAGGGGAAAGTTGGGTTTTGGATAAAAAATAGCCGGTTTTTGTAAGAATTAAACCTGTTGACCGACCCATTGCCCAAAATGCTCCCGATGCTGCGATTCGAAGACTACGTCAAACGCTATGGCCAGAAAGTCATCCTGGAGGTAGATCGTCTGGAGTGGGCTCCCGGCCTTCACCTGCTGATCGGCCCCAATGGCGGCGGCAAAACCACGCTACTCAAGTCCCTGGCGGGAATCATTCCCTACAAAGGCTCCATTAACCTGGATGGAGTAGGGGACCTGCGCAGCCATCCCCGCGAGCAGCGCCAAAAGATCAACCACGTCGCGGCAGAGCCGATTTTTCCGGACTTCCTGAGTGGAGAGCATTTGGTGGAATTTTACCAGCGGGTGAAAGGAGGAAATGCAGATCAGGTAGCACGGATTCGCCAAAGCCTCTCCATCGGCGATTACCTCGATCAAAAGGTCGGCAGCTATTCGACCGGTATGAAGAAAAAGCTGGCACTGTTGCTGGCCTGGCTGGGACAGCCGGAATGGGTATTGCTCGACGAACCGTTTACCGGGCTGGACCCCGAGGCCCAGGAGGGACTCATGCAGTTAATCGAACAGGGCCTTTCGGATGGCATCAACGTGGTTTCTGCCTCACATCAGACCGTCTGGCTGACCCATCACCTCGACATCGCCTACTGGCGCGTGGACGAAGGCAAAGTCGAAAGCCTCGATGCCGAGCAGGCCCGGGATTGGCTCCAACTCCTTCAAAACGCTGAGCTATGACCGCCCTCTACCGATCGCTGATCCTGGGCTTTTACCGAAGAAATGCCCTGCTGCTCACCCTCGTGCTGATCTTCATGGTCTTCGTTTTTCGGCCGCCGACCATGTTGGTGAGCCCCTACTTCGTCGAGCCCATGCTGGAGGACATACGTTTTTTTCTGGGCGTGATCGCCGTACTTGGCCTTTATCAGGCCAAGGCCTGGCGCGAATCCGTCCAGGCTTTTTCTCGCCCCGGCAACCAGTTCCTCCTCGCCCTCGGCGGGCTTGCGCCCAGGACCCTGCGCTGGGAATTGCTCAAAGTCTCCCTGGGAATTCTCGCTCCGACCTGGAGCTACATCCTGGTGATCATGGGCTATAGTTTTTATCACGGCACCTGGCACGGCTGGGCCTTGCTGACGATGCAGGTTGGGACACTTTGGGGCATGTCCAGCCACATGATCCATCGGGTGCTGCACCCCAGCGAGCGGGCGCTGACCTCTCACCGCTCCCCCTGGAACTGGCAGCTCAATCTGGTCTATCCGCTGTGGCAGGGGCTTTGGACGAGCCAGAGTCGAAGTGTGATCATCCACAAAATTGGCGCTGCAGCCCTGCTCATCGGGATAGCGCGCTACCACGTCCATGAGCCTTTTTCGGACAAAGGAATGGGCATGGTGCTGCTTTCCGTGGCTACTCTCCAGGCGATGCTGCCCTTTTGGCTGCGTCGCCATACCGATGACTGGCTTATGCCCTGGCGCAACCTGCCGCTATCGGTAGGCCGCTGGTGGAGCAGCTACCTCCTGCTGGGCGGATTGCTTTTTTTGCCCGAGGCGTTGATTGCCATTGCCTGGGAAATGCCTCTTTGGGCGGTAGGCTCCTATTGGCTGGGCGCAACCGCCCTTTTCATGCTGGCGATAGCCCTGTTGCACTACCAGTCACTCACCGTAGAACGATACCTGATCCGCAGTGGCTCAGCTTATGTGGTGGCCTTTGTGATCCTGCTTTATGGCTTTCCCTGGTGGGGACTGGCTTGGGTGGCCCTGGGGCTGGGCAGTTGGATTTTCGCAGAGGAGTTTCGGAAATGGAATGGGTTTGGATGATCGCTTGATTGCCTGGGGTTAAAACCGCCCGGCAATGTAGCAGGCACCCTCTTTCTTGCTGCGCGGCTTTAGCCCGCAGCAAGCTAATCCAGATTGCCTGGGGTTAAAACCGCCCGGCAATGTAGAAGGTACCCTCTTTCTTGCTGCGCGGCTTTAGCCTACAGCAATCCAATCCAGATTGCCTGGGGTTAAAACCGCCCGGCAATATAGAAGGCACCCTCTTTCTTGCTGCGTGGCTTTAGCCCGCAGCAAGCTAATCTAGATTGCCTGGGGTTAAAACCGCCCGGCAATGTAGAAGGTACCCTCTTTCTTGCTGCGCGGCTTTAGCCCGCAGCAAGGAGAAAGTTTTGTATTTTCCTGAAAAAAACCTCGTTATGCCCTATCTCAAAGTTTGGATACACATGGTCTGGAGTACCAAGAGGCGAGCACCCGTGCTATCAAAAAAACTACGGCCCAAGCTATTCTGTCACATAGAGGAAAATGCGGAAAAAAAGGAAATTCACCTGGAAGCAATCAATGGCTACTATGATCATGTTCATTGTTTGATCAGGCTTGGGAGCAAGCATTCCCTTAGTGAAGTGGCACAGTTGTTAAAAGGAGAATCGAGTTTTTGGATCAATCGCGAAGAGTTAACTCCTGAGAAATTTGAATGGCAGAGAGAATATTATGCGGCATCTGTCAGTGAAGATGATCTCCATCGAGTTCGTACCTACATCCGAAATCAGGAGCGACATCATCAGAACCTATCTCTAGAGAAAGAATTAGAGGCTTTGTTTGATGTAGTTGAGGAATAAAACTTCCCTGTCGCCAATCCCAGATTGCCTGGGGTTAAAACCGCCCGGCAATGTAGCAGGCACCCTCCTCCTTGCTGCGCGGCTTCAGCCCGCAGCAATCCAATCCAGATTGCCTGGGGTTAAAACCGCCCGGCAATGTAGAAGGTACCCTCTTTCTTGCTGCGCGGCTTTAGCCCGCAGCAAGCTCCCCGGCAATCGAGCAGACACCCTCCTCCTTGCTGCGTGGCTTTAGCCCGCAGCAATCCAATCCAGATTGCCTGGGGTTAAAACCGCCTGGCAATGTAGAAGGTACCCTCTTTCTTGCTGCGCGGCTTTAGCCCGCAGCAAGCTCCCCGGCAATCGAGCAGACACCCTCCTCCTTGCTGCGCGGCTTTAGCCCGCAGCAATAGCAAGGAATAAATAACTATTTTTGCGCCGAGACGTTTTTCAATGCAAGATCAACTTGGACTCATCGACTCGGTATGAATATCGGCATCATTTGTTACCCTACCTATGGTGGTAGTGGTGTAGTCGCCACCGAACTAGGCAAGGCCCTGGCTCAACGCGGACACAACATTCACTTCATCACCTACAACCGCCCCATTCGGCTCGAATTATTCTCCGAGCACATTTTTTACCACGAAGTACGAACCAAAGACTACCCGCTGTTTGACTTCGTGCCCTACGAGTCGGCACTGGCCAGTATGATGGTGGACGTAGCTCGCTACAATAACCTGGATCTCTTCCACGTGCATTACGCGGTTCCTCACGCTTCGGTCGCTTATCTGGCCAAGCAGATCCTCAAAGATTATGACCTCCAGGTACCCGTAGTTACTACCCTGCACGGGACCGACATTACCCTGGTGGGGAAGAATCAGTCCTACGAGCCCGTGGTTTCCTTTTCCATTGACCAGAGTGACGGCGTTACAGCTGTTTCCAATTACCTGAAGGAAGCCACCTACGAAAACTTTCCCGTTAAGACCGATATCGAGGTGATCTACAATTTCGTGGACACCGACCGTTTCTATCGCCACGACAAGGAGCACTTCCGTCGAATGATCGCACACAAAGGAGAGAAACTGATCATTCATACATCCAATTTCCGCAAAGTCAAGCGGGTAGGGGATGTGGTGAAGACTTTTGCTAAAATCAGAGAGGTTATTCCTTCCCGCCTGTTGATGGTCGGCGATGGCCCCGAACGCCACACTGCCGAAGAGATGTGCCGTGAGGCAGGATTCTGCGAAGACATTTCTTTCCTCGGCTCCCAAAATTCGGTGGAGGAAATCTACTCCATCGGTGACTTGTTCCTGCTACCTTCTGAAAGTGAAAGCTTTGGCCTGGCAGCCCTGGAAGCCATGGCTTGTGGCGTTCCGGTGGTTTCATCCAATGCTGGCGGACTTCCCGAACTGGTAATCGACGGTGAGACGGGCTTCACAGCGCCGGTCGGAGACGTGGATCTGATGGCAAAGCGTAGCATTGAGATCCTGCAATCGGAGGAAAGTCTCCGCACATTCTCCGAACGAGCAGTGGCCCACGCCAAAACCTTTTCCATCGGCAACATCGTCCCCCAGTACGAAGCGTACTATGCCAAAGTCATTCAAGCCGGAGAACCTGTAGTAGAAGGAAGTAATCCATGATTTTAACTTGGCAATTTCAACTTCGGCTTATATTTTGAAATCATTAGGGTCAAACTTCGCTCTCAGGCTTGAGTTAGGCAGATAGTTGACCAATTTTAATTTATCATGGGCGTACTTCTCTGGATCATCGGCATCCCTCTGGCTATTTACTGGTTTTTCAAGCTGTTTGGCAGGCAAATCGCTCAGCTAGCCATGCGCCGTATGGTGAAAACTCTGGAAAAAGAAGCCAAGCGGCAATCTGAACAGTATCAGCGTAGCTACACCAGCAGCCAGGGACAGGAAAATATCTATGTGGACGAAGATCTAAAAGTTACGGCTCAACCTGGAACTGCTTCGAAGGAGATTTCTGAGGATGAAATCGTAGAAGACGTTGACTTCGAAGAAGTAAAATCACAATGACCGCACTTACCCTCTCCCCACCCGCCAAGGTCAACCTTGGGCTCTTCATTAAAGGAAAGCAAGCCAACGGCTACCACTTACTGGAAACCCTACTGTTTCCGGTTCCCGACCTGCGAGATCAGCTTACCATCTATGAGCGGGATCAGGAGCAGTCCACCATTGAGGTACTCAATGTCCAACTCGAAGGTGACTCGCAGGACAACCTCTGCCTCAAAGCCTGGCGTGCACTTAAAGAGCAGGTGTCGGACCTGCCGACGGTTCACATCGAATTACGCAAGCACATTCCCGCAGGAGCTGGCCTGGGAGGCGGTTCCTCAGATGCAGCCTATACCCTACGTGCCCTTAATCAGCTATTTGCACTGGGAATGAGTACAGAGGACCTGCATCTCATCGCTGCAAAGCTGGGGGCTGACGTGCCTTTCTTCCTCTACGATCAACCCATGCTGGCCACCGGCACAGGTACCGAGTTGACTCCGTTTGAAATCAAACAGAAATTTCGTCTACAGGTCTATCCACAGCCCATTCACTCCTCGACGATTGCGGCTTACAAGGCGCTGGACTATACGCAGTTTGACCACAATCGCGACCTAAAGGCCGTGCTCAATGGCCCGATGGAAGCATGGCCCGAGCAGCTTCACAACGACCTGGAGGTACCTGTTTTTGGCTTTTATCCCGAATTAATCGATCGAAAAAAGGAGCTATACGAGCAGGGCGCTCTCTACGCCGCGATGTCTGGCAGTGGCAGCTCCATGCTAGCGCTTTGGCCTGTGGAGGGATAGGAAAGCGTTTTAGCGGTATAGGGAATGGGGTATAAGGTGGACCTTCTACCACATGCTGCTGATTTCAAGTGCTTTCGGTTATCAAATTCTCTTCAAAAAGAGCCATAAAGCAAGCCTGGGGCGGCGTTGGCCCGGCATTTGGCGCTCGGGGCGGCTTGCAGGGCAGCCTGAAATGCCGAAGTTTTTTGGCCTACCTTTTTTTGTAGGAGAGCAAGTAGCTCTATAAAATCCTGGG
>CAYFIR010000186.1:0-8832 GCA_964343195.1 uncultured Bacteroidia bacterium | reverse complement strand
AGAAACAACGCTTCAGTCTACTATTCCAGATGCTGTTGCTCGGATGGATACGTTTGTGGTTCAAAGTTCGAAGTTGAATGTGCTGGTAATTAGACTGTTATCTCAATTCGAATTGGTTAGGAACTTCATTCCGAAAGCACTAGTGCTTTCAGAACAAAGTCTTGATCCATAAAGCTTGCCCTTTTCCGCATTAACGCGTCAGAAAAAGCCCTTGCCCCACGATAAAATGCCTGCGTTATTAACCCCTTAAGATTGCCTTACACCTACTTTTTGAACACCTGAAATCACTACTTTTCGTGCGTAATATCAGTTAGTGACAGGATGGTTTTTTTTGAACCCAAAAGCGGCTCCCGCCGATATGACGAGGGCCGCTTTTTGCGTTGAATCTTTAACCTTTGTTTTCCAACCTTTACTCCACCCGATACCGCTCAAACCAGCCCAGGATGTAGGCCACCTTGGCGATCAGTTGCGAAGGCTTGCTGGCAATGCCGTGGCTGGCCTCTGGTATCCGCACCATGGCGGCCTCTACTCCGCGTAGCTTGAGGGCGGTGTAGTATTGCTCGCTTTCAGCGATGGGGGTACGGTAGTCCTGCTCGCCGGTCAGCAACATGGTGGGAGTAGAGACATTGCCTACCAGCGAAAGGGGCGAGCGGTCCAGGTACTGCTGGGTGTAATTTTCATCCCAGGGGAAGCCAGGGAACCAGTATTTGTAAAAGAAAGCCGGATTGTCGGCATAGAGAACAAAGCTGTACCAGTTGATGACAGGTTTGGCGACGACAGCTGCCCGGAATATATTGGTCTGCCCAATGGTCCAGGCGGTCAGTACTCCCCCTCCGCTGCCGCCAGTGATGAAGAGGTTGCGGGTGTCGATGTACCTGCGAGAGATGACTTCGCGGATGCCTGACATCAGGTCGTCGTAGTCTTCGGAGGGATAGTTGTGGTGAATGAGATTGGCAAACTCGGCGCCGTAGCTGGTGCTACCTCGGGGATTGGTATAAAGCACTACGTAGCCTGCTGCTGCATAAAGCTGAATTTCTGCGGAGAAACGGCTGCCATAATTTGCGAATGGCCCTCCATGGATTTCCAGGAGCAGGGGATATTCTTTTTCCGGATCAAAATCTGGGGGAAACACCACCCAACCCTGTATCCGGCGCCCATCGTAGGTAGATTCAAACCAGATTTCCTCGACCTTTCCTAGCTTCTTGTGAGCAAAAAGGCCCTGATTGAGTTCGGTGAGTCGGCCACTCCTGCCACTGGGATGCAGGGTGATGCCTACCTCAGCGGGGTGGTAGGGACTGCACAGGGTGTAGGCAATGCGATCGTTGCTGGAGACGCTGAATGTGCCCCCGCTGTATGGCCGACCGATGGACAGGCCCCCGACATTGGCTACCAGTTCTGTTAGCTTACCCCCGAGAATGGGGAGGTAGGCGATCTTGGTACTCCCCAGGTTGTCGTACTGAAAAAATAACCCTTTGCCTTCCGAATCCCAGGTGAGGGACCCAAAGTTGCGGTCCAGTTCAGTACTGATGGTGCGAACTTGCAGGGTTTCCAGGTCCATCAGATAGGGCTTGGCCTGCTGATAGCCAAGATACTGTTCGTCGTAGCCCAGGTAGGCGAGGTATTTCCCGTCCGAAGAAACCGCAGGACTAAAGTCAGGCCCACTCCGAGAGGTCAGGGCGGTAATTTCTCCTGAAGACAGAGTCAGCCGATACAGTTCAGTATTGGCGGGATTCATCTCAGCGTCGTTGTGTCGGTTGGCGGAGAAAATGATGGATTTTGCGTCGGGAGTCCAGCAAAAGTCGTTGCTGTGGTCAAATGGTTCGTCGGTTAATGCCCGAACATGCCCACTTTCCACATCTACGAGGAACAGTTGACGATAGGCCGTCTTCAAGTAGCCCTGTCCATCGCTGCGATACCTCAGGCTTTCGATATAGGTTGGGGCCTCTGCCCAGTCTGCGCCTGGTGGTTTGGGGAGGTCAACAAGCTGAGGCGCCTCAACTGACACAGACATGGTGAAGGCCAGATATTTTCCGTCAGGGGACCATTGGATACCTGAAGGGCTACTCCGAAGGTTGGTTAAGCGACTGATAGTGCCATTTCCCTTCCAGTATAAAAATATCTGGGACATTCCCTCGCGGTTTGAGATGAATGCTATTCTGTCGCCTGAAGGGGACCATCTCGGCTGCCGGTCTGCGTGTTTGCCATCGGTAAGGGGGCGGTTTTGCTTCCCTTCATAATCAATGACCCAGAGGTTCCCGAGATTCTGGTCCGTCATCACATCCTTGTAGTTGCGGACATATACGATCTGCTCCCCGTCCGGGCTGATTTGTGGATCAGAAGCATACTGAAGCTCGAAGATATCCAGTAATTCCAGCTTGCTGTCAGGTGCTGTTTGGGCGAAGGAGAAAATGAACGAGAGTAGTAGCAACAATAGGGTGAAATAACGCATATGGTGATTGAGTTTGGGTTGGGTGTAAATAGATTGGGGAGGTGTATTTTCAAAAATAGAGAAAATAACCGGCCGATGTTGAAAGGCTCGGGCTGGAATACCTCTTTAGTCCTGAATTGTGCCAAATTGCAGTAAGAAATAGAAAATGCCCTGCCAGGATGTTAATTAATCCTGGCAGGGCTCTGATATTAGCAGTTGTATTCGCCTTTGTTACAACCGTTTGAACCGCTCGAAAGCTGCTTTTTCAAGTCCTTCCTGATGGTCAGGGTGGGCGATTTTTATCAGCTCTTTGGCACGTTCGCGCAGGCTCTTGCCGTAAAGGTTAGCAACTCCGTACTCGGTAACCACGTAGTGGACGTGGGCCCGGGTGGTGGTCACACTGGCCCCTTCTTTCAGGAAGGGCACAATCTTGCTGATGCCTTTGTGAGTCGCTGCACTCAGGGCTATGATGGGCTTCCCACCTGGAGAAAGAGAGGCTCCCCGGATGAAGTCCATTTGTCCCCCTACGCCCGAGAACTGACGTGGACCAATGGAGTCTGCACAAATCTGGCCTGTCAGGTCGATCTCAATGGCGCTGTTAATCGCAGTTACCTTGGGATTCTGGCGGATGATGGCGGTGTCATTGGTATAGGCAGCATCCTTCATGACGACCATAGGGTTGTCGTCGATAAAGTCATATACGCGCTTGCTACCCATGACAAAGGTTGCTGTCACCTTACCGGGAAGTACCTTTTTTTCTTCTCCAGTTACGATTCCCTTGTTCACAAGGTCGATCAGCCCATCGGAGAACATCTCGGTATGAATTCCCAGACGCTTGCGGTCCCCGAGTTGCTTGAGCACAGCATCCGGAATGCCACCGATACCCATCTGCAGGGTCGCGCCGTCTTCCACCATGTCGGCGATATACTGCCCGATGCGGGTTTCGATTTCAGTACTTTCGCGGGGCATCACCTGGTGAAGTGGATAGTCAACTTCAACGGCATAGTCGATTTCCCTGATATGGATGATTCCATCCCCGTGGGTCCTTGGTGCCTGAGGGTTGATTTCTGCAATGACAACCTTGGCAGACTCCAGTCCCCCCAGTGTCACATCGACGGATGAACCCAGCGAACAATATCCATGGCTGTCAGGGGGAGAAACCTGGATAAATGCTACATCAATAGGAAGGATACCCCGGCGGAATAGCAAAGGCATTTCACTGAGGAATACCGGAATATAGTCCGCATGCCCCGAAGAAACAGCCTTACGTACGTTGCTTCCTACAAACATTGCCTTGTGGTTAAAGGCCTGTGTATAGGGAGGCTCTACGTAGGGAGCTGCGCCTTCTGTATGGATATGGACGAGCTCGACATCCTCAACTTCTTCATATCGATTACACAGTGCTTCAAGTAACTTGTGAGGGGTCATGGAAACACTCTGTACAAACACCCGGTCTCCGGATTTGACATATTTTACAGCTTCCTTAGCCGTAACAAATGGTGTGTCACCTAGTGCGTATTTCATAGGATTATGGTATTCAGATCTATATCTACTGGTTGAAGTAACTCTTGTGGTGAATTAGTGGATAGTCCGTTTTTGCGAATGCTAGCCAAGGAAACTCAACAGGATACCCGCCGCAATGGCTGATCCTATCACCCCGGAAATATTGGGGGCCATGGCATGCATGAGCAGGTGATTGTTGGGGTCGTATCTCAATCCTTCATGCTGCACGACCCGTGCACTGTCTGGTACTGCTGAGACCCCGGCTGCGCCTACCAGTGGATTGATTTTATTATCTGCCTTGAGGAACAGGTTCATGACTTTGGCAAATAATACTCCACCTGCGGTCGCAATAATAAAGGAAACCGCTCCGAGGACAAAAATCAGCATGGATTGCTCTGTCAGGAATACATCAGCCTGGGTAGAGGCTCCGACGGTAACCCCCAACAGGATGGTTACAATGTCGATCATGGCTTTTCGGGCTGTATCTGCCAGACGATTCGTAACGGTGGATTCCTTTAGCAGGTTTCCAAAGAACAGCATTCCCAGCAATGGCAGGGCACTAGGTGCCAGGAAGGTGGTAAGTAACAGCCCCAGAATTGGAAACAGGATTTTTTCCTGTTGGGTAACTGCCCGAGGGGGCTTCATGCGGATCCTGCGCTCTTTTTGGGAGGTAAGCAGCCGCATAATGGGGGGTTGTATTACCGGAACCAGGGCCATGTAGCTATAAGCCGCAATGGCGATTGGGCCGATAAGGTTTTGGGTTCCGTTCAGGCCATTGGCTAGTTTGGAAGAAAGGAAAATCGCGGTAGGACCGTCAGCTCCGCCAATGATGCCAATAGCACCAGCCTCGGCTGGGAGGAATCCCAGTGCGATAGCTCCAAGAAATGTGAGAAAGATCCCCACCTGGGCAGCAGCGCCGAGGAGCATTAGCCTGGGACTGGAAATCAGGGTTGAAAAGTCCGTCATGGCCCCAATACCGAGGAAAATAAGGGGCGGATAAACCCCCCGAGCTACTCCTTGATAGAGGTAATTAAGAACAGATCCATCCTCGTAAAGTCCGATTTGCAACCCTGCATTCAGCATAAAAGGGATGTTGCCAATGATGATACCAAATCCAATAGGTACCAGCAGCAATGGCTCGTATTCGTAGCGGATGGCCAGGAAGATAAATACCAGGCCTACTGCGATCATGATCAGGTTACCCCAGCTTGCATTCGCGAAGCCGGTATATTGCCAGAAAGTTAATATGCCTTCCATTTGAGTTTCTTAGTTGAAGGTTGAATGTTCCAAGTTTTACATCTGCTCGGTTCCAGTTCCGCCTGGAGTCAATTCAGGCAAACTTTAAACCTTGAACTCTGAACTATTCCAACTCAATTAACACCTGGCCCTGAAGTACATTTTCCCCTTCGGAGACTTTGATGGACTTGATGGTTCCGGCAGATTCTGCCAGGACCCGGTTTTCCATCTTCATGGCCTCCATCAGCATGAGCAATTGCTCTTTTTCCACTGTGTCCCCTTCTTTAACCTTTAGCTCAGTGATGGTGCCTGGCAGAGGGGCGACCACTGTGGCGACTTTTTTGGAGGTAAGAGACTGGTGCTGTCCCCTGTGTTTGGGGGTCTTGCCACGTACCAGCTTCGGAGTCTTGGACGTTTTTACTTTCTGCTCCAACTGAACGTCATAGCGGGTACCATTAACTTCTACCTCGGCCTTATCATCCTCGACACTGTGGATATGGACCTGGTAGGCATTACCGTTTATTTTAAAGCTAAATTCTTTCATGGGAAAGGAATTCGAAATTCGTAACTCGTGATTCGTAATATAGGAAGTCAACTACCTGAGGCGGACAGAAAGGTCAGATCAGCTATGTCTATCAGGGGAGTTGCTTGTTGTCTCACCTCTGACTTCTCGCAACAACCTGATCTGGCAGCGAAGCGGTCTGATTCCTTAGCCTCGATTTGGCTGATTCATCACGCCATAGATTTTACTGCTCCATGGTGAGTATTTTCTGGAAATACTCTGAATGGTCAGTCGCAAATCTTCGTCGTCGTGTTGTTCATTTAGGTAGAGGTGCAGCGCAGTGGCAATGGCAGCATTGATTTCCCCGGTAAGCACATCGTCTTTCCGTGGTTTACTTTCTGCTTCATTGTTTCCTGCCTGTCTCTGGGCCGCAGCTTCTTTGACTGCTTCGGTCATTTCCTTTGCCTTGGCCTGAACTCGGGTCACACTTCCCAGCATGCGAGGCAGGTTGTTGAACACCAGGTACAGCATAACCAGCACCAGGAAGACAATCAGGTAACCAAGTCCCGCTAAAATGTATGGATTCATGAGAGTCAGATTTTTAGAAGTGAGAAGAGAGAAGCGAGAGTATTCCGCTATTTTCACAACTGCTAGGGAGAACCATATCTCGCCTCTCGCAGTGAAACGGTCTGCCTTCTCGCAGCGCAGCGATCGGATTACAATGGCGCATTCCCATGTTTTTTGGGCGGATTGCTGAGCTTCTTGGTCGCCAGTGCAGAGAGTGCTCTAATGATGCGGAATCGCGTATTGCGTGGCTCGATCACATCGTCAATGTAGCCATACTCCGCAGCTTCATATGGGCTGGCAAACTTGTCCCGATACTCTTCTTCCTTCTCTGCCATGAACTTGGCCTTTTCGTCCTCATCTTCGAAACCTTTCAAATCCTTGGCGTGAAGCACCTCAATAGCACCTCTTGGTCCCATTACAGCAATCTCTGCGCTAGGCCAGGCGTAGTTGACGTCCCCTCGCAGGTGCTTACTACTCATCACGTCATAGGCACCGCCGTAGGCTTTGCGCAGGATGATGGTCACCTTGGGGACAGTCGCCTCACCATAGGCATAGAGGAGCTTGGCCCCGTGGATGATGATGCCTTCGTATTCCTGGCTGGAGCCAGGGAGGAAGCCAGGTACGTCCACCAGGGTGACAATCGGAATGTTGAAGGCGTCGCAGAATCGGACAAACCGTGCGGCCTTGCGGCTGCTGTTAATGTCCAGTACCCCGGCGAGGAAGCTGGGCTGGTTGGCGACGATACCGACGGGCATGCCGTTGAAGCGGGCAAAGCCGATCACGATGTTACGGGCATACTGACGCTGGACTTCCAGGAACTCGTTGTCATCTACGATCCGGTAGATGACGTCCTTGACATCGTAAGGGATGTTGGGCGAGTCGGGGATGATCTGGTTCAGATCATCATCAAGGCGATCGATGGGGTCATCGGTGGGTAAAATGGGAGGATCCTCCAGGTTGTTTTGGGGCAGGTAGCTGAGGAGCTTGCGGATCATGGCCAGGCCTTCTTCTTCATCAGGAGAGACAAAGTGGGCTACCCCTGATTTGGTGGCGTGAACATTGGCTCCCCCTAGCTCGCTGGCGGTGATATTTTCACCGGTTACGGTTTGCGCTACCTTGGGGCCGGTGACGAACATGTAGCTGGTATCCTCCGTCATGAGTATGAAGTCGGTGAGGGCGGGAGAGTAAACCGCTCCACCAGCGCAGGGCCCAAAGATGGCCGATATCTGAGGAATAACCCCGGATGCGTCGATGTTACGCTGGAAGATGTCGGCATAACCCGCCAGGGAACGTACCCCTTCCTGGATACGGGCACCGCCCGAGTCGTTGATGGCGATCACAGGAGCCCCTACCTTCATGGCCTGGTCCATGATCTTGACGATCTTGTTGGCGTAGGCCTTGGACAGCGATCCCCCAAAGACGGTAAAGTCCTGAAAAAACACATAAACCGGGCGCCCATCGATGGTACCGTGCCCGGTTATGACGCCGTCTGAGAGGTACTTCTGTTTGTCAAGTCCAAAGTGGGTCGTGTGGTGGGTGACAAACATGTCGTACTCCTCAAATGAGCCTTCATCGAGGAGCATCTCGATGCGTTCACGTGCGGTAAACTTGCCTTTGGCGTGCTGGGCGTCGATGCGTTTTTCGCCGCCACCCAGGCGCGCTTCCTGGCGCTTCTGCACCAGTTCGCGGATTTTATCAGCATTTCCCATGATGGGAGTGATTAATTGAAAGTTCGAGTTGAAAATCAGAAAGGGGTGTATAGGGTTGATAAGGGGTATATCGGGACTAACTATATAAACCATATTGCCCCTATATACCTCACAACCCCTTTTTGCTATTCCGGCTTCTCACAAAGCTCAGTAAGAGTCCCAAAAGTTGACTTTGGATGCAGGAACGCGATGTTCAGGCCCTCAGCTCCCGGCCGTGGCTTGGAGTCAATCAGGCGAACATCTTTTTCTGCGGCTTCATCGAGAGCAGTCTGAACGCTATCTACAGCGAACGCCATGTGGTGCAGACCTTCACCGCGCTTGTCGATGAACTTGGCGATGGTGCCATCAGGAGAGGTAGATTCGAGGAGTTCGATTTTAGTCTGGCCTACCTGAAAGAAGGCGGTCTTGACTTTTTGGTCGGCTACTTCCTCGATGCTGTAACATTTGAGACCCAGAACATTTTCGTAGTAGGAAATCGCAGCGTCCAGGTCCTTGACTGCAATGCCAATGTGCTCAATGTGGGTGATATCCATAGGATCAGATTTATCAGAGTGGCAGACTAAATGACGAGGGTGTACGAAAAGATCCTCTGATGTATCTGTCATCTCTGTTCAGAGGCGAAATAAGTCCATGATCTTGGGTTTTTGGATGAGTTGTGTCAAGGTATTAGGGTCTTTCGTACACAAAAGGTGGTGACTTTGGTCAGCAGGCACAGCGAGACTAGGAAATGCGGGGTATTTTCAATATATGCAGGAATTCATATGATTCGCAAAAAAAAATCGAATCATGAATTAATCAGCCTCCCTAACCGATAATGACGGTCAGGGAGGCTGAACGGCTGTTTTGAGAGTAATTGTTACTCAGTAGGAGGCCAAAAGAGAGGTATG
>CAYFIR010000185.1:0-8865 GCA_964343195.1 uncultured Bacteroidia bacterium | reverse complement strand
TACGAAGAGATCTTGTTCGCAGGCAAGGAAGAAAAACCGAGTTTGGCGAGCCAAACCGCGAGACTGTGGGATAAAGGGCCCCACAGACGAGCCTCAACGAAGAGATGCGGAAAAAGATGCAGCGATCACCCATCATTGGGGATTTGACAGAGCACTAGTCATTAGTTTCGACCTATCAAAAAGGCCTCTGAGAGTCCAGATTTGCCTTTTTGAATTTTGGGCCTACCTTAGCCTAGCCAAGGTATGCATTTAATTCTGGGGCAATAGCCACTAATTGGCTCTGCGTAGCCCAGGCAACTTTCAACCTTGAACTTTGAACCGCGAAACTAATGACTAGTATCGCTCTGACTTCTAAAAATACATCTCCTGTGCTACCCGAAATGTATTGCAGTGCGCTTCAACAATGTGCCGCAGTTGCACCGAGTAGCCGCCGCCGAGGGAGATTGCCACGGGTAGTCCATTGGTTTTGCACTGCTTCAGCACATATTCGTCCCGTTCCCTGCAACCCTGCATGGATACCCCCAGTCGGCCAAGCTTGTCCGTTTCCAGGATGTCCACACCCGACAGATAAAAAACAAAATCAGGCTCTACCTCCTGGATCAGGCGGGGCAGAGAGTTCTTCAACTGGCTAAGGTAGTATGGGTCGTCCGTTCCGACCGGAAGGCCAATGTCCAGGTCTGATTGCTCCTTTTGCAGGGGATAATTGGCCTCACAGTGCATGGAAAAAGTGAAAACCCGCGGGTCATTCTGAAAAATCTGCGCAGTGCCATTACCCTGATGGACATCAAGGTCCACCACCAGGGCTTTTTGGATGCGGCCTTCCTGTAGCAACCAGTTGGCTGCAATGGCAATGTCATTGAGCAGGCAAAATCCCTCACCCCGGTCTGTGAAGGCATGGTGGGTGCCCCCAGCCCCATTGATGGCTACGCCGTATTCCATGGCAAACAGGGCATTTTTGATGGTGCCCTGGGGGATGGTGACAGCTCGCTCTACTAATTGAGGAGAGAATGGAAATCCAGTCTTCCGAATTTCACGGGGAGTGAGTCCTCCAGTTTTCAGCTTGTGCCAATACGCTGGATCATGAGTGAGTAGCACGGTTGCTTCATCGATTTTCCCTGGACGATATAGATTTTCCTCCGAGATGGTGCCTTCGTAGCAAAGTTGTTCGGGAATGAGGTCATATTTTTCCATCGGGAACCGATGTCCCGGCGGGAGAGGGTGGCGATACAATGGGTCCCAGGCAATTTTCAGCAAGATTGGCAGCTCAAGTGGTTACAGATTTCGATAACCTGTGGGCAAAAAAAAGGTTTTATTTCCAACCCCGTCCAAAAAAGCCGATCTTCTTAGCAGGAAGGTTTGTGGAGAATGGGAGTGAGAATTTCCTGCTTGAAATCCTGACAAGTTATGCCAATTCACTTGTCTCGCAATCTCAGCATCCCAATTTCTTTCCCGTGTAACCTTTGGCTGCATTCAGACATCAATAAGACAACAAACCAAATAATCAAATGAGATTTTTACGCATCATCTTCTGGGGTGGCCTAATCGTTGGAGGAGCCCTGTTTTTCTACAATCGCTCCAATGTCGATTTTGACTTCGATGAGAAAGAATATGAGGAGGTCGAAATGGCCTCAACCAACTGGTCAGACCTGCGCGGATTTGACCGTGTAGATCTGAAGGGTGGGTACAAAGTGGTCATTCATCCAGGTGCTGATTCCTATGTTGAGGCTGAAGGCCCCGAGGAGGCACTCCAGCACCTCAAAGCCCATATGGAGGGGGGTGAACTCCACGTTAAAATGGAGGAACAGTGGTTCAAGCGCTTTAATGAAAAAATCACCCTGCATATCTATGCAGATGAACTTTCCTCCATCGATGTGTCAGGAGCTGTGGACATGCGCAGTGAAACTGTCCTGAAGGGCGAAAGCCTCGACATCGATGTCTCTGGTGCCGGAAAGATTAACCTCAATGTCGAGGTCAATGAGCTGGATGCTGAAATCAGCGGTGCAGGTCAGTACATCATGGCCGGGACAGCCCGTAAGGCTAGCTTTGAAACATCTGGTGCCGGCGAGGTCAAAGCTTTTGACCTGGTTTGTGAATCTGTTGAAGTAGAAATTTCCGGGGCCGGTTCTGCCCAGGTACACGCCACTCAGAAGCTAAAAACCCAGATTTCCGGAGCTGGGAGTGTGGTGTATGACGGAGATCCTTCCGAGATCGACCAGCGCGTATCTGGTGCGGGTTCGGTTCGCAAGCGATAAGCGGCCAGTGGCTTTCGGAGTAATAGAAAACGGTCTGAGGTTAATTCAGTTAACCTCAGACCGTTTTTTATGATGATTCGAGTCAATCTGTAGACTTCGAATTTCTTCCCCTTACAAATTCACAGGTTCAGGCACCGCTTCCTTTTCCAGGGGAATTTCCTCCGTGATGGCCTTTGATCGTGTCAGGTGGTTAAACCTCATGGTGAGCAATGCCGCTGCTGTCATCAGGCTGGCAACGAGGCCGATCCACACCCCAATCACGCCCATATCGAGGCTGATCCCCAGTACATAAGCCATTGGCAGCGCAATCACCCAGTAAGCCACAAATGTGATGACCGTGGGAATTTTGACATCCTGTATTCCTCGCAGGATGCCGATTCCGACGGCCTGGATGCCGTCAAAAATCTGGAAAAAGGCTGCCATAATCATCAGCTTGGCCGAAATCTCCAGGACCAGGCTATTGTCGTTGAAGAAGGTTGGAAAGTAGCTTTTGCCCGCCATGAAAACCAGCCCGGAGATAGACATAAATCCTATAGACAGCATGATGCCCGCAAATCCGGATCGCCGCAGATTCGGTTGGTCCTTTCGGCCCAGAGCCTGTCCGACACGAATGGTCGAGGCGGCTGAAAAACCCAGCACAACCATGAACGTAACCGCTGCCAACTGAAGCACAATCTGGTGTGCAGCTCTACTGGCCGATGGATCGTCCATCCAGCCAATGACCACCGTACATCCTACGAAGGCCGCCACTTCAAAGAAGTGCTGAAATCCGGAAGGCAAGCCCAGTTCGGTGATACGGCCCATCAAGCGAGGCTGAATCTTTTGCCAGCGCTGTCTCAGGCCATATTTTTCAAAATCCCTGGCATAGAGCACGTACCCAATCATGACCACCATCATGACGATGCGGCTGATGAGCGTCCCCCATCCTGCCCCGGCGAGTTCCATCCGTGGGAAGCCCCAATGCCCGAAAATTAATAGCCAGTTCGCAAAGGTGTTAACTGCCAGACCGAGGAGCGTAACGTACATCGCCGGACGGGTAAAAGACAGCCCATCGGTAAACTGTTTGAATGCCATGAATACCAGCAGGGGGATAACCGTCAGGCTGAGAATGCGGAGGTACCCATCTGCCAGTTCGACATCCTGCATCGGCTGATCCATAAAGTACAACGCATCGCTGGCAAAGTAGGTCAGGACAGTCAAAATGAAAGCCAAAATCAGCGTCACATAGGTTCCCTGGCGCAGGATGTCGCCGACCCGGCGGTGTTTTCCGGCAGTATCAGCTTCAGCCACCAGGGGGGATAGCGCAAAGGTGAGCCCCATTCCGATGATGGTGAGCACGATGAACATTCCGTTGGCCAGCGAGGCGGCAGAAAGGTGAACATAGCTCAGCTCCCCAATCATGAGGCTGTCAATCAAGCCCATGAGGTTAAACCCCATCAGCCCAATGATCACAGGCCAGGCAATTTTCAGGGTCTCACGGAAATGCCGCTTGTAGGGCAGGAAGAAGGTGCGTAAAGGTTCAAGCATGGAAAATTGGGTCATTTAACAGGGATCATTGATCAACATTCAGGGGGCATCAATCAATAAAGAATCATTGTCAATGAAAAATGAACTTACCCCCTCAGGGAATGACTGTTGGATACAGCATTCGTCTGAGGGGGTAAGCACACTGATAAACGTACGTTCGCCTTACGGGTTGGGGCTAAGGCAAAATTTGTGGAGAAAAGCTCTGGCGATGTGCGTTCCTTGCCTTATTCCGGCTCCATTGACGCTACTGTGGCCATAGCGTAGTGGGATCAATGAACCGGCCATCCTTCCACACCGCAAAGTGCAGGTGGGGACCGGTTGAAAGTCCGCTGCTACCGCAATAGCCGATGAGCTGTCCCTTGCTGACTTCGTCTCCCGGTTCTACTGCCGTGCGGGAAAGCTGGGCGTAAAGCGACTGATAACCAGAGGTTCCGTGGTCAATTTCGATCTTGATGCCGTAGCCTTTCTTTTCTTCTTCCACACCTGACTTGAGCACAGTCCCAGCCGCGCTTGCATAAACGGGCGTTCCCAGGGGGGCGATGATATCGACTCCGGTGTGCATCCGCTCCTTTTTGGTGATGGGATGAATGCGCATGCCAAACCCTGAACTGATGCGACCTTCCATCGGCCTGGTGTTGGGAATATTGGGTTCTTCGTCAGCGGGGAGGAATTCCTGCCAGGTCAGAATGGGGCCCAGAATTGGTACCTGAGCGGCCTGGCCAAAACGCAACCCTAATCCTCCAATCATGAGCACCAATAGGGGTAGCAGCGCAAGATAGCGGCCTTTGGCAGTGGAGCCTGGTTTCAGAATGCGATGGATACGACGAGTGACGGGAGACTGGGCCATCTGAGGGGCCATGCTGAGCTGAGAAGGGGCGGTTGCAGCCTTGACCAGCAAACGGGCATACTGATGAGGGTTGGTTTGGCGAATAACCTCGGCATCTGCCTCCAGTTCCTGTAGCTCCTGCCAACTGCGCTTGAGCCTGGGCATCCAGGGATGAAACCAGAAAATCATGTGGAGCACCTCCAAACCGATCCGCTCAAAGCTATGTCCCCGGCGCAGGTGCACCTGCTCATGGGCCAGCACCTGTTGCTGCTCCGTTTGGCTCCATTGATCGAAATCCGCTCCCACGAAGATGCTGCGACCAAAGGAAAACACCTGGCCCGATGTAGGAAGCTTTCGCAGGATAAACTCCTGTTCCCCGGTGGGCTGACTCATTCTAAATGCATTTCCCAGCATGGTAAACTGACGAATTAGCATTGCTCCGCGCCAGACCATGCCCAGGCCCCATGCCATGATGAGAAGATTGAGCCAATTGAAGGGTAGGGGAGTGGAGGCAGTTGTGGTGGGCTGAGCTGGTAACATAATCAGATTAGGAACCTCCTCTGCCAGGTCGGGGAGGTCGATAGGCGTATTCAGAGGAGCCATTTCAAAAGGCACCGGGCTAGCTGGCAGCGTCAGACTTAGCACGGTCAGCACCGCGAGGCAAATGCGGTTGAAGAAGAAGTGCGCACTGGGCTCCAGTACCAGACGATAAAAGGCATAGGTAAGCCCGAGGCCCAGCGAGGCCTGCAAGAGGTAGGTTAATACGGAGGTCATTGGATTAGATGTTGAGAGAGTGAGATGTTAAGAGAGAGGTCAGAAGTCAGACCACCTTGTTGTCAGAAGTCAGAGAGGAAGACATCCTTCATAGTCTGACTTACTTTGACTTCGCTCAGCACAAGCCTCGCAGTGAAACGGTCTGACTTCTCGCAGCGCAGCGGTCTATTCTTTCTCGTCCTGATCAATTGCATTTAACAAGCCTTCGATCTCATCCTTGGAGAGATTTTCTTCCTGGACAAGGTAGGCAACGATGTTTTCCGGGGAGCCGCCGAAGTAATCGCCCATCATGCGGCGAAATGATTGCTGGCGATACTCCGCTTTGGAAATCAGCGGGAAGTATTCATGGGTGCGTCCGTAAGCTTTGTGGCCCACAAAGCCCTTCTTTTCCAGGATGCGCACCACTGAAGAAACGGTAGAGTAGGGCGGCACCGGCTCTTCCATCCCGGCCATAAAGTCGCGGACAATGCCGCGTCCCTTGTCCCAGATGATCTGCATGATCCGCTCCTCTGCTTGGGTCAATGTTTCCATGACACAAGTATATGGCTAAGTTTTCGGTTTTGCAACGTAAAAATACGTTATAAAACTTTTTATTCCGTTATGGCTTAGTAGAAATTGCAAAATGAACTTCTTTCCCGACCTTTTCCCTCTAACCCGTATCTTATGGTTATCAGTGAATCCGGAAGACTTCGAGCTTTCCACTTTCAACCTTCCCTCTCACCATGCCCATTCAACTTGACATCAACGACGTCTCCCAAACGGCCTTTTTGACGCTTCAGTGCCATGCGATGGACGCCAAAAGCAACAAACCGCTTCTCAATGACCCGAGTGCCCAGCAGACCCTGGACCGCCTCAAAGAGGGGACATCCGGAGATGCTAACAGGGAATTCTTCCAACGGCTGGCACAGGACAAGGTCAGCGCCAACCTGGTGGTTCACTCAGCTCTGAGATCCAAATACTACGACCAATGCGTGCGGGACTTTGTACGGTTACATCCTCAGGCAACTGTTGTGAACATCGGCTGCGGACTCGATCACCGTTTCGAGCGGGTAGACAATGGGCAACTCACCTTCATTGATCTGGATTTACCCGACCTAATGGCGATAAAATCCCAGCTATTTCCTCCTCAGGGGCGCTATCATCAGGTGGCTCAGTCGGTTTTTGATTTTAGCTGGATGGATCAGATCAAACAAGGCCCGATGATCCTGGTGGCGGAAGGGGTGTTCATGTATTGCCGCGAGGATGACGTCAAAAGCCTGTTTCGAACACTGGCGGATCGATTTCCCGGCAGTGAAATGCTCTGCGAAGTGTTCAGTTCCAAATGGCTCACCGGCTGGCGGAAGAGGGCGATGGAGTCTAAACTTCAGCGCGAACTGAAGCTGGGACCGGGAACGACCTTCCAGTTTGGAATTCCCAAGAGCGAGGCCATGGAAGCCTGGCACCCCGAGATCAAGCTGATCGACGACTGGTCCTATTTTGACAGCGAAGAACTCGAATCCCCTGTGATGAAATGGTTGGGCCGATTTCCTCGATTTCGGCAAGTGCAATGGACGGTGAGGTACCGGTTGGGAAGTTGAATGGAAAGGCTGATCGGGGACTCCACTCCCGCCATTGATCGCCCGTGCGGAGACGGGAAGACTACACAGCGCGCAGGTCTTGAAACCCAGCACAACGTATTACATTTACCTCCATACCTCCATACCTCCATACCTCCATACCCCATGACCCTCGACCAAGTCCTCTCCCGCCTTTACGAACTCGCAGACCCCGCAGTCGTCACCAAAAAGCAAAAGCAGTTCGGGATCAAGACCCAGCAAACGCTGGGTGTCTTTCACAAAGACCTCAAGGTTTTGGCCAGAGAGATTGGCACCGACAGCCAATTAGCTCTGGAACTGTTTGACACCGGGATTTATGAGGCCCGCCTGCTGTGTAGCAAAATCTTTGATCCAAAGGATTTGACGGAGGAACTGATGGAAAAGTGGGTGGCAACCTTTGACACCTGGGAGGTCACCGACTCCTTTTGCTCGGCGGTATTTTCACACGGAGAACTTGCGCTGCGAAAGGCCGAAGAATGGAGCCGGCGGGAACCCGAATTTGAGAAGCGCTCGGGTTTTGTGATCATGGCTTGCTACACCATGGCCGACAAGAAGGCTCCCAATGAGGTCTTCGAAGCTTTCTTTCCCCACATGGTCCGCGAGGCCTGGGACAACCGCATCTACGTCAAAAAAGCCATCAACTGGGCACTACGCAACATTGGCAAACGCAACCCGGACCTCCGACAAACGGCCATCGGCATTGCCCTGGAAATTCAGACTCAGGATACTCCCTCTGCTCGGTGGATTGCCAGAGATGCGCTGAAGGAATTGGAACAACCCGATCTGAAGCTTCGCAATTATCCCAGGAAGCTGTACGGAAGCAAGCCCTAGGAAAAGTTTCGACGAAAGGGAGAAAAAGCCTAATTTCCCTATTATCAATGCTTCCGATTACAAATTTGCCTCATGCAAAGACTACTGCTACTGCTCACGTCTCTTATCCTGACATTCGCAACCATGACCCAAGCCCAGGATCGTCCCTTTCGTTCGTATCTGCAAGTGTTTGATCTAAACACGCTAGCGGTTGACACCGTGTATCAATCCGACGATCACTTCGAAGCGCCCAACTGGAGCCGCGACGGTAAATTCCTGATGTTCAATCAGGGAGGACATCTCCAAAAGCTCTGGCTGGAAAGTGGAGAGGTGGAGGAAGTTGACACGGGCTTCGCTGATAACTGCAACAACGACCACGGCATTTCGCCCGACGGTACGCGGATCGTCATCAGCCACAATCTGCCTGAAACGGACGACCACCCTGGTGGATCAAGTATTTATACTTTACCGATCGAAGGCGGAGAGCCACAGCCTGTTACGGAATTGACGCCTTCCTATTGGCATGGATGGTCTCCCGACGGTGAGACCCTGGCTTACGTCGCCGAGCGTGGAGGGCAGTATGACATTTACACCATTCCGGTAGGCGGCGGCGAAGAAACCCAGCTAACGAATTCTCCGGGCCTGGACGATGGGCCTGATTACTCTCCTGATGGGCGATATATTTACTACAACAGCTTTGCCTCGGGGCGAATGGAATTGTGGCGCATGGATGCTGACGGCAGCCATCCGGTTCAGTTGACCGACGATCCCTATTCCAACTGGTTCCCTCAACCTTCACCTGACGGAAATTATCTGGTGTTCATCGCTTATCAGGAAGATCAGGGGCAGGCTCACCCTGCGATGAAGCGCGTAGCTCTGCGGCTCTATGACCTGCGCAACGATAAAATCGCCACACTGCGGGAATTTCGGGGAGGGCAGGGAACGATAAATGTGCCTTCCTGGTCGCCAGACAGCAAGCGTTTTGCGTTTGTGAGCTATGTGTATCGGTAGCACTTTTATTCCGAAACCGGATGGTTCGTTACTTCCTTCTGCAAGCATCAGGTAGCTGCCATTTTGCAGC
>CAYFIR010000184.1:0-8935 GCA_964343195.1 uncultured Bacteroidia bacterium | reverse complement strand
GGCATTTCAGGCTTCCCCGCAAGCCGCCCCGAGCGCCAAATGCCGGGCCAACGCCGCCCCAGGCTTGCTTTAGACCTTTGCCCAAGTGCCACTGCGAGTATCTCCCTTTGGAGGGAGATGGACTGTGCGACAGAGGGAGGAATCAGAAAGTTTAAAGTGCTACTTTCTCCCCTACAAAAAAGAAAGCCTCACGTAGCGCAAAGCAGAAGTCAGGATTTCCATTTTACCCATTCTATTGGAAAAAAACTTTCTCCCTGACATCCACTCCCCCCGCCCCGCTCGTAGGTAGCACAACTTCATCAAAGAAACCTCTCATTTCCATGGTACCCCTGTGGTAGCTTGATTCGCAGTGCGAATCGGGGTGAGAGGGATTTTACCCACCTCATAACCCGTCTACTATGAACTCTTTTACCCGAATTATTCTGCTACTGGCATTGTTGGCCTTTCTGGGAACAGGCTGCAAAAACAACAATCAGGACAGTCAGGCTACTGCCAATCCGCCTGTTATTGGCGTTTCCCAGAACATACAGGACTACCCGGAGCTTTTGCCCCGAAACCCTAAGATCGGCTCCCCTGACGAGCAGGCCAAGGTCCAGAACATCTACCAGGAAATCATGCAGGACCTGCGGATGAACTCCCAGGACTATCGCCGTCGCCTGCAACTCGCCCAGCTGTTCATGCTGGAAGCTCGTGCCACGGGCGAACATGGTTATTACTACCCTGCCTCCCTGGCGGTCCTTGATGGCATTCTCGCAGAAAACCCCTCTCAGGATGTTGTATTTGGAGCCAAGTCCCTCAAGGCCTCCGTTTACCTGTCGCTGCACCAGTTTGAGGTAGCCCGACAGATCGCCCGCGAGGCCGTGACCCTCAACGGCTACAACGCTGTGATTTACGGCTCCCTGGTGGACGCCAACGTAGAGCTTGGCGACTATGAGCAGGCCGTTGTAATGGCCGACAAAATGGTGTCCATTCGCCCTGATCTTCGTTCCTACTCACGCGTTTCTTACCTCCGCGAAATTCACGGAGACATGGACGGGGCCATCGAAGCCATGCAACAGGCTGCCAACTCAGGTTATCCCGGTTTTGAAGAGACCGCCTGGTGTCGATTAACCCTCGGCAATCTGTATGAGACCATTGGGCAGTTGGACAATGCTGAGATAGAATACCGCCGTATCCTGGCTGAGCGACCTGAATATCCATTTGCAATTGCAGCCCTGGCCCAGATTTACATGAAAAAAGGCGATTTGGTACGCGCCGAAAGTGAGTTGAACCGCGCCATCAAGTCCATCCCGGAAGTAGGCTTCTATGAACAGCTTGCCGACCTATACCAGCAAACTGACCGCTCCGAAAAGGCCGATCAAACCATCGAAGAGATCATGGAGATGCTCGCTGATGACGAGGCCCACGGACACCAGATGGGCATGGAATACGCTGAGGTCTACCTCGGACTCCTGAACGATCCTGCCAGGGCCCTGGAATATGCCCGCAAGGAATACCAGAAGCGCCCAGCTAATATCGACGCCAATCGCCAAATGGCGGAGGTGCTGTATCAGCTAGGCCGTGTGGACGAAGCCGAAAAGCACATCAAAAAAGCCACCCGCACAGGTAGCCAGAATCCCCGACTGCTTTGCGTAGCTGGTCTGATAAAATATGATCTGGGCGAAAAGTCAGAAGGCCGCGCACTGATTACACAATCCTTTGAACTGGATCCCTATCAGAGCCACGCACTGGTGAACGCTGCCAAAGACCGGATTGACGAGTAGGCAGACAAATAGACTTTTAGCATCATACTCCTAGACAAATTAGACAGGATTTTCAGGATTACAGGAAAGACAGGATAAGAAAGCCCTGATAATCAATCTTGTTAATCCTGTTATCCTGTCCATCCTGTCAAAAAACGAAGGTCGGAAATGAAAATGTCTAGTAGTATGTTTTAGCATTAAATTCGTCCCTGATAAAACGTCCTCCCTGTGAAAAAGCCTGTGATCATCGGATTGATATCGGTTTACCTGCTGCTTAGCTGGCAGGTAGGCCTCATCCGATTGAGTCACACGCTTTGGCACACGACCATATCGTCCCTCCAACACGAACTGGAAGACTTACCCACTGCCCATCAACACCATGGGCATGGAGCCCATCACCACCATCCAGCCTATGTCGAGTGGATTCTCGGACAGGATACCGGTGATCAGAGTTCTCCCGCTATTCCCATAGCCAAAAAAGAAATTGACAAGCATCAGAGTGAGAAAGGGACCCAGGTCCTCACTTTTGAATCGGAAAGTCAGCAGCCTCCTCAGTTGAGAAATGAATCAGCTCACTGTCAGGTATGGCTTTCGCCGATCTCTCCTCCTCCCCGACTGAGTTGAGCACATGTATTCCGGATGCAATAAAAGGGAATGCGGTATGAGGAACTCCTCTATGGCATTGCTAACTGCATCCATTCTGTTTTTAGCTTAACTCAATCACATAATTCTCATGTCAACCTTTACGATAAAAGGCAGACAGCTACTGGCTGTTTGTCTCCTGCTGAGCCTGTGGACGCTGGGCAGCACCTCACTTTTTGCCCTGCACGAAGGCAGCCTGCGTGGCCGCGTCTATGACGCCGAAACCCGCAGCCCACTGAATGGCGTTCAGATCAGCCTCCGAACCCTGGAGCGGATGACCTACACCGACGAATTGGGCACTTTTTCCCTGATCGGCATTCCAGAAGGCGAATACGAAGTGGAATTTTCCCTCCTGGGATTCGCTCCGTGGATCGAAACCATAGCCATCGACTCCAACCAGAGCACTACGCTTCAGGTCGGACTGGCTCCCAAGCAGATCCGCATCGACGAAATCACCATCGAAGACCAGTTCCGAAAGGGCAGCCCGCTGGGTAGCATCAGCGCGGTGGATTTGCAGTTACGTCCTATCAACAACGCCCAGGATGTGCTACGTGCCGTACCGGGGCTGTTCATCGCCCAGCACGCGGGCGGAGGCAAGGCCGAGCAAATTTTCCTTAGGGGCTTTGACATCGACCACGGCACCGACGTCAACCTCACCATGGACGGCATGCCGGTCAACATGGTCTCCCACGCCCACGGACAGGGGTATTCTGATTTACACTTTCTGATCCCCGAAACCATCGAGGCCATTGACTTTGCCAAAGGCCCCTACGACACCCGCTATGGCGACTTTGCTACTGCTGGCTATGTGGCTTTCCGCACCCGCGACGCACTGGATCGCTCCATGGTGAAACTGGAAGCAGGCCAATTCAACACCCTGCGAGGCGTGGCCATGGTGGACCTGCTGCCACAGCAGGATCGGCATCGGGCGTATTTTGCCTCCGAATACCTCTACAGCGACGGCTACTTCGAATCTCCTCAGAATTTTACCCGCGTCAATGTGCTGGGCAAATACCAGGGGCTCATTTCTGACCGCAGCCTGCTGACCGTCAGCGCATCGCATTTCAACAGCGAATGGGATGCCTCGGGGCAGATACCCGTGCGAGCGGTGGAACAGGGGCTGATCAGTCGCTTTGGGGCTATCGACGACACCGAGGGCGGCCAAACCAGCCGCAGCAACCTCAACCTGCAACTGACCCGCACACAGGACAACGGTGCCACGATCAAGCAGCAGTTTTACTACAGCCGCTACAACTTCCTGCTGTTTTCCAACTTTACCTTCTTCCTAGAAGATCCTGAAAATGGCGACCAAATCCGGCAGAGCGAAACCCGCGATATCTTTGGCTACCGCGGATCCTACGAACAGGAATATGCCGTGGGCGGCACCCAGATGCGCACCGAAGTGGGCCTGAGCCTGCGTGGAGATCGCGTTACTGATAACGAGCTATCCACCACCCTCAACCGCAGCGAGCTGCGCGAGCGGCTGGCTTATGGCGATGTGCGCCAGGCCAATGCAGCTGTTTTCATCAACCAAAGCTGGCGCGTGGCGCGCTGGTTCTCTGTCAATGCAGGACTGCGCTATGATCAGTTTCGCTTCGAATATGAAGACCAGTTAACCGAAGCTTACGATCCGGAGTCCGTTACCAAGGGCATCGCCAGCCCTAAGCTGAATCTGGACTTTCGCCTGTCGGATCGGGTGCGGCTGTACCTGAGCGGCGGCACGGGCTTTCACTCCAACGACACCCGCGTCATCCTCGCCAATACCACCGACGACATTCTCCCCAGGGCTTATGGCTCTGATTTGGGCTTGGTGCTGAAGCCTTTCCCTGGCTTGTTGCTGCAAGCGGCGGCCTGGGGCCTGTGGCTTGATCAGGAGTTTGTCTATGTAGGGGATGCGGGCATCGTAGAACCCAGTGGCGAAACCCGCCGCCTGGGGGTGGACCTGTCCATGCGCTATCAGGTGACGCCCTGGCTCTTTGCCGATGCAGATGTCAACTACACCTATGCGCGCGCACTGGGCGAAGAAACCGGGCAGGACTACATTCCGCTGGCTCCGGCTCTGACCAGCATCGGCGGACTGACCATGCGCCTGCCGCTGGGACTGGAAGCCTCTCTGCGCTACCGTTACCTGGATGATCGCCCCGCGAATGAGGATTTTTCGGTTGTGGCAGAAGGATATCTGCTGCTGGATGCCGTGCTACGCTATCAGGCTGAGCGATTCCAGGTTTCTCTTTCGATAGAAAACCTCACCGACGTCGCCTGGCGCGAAGCTCAGTTTGACACCGAGTCCCGCCTGATGAATGAGACGCAGCCTGTTTCGGAGATCCACTTCACCCCGGGAACCCCGCGCTTTGCACGGCTGGGGGTGAGCTATTTCTTTGATTGACTTATCTCCTGACTCCCGAAACGAGTGCTTTGCCCCTGAATAGCCCCCTCGGTGCCTCCCCAGCTTAACGGCTTGCTCAAAACAGTCCATTCTGAATTGAAAACTGTCGCGTAGCAGGATCGCCCAGCCTTCCTACCTCAATCAGGAATTTTTGCTGGCGATATGGAAGGCTTACCGGGGTGGCTATGGGGGCATAGCTCATTATTTTAGTTGTCAAATCATCTTTTAGCTAAAAATAACAGAATTTTCAGCTTTTTATGCGCAACAAAGTCAACTAAATTTAGTAATTGAGCGTTGTTTGCTAAAAGTGAACTCAACGCCATCTACCTCAACAGCCACACATATTTCAGCCTGCGCTATGGTACCCTCTCGGTCGAAGAACTGGTGGGGCTGGCTCAGGCACATGGGATCAGGTCGCTGGCGCTGACAGACATCCACAGCACTTCGGCCTGCTATGACTTTGTGGCAGCCTGCCGGGAGAAGGGCATCGATCCGGTGATCGGGATGGAGTTTCGGAAGGGGGACGAGCTACTGTATGTGGCGCTGGCGCGGAATCTCCAGGGCTTTCGGGAGATCAACGAATTCTACTCGCAGTATGCGCATCAGAAGCTGCCTTTTCCCGAGCTGCCCCCCTACTGGAACGATGTCTTTGTCATCTATCCCTGGGAAAAGCGAGAGCGGGTCAGCCTCACCGAGCGGGAGTTTCTCGGCATTCGGCCCAGTCAGATCCGGCAACTGCTGCGATCCCGCTACCGCCATCGGCAGGATCGGCTGGTGATTTTGCAGCCCATCACCTTTGTCAACGCTGAAGGTCAGCAAATCCACCGGGTGCTCCGGGCTGTGGACCACAACACCCTCGTCGGTAAACTTACTCAGACCCAGCAGGCAGGAGAAGACGAACGATTCGTTACCCAGGACACACTGATGGAGGTGTTTAGCGACTATCCCCGCATCATCGCCAACAGCGAGCGGTTGCTGAGCGAGTGCAGCTTCAACTTTGTCTTTGGGCAAAGGCGGACCAAGCAGACCTTCACCGGGCACAAGTACGACGACATGCTGCTGCTGGAAAAGCTGGCCCGTGAGGGACTCACCTGGCGCTACGGCAAGCACCATCCCGAGGCCGCCCGTCGCCTGGAGCGCGAACTGGAAATCATCGACCAGCTCGACTTCAACGCCTACTTCCTCATCACCTGGGACTTCATCCAGTATGGCCGCTCGCGGGGCTTCTTCCACGTGGGGCGCGGTTCGGGGGCCAATAGCCTAGCGGCTTACTGCCTCGGCATCAGCGACGTCGATCCCATCGAATTGAACCTTTACTTCGAACGATTCCTCAACCCCAAGCGCACCTCGCCGCCCGACTTTGACATCGACTACAGTTGGCGCGACCGCGACGATGTGCTGGACTATGTGCTCAAGCGCTACCGCAGCGACCATGCCTGCCTGTTGGCCAGTTACCAGCGCTTTCAACCGCGCAGCGCCATCCGGGAACTGGGCAAAGTCTTTGGCCTGCCCAAACAGGAAATCGACATCCTGAGCACCCTGGGGCTGGAGGCCGTCAGCACGGACGAAGTCTCGGCTCAGGTGCTACACTTCGCCCAACAGATCCAGGACTGGCCCGACCACCTGAGCATACATGCCGGGGGCGTGCTGATCAGCGAAGCGCCCATTCACAGCTACACGGCCACCAGCCTGCCGCCCAAGGGCATGCCCATCAGCCACTTCGACATGCATGTGGCCGAGGAAATTGGTCTACACAAATTCGACATCCTGAGCCAGCGGGGGCTAGGCCACATCCGCGAGGCGGTGGACATCGTGCGGGAGCAGACTGGAAAGGCCATCGACATCCACGATGTGGGGACCTTCAAGCGCGATCCAGAGGTGCAGCGCCTGATGAAGGTAGGCGAAACGGTGGGCTGTTTCTATGTCGAATCGCCTGCCATGCGGGGGCTGCTGCGCAAGCTCAAGTGCGACAACTACCGCACCCTGGTGGCGGCTTCGTCGGTGATCCGGCCCGGCGTGGCACGTTCGGGGATGATGCGCAGCTTCATCGAGCGGCACAATGGTCACCCCTTCACCTACCTGCACCCCAAAATGGCCGAGTTGCTGGGCGAAACCTACGGCATCATGGTCTATCAGGAGGATGTGCTGAAGGTGGTGCATGGCTTCGCGGGATTGGACCTGGCGGATGCGGATTTGTTGCGCCGTGCCATGTCAGGCAAAGCGCGAGGTAAAGCCGCTTTTGAGCGTATCAAGGCTCATTTTTTCGAGGCTTGTGCCAGGCGGGAATACGATCCGGCGACGGTGGAAGAAGTCTGGCGGCAGATCGAGAGTTTCGCGGGGTACAGCTTCAGCAAGGCCCATTCGGCGAGCTACGCGGTGGAAAGCATGCAGAGCCTTTACCTCAAGGCGCATTATCCGCTGGCCTTTATGACAGCGGTGATCAACAACTTTGGCGGCTTTTACTCCACCGAATTTTACCTGCACGAAGCCCGAAGATGGGGCGCAACGGTTCATGCACCCTGCGTCAACCGCAGCACCTATGCCACCCGGCTGGAGGGGAGCGATATTTACCTGGGCTTTCAGCACATCAAGGGGCTGGACAAGGAAATGGCCCAGGGCATCGAGCGGGAGCGGATGCAGTCGGGCAATTTTGAGGACGTCTCGGATTTTCGCTTTCGGATGGATGCCAGCGAGCCACAACTGACGCTGCTGGTGCGGGTGGGAGCCTTTCGCTTTACGGACGAAAGCAAAGCCAACCTGCTATGGCAGACCAAGATCCACCGCAGCAACGGCAAGGGGCGTGCTCAGCGCGAGACGCTCTTTGCTCTGGAAACCGCTGCCGTCGAGCTACCCGAACTCCCCGTCTCCGCCCTGGAGGACGCCTACGACGAGATGGAACTGCTGGGATTTCCGCTCTGTTCGCCCTTTGACCTGCTCGAAAAGCCACTCAGGAAGGTTGTCGCCGCCCAGGACCTTCCCCAGCACAAGGGCAAGGTAGTCTGCATGGCGGGCTACTACATCTGCGCCAAAACCACTGCCACTGTCAAGGGCGAGCGCATGCAGTTCGCCAATTTCGTCGATCCGGCGGGGGACTTCTTCGATGTAACCATCTTCCCGCCCGAAGTCAAGCAGTACCCACTGCGTGGATCGGGTGTGTATCTGCTCACCGGCATGGTCGCCGAGGAGTTTGGGGTGTATTCGATGGAACTGATGGTGCTGGAGAAGTTGGCGCTACAAGCCGACCCGAGAAGCCCCACTCCGTAATCTCTTGCTATCTTGCAGAGAACATTTACCTGATTCCACTATGGCTGAGCAAGCTTCTCCCACAGAACAGCGGCTGGATTATGAAGAAACCCTCGAACTGCTTACCGAGTGGGTGGAGGAAGGCATTCCGCTCGGTCTGGATCGCAAAAAACACCTTGTAGGCCAATACAACGAGCAGGGACAGCCCAATTTTGAACTTAAACTGCCCCTGCCTTTCCCCGCCATCACAGAGGAAGACCTCGACCTGAAGACTTACCTCCAGCGAGTACCCGAAGAACCGCCCAGCTACGTGATCATGCTCATCCAATTGGGGGCAGCGGCTCTGGGGTATTTTGAGGAAGGCGAAGTGGTTTTTCACAAGGCATTCAAGAAGTACATGAAGCGCCAAAAGCGGGGCAAAGCCCAGATCAGCTACCTCAATACCCGAGGCAAATCCAAGGCGGGTAGCCGCATCCGGCTGGCGAATACGGTGCGATTTTTCGAAGAAATCAACGAACGCCTCACCGAATGGGAAGAAGACCTGGAGCCGCAACGCATCCTCTACAGTTGTACCCCACAGCTATGGGGGCTGCTGTTTGGTTCGCAGGTACCGCCGCCATTTGAGAAAAAAGACCCCCGTCTCATCAAGGTGCCCACCAACGTCCACGTCCCCGACCACGCCGAGATGATGCGGATCAATGAGTTTGTGCTCCAGGGAAGGCTTTTGCGGTACAACTAATCTTTGCTCTACCTGCTGACTTGCTTCGGTTGCTCACAGCAAAGCGACCTGCCTTCTTCCATTTTCCCCATCAAACAATCCCTGGAACCTCCAGGTTGAAAGCTCATGCCACTGCTGACTTTTACTCCTCAACGTGAGTTTCGGGTATTACCGACTGTTTATCAAAGGTTTATGTAAAAAAGA
>CAYFIR010000183.1:0-8969 GCA_964343195.1 uncultured Bacteroidia bacterium | reverse complement strand
TTATACCTCCATTTCCTTTATACCTTTTACTGGTTTACATCTGTCCACCTGCTTATCTAAAAATTATGGCCAACTGACAGGGTAAGGCTCGGTCGCTGAACCGAATAGTCATCAACTCCCCAGGCCAGATCTGCCCGCATGGACCAGGTGAGGATATTGATTCTCGCACCGGAGCCAAAGCCAACCAGGAAGGGACTTTTCAGCGTCTGAAGTTTGATCGCGAATGGCCCCTGTGTACCCATAGGGATGAACTGGGTGTCGGTCGGTTTTTTCTGGGAGAATGGATTTCCTTCCACCCAGACCGCTCCAATATCCACAAACGGAATCAGCTCGAGGTTATACAGGCGGTTGGAAGAAAGGGAACTCTTGAGCAGACGGGACACAGGAATTCTCAGCTCCACATTGCTGATCAAATAGCGGGAACCGGATCTTACCGCATTGCGAAAGCCCCGAATGGGCGTCGCATAATTCATGAAATGAGTCCGGTAAATCGCGCTGTCCAGCTGGGGATCAACCAGATTTTCACCCGACTGCCCTGACGTCAGCATCATGAGCCGGTTGTCAACCCCACCCAGATAGTATTGCTCCACTTCCTTGGGCATGTTAAAGAAACCCTCCAACCTCAGGGCCAGGACGATTTTGTTATATACCGGGCGATAGTACAGCAGCTGTCCCATCACTCGGTGAAACGCAAACTCCCCATTGCTGAGAGAGTAATAGCTATTAAATCCAGCGGAGGCGGCCAGGCCCCTTATCGCAAATCCCTGTGTTTCTTCTACCCTCCGGTAGCGAATCCCCACACCAGCGCGGATCAACTGATCAGAATCCTCCAGACGCTGTTCCCGCAACAGTTTCTGGTCTACCCTATTGATGTTGTAGTATCCCAGGCTCGCTTCTACGGAAGCAAATGAACTAAGAGCATACCGTCCTCCTGCCTGAAGGTTATACTGGTTAAAACGGAAAATCACAGAGTCCTGCTGGAAGGAGCCCGAAGGAAGATTGGACAGTTCCCGAGCCTGACGGGTCATATAGCCGACCTTACCAAACCAGTCGATCCGACCGGGCTTATAGACATATTCGGCATCAAAGAGGTGATTTCGGAGGAAGTTGGAAATATTGAAGAACGGCGTATAGTTAAGCCGAATACTATGCCGCTGGAACAGATCACTGTATCCAACTTCAAATTTACTCCCTATTCGGGCAAATGGATCATATACCAGGTTGACTCCAAAATAGTCATTACGCCAGGTACTTTTGGCGTTTTTCCCCCGACTGACCTCGATCTCTTCCAACTTCGGTGCTGGGTCCTGCCCAAATACCGTGGTGGTAATCCGGGGATTTCGAGGGTTACCTTCCTGACGTGGTTGAGGAGAATTGGTCGCATTGCGCACCTCGTAGGGTTCTGGCTCTTCATCAAAAATATAATACCGCACAGGGGGAGCAGGCGCCGTTTCTGGTTCGGGTTCGGGGGTGACGGCCTCCACAGAATCAGGCCCAGCGACAGGCTCAGGTTCTACTTCGGGCTCGGGCTCAGCCTCAGCTTCGGCCTTTTCAGCCTCTCTTTTAAGCTTCTGCTGCTCCTGTTCAAACGCTACTTCATATGCCAGCCTCAGCAGTGTAGGAGTTGGCTCCTGCCGGACAGAAAGGGCGCTGAGGGGCATCAGGTAAAGCTCCGAAACTCCCTGACGAAACTGCCTGATCAACAGTCGATCTTCATACACCTGATAGGCATCAACCCCAATAGCCAGGTTGCTCAGAGGTTCATCGGTCAGCTGAAAAATGTTCAGCTTCCGCAAATTGGGAATACCAGCGGCATCAGAAACATACAATACCTCAAAGCTGCTGCTGGGTTGTGGGAATGATTCGTTGATATCCGGGGTTCTGGTCAGTCTTACCAGTTCCTCTGCTTCTTCCTTTATGGGTAGCTTAAACAGGTCAAGGTTTTCCCGATAGCTGTAAAGTTGTGATCCTTCGCTGCTGCGCAGAGTAGTATCCCGGTTTGAAGCGAAGAAGATAAACTGATCATCCAGGCTCCAGGTAGGGTCCAGGTCATCATATGCATCGTTGGTCAGGGCCACGAAATTCACTGAGTTTTTCGGGGCAATCCAGAGGTCGCTTTGGCCCTCGTGACGCACAGAATATACGAGTCGGTCATCCTCATAAGCCCAGGCGAGGTGGGTAATGGCCTCCACGCGCTCAGGAAGCTCATGATAGGTTACTTCTTCCGTTGGCAGGTTATAGAACGCCAGTTGGTATCCATTCTGGTCATAGATGGTGGTAGCGATGGTGCGTCCATCGTGGCTCCAGGCAATCTGAGGATAAACCGGCAAGGCATCTCCGTCCATTCGCTCCAAACCCGTTCGAATGGGGGTAGCCTCATACATTCGGGACTCTTCGTCATAGAGGTACAGCTCCAGGAGGCCGGCGTGGTTGAAAAAAACCGCAACCCGACTACCGTGCGGATCATGCGCAAAACTCGCAATCGATTCTCCTTTTCGCTGCGGCAGGTGAATGGCTTCATTGAGTTCGGCGAGCTCCATGCGACCGTTTAGCTGCTGCCGGAATCGCTTTTGGATGAATTGCTGCCAGCGCCGGGTCAGGCTGTTCAGCGTGATACCCAATACCGAAATGATGCCTGCCTCGATGGAGTGAGAAATATTGGCGAGGTAGATTATTTCACGCAGCTTTTGATCGCCATACTCATGGGTGATGAAGTGCCAGATTGATCTTCTCGAAATTCGATTCAGGTATCCATTCCCTTCCTGAGCCAGCTCCAGCATCTGATAAGCGGTCAGGGTTTTGACAATCTGCTCATCCTCAAATGTCCAGCCATATCCCAGATAGTCTGCCAGCCCCTCGGAGAACCAGTCTGCATCGTAATACAACATCGCGGTCTGGGTTACACTGCCCAGCTCATAACCATAGTAAAGTTCCTTGAGGATCACCCGGGCCACCTGTCGACGCACCTCCCGGTACAGGTCGGCCTGATTTCCAGGGTGAATAATCAGCCCATAATGGTCGGGCAGATTGATCCTGCCAGGCAATACGGAGGGATCCATTTCGCTGAAGGGGGAATAAAGCCAGGCTTCGTTGTGAGGCAGGTAAACAAGGGTATGCGGCCCATCCGGCTTGTAGTCCAGCAATATCCCCAGGTCATACCGGGACTCCTCCGCATAGCGAAGAGCCAGACCAGCAGTTTCGTCACTGCCAGCAGGATAGTAGAGGGTAAAGTTTTCAGTTTGTCGCTGCTTCCACTCCAACTGCTGTCGATAGGGTTCTTCCTGCTGTGCCAGCAACCCTGTTGACAGCACCATTCCACTCACAAAAAGCCATAAGGTTAAGGGGATGCGCATCTATGTTTGGTTTATTTATCAGTCGAATAGCCAGAGGACCTTGAGAAAAACACCACTTCCAGGTCGCAGATGTGGCACTAGTGCTTTGTCAAATCCCCAATAATGGGTGAGCGCTGCATCTTTATTCACTTGACAAAGCACTAGAGAAGTTACAGAAATTTCCCTCCAAACCCGATGGCATGAAGGATTCTATAATAGAAAAACGAAAAATCAGCCTGAGTGTTAATCCCAAATGTTTTCTCCCAAAATTTCATTCCCCTATTACTCCGTCATCATCTCCAGGGTATTCAGCCTTACGAACGGGGAAATGGGAATGATGGGCTGGGGATTGAATCGCTTGTGGATCACACTCTTCCGAAAGTTGTAGAAAAGATAAATCACCGGCATGTCCTGATACAGGATTTCCTGGATGGTCAGGGCATAATCCCGCTGCCTTGACAGGGAAGTATCCTGTCGCTGAATGTCTATCAATGCATCCAGATCAGGATTTGAGTAAAGCGATACGTTGAAGCCTCCAATGGCCTCTGAGTGCCAGAGCGGCTTGAACTCATAAGGTGTGGCTCCAGCCGAGAGGGCCATGATTCCGGCATCAAACTCCTTTTTTAGCGTCTGAAGGTAAAAGGTGGAGACATCGCCATCTGTGAATTCCACCGCAATACCGACCGCGCGAAGTTGATCCTGCATGCGGCCCACCGCAGCTCGAACCTCTTTGTTGTTGGCGGTAGGCCGGTACATTTCCATTTCGAACTCGACGAGTTCACCGTCAATCAGGCTGTCACGGATTCCATTTCCATTGCTATCCACCCAGCCGGCAGCAGTCAACAGATGCATGGCTTCATTGGGATCATATCCAACCGGTTTTAATTCCGGGTTGTGAAATAAATTCCCGGCGGGTACAGGAGTACCCGTGGCCTTCCCAAGTCCTCCCAGTTGCTCATCGATGAGTCGCTGTTCCGAAATAGCCAATGCCACCGCTTTGCGGGTGCGGGAATCGCTGAAGAAGGGTTTTCGCACCTTACCGTCGGGCTGATTGTTCAGTATCAGGGCGGTAATTCCATGACTCACGACAGTGTCGAGCACATAGTTAGCCACGACTTTATCATTCTCCCGGAGATCCAGCCAGGTTTGAGAACCGACATACATGGAAACATCCAGGGTCTGCTGCTCAAGCTGTAGCAACAATTCATTGCCCTGAACAAAAGAAAATGTAATTGCATCAGGTTTTGCCTGATGGAAAAACTCTTCACGACCCAGCCCCCAATAATCCTCCATTCGTGTCAGTTCGATCTTTCTTCCTTCCTCCCAGCTCGTGAGTTGATAGGGGCCTGATCCCGACCCCAGCAGATCGACATTCCGTCCGGTTTCGGGGCCTTTGAACCAATCGGTCCATTTTTTCATTGCGTCATCTCCTGCCTCTCCACTCAGCATTTCGGCAAAGGAAACATCATCGAGTACCCCATCAGGATCAAATTTTCGCTTATCAAGAATATACCCCAGGCTCCCCAGGTAGGGATTCAGGAAATTGTATGCCCTTGCATTGATTACCACAGTTCCCTCGCCGGGACTGCTAATGGTCTGAATATTTTCCAGGTAAGACTTTATTGCTGAGCTTTGCGTCAGCAACTTGAATGAAAAAATCACATCCTGGGCTGTGATGGGTGCTCCATCCGGCCAGTGGGCCTCAGGATCCAATTCAAATGTATAGGTCTTCTTATCGGGGGACTCTATGGGCAGGTCCCGCACCAATACAGGTAGCCGATTACCAAACTCATCCACTGTCAACAGGCTCTGGAAGCAATAATCCAGCACCATGCCTTTAGCGGCACTCAGCGTCAGGATGGGATGCAGGGCTTTGGGCTCCCGCGCGAGGTGAGTCCGTACGACATTGGGCAGGTCGCCCTGATAAATGATGTTCCCCCTGGCGTCAGTCGGGTACAAATTATTAGGGTCTGAAGAGGATGTGTCGGTAATACATCCAGACCATCCGATTGTCAGGATGATCAACAACCAGCAGAAGACAGGTAATCTCATGGTAATGGGTTCCTTGTTTGGTTCTAGCTTAAAGTTACATAAATTCAGCTGTTTCGCGGCTTTACCTTTTCAGCCAAATTAACCCTATGGTATCCGTTCAGTCTCTGACCAAGGAGTACGGTCCTCAAAAAGCGATAGATAATCTGAGTTTCGAAGTCCAAAAGGGCGAAATTCTAGGTTTCCTGGGCCCAAACGGGGCCGGAAAATCCACCACAATGAAGATCCTTACAGGATTTTTGCCCCCCACCAGTGGCAATGCCCAGATAGACGGATTTGATGTGCAAACCGACTCGCTGGAGGTCCGGAAAAAGGTAGGATATCTCCCCGAGCACAACCCTCTCTATCTCGACATGTATGTTCACGAGTTTTTGAAATTCGTGGGGGAGGTATATCAGTTGAAGAAAAGCTACCTGAAAGAGCGGATACCTGAGATTATTCAGCAGACAGGTCTGACACGTGAGCAACACAAAAAAATTGGCGCCCTTTCCAAAGGATACCGACAGCGTGTGGGGCTTTGTCAGGCGCTGATCCATGACCCGGAGGTACTGATCCTCGACGAACCGACCACTGGTCTCGACCCTAATCAGATCGTGGACATCCGGGAGCTGATCCGAAAAGTCGGCAAGGACAAAACCGTGATCTTCTCCTCTCACATCCTTTCAGAGGTTGAATCCATCGCAGATCGCATCATCATCATCAACAAAGGTCTGGTGGTCGCGGACGAATCTACCGAAAACCTGAGGGAGCGCACCCGCGACGAATATGTCATTCACCTGGAAGTCTCTCAGCCCTCGCTAAAAATTGAGGACATCCAGAACATGGAAGGGGTTACCTCGGTTAGGTTGCTGGAAGGTCGCGCGGAATATGAGATTCACACCGAGCGGGACATTGACATTCGTGAAAAGCTGTTCCAGATGTGTGTTTCTCAAAATAACCCCATGCTGGGCCTTTCACGTGATCAGTTCACCCTGGAGGAAGCATTCCGCAAATTGACCCGCTAGCAGCTGGGAACCTGTCAGCCCCCAGCCATTCAACAAACCAACTCAACAATTTTTTATGAAAGTTTGGCTTATCACAGGCTGTTCCACCGGATTTGGAAGAGAACTGGCCAAGGTCGCTGTTGCCCAGGGCGATGTGGTCGCTGGCACACTAAGAAAACCAGAGCAGGCCGCTGAATTTGAAGCACTTGCCCCTGGTAAAATGCTTGCGGTACAAATGGACGTAACCAATCCCGAGCAAATTAAAACTGGTGTCGCACAGGTGTTGAGTGCCTTCGGCCGAATCGATGTCCTCGTCAATAATGCGGGCTACGGCTCCATGGGACCGATAGAAGAAGTGTCGGGAGAAGAATTGCGCCGTCAGTTTGACGTCAATGTCTTTGGGGCAGTTGACCTGACCCGCGAAGTGCTCCCCCACATGCGGCAACAGAAGTCAGGTCACATCATCAATGTCACTTCGATCGCTGGCATACGAGCCAATCCCGGTCTGGGGATTTACAATGGCTCCAAGTTCGCCCTGGAAGGCATTGGGGAAGCCCTCGCGCAGGAAGTAAAGCACCTTGGCATTCACGTCACCAACGTTGAACCCGGCCCTTTTCGTACCGATTGGGCTGGAAGATCCGCGACTTACAAGGAGCTTTCCATAGCGGATTACGAGGCATCAGCCGGACGTACCCTGTCTTACCTTCGAAAGGTGAACGGAAACCAAAAGGGAGACCCAATCAAGGCTGCGAAAGCTATGTACGCCCTGACGGAACTGAAAAATCCACCGATTCACCTACCACTCGGAGCCGTTTCCTATCAGCGTGCTCGTCAGAAACTGGAAGAGCTGAAGGAAGAAATCGACCAGTATGAGTACCTCGGTAAGCCCACGGATTACGAGGAAGAAACATGACCACGGAATGCGATAAGTGGGAGAAGGAAAACGGTCATCTGGAGTTGTGCCAACTCTCCTCTCCTATGCCACTAAGAGGCTGTTTGGATTTTTCCTTATCGGCCCAAATTGGTCTTTTTGCGCCCTGTCTGCGTCAATTTTCCTCAAAATCCCGCTTGCGGGATTTCTCGAGACTCAAAGCTGGGGCCCCTTCCCCAGCTTTTCATTGTCAGACCCCAAAAATCCTGCGTTTGGCCTCGAAACACCAAAACCTAAACAGCCTCTAACGATTCCTCCCGGATGGGAAGGATCAGTTTGACGGTAGTTCCCTGCGTGTTTCCATTTTCATCCCGGGTTTCAAATATATCCAGCGAATACTCCCGCCCGGTAATTCTGGCAAAGAGAGCCAGTCGATCCTTGGTGATCTGCATCCCACGGGATACATGGTCATTGGGTCGATTGGCGCGACGCTCTTTGCTGGCCTGCACCCCGATTCCATTATCCTGAATCAGAATCCGCAGGTATTCTTCATCCTGCTGACTGATGTCCACTGTGATCAGGCCGCCTTCATCCAGGGGCATGATGCCATGCTTGATGGAGTTCTCTACAAATGGCTGGAGCAGCATGGGGGGTAGCTGGGTTTCGCTGAGGTCCACGCCTGATTCTATGCGGACCTGGAAGTCAAATTTCTCCGGGAAGCGCATTTTTTCCAGCGACATATACAGCTTGAGGCGCTCTACTTCTTCTGACAGACTGATAAAATCCACCTTGGTACTCTCCAGGTTTTTGCGGACCAGCTTGGCGAAGCTGGAAAGGAATTTATTAGCAGCTTTCTTGTCCTGTCGGTGGATAAAGTACTGGATGGACTGAAGGGCATTGAAGGTAAAATGCGGGTTCATCATGGCATAGAGGGCAGAGTGTTCCAGTTGCAGCTTTTCTGCTGCATTCTGAAGTCTGCGCTGCTCCTGATGACGACGACGGCGAGTGGTGATGTTGTCATAGACGATATAGCTCACCCCCCCTAAGAGGGCCAGCATCAGCAACACAAACCACCAGGTCTGCCAGAAGGGCGGAGTAATTCTGAAGGTAAATTCAGCGGGATTATCATAATCCCAGCCTTCACTTTCGCGCTTGGCTGTTACCTTAAAAGTATATTCACCGGGGTCGAGGTTCAGGTAAGGAACCCGTGTCTGACGGGTTGAAGAGGACCAGGTGTCATCCACTCCTTCCATCATGTATTTGTATTCCACCTGTTTGGGAGAACGCAGGCTGATGCCGATAAAGCTAAACTCCACCCGGTTGCTCGTGTAGGGGAGGACCAGATCCTCTGGCAGGCCAAACTCATCGACAGCAAATCCCATTGCCTCCCAGGTTGTATCGACAGAGCTTTCCACGCCAGTCAGATATACGAGGGGATCCATTTCGTCGCGGCGCTGTTCGGCCCCTTTGGGACGGAGGATGGCCCCTTCTGCCGTCCCGATCCATACTCCTCCCTGGCTGTCGCAGAGAATGGCATTTGCATTACACTCCAGACTGGGCAGTCCATCTTTCTGTGCGTAGTGCTCAAAACGGGTCCGAGGATTTTTCGCAAAATCATAGAGGTTGAGGCGGTATGCTCCATTTTCTGTTGCGGCCCATAACCACTGTGACCCTTCTGTGACCAATCCCACTACTGTCTGGGCCCCCGCTGCTCCACTGATGCGCACACCTGTT
>CAYFIR010000182.1:0-9039 GCA_964343195.1 uncultured Bacteroidia bacterium | reverse complement strand
TTCTTTGACCTCGAAAATACAACTTCTCACTTTCTTGACTGGGAAAGTGGGTTTATACAAGAAAAAATCCAGTCACACTAACCTGATGCCATCCTATTCCGAAAGCCCGATAAATACAGGTATTATAATTTTTTCAACATTATCTTAAAAGAAGCGTTACCCCATCGTTATCTTTGCATAAAATCCTAAAGGCATTTCTATACCTTTGTACCATCGGTAACCTAACACCCAATACCAGTGAGCGACCAAATAAAGCATGAGTGCGGGATTGGACTGATCCGACTACTCAAACCATTGGAGTACTACCAGGAAAAGTATGGAACGGCCCTCTGGGGGCTGAACAAGATGTACCTCCTGATGGAAAAGCAGCGTAATCGGGGTCAGGACGGAGCAGGCCTAGCAACGGTGAAACTCAATGTCAGGCCAGGACGTCCCTACATGCATCGCGTACGCGACAATAAGCCGAACCCCTGGGGAAATATCTTTAGCGAGATAGACAACCGACAGAAAGAACTTGTCAAGGCTCACCCAGAAGAAAGTAAAGAACCCGAGTGGCTCAAGCAACACTTCGAATATGCAGGAGAAGTTATGCTGGGCCACTTGCGCTATGGGACCCATGGTGACTATGGCATTGAAGCCGTGCACCCGGTGGTTCGCACCAATGAATACCTGAATCGAAGCCTCGCCCTGGCGGGAAACTTCAACCTCACGAATGTTGACTACCTCTTCCAGAAGCTGGTCGAACTGGGACAGCACCCCCGATACCAGACTGACACCGAGACCGTCATGGAGCGGATCGGACATTTCCTGGACGTGGCCAATGACCACCTCTATGGGAAGTTCAAGAAAGAAGGATACACCCGTGCTGAAATCGCCAGCCTTATTTCTGAGGAGCTCAGCCTCACCAAGGTGATCAAAAATGCAGCGAAGATCTGGGATGGTGGATACGTAATGGGCGGTATCGTCGGGAACGGAGACTGCTTTGTACTTCGCGACCCAAACGGCATTCGCCCCTGTTACTACTATCACAACGATGAGTTCATGGTAGCAGCCTCCGAGCGATCTACGATCAGCACCATTTTTGGGCTGGAGCCTACCGAGATTGAAGAACTGCCAGCCGGGCATATCCTCAGCGTAAAAGGTCGCAGTGGGCAGGTCAAGCTAAAGCCATTTACCAAGGCTGGCAAAAAACTTAGCTGCTCCTTTGAGCGAATCTATTTCTCACGAGGCAGTGATGCCGACATTTACCAGGAACGAAAGAACCTCGGGGCCGCCATCGTGCCTAAAATCCTGAAAACCGTCGATCACGACCTGGAGAATACTGTCTTTGGGTATATCCCCAATACGGCAGAGAGTTCCTTCTTTGGCATGATGCAGGAGCTGGAGGACCTGCTCTCCGAGCATAAGTTGAAGCGTATTCAGGAACTGGGAGCCAATCCAAATCCGAAGGAACTGAAAAAGATCCTCAACATGCATCCACGCGCTGACAAAGCCATCATCAAGGATGTAAAGATGAGAACCTTCATCACAGATGACAGCGCCCGTGATGACCTCGTCTCCCACGTTTATGACATCACGACCGGCATTGTACGTCCTGGTATCGACAACCTGGTGTGCATCGACGATTCCATCGTGAGAGGGACCACGCTGAAACGCAGCATTCTGACGATGCTGGCAAGGCTGAAGCCCAGGAAAATTGTGATTGTTTCTTCGGCGCCTCAGATCCGTTACCCCGACTGCTATGGCATCGACATGTCTCAGAGCGAAAAACTGGTAGCCTTTCAGGCGGCCATCGGCCTGCTCAAAGATCGTGGCATGGAGGATGTCATCGACAAGGCCTATCGCAAGATCATCGGTATGCGAAATGAAGGCACCATGCACGAGCGAAATGTGGTTCAGGAAATATTTGAGCCATTCACCGAGGAGGAAATTTCTGCCAAAATCACAGAAATCGTCAAGCCGGAAGGCTTTGATGTGGATCTGGAGATTGTGTATCAGCCACTGGCTAATCTTTCCAAAGCCATTCCTGATCACCTGGGCGACTGGTACTTCTCTGGCAACTATCCTACTCCGGGCGGTAACCGGATCGTAAACCAGGCTTTCCTTAACTTTTATGAAGGCAAAAGCGAAAGAGCCTACCAGTTTGTGATGTAGGAGGAGCTGAAAATTGAACGTTAGGGAGTCCTAAACTTATCGCTATAGAACGCCAGACAGGTCGAGTGCCCGTCTGGCGTTTATGTTTTTGGCTTGTTCTGCTGGACGCTGACCGCCCAGCCTGTTATCACGACAAACGCTCCTACCTGTATGACCCAGTTAGGCCATAGCATTCCCATCCCCAGCAGCAGAGCCAGGGCCCTTCCCCATACCTTGAGGGGAGTAAACAAGTATCCCGACAGGGATGCCGTGATGGCATATAGTCCGGGTAGTGCCAGGACAAATACCCATAACTGTTCCCCCAGCGTTCCCTCGATCAGTGGAGTGTAGGCAAAAAGGATCGGAACGAGGTAAAGCCCCTTGGCGATCTTCCAGCTTTGAACCCCGGTCTTCATGGGGCTGGCTCCTGCGATCCCTGCCGCAGCAAAGGCCGCCAGACAGACGGGAGGCGTTACATTGGCATCCTGCGAAAGCCAGAAAACAATGAGATGAGCCGTGAGCAGCGAAAGCCCCATTTCCTCCAGCGCAGGTGCCGCCAGAATGACCAACATCAGATAGGCTGCCGTCACGGGGAGGCCCATACCCAGTACCAGCGAGGCGATAGCCACCAGCAACAACGCCCACGGCAGCTGGCCGCCAGCCCAGCTGAGGAGTTCCTGGGAAAAAGTAATCGAAAGGCCTGACATGGCCAGGCACCCCACAATGATGCCCGCGGCCAGTAGCAGCAACCCCGTTACCACCATGTTTCGGCTGCCAAGTGCCAGCGCTTCCTGGATTGCTCCTACTCCCATGCGGTGCTCGCGGGTGCCCCAGGAACTGATCACCACCGCCACAATAGCCACTCCCGCTGCTAATGTCGGGGTAAAGCCTGCAATCAGCAGCCCTATCAGTAGTCCAAATGGCAGCAAAAATGTCAGCCCCTCCCTCAAAATGGCTGACCATGACTGATTGGGAGTGGGCTCATCGGCAAGCAGTTGCAGGCCATTTTTCCTGGCCTGTTGATGCACGGCAAAGGCCACACTGGCAAAGTACAGCAGTGCTGGCAGCACCGAGACAGCTATGATCCGGGCGTAAGGCAACCCGGTCCATTCGGCCATGATGAAAGCCCCTGCCCCCATGATTGGAGGCATGAGTTGGCCTCCGGTAGAAGCTGCGGTTTCTACTCCCGCCGCAAATGCAGGCTTAAAGCCAGCTTTACGCATCAGGGGAATGGTGATGCTTCCGGTAGATACGGTATTCGCGATGGCCGAACCAGAAATGGTACCCATCAGGCCGGAGGCCAGCACCGCGACAAACCCCGCTCCGCCTGGGGTACGTCCCAGCAGTCGTTGCGCTACGGTCAGGATGAAATGTGTCGCTCCACTTCGTTGCAAAAAGGCTGCAAACAGCACGAACATGAAGACGTAGGTAGAGGAAATGGAGGCAATGGTTCCAAACAGGCCTTCGTCCGTGAAAAACATGCGATAGAGAAACCTGGTCAGGGTGAACCCCCGGAAGTAGAGCCCGCCCTCCAGATACCTTCCCCAGAGGAGGACATAGCCAGAAAATATTATCGCCAGAATGGGCATGACCCAGCCTGTAGTGCGGCGGTTGAGTTCCAGAGTGAAGGTCACCGCGACTCCTGCTGCAATGAGGTCCGGAAGTAGGGGGATTTCCGCCCGGTCGTGAAGCGCATTTTCAAACAGGATCAGGTAAACCGAAGTCCCCATGACCAACAATGCTGGCAGCACTTGCCATATCCAGTATCCAACGGACTGTGTCCTACTTTGGGGGGAGACTCCCTTTCGGACTGGATAGATCAGGAACCCAACCGCTCCCAGCAGGCCCAGGTGCAGGCTGTTGCGCCACAGTTCACTGAGGTTCCAGAAGGTATTGACCGCCAGGTGAAACAGGGCGGTGATGATGAGGAGGAAAAATACAGACCGAGGAAGTTTGGGCATCGCAAGGCACTGGCTAACAAAACCACTTATCGGGAAGACTTTCTTCCAAACAGGGATTTCACCCTAAGATAAATAACCTGAGCCAGGGAATTCAAGTCGGGGGAAAGGCGAAGCAGGAGCACAAGCGGGATGAATACGGCCGTGACAGCGATCGAATTGATGCCGATCCGAATGATAGGCGAAGTCCAGGCTGGAATATTCAACCCTAGTCCCAGCACTATTCCCAGTAAGACCAACCCTACAAGGTTGTGCCAGGTCCAGGGCTGGATCCGCAGTTTTATCCAGAGAAAAAGCACCGTAGCAGAATTATACACGACCAGAGATCCTGCCGTAGCCAGGGCCGCACCTACCAGTCCCAGCATGGGGATGAGCCAGAGATTGGTCAGGATTACCAGGACCAGGAGTGCGAGGTTGGCGATGAGGTCAAATCGAAAAAATCGCGAATTGATGAGGATGGCCCTGCTGGTACCGGTACTGATGTTGACCAGCGTGCCGATTGCGATCCATATGACAGCCCATTTGCCAGCCTCGTGTTTGGGAAACAGTTCGAAAAAAGCATCCAGGTTGACGATGATGCCAATGGCGACCCATCCACCAATCAGCAGGTTGTTCAGGGCTGTTTTTTGGTACAGCTCCTGCACCGCAGGCAGGTTTCTTTCCCGAATTTTCTGGGCCAGCAGTGGAACGACGATGGCATTGAGCGATCGGGCAGGGACGTACACCAGCGTGGCAATGAAGAAAGCCAGGCCATAGGTTCCGGCTTCTACTTCGCCCAGCATTTTGCCCAGCATGGCCATGTCCACCCTGTTGACCAGGATAATGGTGGTCTCGGTGAGGGTCGTGAAAAGGCCATAGTTCAGGATAATTCGGAATAATCGGGAGCGGAAAACTTCGGGCTGGAATGTGAAGTTCAGCCCTTTCAGCCTGATGAGGTATACCATGAGGATCAGGCAGGGGATGAAATAGCTCCAGACAAAAAAGTTGACAAAGCCTTCGAAATTCCACCAGTGAAGGAAAAACCCAAGTACAGCGATGGTTTGCAGTCCCCGTTGGACTACCTGCTGGGTAAAGTTGGGCAGCACAGACTTGAGCAACGACTGCGAAAGGGTCATCAGCACTTTTTGCAGCGAATAGGCCACCACCATCGGGATCACCAGCAAAAAATACTGGGCGAAAAGGGGGGCATTCTCTTCGTACATGCCCACGACCAGTGGCGAAAACAGCCACAACAAAAGGCTAAATGCGAGAAATCCCACTCCCACATATACGCTGACCAGCGTCATAAAACGGCTGTGTCGCTTTGGATCATCCTTGAAATAGGGAAAAAAGCGGATGATGATGCGAGAAGCACCAAGTTGCGAAACTTCAGTTCCGATCACCATGTAGGTCAGGAGCAGAGTGACCAGACCATACTGACCCCGGCTCAGGAATTCCTGAAACAGAATGATGTTGTTGAAGGCTCCCAACAGCACCCCAAAATAGGTGTAAACCATATTTTGGGCCCCTTGCCGCTTAACGATGCCCATGACTACTGGTAGCCAAATTTTTCGAGGTTGTCGCCCATGATCTGCTGTAGTTGCTTCTGCTCATGATTGGAAAAGTGGGTTTTCCACATCCCGATCGATCCCTGGTTAGGGGTCGTTTTGAGCTTCTCGAAGTGCCGGATATAGCGGTCATCGATTTTCTTGGCGAATCCCTGGAACTCCAGCATCGCAGGATGAAAGCCAACTCCAAGGAAGTCCCCGATTTGGGTGAGTATCTTCTCAGGCTCAGAGACCAGGTCTTCGTATTTGACCATCATTAGCTGTTGTTCCCCCGCTTTTCGCTTCAGCCACTCATATTTTTGGATGCTCTCATTCCAGCTATTGCTGATCCAGTCGATGTCGTCAGAATCGTTTTTCACCAGCCAGGACCGGGCTACGTCCCTTCCATCCCGAATCAGGAAAATAAACCTGGCATCGGGGAATACCTGATACAACAGCGGAGTGAAAGGCATATTCTTGGGGGATTTTTCGCCCCAGATTTTTATCTCCCTGTCGTTGGTTTTGGCATAGGCCAGATAAATCTCATCGATAATCTTTTGCAGCGACTGCTCCTCTTTTGGGAGGTATTGCAGCGTAGCCAGGGTATCGTTGAAGTTGACAAACCAGTTGAGGTTGGCGTTGGTTGCGGCAATCTCGCCTATGATCAGGCTTACCAGTTCTTTCCAGGGAAGGAAGTTATAGGCCTTGTACTTCAGGATCATGTTGGGGAAGCGCCACTGCTCGGTAGGCAGTAGTACGTCCGGATGGGCATCCAGCATAGCCGACAGCATGGTGCTCCCATTGCGGCCAGAACCAATGACAAAATAGGGGTTGCAGCTCAGATTGGGCTGCCTTGAGCGCAATGGATGACGGCGTGGCAGGTAATCCGTTAGCCTCAACCATTTCTCAGCCTGCTGAAGGTCCATGAATCTCTATTTATTTTTTTCTACAAGCTCCTCGACCAGGTCCAGCAGCTTTTTCCGGCGCAAATTTAATGGATATCTTTCTAATATTCGCCCCCGGGCTTTTTTCCCCAGGGTTTCAGTGTCAGCTTTCAGAGCGGTGCCGATCAGCTCTGCCAATTGGGTTTCATCTTTCTGTTGCAGTACAAATCCGCTATCACCTACCGTTTCCGGCATGGAAGTTACGGCTGATACGATGGGTACCGCTCCACACAGCATCGCCTCACAGAGTGCATTGGGGTGTCCCTCGGAGATGGAAAGCTGAAAGTAAAACTGCTTTTCTCTAAAATAACGGGCCAATTCTTCGTGAGGTACCGCGGCAATCAGGTGCACATTGTCAGGGACGGCAATCTCAGGGGTGTATTTCATGCCGACTACGTAGAAGTTGCAGTCCGGAAAGCGTTCCCCCATCCTGACGATCAGGTCCACCCCTTTTAATACATAGCGCACCTCATTGTGGATCAGGGCTACGGTCAGGAAACTGCGAGCTTCCTTCTCCTGTTGATAGGGCCATTTTTCCCCATCAAACCCGTACGAAATTTCTGTCGAAGGAACCTTGAGGCCCGGAACCAGGTTCCCATAGCCCTGCTTTACCCCATCGTGGGGATAGTAGTGATTCTCGGATGCTGCGAGGCTACGGTGTACGGGAGCTACATGATCAGCCATGCGAAAGCTCATGCGCGTAACCCAGGCGTAGGCGGGTTTGGCAAAGTTGCCATACGAAATCGAAGGATAGCTTGCCGACTCTGTTCCCGACGCAATGATCAGAAAAGGAACCCGCAGCAATTTTGCCCACCAGCCGGGAAGTACGCTGTGATACCCCGCAAACTGAGCGATGACCAGGTCTGCTTTTCGCCCTTTTCGCAGCAGAAAAACCAGCTGATTCCAAAAGGTCTTGAGAATGGAGAGGTTGCTCTGGCTATCAAACTGGTATTCTATCAGGTCATGGGACTCTGCAAGGAGGTCCATGTCCTTTTTGACGAATGTCGTCCGACCGAGGTGCACATACAGCAGTGTTGCCATGGACTTAAGCTAGGGTTGAAATTGGGTCGCAATATAGAAAGAAACCCCGCTTCGGGGTCAATGTGGCTTCATGCAGCGCTCAGACTGCCAAATCCAGCCCTGAAACTTGTATATCTGCCGTTCAACTGCGAAGTTGGTAAACATCAGAAAACCAGAAGCTTTGGTCCGGTATTGAAGTTGTATAAGCTCGCGCATGAAGATAAAGGCACATCTGCTGATTGGCATTTGGATAGGAGTTATGCTGACTGCCTGTTCCGAACCCCGCACCTACGAGCCTGAGTATCGTGCTATTCGGGAGGGGCGTCGCTTTGGATACATCAATCGGGATGGCGAAGTCGTCATTCCGGCTACCTATGCTTATGCCATGCCGTTCAACAAAGGGATGGGTGCGGTGAACGTTGGAGGAACAGTGAGTGAACCTGGACACCTTCCCCTCAACGGAAAATGGGGGTTCATTAACCAGAATGGCCGCTTCATCATCAATCCCAAGTACTACTCGCCTCCTGAGGTGGGAGCACCCTACGACCCACAGCTCCTGGCCCAGGCCCAGCACGAAGGGTATATTTTCTCAGAAGGTTTGGCTGCGGTCCGGGTTGAAGACCAGCACTGGGTGTACATCAACCAGAAGGACAGCGTAGTCATCGATCGTTCTGATATCCAGATACCACGGATGTTTCGCGAAGGACTGGCCAATGTCTATGATGGCCGCCGCTGGGGATACATCGACAAAACAGGCAAGTATGTCATCCCGCCCCGGTTTCTCTATCCGGCAAACTTCCGAAACGGCCGCGCCTTTGTCGTTAATGGCAACGGGCGACGCTACCTGATTGACAAGGTGGGAAATCCCATTCTGCCATACTACCGCATCGAGTCGCCATACTTTAACGGCGTAGCACTGGCCCGCCCCGGCTATCAGCGTCAGCAGCACACCGTGATGCAAAACCGTAGCTTCACCCTTATCGACACAGCAGGCCGCTTTTTATTTACAGCAGAGTTTGACCGCATCGGCCGCTGGGGCAATGGCATGGCACCAGTTCTTGTTGGCAGCATCGCCGGAGATCCGGTTTCGCATCCCGCTCCCGTAAAACCTACGGAGAACCTTGGCGGCAAGTGGGGCTTTATCAACGGAAAAGGGCAGATCGTCGTGAATCCGGTTTACCAGGATGTAAAGGGATTCTCGGAAGGTTTTGCCGCTGTCAAGTCAGGCGGACTATGGGCCTACATCGACTCCAACTTTGGCCGCATCACCGGATATGAGTTCCGCTGGGTGGACTACTTCCACAACGGAATCGCCGAGGTCAGGCTCGGCCCGGTTCATGGTGACTACGATGGCCGTTATGCTTTTATCAACAATGAAGGAGACGTAATCTGGGTGGAGGAAGACTAGTCATTAGTTTCGCGGTTCAAAGTTCAAGGTTGAAAGTTGCCTGGGCTACG
>CAYFIR010000181.1:0-9094 GCA_964343195.1 uncultured Bacteroidia bacterium | reverse complement strand
AAAAGTCGCTTGAGTTCTTTATTTTTAACCGTTGCTAATCGTGGGAAGCTTACACCATCGTTCGCACGGAACGACAATAGCTCACAATGGTGCTCTCGGCATAGTTCGCCAGGCCCATTCGCTGAGACATTCGACTTAACACCTGATCCAAACTCAGGGCGTTCTTTTCAACCAAAGTGGCTTTCATAAGACTTTCGTTTTGGGTTAAAATCAAAAGCCTTATGAAAGCACTTTTTTCAGCTATATGGGTAGCAGAAGCACGGGACTGCCCGAAGGGCTTCGTTCAACAAAGGCTATGAAATCATGCAGGATAGTGCGAGACGAAATGGTATCTCTTTCTGAAAGACCACAAAATCTTTCGATTTTGTCACGCGACGCTTTAATTTTAAGACAAAATCAAAAGATTTTGCTCAGCGTGACTCGACAGGTTGGTTCTCTCCTACTCTGCACGATTCATAGCTAGGCGTTATCTGCAAGGACAACATGAATAAAGAATTAACATTTGAACAAATTAAGGAACAGTTCTCCAATCCAGATTGGACTTCTGAACTACTGTCAAATTGTTATTTGGAACCGTCGGACAGAGCAAAATCTACAATGTATATAATCGACCAACTAGCATCCCGAGACAGCTCGATTCGATACATAGCATCTTTGATGATTATTAGATTTGACATTCATGATGCGGTAGAACCTCTAATTGAAAGAATTTTGGACAAAGACACTAAGAACTCAAATGGCACTATGGCGTTCGCTTTAGAAGACCTCAATTGCGAAAATCATTTAGTAAAAGTATTTGAAATATTAGCTACCCAATCATATGAATCGAAATGTCACGCTTATAATATTTTAAATGAGCAGGAATTTAAATTCACAGAGGTGGACATTCACGAGATGAACAAGATACTAAATAATGCCGAGCGGAATAAGGAGGAAAACCAAATCTTTGATAATGAGACCTTAGAGATGATTAAAGACGGCTATGAAGGGTTTGAGCAATATCTAATAGAAAGTGAACGAAAATAAAAACCCAGCAGATAACATTTAAGCATTAAAGGCTGGTGCCGCAAGGCGCGTCCCGGCCAGCAGGCAGCACTTTTCCGGCTATGGGGAGCAACATCTAGGCGGGGCCGGCCGCGTTAGCAGTGGTCGGGATGGGGCAAGCCCCAGGATACCGGAGGTGCGGGTTTGGTAGCCAAAGTGGAGAGAAAAGCGTATATTTCATTGTCATTATTTACGCTAAATCCATGAGCATTCAACTTACTCTCCCTGAGGGACTTCAGGTCAGTCACTTTGAGTTAAGCATGCTATTTGCGGTCAAACTGTTTGAAGAGGGGCTAATCACTTCTGGTCAAGGGGCCGAAATGGTGGGCCTTTCCAAGCATGCTTTTATCGAACTTTTGGGCAAGTATAAGGTGTCCATCTTCCAATACGATATAGACGAGATCGAAGAAGACATCGCCAATGCCTGAAGAACTCGTCATTTCAGATGCCAGCCCCTTGATTGCCTTGGTGGATATCGGCCAAATAGACTTGCTGCGCCAGATGTATCAGCGTGTGTTGATCACAGATATTGTCAAAGGGGAAATTCATGCAGACTTGCCAGATTGGATTGAAGTTTCAACAGACTATGAGGTCCAGCAGTATCAGTTACTCCGCCTGGAACTCGATATGGGAGAGGCAAGTGCCATTGCATTAGCTCTCAAACGGACGGGTAGCCGTATTATCCTGGATGAGCGCAAAGGACGAATGGTAGCCAAACGACTCAATCTGAAAATAACAGGCACAGTTGGGCTCATCATAAAAGCTAAGGAGGCGGGGCTAATCACATCTGGAAAGGATTTGTTAGCCCAATTAGAAGCACATGGATTCTGGCTGTCCGAAAAATTGAAACAGCAAATCCTAGCTAGAATGGGAGAAACTGAAAAGGAATAATAAGCCAATGGCAATGTACAGCCGCCCATGTCTTCCTTCCGTTCGCACGGGGGCTGTTAGCACAACCAGCTGTGATATGAAAAGACTCTCTTTAGGTTTTTCCCTGCTTCTTTTTGGGGGAGCATTATTCGGACAGGGCAATGATTCTTTGAGGAATGAGACTCACATTTTTTGGAGTGAGAACTATGAACTTCAGATTGGCGATTTTCAGGACACCATCGGATCACCAAAATTTATCGAGGCTTGTGAGAATCAAAATCTATGTTGGGGGGCATTTACCGGCTTGTTTTCGGTAATGGATGTACCAAAGCGAAAGAGGGATAGAAGACGAATGGAAGAAGTTATATACTTCGCCCCAGCATTCGAGCCAGAACACTCCTACAGGCTAACCATCGACTCGATGGACTATCTGAAACAAGTAATTGTTTTCGATATGTACGAACTGGCCGCCAGAAAATGTAGAATGGAGTTAGACTCGATTTACCAGGTCAATCCATCTATCGGAATACGGGGTATATTCTTCAAGAGTGTGGAAGCACAGGTTCAGGATAATCTTGGTAAAATGCTAGGAGCCTATACTCAGGAAGTTTATATCAAGGAATTGGAAGGGAGTTATACCAAATGGAGAACATTGATTGACGACCTGCTTGAGGAGACCGGTGAATATAAAACAACAGCCACTGACCGGATTAGATTTATACACAATGAACCCGTTCTGGAAGGCTATGAGCGTGCTCCAACGGTAATAGGTAACCTTTTCGAAGAATAAGATAGGGGCAACAGATAGACGCATTTGGTGAGCTTCGGAAAGCATCTTCCAGCCTTCTATGATTAACGACGTTCGGGGAAAAGCCCTTCGGGTAGCCCCACTCTCGACATTTGATCAATATTTGCCTATCTTCATTCCCATCCGTTCCTTCACCCTGTTCAGGATAATCGTGAAGATCCCCATCGCCCCTAACCCCAAAAAAATGAAGCAAACCCTACTCGCAATCGCGCTCGCAGGTGCCCTGATCTCCTGCAACCCCTCAGACAAGACACAGGCCACCACCGAGGAGGCACCTGCCCAGGAAACCGCAACCGAACCCTCATCAGAGGTGGACGATACCCAGTGGGCGGCCATTGACAGCGACGAAGCCCTGGTGGCTACGGCGGTAATGGCGGCTCCGGCAGCAAGTCGCGATCACTGCAAGGTGATCGGCTACAACATGGCGGGGGAGTTCGTCACCTTACGGGAAGGCGACAACGAATTCATCGTACTGGCCGATGATCCCAACAAGTCGGGCTTCAGCGCAGCCTGCTACCACAAAAGCCTGGAGCCATTCATGGCGCGGGGCCGCGAACTAAGGGCCGAAGGGAAGTCCGCCGGAGAAATCTTTGACATCCGGGAAGAAGAGGTCAAGTCGGGCAAACTGGAAATGGGAGATATGGGCTCTACCCTGCACATCTATTTCGGAAAAGGCGAGCGCTACGACCCGGAAACCTCCAAAGTCGAAGGCGCTCAATACCGCTATGTGGTCTATATGCCATTTGCGACAGCAGAATCTACCGGACTCCCAGAGCAACCCGTCAGCGGGAACCATCCCTGGATCATGAACCCTGGCACACACCGGGCCCACATCATGATCTCGCCTCTGCCGGAGGAGGAATAGACTGATTGGTTTTTGACAGGATAGACAGGATTACAAGATGAACAGGATTGAAAACCAGCGAATTCCCATCTTGTAAATTCTGTAATCCTGCAAATCCTGTCTAAAATTCTAAAATAAGGAACCGCGGTAACAGTGGAACTTATCCCTCATACCGATAATGCCCGATGATCTCGAAGTCAAAGAGGCAATCAGCCAGCACCTGCCCACCGCCGATGTTGTGTACGACCAACCAGCGTTTGCCGTCGCGTGATCGCTGATTGACCAGGAGGCCGATGTGCAGGATGCCTCCGCCCAGGTCCCAGCAGATGATGTCACCGGGGCAGTAATCTTTGGGATTGTCAGAAATGGGAGCCATGCCTCCGTGACGGGAAAAGTACGTCATCAGATTGGGGACCCGTCGGTGGTCAATGTTGGGATCGGGGCGTGAGAGTCCCCATCGCTTGGGATACAAGCCAAAGTGAGCGCGCATGTCCTCATGGACCTCCTGTTGGAGGTCGATGCCCATCAGCCGATAGGCCCGGATCACCACGTCGGTGCAGACGCCCCGGTCGGCTGGCACATCGCCGTTGGGGTAGTCGATCGAGAAGTAGCTGGGATCGTAAACGACCCGTTGTTTGGTCAGGGAAAAGGCCGCAGCGGAGAGAGAATCCGTGAAGGCTGTCTGAGCCTGAGCCGCAAGGGGAATGAGCAGGGATAAAAGCAGGATTCGAATCATGATGTTAGGGTTTATACAAGACGATTCGAAAAATCTGCCGATTCCATAAGCCGACCCTGGAAATATTTCGCCTTTTTCAGAAATTACTTTTTTTGCCAGGGATATCCTTTCTCAAGTTTCAGCCAACTACATTACCATGAACCGATTCCTTCCCATTGCAGGCGTCCTTTTGCTGTTTTTGTTTCTGGAGAGTTGTGCTCCCCTCAAACTCGCCGTAAAGCCTGAAGCCCAAATTCCAGCCTTGAACCTCTGCGTGGATTATGGACCGGATTTACATCCTGCCATTCGTGACGAGATGGAAGCCGCGCTGGACAGCTTTTTACTGGATTATCAGGCGAAGGGCTATCCAGCCTACATTCGACGCTGTGGGAGGATTCCAGAGGCTCCTAACCTCTATATCAATGTCGAGGACGGGGGGGGGCTTGTAGGACGTCAGGAACAGGTCATGGGGGTGGTCGTGAGTGTGGTTGGGCTGTTTGCCGTCCCCTACTTCATGATTCAGTCAGAACTTCCAATTTATGTCTGGTTTGCCTATATCCCTCGAAACGTATCCCACGCAGCCGTCAGCCTCTCAGGTGATCTGGCTCGTTACCCTAATATGACCATCATCCGGGATGTGAGCAATACGGCCATGTTCCGATCTCCTTCGAAACAGGTAGAGCGTCAGGGGGAAAAGTTTTATATGTTCCTCTGGGAGTTGGTGGGGGAAATGGGGATGACGCGAAAGAATTGAGTTGAAACAGGCAAATGCGGTGGGGCTGTTCTACCCATCCATTACGAATGACGAATCTGTTAATCACGAATTCCTCACCCCAATTTCGCCCGGATCTTCTCGGCCAGTTCCTTCATCTCTTCTGGCTCCATTGACACGGGAGGTTTGGCAAAACTCAGATCTCCTACTTCATTAATGGGAATCAGGTGAATGTGGCAGTGAGGAACTTCCAGTCCTACCACCGCAGTGCCGATGCGTTTGCAGTCCACGACCTGCTCAATGGCCTTGCCGACCTCTTTGGCGAAAAGCTGTAGCCCGACGTACAGGTCGTCCGGCAGGTCAAAAAGATAGTCAATCTCCTGCTTGGGGATCACCAGCGTGTGACCGGGATTCAGTGGACGGATATCCAGAAAAGCCAGAAAATCATCGGTTTCAGCGACTTTATAAGCGGGGATTTCCCCATTGACGATTTTGGTAAATATGCTTGCCATGTGGTTGGTTTTAGGCGAAGATAAGAGATCATTTTTCATTGATCAATGTTCATTGATCACCCAGGGAGGGTTACTGCTGAATGGCAAATGCCTCTTCACTGATCATTGTTCCCAGACCCATGATCACTGTCAAGCGGTTTGCCACAGCAGGAGCAGTAGCCCTTCCGTTCCATCTTGGCGAGTTTTGCTCGCTCGATTTCTTCAGAGGTGCCCGCTGCCAGGATGCCCGTCGGCAGGGCAAAAAGCCCGATCCCCAGGATGGCGATCGCCCCTCCCAGGAATTTCCCCATAGGCGTAACCGGATAAATGTCCCCATAGCCGACCGTCGTCAGGGTCGCGACTCCCCACCACATGGTTGCAGGAATGCTGACGAACTGCGTGTCCGGAACATCCCGTTCGACGTAGTACATCCCACAGGAAACGACCAGCAGCATGAACAGGATGAAGGTCAGGCTGATGATCAATTCTTCCTTTTTGGCTTTGAACACGTTGCTGATCACCTGCATGGCTGCCACGTAGCGGAGTACCTTCAGCAGCCTGAATAGGCGAAACAGGCGCAGAATACGGATGAAGCGCGTGTCGAGAACCGTTTTGCTGCTACCCGTGATTGCCACATAAACGCCTGCATAAAATGGAAGTATTGCAGCCAGGTCTATCAGGGCAGAAAGCGAAAAGATGTACCTCAGTCTTCCCCAGACGGGGTGAGCATATTCAGGGTCCTCAGTAATGGTCCAGACCCTCAGCAGGTATTCTATGGAGAAAACCACCACGGAAAAGTATTCAAATGCTTGAAAATGAGGATAGTATGCTTTTTCGAGAGAGGGGACGGATTCGAGTACGACAGCCAATACATTTAAGACAATCAGGGTGATGAGCCCCAGGTCAAAGTACCAGCTAAAATCCCGCTTGGTGGAGGAAACACTCAGGATCTGAAAAAGTCGGCGTTTTAGGGAAGCCATAGGTCGTTGAATGAAAACTTTACCTTAGTTGTTAGAGTTTTGGGGAGTCGAGACAATTCCCGGAATGGATATTTCGTTCTCAGATTGGTAGGGGAAATTGCCCTAAAACTTACATTACAGGCATAAAAATGCAGAAAACCCCTTTTTGGAACAGAATTAGAAGTTAATTTTGTGAATTAACAAAGGATTATTTTTCTCAGAAGGAGAGACCTGCTTATTTGCTTTCCGTCAAAATATAAACCAATCCACCATGTTCTTCAAAAAACTAAATTTTCTGATTCCTGCTTTGGCGCTTGTTCTGTTCTTTGCAGCGGATATATCTGCTCTGGCTCAGGTCAGAGAAAGCAATACCGAAACAGTTTTGGGAACTCGACGCCTCGACAAGGACATTCCTATCCGACCAGGCCGTCGGGTTACAGGAAAAGGACTCCCTACGGAACTGTATGTCATCCAGTTGGCACGCTTTGAAACCATGGACCGTTTCCCCAATGAGTTTCCAAAAGGAACCTTCCTGCTTTCTAGCCCTGACCACCCGGATGAGAAAGTGCTTTTCGCTGGATACTACGCTTCATTGGCAGAAGCCAGACAGGCTGTTGCTGAATGGAAAAAGGACCCGATGTTCTCAGGAGCTTTTGCCCGACCGACCCCGCTGATTGTTCGGTACGACTAATTAGCAGAGTACATAAAATTCAAAGTTGACGCATGAGTGGCATGTCCGCTCGTGCGTTTTTTTTCTGAAAAAATGTAAGGGGAAGAACGCTGGGGATACTAAAAAGATAAATGAACACAATCTGACGAGGAACCTTTATTCAATTCCCATGACTGAAGCTGCTTTTCACGCGCTGATTCAGGAAAACCGACCAAGGCTTGCGAGAATTTGCCGGGTGTATGGCGAGGATGAGGAGGATCAAAAGGACCTATTTCAGGAAATAGCCTATCAGCTATGGCGTTCAATGGCTGGATTTAAAGGGAGGTCGAGTCTCAACACCTTTGTCTATCGAGTGGCGTTAAACACTGCTCTGAGCCACATGCGACGCAGTAAAGTTCGGAGCACCCAGCACTTTGAGGAGGGCCAACCAGATACTCCCGTGGCTCCAGGATTTGACCAGGACCTTGACAGAAAAGAGCAACTCCAGGCTCTTTATCATGCGATTGGCCAGCTGAGAAAATCCGACCGCTCCCTGATTTTGCTTTACCTGGAGGATTTGAGCTATCAGGAAATGGCCGATATCACCGGGCTATCTGTGTCAAATGTCGGAGCACGCCTGTCGCGGGCACGGCAGCGACTTGGCCAGATGCTTAAGGAGGTATAAGCCGAATGGTCAGTAGCAAATGCCATATACCGCATACCTTTTTCCCATTAACACAAAAAATCATTCACCATGGACCTGGAAGCATTGAAATCAACCTGGCAAGAACAACCAGCAGCGGAAACACAATTCTCAATCGGAAATGTTAACCGGCTCCGTACCCGCATCAGGCAGCAGATGGGGCCTCTGGATCGAATGCTTTCGCCAAAGCAGGCCCTTGCTGGAATCGCTACTGCAACCCTGTTTGGAGGAGGATACCTGCTGACAATGGCTGATCAGGGGCTGTTTGGCTGGAATGCAATGGTGATGGCCTTGATCATGGTCATTGTAATCGCCAAGAATGCCTACGATTACTGGTTTCTCCGACAACTTGAGAGAGGACCGCAGAAGAATACCCTGGAATATTTGTCAATGGCTATCAGAAAGATCCAATACTTCCGATATCATGTGAGGTGGATTGGGTTGATTCCGGTGGCAATTCTACTGGCCCTGGCTGTGGGACTATTGACCCCGGGGGAGCCAGTGACCCCCATTGGACTGATCGCGATTTTGGGTTTTGCGGCATTTGCCCTGGGAATTTCACTGGTGATCTCAAAATATTTTTATCGGGCCGAACTGGAACGATATGAGGCACTGAAGCAGGAATTTGAGGGTTTCCTCAGAGAATGGCGGGAGGAGTAATCGGATAGTGGGCAGGCTACCTCCCGGCGCTGGGTGCAGGGACGAAACCCCGGTACGGGTCTTGACGTTTCTTACAGTGAAGAAACTTTTCATCCTGGCTTCCATTTATCCCCCAAAATAAATGCAAAACCAAGTATATGGTTCGTTTCTCCTCCGGGGTGTTAAACACACCGGACTAAACCTTGTAATTCTAACCCTGTTCTATGTTCTGGAATTTCAAATTTCTACGTAGGGCTCCCCACAATAGCCCATCTGGCAGTGTTCCCATAGAGGAAACCAGCCTGATCGGCCAAATCGCCAGAACCGTTACCCCGCTGCGGACCAGTGGTTTCATCGAACTGGATGGAAAACGCTACGAAGTAGTCAGCACCCGTGGCTTCATTCCGGCTCAGTCTCTGGTGAAAATTATCGGCCGAAGAATGAGCTGGTTTACGGTAGAGCCTGCGGAAGATAAAGAATAGTGTCAGCCAGGCGATAGCAGGTTGACCCTGTTTCTCATACTTTTAGCTCCAGATTCAATGGGATCGGGAGCTTTTTGCATTTTGGGAACAAAAAGGCCTGCTCCTGGTATGTAATCTTAGGAGCGCTCAAAAAATTAGTTCCGCTTTTGACTTGATCTCTTGCCCGCATACTGCGTCA
>CAYFIR010000180.1:0-9115 GCA_964343195.1 uncultured Bacteroidia bacterium | reverse complement strand
TGCGAAAAAATCTGCGACCGCTTACCCATCATTTTTAACTTGACAAAGCACTAGATATTAGTTTCGACCTATCAAAAGGGCCTCTGAGAGTCCAGATTTGCCTTTTTGAATTTTGGGCCTACCTTATCCTAGCCAAGGTATGCACTTAATTCTGGGGCAATAGCCACTAATTGGCTCTGCGTAGCCCAGGTAACTTTCAACCTTGAACTTTGAACCGCGAAACTAATGACTAGATATCAATCTCTTCTCCAGGTTTGAGATTCAGGTAACCTCTCATCCCAAACAGAATCAGGTAGATAAAAATCGTATCCAAAAGTGCGACAATCGCTTTAAAAGCCCACCCATCGGCAATCATGCTCCCCATTTCGCCCACTGATAGCTGCCCCAGAAATAGGACCGCCACCACCAGGGTCGTGTCCACCAGTTGGGATACAATGGTCGAGGCATTATTTCGCAGCCAAAGGAACCTGCCCTTGGTCAGTCCCTTCCAGAAATGGAAAAGCCGGACGTCAATCAGTTGAGCGGAGAGGTAGGCCACCATTGAAGCAGATATCACCCTCCAGGTATTGGCAAACACCTGGGCATAAACATCATCATTCACAGGAGAATTTTCAATGGCGGGGAACACGCTTCCCATCCATAGGACAAAGATCACGAAGACACTTACCACAAATCCCGAAATTACCACCTGATTGGTCCGCTTTCGTCCGTATACCTCAGAGAGGATATCGGTCACCAGAAAGGTCAGAGGGTATGGCAATATTCCGGCTGAAATCACAAAACTGGCAAACCCAAAATCCACGGTGACAAACTTGTTCGCAATGAGATTGGTCGTAACCAGTGCCCCTACAAACAGAGCCGACAGGATCATGAAAATGAACTTCGCTCGCTCCTGATGGAGTTTGGTAGGCCCCTGAGGTGATTTTGAATTCTTGGTGTCAACAGGATCTGTGGAAGTTGAGGGAATGACTGGTGGTGTAGTCATAAAATAGCAGGATCGTTAATCAGCGATGCAAAAGGCATAGTAATAGTCAGCATAACGCCTTCGCCTTTAGAAAAGTTTTACAAAACCTACCAAATGAAAAAGGCCCCATCCGTGATGAGGCCTCGCAAGATAATGGATTTTCCTGTTGATCAGTTCGCCTTAATATTCACTCCTTTGAAGGTTCCCTGCACGCGAATCTGATTGGGCGGGTTGTTGGTATCTTCCATATCGGCCTCAAACCGGCCAGAAATGAAGTAGTCATCAGCACCTCCAATGCTACTACCGACATTCTGATAGAGGTCTGCCTCGGTGATGGTCAGCGTGCCGCTAACGGCGGTGTAGCCGGTCCCTCCGGAAATATTTCCAAAAGAGGATCCTCCACTCAGGTCAAACGTACCGACCTTGACTCCTCCGGGCATACACTGCATGCCAAACTGCCATACATTTGCCTCCAAAAAGGTCATCACAAAAATACCAGAAGGGCTATTATAGCTTCCATTTCCAGCTCTTGTATCCGCCATATTTCCAGGTAGCACAAAAGAGATGTCATGTGTCTCGGCTCCAGTCACGGAAAGATTAAACTCCAGATCAGGAAGGGGATCTTCTCCTGTCGGGGCCTCCGTTTTACAGGAAGTAATGGAAAAAAGGAGGACAGGTAATAAAAACAGAAACGATTTCATAATGGGTTATTTGTAATTGATTTGCTGAATAGCCATCAGCATCAGGGGTTAATAATCAATCACAAGGTAGGGCCAGCAGACACCTGGACTCAATTACCCATTTGGGTAGTTTTTCCTAGTGCCCCTTCTTCCAGCCGCTTCAGCATGCCTCTGATAAAGCCCTCATTTTCTCTTAATGCGCCGATGGTGCCTTCGAAGGTATGAACCCGATTGAGATTGGGAAAGGTCAGTTTGCCTTTGGCCAGGTAGAGAGAAGCCATCAGGTTGAAGTAGTTGAAGGTCAGCAGAAATACCTGGATCCCATCGGTAGGGGCCTTGTGCAGGCCCACCTTCCGCGCTGTCCGCTCCTGTATGATGTAGCTGGTGCCACGGAGCTTCATGTCATCGGGGAAATACTCCATCAGGCTCAGCAGGCCGCGCAGATATTCGGCCAGGATAAAGGCCGTTCGCAGTTGTCCGCTCCAACCTCGCTCCAGGGTAAAGTAGTAATCAAACAGGGTCCCCCCATGCAGGGTCACGGTGTCTTTCTTTGGCTTTTCTGCCAGCAAAAACAGCGAATGATAGGTCAGCCCCCCCTTTTTGACCAACGAAGGCACATCAAAAAATGGGGCCACGATGGTAAAGGAAAAAGCCAGCGGAACGAAAAACAGCGGGAACAACCGCGGGCTGATGAGCACCAGAACCACCGCAATGGGCAGGTTGATCCCGAGCAATAATGCCAACATCCTGAGTTGGAACCGTCGCTGTTGTGTGGGAGTCTTTTGGTAGAATCTGTTCTGCACAGGCGTTTGAGCTATCATTTACCCTTTCGATGCGACTGCTTTTCTAGCGGAGGCGCAAAGAAAGTAGAGAATCGCATTGCAATTCGGCCCCTACCGCAAGCTCAAATTACGAATGACAGATTCCGAATCACGAATTCTCCCTCCGCCGTTACACCAATCCGTCTCGCATGGCCCTCCGCACCGCTTCAGCGCGGCTGTGCACGTGGAGTTTGCTGTAGATATTCTTGATGTGGGCCTTGACGGTATTGGTGCTGACGAATATTGCCTCCGAAATCGTGCGGTAGGTTTCGCCTTCGCAGAGCCGGCGGAGGACCTCCAGTTCCCGCTCACTTAATGGGGACTCCATCTTGGGTAGATGGAAACTCCGGATCACCTTCCGGGCAATGGCCGGACTCATGGGCGAGCCTCCGTCCACTGCCTCTGAAATTGCCGCCAACAGTTGCGCTGGGGGAGTGGCCTTGAGTAGATACCCACTGGCCCCGGCACATAGCGATTGAAACACCGAGTCATCGTCCATCTGTACTGTCAGCATCAAAATGACCAGCGTAGGGCGCCTGGTAGTCAATTTTTTAACTGCCTCCACTCCAGACATACCCGGTAGCTGGATGTCCATCAGCACCACATCGGGCTGAAAGCTGGCAATTTCATCGATGGCGCTCTCTGCGTCCTCAAATACCTGCGAACAACGGTACCCCGGCGATCCGTCGAGGATCACCTTGAGTAATTGCCGGATTTCCGGGTCGTCTTCTACGAGTGCGATGTGGATATCAGCCATATTATTCAGTTTTCATTGATCACGGATCATTGATCAGTAAAGAGGCGTTGATCCATGTTCATAGATCAGGGATCAGTAAAGAAACAAGAATTGGGAGCACTGACTACTGATTAATGTCCAATGTCTAATGAACAGGGTTCATTGTCCACTACCCATCTGGGTGAATTGGCAAATGGATCATGACCCGCGTACCCATGCCGGGTAGCGATTCCAACTCAAACTCGGCTCCGATTTCTTCGGCGCGGCTGCGCATGTTCTCCAGGCCATTGATGCGGCGAAGTTGATCAGGGTGAAAGCCGATGCCATCATCCAGGATATGCAGGGAAAGGACTTCGTCATCCGCTTTTACCCGCAGGTGTACTTCACTGGCCTGGGCGTATTTCAGGGAATTGTTCAAAGCCTCCTTGCAAATAAACAGGAGGTGTCGACGGGCCAGTAAGGGGATCGGAGTTTCCGAGGGGACCGCAAGCTCCTGTTGAAATCTAAAATCCGTTCGGGCGGGTTCAAACAGCTCCTCAGCCCAGGACCGAATCCGCACCAGGGTTTCGCCCAGGCTGTCGTTGCGGCTATCCAGGACCCAGATGAAGTCCCGCATTGCCTGAGCGAGTGCAGCGATATTGGTCTCCAGCTTATCGAGATAGGGCTGGGTCTCTGGCTGGGTTTGCTGCTGGCGAATGAGCCCGGTGTAGAGCGATAGCTTGGTCAACTGACCGCCTGCCTCGTCGTGAAAATCCCGTGCAGAACGTGCGCGCACTTCTTCGCGCTCCTGGGCTTTGGCCTCAGCGATGCGGGCCTGTATTTTCATTTCCCGGCGAAGCCGGTTCAGCCTCCACCGGAAGACCAGATATACCAAACCGGCCATCAATACCCCGTAGAGGATCCAGGCCAGGGGACTGCGCCACCAGGGAGGTAGTACCCTTACCTGTAGTGCCAATTCACTTTGGCTCCAATCGCCATTGGCTGGCGCGACCTTTACCCGCAAAGTGTAAGTCCCAGATGGAAGGCTGGTGTAAGTTGCGATGCGCTGCCGGGCGTCGGTATAGCGCCAGTCCTGGTCAAAACCTTCCAGGCGAAAAGCATACCGATACCCCTCTACCTGTCGATATCCCAGTCCTGCAAACTCAAAGCCTACCATCCGGTCGCGATAGGTCAACACCAGTTCTTTACCTTGCTTCAATCCCTGTTCCCAGATGCGGCCATCGTTCAGCGTATCGCCTGGCTCGACCCGTTGATTGAAAATTCGCAGCCCGGTCCACGCCAGTTGAGGGACCGCTACGCTTGTTTCCAATTCCTCCGGATCGAAGTGAACCACTCCCAACTTCCCGCCGAAAAACAATCGTCCCGATTCATCCTGAGCTACTGCTCTCGCGACAAACGAAGGGTTGAACGTACCCTGCTTCAGTCCATAATTCCGTATTTTCCCTCCTGAAAGGCAGCTGATTCCCAGAAGGGTAGAGAACCACAACTGCCCCTCCTTATCAACGGACATGGCGACCACCTGCGAATGGGGAAGCCCCCTCGATTTGCCCCACACCTCTACGGTTCCCTGCTCTCGATTGACTTCCCACATTCCTTCCAACGTTCCTACCCAAAGGGTTCCATCGGGAGTTTCGGCCAGGCTCTCAATGCGTCTCTGTGCTATTGGGGGCTGCCCTTCCGCAAGTTCAAACCGCAGGACTGTGTCCTGCTTTTCATCGTAAAAAAACAGCCCTTCATCCGTCCCAATCCAGATCTGTCCCTGTTGGTCCTCCAGGAGACAGTTGGAAACCGGAAGCACAAAGCTTCGAAAGATTCCATCGGGCAGGAAGTACCCTACTCCTTCAAAAGCCGCCACCCACAACCGCTCATTGCGATCCACCAACGTTCCGTAGATGTAGTAGCTGTTGGGAGCATAGGGAACCCTGCTGGGCAAATAGGATGCTGAAGAAAAGCCAGTCACCTGTCCCCTGGAGTCTCGTTGGGGTTGCAGCTGAAGTAAACCTCCACCGTAGGTTGCTACCCAGATGTTTCCATCTGGGTCTTCCTCCAGGCCCATGATAAAATTATAATTCAGGCCTGCCTGGGGACCACTTAGTGTTTGTTGAAGGTATGGCTGGTCCTCCCCCTGTGAAAAAACTGCCAGGCCCCCATTTTCAATTCCGACCCACAATTGCTGGTGGCTATCGACGAGCAAGGCCCTGACCAGGGTGGCTTTTGTTTCCGGGTCCAACTCGATGTGGGAGAAAGCCTGGTCATGACTGGCCGGTTTTCCCAGGCCTTCAATACTGCCCGCCCATATCTGTCCTGATGGATCACGGTACAGGTGGGTGAGGGCATTAAACCCGTTACTTGGGATGCCGATTTCTTCCAGGGAGAAAAACTCCAGGTTATCTGTCGCTTCATCGAATCGATAGATCCCATAGCTGGTCGAAAACCAGGTGGTTCCATCTTCTTCGATGGCCATGCTGGTCACATGGGCAGATTGCTGCCGACTTACCCCAAAATCCGGGCGATCAAAAAACTGAAAACTCTCAAAGCCCAACTCATTCGGGACAGAAGCTGCTGCGGTGTCTCCCATTGCCTTCAGACTTGCTGGCAGCAGGCGAATCATGCTATGATTTCCCCCCAGCCAGAATGCTCCGGCAGAGTCTGATCGAAAAACGCCTGCACGGTCAACGGGAAACCCAGGTTTAAGAACTCCCTGACGCTGCCAGCGAAAGCTATCAGCCGGTATGGTCAACTGGTCTGCGCTCAGAATACAGAATCCCTGGTAATAAAAGCCTACCCAAAGGTTGCCAAACGCATCTTCCCCAACCTTTACCCCTTTCGTTTCGAATAGCAGATGATCCTGGTCCAGATCAGCGGGACACACCTCCACGACCAGCGTGTCTGCTTCATACCGGACACGGGTCAGGGTACTTGCTCCCGCCACCCATATCTGACCATGTGAATCACAAAACACCGAGCTTATGCCCGGAAAGGGAAACAGGGAATCTCCTTTTGTAGTGGGTCCCAGGCATTGTAGTGTGTCAACATCAGAGACATAGCGCCAAAGACCGCCAGAGTTCGTGCCAATCCAGATGTCGCCATTTGGATGCTGGGCCAGGGACCGAACGGGGATTCCATCAAGTGGCTCCAAAGCCTTCCATTCGTATCCGTCATATCGCTGAAGGCCCCCAGAGCTGCCCACCCACACAAAGCCATCAGCGCTTTGCTCAACACAGAATATCACGTTAGAGGCCAGCCCGTCACTGACGGTGAGGAAATCAAAATGGGGAGCCTGGGCCCTTGCTCCGGTGATTAGCCAAAGCAAAATAATCCATATGGCTCCCCATTTTAGCATAGCTTAAAAGTCGATTTTGTAGTAAAACAACGGCAAAATACCCAACTGTGGTACCTGGGTGATGGTACTCTCGGGATTTTCTGGCGTAAATCGCAGGGTCAACACATTGAAGTTATCGGTTACGTTGACGATGTCAAAGGCCAATTCGTGGGTGACTTTGGGTCGATTCCAGCGAATGGCCAGTTTGAGGTCCATGCGAAAATAGGGATCAAACTGAAGGGTATTGACCGTAGAGTCTACAAAGACTACTTCGCCCACCTCAATGGAACGCTCCTCATCGGCCACTCCATACCAGCGTCCTCCCGCACGGGTTAGCTTGATGCCCGTCTGAATGGCCAGGCCATTTTTCATTTCGTATTCATAGGCAGCCAGTGCATTCGCAGCATAGCGGCCATTGAAGGCTACATTTCTCCAAACCCCATCGCTCCCCTGATATTTCGCATCAAACAAAGAGCCGGTTACCAGGAAGTAGAATCCGTTGGCAAAGAATCGCTCCAGGGTTAGCTCAAGGCCATAATTCTGACCGACACCCGCATTTTGTAGTGTGTCAGGGAAGAAGCGTGCAAATCCACTACCTGCATTCAGCAGCGAGAAGGAAGAAGACCGCACCTCTACCGGCACGTCATACAGGTATTGGTAATACGTTTCCACCTTCAACCGCATGGCCTTGCCCACAATCCAGTCGTATCCGAGCACGGCATGGGCACTTTTGCTCAGCCCCATGTCCAGGTTGTGCTCCTGGGGATCATTTCCCTCTGTCGTAAGTCCATAGTAGTAAATGTAGGGGGACTGAATCTGCGAATGGAGCCCGGCACCGAAGTTCAGGTTATGCCCTGACTTGATGGTATAACTCAGCCCAATGCGTGGTTCAACCGGGGAAAAGCTGTTGTCATTGACGCCCCAATACAAACTGGTCAGACCTGCAGTCAGCACCAGGCGGTCGCGGTAATTGAATTTGTACTGCACGTAGGGCTGGAACAGAGGCGCTCCTTCATCCGCATCCCAACGAACCACCCATGGCGCAAGTGAATCATTTTCCCGAATGACCTGACGGGCGCTGTCGATGTAGCGCATGTCGTACCAGTCAAAGTTGAAACCCACCTGAAGGGTATGCTGACGCCCAAATTTCTTCTTGAAATTGAGAAAGGTGCTGTATTTGTTCTCCGCGAAGGTATAGTCCAGAATGGGTTTTAGGGAATCCACCTCAAAAGCTTCATTCCCCTCTGCATCTGTCACAATACGGCGGTAAATCTGATCATGATTGGCATCAATAGACTGGTGTGAAACCGCGATTCCGGCCTTAAAAAAGGTTGATTGGTTGATGGGATAGCTGTAAGTCGCAGCCAACACACCGGTATTGGAACCAAAATACTGATCACGGTCAGTGTCCGCAGCGTATAGATCTACTTCATCGGGTGGAGCAGCTGCATCGCTCAATACGATGGGAATGGTACTCAGGCCCCCCATGCCCCAGATAGCGAGCTGCGCACCATTTTTCTGCGGGAAATTCAGGCGAAAAGCCCCGTCCATATATTGTGGTACGGCGTCGGACCCCACATCAATGTTCAGGAACTGGAATAGCTGCAGCGTCGAATAGCGATACATGCCGAGGTAGGATGCCCCCGACTCGCGATTGATGGGGCCTTCGGCGGTCAACTCTGTTCCCAGGAAGCCCAGCTGCCCGGTGAACTCATGCTGTTGGTTGTTGCCATTGCGCATTTTCAGGTCAAATACCCCGGCCAGGCCATTGCCATACAGCGCTGGGAATGCCCCGGTGAAAAAGTCCGAGTTCGCGAGGAACTTGTTGTTGAGGATGGTCACCGGACCACCTCCAGTCCCCGGAATCGCAAAGTGGTTGGGGTTGGGGATGTTGACCCCATCGAGGCGGTAGAGTACCCCCGCGGGGGAGTTACCCCGGATGACGATGTCGTTTCGGGAGTCGTCGGCCCCCTGTACGCCCGCGTAGTTGGACGCCATACGGGCGGGCTCGCCCCGGCTACCGGCGTAGAGGTTAGTTTCCACCACGGAAAATTCACGTGCACTGACGGTGGCCATTTCATTGGAGACCTGCCCGTTTCGGCTGGCCCCGATGACCACCTCGTCCAGTTCCAGGGCAGACTCCTGGAGTTGGATGTTGAGGATTACCTCTTTAGCCGAAGTAACCTCAATGTTGTCTCGAACGGCATCCTGGTAGCCAGTGTATTTGTAGGTGATAGCCTGTCGTCCTATCGGTACGTTTTCCAGGCGGTAGGATCCGTCTTCTCCGGAATAGGCACCGATAGTGGTGCCATTGGAAGCCTTAGTGGTAACCGTCACCCCTTCCAGTGGGAAGTTGGTTTCCGAATCTACCACTTTGCCCCTTACAGTTTGGGTAAGTTCCTGAGCCGTCGCCAGCGTAGCAGCCAGCACCATCAGGACCATGAGTAGCATGTTTTTCATTGGGAGAAAATTGTATTTCAGTAAGCAGTGAACAATCCAGAAGTTCCCGATGCCCGGGATTTCACTTCGTTCAAGAGGAAGTCAGAAGTCAGAAGTCAGAAGTCAGAAGTCAGAAGTCAGAAGTCAGAAGTC
>CAYFIR010000179.1:0-9394 GCA_964343195.1 uncultured Bacteroidia bacterium | reverse complement strand
GAATGCCCAAGTTTCTTTGCCTACTTTCTTTTGAAAGAAAGTAGGTCCCGCTGAAAGCGAAATAGTACTTGAAAACACGCCGAGTATTAAAAATCCGATTGCGGAGCTAGAAAAAAGGTAAGTCCCGCTGATCCGCGATCCCGCGAAGCGGGGAGGTGACATTAAAATTGGAAAAGCACCAATTTTTTGGAAAAAGTCCAGCTAATGACCATCAGGTGGTATGGGAGCTTTCTCCCTACCACCTACCTGGTTTTTGCCGGTATTCCTACATAGGTTTTTCCTGGATCCGCGTTTTGTGTCAGGACAGCACCTGCGCCTAAAACCGCCCCATCTCCCATAGCCTTTCCTGGAAGGACTACCGCTCCAGTTCCCAATTCCACGAGGGAACCCAGGGAAGTGGCTCCACTCAGGTGACAGCCGGGGGCCAGCGTTACCCAGTCTCCTACCTGTGTGTCATGACCGATGGTACAGTTCAGGTTGATGATGACATGCCGACCAACCTTGATGTCAACAGTCAGGACGGATCCTGCACAAACGATGCTTCCGGGTCCGAGTTGAACATTTGGTCCCAATTCTACATTGGGGTGAATCAGGGTGGCCGGAACGAATCCGGCACTTTCCAGTTGGTCTGCAAGCCGTTTTCTGAGCGGGGGATTCCCGATGGCTACGACAAAATGTGTCTCTTTTGGAAGATTTTGAGTAGCCCATATTTCATCGCCCAGAACTGGTTGGTATGACCAGTCATCGGGGGCTCGATTGTCCAGGAATCCCAAAACCTCCCATTTAGGGCTTTCAGAGGCATTATTGATGCATTCCAGCAGCCAGGAAACTTCACGCCCAAAGCCGCCAGCCCCCACGATAACGATAGGGGTAGCACCAGGATGTAAATATTCTGAAGACTTCATACCTGCATACAACATAAAGCTTTGTTTTAATGTAAGGCAAGGATTAAATTGCCTCACCCAAAAGGCATCAGTATGCACATGCGCACGGTACCCATTATGTTTAAGTGGTCTGGTTGGAGCAATTTCCTGTTATTGTTATGTCTCTTCCTTGTCCTGCAAGGTACCAGTTGTGTGAGTGATCTGCCCGTTCAGGGGCAGGAACCTGAACCCGAACTACCCGAACCTGACCCAATAGATACCACCGACATCCCCATCCAGCGGGTTGCCATTGCCCTCTATAACCCGGTTGGGGTTCGACAGGAGCCAGGGCAGCGGGAGTACACATCTGACGGAGAAAAAAACTATATCACTCCCATCACCTACGGAGAGCAGGTTGAGATGATCGATACCCCATACGTGGAAATCGATGACCGTGAGTATATGAAAATCCGGCTCGGAGACGGAACAGAAGGTTGGGTATGGGCCTTTCTGATGGAGCCTTATGGGCGACGTGCCGTGATGACCGATGAGGCCGAACTATACCGACGGCCCGACTTCATGACGCTGCGAAATGACAAGTTCCTCAAAGCCCAGATTATCGTTGTCATAGAGGATCCCGAGAATCCAGGTTCCTATGGGGACTGGCTCCATGTATCATCCTTCGAAAAGGAGAAAAAAGGCTGGATTCGCCGTAAGAACAACCTCACGTTTGAACAAAAAGAGGTTGAAACTGCCCTTTTCTTCTATCGGGCGCGTATCCTGAAATCTCCCGAAGAAAGACGACAGGCATTGGGAGAATTATTGAGTCGCGATAGCACCCAAACATCGGTTTTTCGCCCTTTGATTGAAGAAGAATTCAGACTGACCGCCGATGAGGTAGATCCCGAAGTGCTGGCAAACGAGAACTTCTCCTTTGATGTAGAAGAGAAACTCTTCATCGCTCAGCCAGATGTCAATATGTATGAGAATCCCGATGTGACTTCTGCTGTAGTATCGGCCCTCTCACAGAATGATGTTTGTGTGGTCCTTAGCAAGGGAGAACAGGCAACAGTTAATGATGTGGAGGATTACTGGTACCGGGTTCGGTTCGAAGAAAAAGTAGGTTGGGTTTTCGGATACTACACCTCAGTGCGGGACTTGTAACATCAATCCATACAATCACAGGAAAACAATGAGCTTCCCAGCAGGGGGCTCAATTTCTTTTTATATGCACATGGACAGAAAAGAACGGGTATATGGTATGCGGGATAAGGTAAGACATAAAGCCATATACCATATTTCCCTATAAGTAGGAGTCCAAAAATAACTATAAGAGAGGTATGGAGGAAATGGAGGTATGAAGGCCCTTAGGCAGCGATTTGCCTCCATATCCTCATATACTTCATACCTGTATAATTCTGTCCATCTATCCATCTGTCCAACTACCTACACCCATCTCCCGATTTCTTTTGCCCCCTTGCTAATGGAGAAGTGGGCTGCTTACATTTTTGGACACCCTGAAACGGAGAGGCTTTGCACGTGACTTTGATGGTTGCTCTTTAGGGTTATAGGTAATGTGTTGATTGTGAGTGGTTTGTTGGCTGTGTTCTTCTCCTTCTCATTTCTCGCTTCCTTTATTATGGACGAAAATGTCTTGCTTTTCGTCATTTGTCAATCTGTGGCAGGGCTTTTGTTTATAACTTGATGTAAACGAAAAAAGACAGTGTATCTATTTTGTACATTGCCTTTATCTGAACTGTATAATAAAAGCTTCAATGCCCAAAATCTTAATCATTGACGATGAAGAACCAATCCGGGTATCGCTGCAGGACATCCTGGAATTCGAAGACTATGATGTCATTACCGCAGCCGATGGTCAGGAGGGGTTGGATCGTTTGCTGAAAGAAAACATCGACGCAGTGATTTGCGACATCAAAATGCCAAAACTGAATGGCATGGAAGTGCTTGCCAAAGCCGCTGAAGCAAAACCTGAACTGCCCTTTATCATGATCTCAGGCCATGGAGATATCGATACCGCGGTAGAAGCCACCAAGATGGGGGCATACGACTTTATCCAGAAGCCACCAGACCTGAACCGTCTCCTGCTGTGTGTACGAAATGCCTTGGAGAAAAAGGATCTGGTAGTGGAGACAAAAAAACTCAAGCGGAAAATATACAAGGTGCGTCCCATGATTGGCAGTTCATCCGTCATGGAAAAGGTGCAGGAAACCATTGATCGGGTAGCTCCAACTGACGCACGGGTGCTGATCACCGGTAGCAATGGAACCGGAAAAGAACTGGTAGCTCGCTGGATTCACGAAAAGTCCAGTCGCCACAGTGGACCAATCGTAGAGGTCAACTGTGCCGCTATTCCTTCAGAACTGATTGAGTCAGAGCTATTTGGGCATGAAAAAGGCTCATTCACCGGTGCACATAAGCAGCGCATCGGAAAGTTTGAACAGGCCAATGGCGGAACGCTATTCCTCGATGAGATCGGCGACATGAGCCTCTCCGCTCAGGCCAAAGTGCTGCGCGCCCTACAGGAAAATCGCATCTCACGCATTGGCTCCGACAAGCAGATCAACGTGGACGTCCGCATCCTCGCGGCAACCAACAAGGACCTGCTGGCCGAGATTGACAAAGGAAACTTCCGGGAGGACTTGTACCACCGCCTCAGCGTGATCCTGATCCACGTGCCCCCGCTGCGTGATCGCCGTGATGACATTCCCGCATTGGCACAGTCCTTCCTAAAGGAAATCTCTGAGGAATATAGCATGCCCGACATCGAGGTAACCGCCGATGGCATGGCAGAGCTTCAAAAGCTGGACTGGACAGGAAACGTACGCGAACTTCACAACGTGATGGAGCGCCTGGCCATTTTGTGCAATGGAAAGATTACCTCCCAGGATGTGCTGGACTATGCGGTACCCAAGCGTCGTGATGGTGCCAAACCCCAGCCTTCCTCAACGGTATACGACGAGTTCTCACAATTTCAGGCCTTCAAGGACCACATGGAAAAGGAATTCATCGTGCGCAAACTGGAAGCCAACGGTTGGAACATCTCCAAAACCGCCGAGCAACTCGATATCCAGCGAAGCCACCTCTATAACAAGATGGACAAGTATGACATCAAGCGCGAGGGACAGAGCGCCTAAAGATCATTGCTGAACACATATGTCTCATATTTTGCGCTGATCAGGGTATCCTGGTCAGCGCTTTTTCGTGCCATCGCCAGCCCCGGATTGAGCAGGTTGCTGACCTTCGGGTTTCGATACACGATGAAGTACTTCCCCTCCGTAACCGGCTCCCATTTATCCTGTACATAGGCCCCTAGTAGCAGACCATAGCGACTGGAATCTTCAAGTCGGTTGAGTTTGTCTTTTTGGAGAAAGACATAAGCCACCGAGTTGTCCAATAGTGTTTGCAAAGTCGGCAGCAATGCATTGGCGTGAACCTCGGCGTTTTGGGCCCAGTCGCTGGCGAAGGTCGGCTCAGCCTGCACCATCAGGTGCGCCGCGGGGTGGGTCGATAGCACCGTGAAACGGTTGCCATACCTGCTGGCAAATTGCTTCAACTCGGAAATGCGCTCGTAGCTGTCGCTGCCGATTTTGATGCCCGTCAGGGCGGGGAATATTTCACCTCCGTCGCGGTACTCCGTGTAGCGTGGGGCCTCCCGATAAGGATACAGGCTACAGATGCCCCATATCAGGGCCAACGCGACCGTGGTACCCGGCAGGAGCCATTTGGGAGCGGCTCCCTTGCCCCAACTCTGAACCCCCAGCCAGCCTGCCACCGCCAATGGAGCAAATGCCAGCATCGGTGTCGCGTACCCCCAACTGATACTAGCACACCAGGCCAGGCCGAGAAGAGCGAATAGGGGGGAGGATGGTTTGAAGTTCGCAGAAGAAGAGTTCGAAGTTCGGGGTTCGGAGTTTGGAGAAGAAGAGTTCGAAGTTTGAGGTTTCCCGCTCTGCGGGATTTCACTGCGCTCAACGGGGTCTGGAGAAGAAGAAGCACTTTCTTCCTCTTTGCCCTTATTTCCCTTATACCCCTTATACCCCTTATACCCCTTATACCCCTTATACCCCTTATACCCCACGCCGTAGGCCCCGGCCAGGGCTGCTAGCCATAGCAATTGTCCATACGCGAGCATGGGGCCTGCATAGCTCTGCTGCCAAAGGGCATAAACAAGGTGGATTCCTGCACCGCCAAGCAGGGCGACTGGCCAGAGATAGCCCAGGTACTTTCCCCAGGATTTATTCTTGCCAAACTCAACCAGGGCCACGCCCAGAGCAAAAAGCGGCAGTGCCTTCAGGTACTGCCAACCACCGATGACCGCCAGGTCCTGTAAACTCGTGGCTCCTGTAGTCTGCGCAATGCCGGAAAGCAGCCACTCGGTATGAGTGAGGGCTACAAGGATTCCGGTGAGCAGAGAGGAAAGTCCCCCCACCAGAATGGCGCGCCAGGCATATTTTTTCGGCTGATAAACCAGCAGCAGGGCAATGCCCAGGATCGGGAGCAGATAAAAGGATTGCTTGCAAAGGGCAGCGGCTATCAACAACCAGCCACCCAGCACCCACCAGCCCCAGCGCCGGGGCACCACCAGCAGGTAAAATCCCGCTGCCCCGAGGAAAATTCCATCAACTGTATGCCAGGGCATGGGGGAGTAGTTGTGCAAAGCTCCTACCAGCGATATGGCGGCAATCCAATTTAGGGAAATGCCTTTTTCTTCAAGTTTTAGGCTCTTTTCCAGCGTTTTTACCATGAACCAGGTGGCCAAAGCCATTTGCACATAAAAAAACAACCGTCCGGCCCGAAGGTGCCAGGTCGCCGGAAGGGCCATTTCCCAGGCGTGGAGATACCCACTTAGGGCTGGGCGTACATAGATAAAATCTTGGTATGGAACCTGCCCGTTCCAGATCCGCCAGGCCAGTCCAGGGATAAACCCCTGATCACTAGGAAAGTAGCCATGCCGGCCAAAGAGGAGGTAGTATATCCCTGCCAAACACAGTAAAAGGGCCATTAAAGGGATGCGGCGGGTAGTTTGCATATGGGTTTTGGGTAGGGTGGGGAGGATAGGTCTGTACAAAGTTACTCCATACCTTACTTTCCTCAGCTAGGATTTGGGCTTTACTCCGAATCTCCTTTTAGCAGCAATTCCATGAGTTTGAGAGCTGAAACCTCTCCTTTCCGCTTGAGTAACTCCCGGGGTGTGTTGTCTCCGATTTCATAGGTGAGAGCTTCTGCCCCAAATTCGTAGAAAAAATACTTGGAGGAGGTCACGTAGCTACTGTCTGCGGCACTGGATCTGATATTTGGGTCAAGTTCAAGGTCCAGAGCCATTTGCTCAATCATGGTAGGGATAAGGCCGGGGAAGTTCCCATGCTGGGTAGTGTCGATGGTATAGTAGATGTCTTCCCAGGTTGAGTGAAAATCCACTCCGAAATAGAACCTACCCCCCGTCTGCTGTACTTTGTTTGTCAGGAACTGCTGAATAGACCTTATCTCCGGTTGGTTTAGGTTCTGCCAATCGCGGTTCAGGTCGATGCCTCCAGCATTGTGGCGCCAGTGGCCATTGTCCACCCCATCGGGATTGGCCATGGGAACTACGTAGGTGTTGAATTGCTCTCGGAAAGCCTGCGCGGTAGGATGGTCAGAAGCGACCATTTCTACGAAAGCCCGCATGGCCAGATATCCGGTAACTTCAGGCGGGTGCTGTCGTGACAGCACAAAGATCATCCGTTGATCGTTGCTTTCGCCGATTTTGAGTAGGTGAATGGCCCGATCTTCGCGGCTGTATCCGATGGTATCATATGTGGTGTATCCTGTTTGGGATAGAGCTTTAATCCAGCTGATATTATCAGAGGAAGTAAGCAATTCCTGGGCGGCCACCCAGAGGGTATCTGGTCCCAGGTCCAGGTCCATAACAATGAAGTCGGGCAGTTTTCGTCCATCTCCCTCGCCCTTGAGAGGTCCTGCATGCATGCGACTGCTGTCAAGTGTCTCCCAATTATCCCCATCCAGGCTGGTTTTGGGAGGATAGCGGTGAGCATAGCCATCCAGGTAAGTCAACTTGAGGGTAACACTTTGAGGAACATCTGCCCAAATCTTAAAGGCATACCATGGGCTGGAATTGATCGGAGTATTTTCTGGATTGATGAGAATGCGAACCGTATCGTCTGAAAAAACGGCTCCATTCATTCTCGCCCCTTCGAAATCATTTGAAGCAAAAATACCTTCACCCAGGTCAAAAGTGCCCTTCCACTGTTGCTGGATGGGAAGTGTTTTGGTTGGAACTACCTGAATCGGGCCTTGTCCTTCCCATTTCCCGTCTCCACATCCAGTATAAATGAGAATTGAAATAAGCAGAATGAGGAAGGGGGGGATAAAAGTCTTCATGCACAATGGAATTTGGGTTGACAAAAAGTGGGAGACTAAAGGAGACGGGTAAATCATGCTGGACTCAGCCTGGCGCTGGTGACTTTTGCCTGGCTCATTCGAGTCGATCAAACAGTTTCTGAAGAGGTTCAGCTGGAATATCGTGTTTACCTTCGAAAGGAAGTAATTCCAGATGGGGATATCGGTTTTGGAGAAAGGCAATGTAGCTACGGGCTCGATCCGGGTCGATAAACTCATCCTGAGAGCCATAGGCCAGGGTAAGCCGCATGTTGCGCAGACGTTCATCCATTTCTGGCGAGAATTCCTCCGGGATGGTCCCGGCCCAGATCGTAAATGAGTCAGGAGCAAAATCGTTTTGCTGCAACCATCTCCAGGCGGTAGCCACCCCTTGCGAAAATCCCAACAGATTCCAGGAAACGTCTTTTCCACTGTCGGGTAGCTCGGCTTTCATGTGGTCGAGCACCTGATTGAGCCAGAAGGCCTGATCGTCAATTTCCAGTTCGCGGGCTTCGCGGGTCATCCAACTCGCACCGACCTTTCCCCGGACGCCATCGACGTAAAAGCGGGAGAGGCCTTCGGGGGCTACAATCCAGGTTTTCTGGTTGGTGACAGGTTCAAATCTTCGCAGAAAGCTTTGGGCTAGCTGCCGATAGCCATGAAGTACGAGCCAGACGGATCGGGTTTTGGGGGATGGGGAACCTAACTGAAAGATTCGGGCGGAGCGTTGTGTACGCAAGACCTGGTATTCGGCCATGTCCAGACATTTTTTGCAAGGGTACAGGTATCTAACCTGAAAGGTAAGCGGTCCGTATAAAACGTGCAACCTGCCTAACACCTATTAGGGAGAATAACAGCAAAGTGTGGTTTTTATTCACGAATTTTAAAAAAATATATCATCTCAGCTGGATATTTATATCCCTTTGCTATATTTACCACCGATGTATCCACTGACTCATACATATCGTCCATTTCCACCACGACGACCTATCAACCGCTTCCCGGCGGCGCGATAGGAGAGAGCAGTGATTTTCCAATTTCACATACAGATTTCTCCACTCGTGCACCGCGGAAGCATTCTTCAGCGGTGGCAGGGTAATGCTGGCCAGCTGCTGAGGAAAAGGAGGCTCCGGGCCGAGGTTACTAATTAAATTTCCCTCAACTATTTACCCTTTAATTCTTTTCCCATGGACATTGAAGTTCTGGTAGCAAGCGAACAGCATTTGGAGTATGCTCAGGCCATCTGCGATATGATGGAGGAGGCTGCTAAAGCAAGAGGCACAGGAATCGCGAAGCGGCAGCCGGAGTATATCCAGACCAAGATTCGCGAGGGAAAGGCCATTATTGCCATGGCGGGAGATGCAGTAGCGGGCTTTTGCTACATCGAAACCTGGGGACATGATCAGTACGTCGCCAATTCAGGCTTGATCGTTTCTCCTGATTTCCGAAACGTGGGACTTGCCAAGCGCATCAAAGAGCGAGCTTTTAAGCTTTCTCGCAAAAAATACCCCGCTGCCAAGCTATTTGGAATTACTACCTCCCTGGCAGTGATGAAGATCAACTCCGAACTGGGCTACCGCCCCGTTACTTTTTCAGAATTGACCACCGATGAGGTATTCTGGAAGGGCTGTCAATCCTGCCGAAACTACGACATTCTCACCCGAAATGATCAGAAGCTCTGTCTCTGTACAGGTATGCTGTTTGACCCGGAAGCAGAGGAAAAAAAGAAGACCAAGGCAGATCAGGATAAGCAGGATCAGGAAACGGCGCTGAAAGACCGATGGGAACGGTACAAAGAGCACCTTCGACGACGGGGAGCCAACAAAATCCTGCAATCCATCAAGGAAAACCTTAGCCGCAAGGAAAAAGGTGCCGAAAAGGGCAAAACACGTAACAAAAGCCTGTTGCGTGCCACTATGGATCAGGTGAAAAGGGTATTAGTGTAAGAAGTCAGACCGCGGTGCTGTGAGAAGTCAGACCGCTTTGCTGTGAGACCGCTGCGCTGCGAGATCACTTCGTTGCGAGAAGTCAGATGGAAGAAAAAAAGAAGAGGGGTTTTCGTAACCCTCGCTGGGCTATACCAGTACCACTCTGACTTCTGACTTCTGACTTCTGACTTCTGACTTCTGACTTCT
>CAYFIR010000178.1:0-9644 GCA_964343195.1 uncultured Bacteroidia bacterium | reverse complement strand
GGCTTGTGTGAGAGAGGGAGGAATCAGAAAGTTTAAAGTGCTACTTTCTCCCCTAAAGATCCATAAGGGGCTTCCTGGTGCTACAAAGGTATGACCTCTCGAGCTCCGCCAGTTGGTCTTTAAATGCTACTTCTGCAAGTGCTATTTCGCTTTCAGCGGGACCTACTTTCTTTCAAAAGAAAGTAGGCAAAGAAACTTCGGAATTTCATTCTACCCGCAGGCCGCCCCGGTTCACCAAATGCCGTCCAACGCCGCCCCTGGCTTGCTTTATAGCTCTTTTTGAAGGGGTTTTGAAAACCGGCAGGTTTCTCTCTGCGTCTCTGTGCCTACTGCTATGCAGCATCTTCGATCATACTCGTAGACAAAAACGAAATTAGCGGTTTCCTTCCGATGAACCGGAATCCAGGATATGTGCTCTTGACCTTATTCTTAGCGGACCTTGCGCCCTCCTTTGCGTTCTTTGCGGTTGAAATAGGTGGTTCGCAAATGAAAATGTCCAGTAGTATGATCTTCGATCTGAGTGAGAATAATAAGCGGCGTATTATTCTTCCATTTGCTGCCCTAATGAGGTCAAGTGCTTGCGGAATGAAGTTTCTGACCAAATAGAGTTGAGATAACAGGTTCATTGCCAGTACATTCAACTCCCAACTTCGAACAAAAAACTCCCAACTACCCCCCCTATTCAATCGGCAGCCAGATCTTAAATTCTGTCCGGCCTGGTTCGGAGTCCACCTCAATGGTGGCTTTATGATGGCTCATGATTTTCTGAACCACATCTAGCCCCATACCGGTTCCCTGACCTATCCCCTTGGTCGTATAGAATGGATCAAAGATTTTGGGGAGCACCTCGGGCGGAATACCGGTTCCCGAGTCGATAAACCGAATAAACAGGCAGGGACCATCTACCTTGATGCTGATCTTGATCGTCCCCCCGTTGGGCATGGCATCCAGGGCATTGTCCATGAGATTGGTCCAAACCTGGTTCAGCTCGCCTGGATACGCATATATTTTGGGCAATTCTGCGGGGACTTCCTTTTCCACCTTCACCTGATTGTGCTTGAATTTATGCTTGAGAATGGTGTAGGTACTATAAAGTCCTTCGCGGATATCGATCCATTGTCTATCCTGGGCCTGATCCTGGTCCATGTGGGTATAGGACTTGATGGAGGTCACCAGCTCAGAAATCCGGTGTGAAGCGTCCTGGATTTCGGAAACCAGCCGCTCCGTGGTCATGACCTGATCCAGCCATGCCAGAACGGCGGTCAATTCCCCATCTCCCACCTGCTCTTGGATCAGGTCCAGGTCTTCTTTGGCGAAGCCATATTCCACCAGGTTATCCAGTAGATCGTCTTCGGGATCAATGTCTTCATCCTCCAGCCAGTCCCTGAGTTCATCTTCGCGTTGATTTCGTTCCAATAGGGGCAAATCCTGAAGGCCAGTTTCAATCTTCCCGAACAGGAGGTTGTTGACTACATCGATTTCCCTGTTTTCCAGCTTAATGGAAAGCACCCGCTTGAACCGCTTGGGGATGTAGCCGAGCAGGGTCTTCAACTCCTGAGAGGATCGTACCAGCGCAGAAGCGGGATTGTTAAGCTCATGGGCAAGGCCTGCAGACAACTTGCCCAGAGAAAGCAGCTTGTCGTTCTGTTGTTGCAGGGTCGTGAAGTCCCGCACCCGGTTGGTCATCTTGTGAACCAGGGCTTCTGTAAGCTCATAGTGGTCACGGATCATTTCCGGAAATACTTCCCGATGAACCCGAAACACTTCTGTTTCCTCCAGCATGACCGCATGCCCCCGCGCAGTTTTGAGACGGGAGTAGGGGAGTACCCCGCTGATCTCACCGGGACCCCATCTGGCGACTTCTCTGCTTTGTCCATTTTGGTCAAACCAGATGCGGATGCGGCCTGATATCACCAGGTATAAATGGTTCGAAGGTTCGTCTGGAGAAAACATTTTCTCCCCCGTCTGAAAGGTCTTGAGCTCGCCTTTCTCTATTAGCCACTGCAACTGCTCCTCGGGAACATGGCCGATTTCAGGGTTGTTTTTTAGTATGCTAAGTAAATCTTTCATTCGGAGGGGTAGGTGATTTGGGGATGAACGGGTTTAATAATAAAGGGCCAAATGGCCGGACGAAAGTAAAGAAGGAGACAAAATGTGGCCCATGAGACCTTCCAAGATAGGCCTAAAATTGATTACAAAGGTTGTATCTTAATTGTTCGATTGTCTTGCTGTCACATAGACGACCCAACCGAACTGGTGTTTTTCAGGTTGTCAAACTATCAAGCCTGTAATCGGTTTTGCTTTCAACATCCTCCACCCACCATACTTTAACCCATTATATTATTCTGCTTTCCTATGATGAGACTTGTGCAAAAAGGACTGTGGCTCCTGATAATAGTTCCCGTTTGGCTATCCGGGCAGACCCTCGGAGAAAGTCATGTGCAACAGCTTCAGAGGTCCATCCCACCGGGATTTGCCGCGTCTGATGTGGCAGAATTGATCATCACGGATGAGTATCAAAGTACCCACAATGGGGTAACTCACCTGTATGTCCAGCAGGTTTATCAGGGCATCAGCGTGGAAAAGGGCCGATACAGTGCCCATTTTGACCGCAATGGAAATCTGCTTCGTGAGCACAATCGACTGGTTCCCAGTGTTTCCAAGCGTCACAATACCCTTGAGCCCTCTCTTTCGGCTTTTGATGCGATAGCAGTCGCTGCCGCTCACCTGGAGAAACCAGTCCCTGTAGGGTTGGAAGCCCTGGAGGTAAGCAATTCCCCCGATCAGGAGATGCTTTTTGCCGGAGGAAACCTTTCCGTGGAGCCCATCCCGGTGCACCTGAGCCTTACCCTCAACGAAGACGACGAAGTCAGGCTGGCCTGGTACCTCAGGATATATGAGCATGGACGCGCGCATTGGTGGAACTACTGGGTTGATGCAGTAAGTGGTGAAGTGCTTGATCGCCATGACTGGGTGGTCTCCTGTAACTGGGAGGAAGCGCAGCCATTTCAGACCAATGAAGTGCATACCCATTCGGAAGCGCATCATCCTGAGCGGACGGCTACCCCAGGAAGCATCCGCAGTACCGCAGATGGCAGTAGCTACCGGATTTTGCCCCGGCCTGTCGAAAGTCCCGCTCATGGAGCCTTCCAACTGGTATCGGAACCGGCTGATTCGCTGGCCTCTCCTTTTGGGTGGCATGATATAGATGGTGCCGCCGGTGCAGAATACACCATCACGCGAGGTAACAACGTGTATGCACTCGAGGATACAGCCGGAACCAATGACCAAACCGGATTCAGTCCAGACGGGGGGAATACCCTGACATTTGACTTCCCATTTGATCCCCAGGCCTCTCCCAGTGCCAATGGCCCCGCTGCAGTAGTAAACCTGTTTTACTGGAACAATGTCATGCATGACATCTGGTACCATATCGGATTTGACGAAGCATCAGGAAATTTTCAGGAGAATAACTATGGCCGTGGAGGAGAAGGGGCAGACTTTGTGGTCGCTGATGCCCGCGATGGAAGCGGATTCAACAATGCGAATTTTGCCACTCCTCCCGACGGGTTCAGTCCTCGAATGCAGATGTTTATCTGGAATCCGGTGTATGAGCCCGCCCTTACCATCCTGACTCCGAGCAGCATTGCTGGAGGGTATGATGCTCCAGGGGCAAGTTTCGGACCTGGATTGCCCAGTACTCCACTTTCAGGGGAAGTAGTGCTCATGAATAGCAACGGATCAAATGAGGCCTGTGGTGCCGCCGATGATCCCGCAGCAATCACCGGGAAAATTGCCCTGGTATATCGCGGTACCTGCACTTTGGTCTCCAAAGTGCAAAACGCTCAGGATGCCGGAGCCATCGCGGTGATTGTAGTGAACAACCAAAGCACCAACCCATTTCCCATGGGAGGAACAGGTGGAGAAAACATTGTCATCCCTGCTCTCATGGTAGGCAAGGCCGATGGAGACATGATTGCACAGGCGTTGGAAACTGAAACTGTGACCGTGGAAATGTTGCTGACTCCGGTTATAAGTGGCGAAGACAGCGACTTTGACAATGGAGTAATTGCCCATGAATACACCCACGGGATCTCCAACCGATTGACGGGTGGTCCCAGTCAGGCAGGAGGCCTTAGCAATGAGGAACAGGCCGGAGAGGGCTGGAGTGACTGGTTTGGACTGGTGGTTACGCATCGGACCGGAGATACGCGCAATACTCCCAGGGGGATTGCCACCTTCCTCAGGCAGCAGCCCAATGATGGTACTGGCCTCCGTCCAGCACGGTACAGCGCCGATATGAGCATCAACCCATTGACATACGATGATATCAAAACCCTTTCGGTTCCTCATGGAGTTGGGTCGGTGATGGCGACCATGCTGTGGGATTTGTATTGGGATTTGGTAGATGAATATGGATTTGATCCTAACCTCAGAAACCCTGAGGCGGGGAATGTCATGGCCATGCAACTGGTCGTGGACGGTCTGAAACTCCAGCCATCCAATCCTGGTTTTGTCGATGTGCGTGACGCTATCCTGCTTGCCGATCAGGTGAACTACAATGGGGCCAATCAATGCCTGATCTGGAATGCATTTGCGCGGCGTGGTCTCGGCTACAGTGCAGATCAGGGAAGTGTGGATAATAGGGGCGATGGCATAGAGGCTTTTGATCTCCCACCCCTTTGTCAGGACGTTTTATATGTTGACAATCAAACCGATGCCATACTGGTAGATCCACTGGATACGCTTTCTTACAGGGTGCTCTGGTCAAATCGCACAGGCAAAGAGATCGGGGGACTCACTGTGCAGGGGCAATTACCTCTCTCGCTTGACTATCTGGCTAACCTGGGCGAATGTGCCGCTACACAATCTGGAAACGACATCTTTTTTGATCTGGATACCCTGCCAGATGTATTTCGAGACACCTGTGTGTACTTCGCGCAGGTGCGCGAGGATGCCCCGCGAAGCATTTATACCCAGTATGATAGCCTCGAAGATGATGTCGCCGATTATCAGATCATCAGTGAAGCAGGAACCGATGCCTGGAGCCTGGAAACCCGAAACCCCCGAAGTGGAGACTTCGCCTTCTTTGTGCCCAACGTCGGGGCCAATAATGATCAGATTCTGGAGATACCTGGAAGCTATCGGGTGAATGACAAAACCGTTTTTGCTTTCTGGCATAGCTACAACACCGAGGCTGCCTGGGACGGAGGCTGGGTAGAATTCCAGCGCAGCGGTAGCTCCGATTGGGAAGACATGGGGCCTTACTTTGTCATTAATGGCTATAACACCGGGGTAGCGTTCAATAACCCATATGGCACCCATGCAGCCTTTGGGGGGAACAGTGGCGGATACATCGAGTCATGGGCAGACCTGAGCGCCCTGGATGGAGCATTGATCAGGGTTCGCTTCCGCTTTGTGTCGGATAACAATACCTCCGAAGAAGGATGGGATGTGGATGACATCGGGTTCCTCGATGCCGAACACTTCGGGGCCACAGCCTGTCTGCGAGATAGCAGCGGTATCATAACCTGCAATTCTCAGGTGAAAGAGACCTATATTTCCCCTGATCCTGCTATCCTGGTCAATGTGGAGGAAGCGCTATTGCCAGACACGGAAGTGAAAATTTATCCAAATCCGGCCCGAACCATCCTGTATGTCAGTCTATTGCAGCCAAAGCCTCAGCCAGTGAGCCTGTCTCTCGGCAACCTGCTTGGTCAGGAACTATGGAGTGAAACAGCTGGCAGTGCCATGGAGCAGGTCTGGCAGATTGATGTATCAGCAATCCCTGCCGGTATTTATCTACTTTCTATTAGACAGGGAGATCGGTTAAGGGTTGAGAAAATCAGGGTGGAGTAACCTTAGCTCTCAATCAAGACCCATATAGGAGTGGCTGTTTCGGAAATCCGGGACAGCCATTTTGTTGTAAGGGGCTTCTGATAAGCCCATTGGGGGATTTTGATTATTGTGTAATAAAATATGTATTATTTACACTAATTGGCTTAAATTTTTGACAAAGTCATATTATATTGCATTCAGGATCACGAAACTATTCGGCAAAAGGGCTGGCTACCTCTACCCTTGTTTTCACTCTAAACCCACCGCCTATGTTGCCGATGATCTTTACTTACCTGATGTTGCTGGTCCGATTGGAAGAGGGAATAGCTCCGAGTGACCGGTATCTGCCCGTGAGGGTAGTGCATTTTGAAGGCAAACCCATCATTTCAGCGACCCTGAACGGCAATCCTGCCCATTTCCTGATCGATACGGGAGCTTCTGTTTCCATTCTGAATATTCGGAATCGCAGAGAACTGGAATTCCGAACTACGCCTTCATCCCGTCATACGGGCCTGTATGGCCTTACAGGAGGTTCCAAACCAGTAGAAATTGCCTTGCAAACCGATCTGGGAATCCAGGACCTCACCCTGCCATTTCAGTGGGCAGCCACTGATTTGACAGAACTGGCCCGCATCATAGAGCGCCGGACCGATGTCGAAATCAATGGGATAATTGGCTCCGACCTGATGCACTTCTATGGCTTTGTGATCGACTACAGCACCAAAACCATCTGGATCGCCAATCCTGCTGCGGAGTCAGAGGATCGCGCTCCGATGATTACGCGGAGGAATTGATAAAGAAAAGCCCGCTCCAGTTTGGAGGGGCTTTCCATAGTTTGGCCAGGTCTTTTGCCTCAGCCTTTATCTCCTCGTCTCAAAATCTCCCTAAAACTCCACCTCATGCTGACCTTTGGTCAGATCTTCCATCGTCTCACGCTCGCGGATCAGGTGGGCCTTGCCATTGTGAACCAGCACCTCCGCTGGGCGGAATCGGCTGTTGTAATTGGAGGCCATGGAGAAGCCATAGGCTCCTGCGTTACGGAGGCAGAGAATATCGCCCTCGCGGACCTCATTGAGCTTGCGGTCAGAGGCGAAGGTATCGGTCTCACAGATATTGCCCACGATGGAGTAAATCCGCATTGTACCACCGGGGTTGGAGGTGTTAAAAATCTGGTGGTAGGACCCATACATCATGGGGCGAATAAAGTGATTCAGCCCGGAATCCACGCCTACAAAAACAGTCGCTGGGGTAGGCTTGATCACATTGGCACGCATGAAAAAGAAGCCAGACTCGCTGACCATGTACTTGCCGGGCTCGAACCAGATTTCGACCTCCTTGCCATACTCTCGGGTGAAATCGGCATAGGCTTCACGTAGCTTGTCCCCAACATCCTGCACATTGGTGACTATGTCGCTCGACTTATAGGGAACCTTGAATCCAGAACCAAAGTCGATGAACTCCAGCCCTTCAAATTCGTGGGCCAATTCAAACATGATGTTGGCGCTTTGCAGATAGCTATTGGCGTCCAGGATGTCGGAGCCAGTGTGGACATGCAGGCCGACCACATTGATCTGGTTTGCCTGGATGATGCGCTGCACGTGGCGGCGCTGATAGACCGAGATCCCAAATTTGGAGTCGATGTGACCGACGGAGATCTTGCTATTGCCTCCGGCGAAGATATGCGGATTGAAGCGGATGCAGCAGGGGACGCTGCCGCCATACTCATGCCCAAACTGCTCCAGGATGGAGATGTTGTCGATGTTGATCACCACACCGAGTTTCACGGCTGCCTTGATCTCTTCGAAAGACACACAGTTGGGAGTGAAGATAATCTCCTCTGGCTTAAACCCTGCTTTCAGTCCCAGGTGGACCTCCGGCAAAGAAACCGTGTCGAGTCCAGAACCGAGGTGTTTGAAATACTTCAGGACGCTGAGATTGGCCAGGGCTTTTACAGGGTATTTGATCTTGCAATTCAGACCGTGGAAAGCCTGGGTCATCGTTTCGTATTTGTGCTTGATGGTCTCCGCATCGTACACGTAGAGGGGGGTCCCAAAGGTCTCGCACATTTCCTGCACATCGACCCCCTGGATCTGATAGCGCCCGTCATGGAGCACTATACCGGGTTGTTGAGCTACAACGTCCATTGAAGAATGATTGAAAAGATTATTAAGAATGAAAATTTTAAGAAGTCAGAAGAGAGATCGGCCTTCGGGCTGTCAGAGGTCAGAGGTCAGAGAAGAATCCATTTTCTCGCCTCGCTTCTGGCAGCAAAGCGGTCTGGCTTCTTGCTTCTCGTAATTCTGACAGCGCGGCGATCTAACCTATACAAAAAAACCGGAGGCCTGACTACATCAAACCTCCGGCAATGATATCTGCACTGAGCAGCCGGTTGCTCAGGCCTGTTTCTTGCTTGTCAGGTAACGACGCAGCCAGGTGTCCTGCAAGGGAACCTCCCAGCGGGTTAGGTCATCACTTTGGTTCAGCGTATTGTCAAAAACGATGGTCTCCGCGCCAATTTTGCCTTCCTCCAGCAAGGCTGGAATCTGATTGAACTTCACTGCCTGGATTTGGTCAGTCCCTTCACGATAAAATACCCAGGCCGGATCAAGCCACTGTAACTGATGGCCATTCAGAATGGCTTCGACCCCACGCTTGAGGCTATCGATAGAACAGCCCGATGGACGAGTATCATCCTGACTAGCCTGTATAACCACAAATCGGTTATAGCGAAGGGTAATCAATCCCTCAACAGGGGTGCCGTGAGACTCCCACTGAGCGGCAAAACCATCCAGGTCAGCCTGGAGCAAAGCCTTCTGAGCTTCTCCTACAGGTTGAGCCAATGAAAAAAACCAGGTGTATAACTGCATGGTTCCTTTTTCGAAAATTATGCTGCAAAGTTCGGGGAAATTTACGGGAATGGCAATAGGGGGAAGCTCAGCGTTTGTCCGACCTCTCTGGGGCCGGTTGTGTTTTCTGGTTAGATTCTACAAAGGTTAGGCTGCTCTGCGGTTGCCTATGTTGGCATTAGGCGATGATTGGGTCGGTACAAACTTTACAATCCGCGGCTCATGTGGCCTGTGCAATGGCGCGAACCCCATCGGAGTTCAAGCTTTGGTGTGCTTACCTGAGCTGGAGTTCTTCAAAGCCAGTGAATATCACCTCTACGGCAGTAGTCGACTAGGTATCTGGCAAGCCAATCGCTACCTAACGGTAGGGCCTAATCCTGCGGATATTCCTGAATGCGCCTACGACCTCCCCTATGGCTATGACCCCTACGCCGATCCCGACTCAGGAGCTATCTGTGCCTGCGCGCCCTGCGATCAGAGCTGTGAGGAAGCTTATGACATCGCCCTCGACCACTACTGTCAGGGCGACCCCGATTGCGAGCTCCCACCCGACTGGTGTGCCTACAATGAGCTGACGCCAGACCCCTGCGGCTGTCCGCCGTGTATCGATGTCATCCTGGATCCTGAGACCGGAGCCGTGGTCAGTAGCACCCCCTGCGACCCATGCCCCCGCCCCCCCGGACTTCCCAAAAACTAAAATGCTGAGTCGGATTTCGTGGCCGTGTGCAGGCCTGTGCGTAATCCGACTCGGTATTTCCCCCAGATCCCCCCTCAACCATGTAACCATCAACACTACATCCTTCCATTCCATGAAACATCTCTGCCGGGCCTGGTCACAGCCTCTGTGGGGTTTTCATCCTGCTCAGGTTGATAGCCTCTCGGCTTATGGTAGGCTGGAGGGAGGTTTTTACCTGCTTTTCTGCGTAGATTGGCAAAAATGCCGGAATTATGCTGAAAGTT
>CAYFIR010000177.1:0-9662 GCA_964343195.1 uncultured Bacteroidia bacterium | reverse complement strand
TGTTACATGAATTATTTTTTTTTCTTACGGGTTAATATTCCTTTTTGTGAAGAAATAATCATATTTAATTAAAAAAGTGTCCGGTGAAATAGGCTTATCAGTCCAAGCATTTTGTATCCCGACTTCAGATATCATTTCTCTTATCATTGCTAATCTTTGATAGGCTTTTGAATCTTTTAATGTGTCATCACTTGCTGTTACATACTTTCCCAGCAATTCAAATGGAGTGGCCGCAAAATCATCTTTGTAAGCTCTATCGATTTCAAAAACAGCTACCCTAAAAGCTTGCCATTCAGTTAAGTCGAATTCACTTACGATATGGTATGCAAAATCATACAACAAAGGGTGAGATTGATATTTATTTTCTAACAAAGTGATATCTCCAGGACGATATGTGTAAGAGAAAGAAAAATCACGGTCTTTCTGAATGGAATGTGTATGACAGAAGCCAATATTATCAATTACATTTCTATTAAGATATACAAGAACATTACTTTTTAATTGATTATACATTGTGTCATAAATCCATGAGTTATCGTGGTAAATAAAAATTATAGAATCATTTTCAATAAAGGCCTCAACATCATTGACTTGATACAATTTCTCAGAGGTAACTGAAACACTTTTTTTACCACAGCCAATTAGACAACAAACAATTATAATCAAAGTAGCTAATTTCATATGTTTCATGTAACATCTTGCTAACCCCGCATATTGCGGGTATTCTCTATTAACCTACCCTCACTTGCTTCCAGGGCACATTTTCACATGTGACCCGCAATTGAGAAGTGAGGGGTAGTGGTAAGCCCGCATGGAGAAAAGGTAAAACATGTGGTGGGTAGGTTGATCGCTAAATATCCTCAAAAATTCAGTTTACTACAAAGCAGCCCCTGGCTTTATTCCGGCTCCTTCACGTTTCATACCCTCCATCCCCCTCACCTAAGTACTCTTTGGAGCAGCATTTCTGCAACTTATACCAAGTTTGGAAAAAAATGAGCAACTTGACCTGCACATTCCTTCGTTCCCCCGAAGAATGCACCACTCTACGTTTTCCAAGATGAACCAACCTCTACGAAGCCTTACCTGTTGGGTAGCCATTCTGTTGCTTACGTTCCAAGTACTACTGGCCCAAACTCAGGGGACTATATCCATCACGGCCAATGTGCAGAACCAGCCCCTAACGCAGATTCTGGAAGGGATTCAGGCCGATTATCCGGTGAGTTTTTACTATCGGGACGAATGGATGCCCCGCACTCCTCTGAGTCTGGAGGTGGCTGATACTCCGCTTAATGAGGCCCTGAAGGAGTTATTGGGGTCCACTGATCTTAGCTTCGTATTCTACGGAGAAGGGGCTGTGATCATTGGGCGCCGAACACAGTTGGATCGAATGCAGGCATTTTCGTTGGAGTCTTACCGCAAGGAGCAGGCCACCGAGAACGAGGACCTGCGACGAAATAATCAGACGAAATTTATACTTGGAGACTCTACGCTAAGGCCCAGGCCTCTGGAGGTCACCCTGTCGGGGAGTCTTTATGATACCGAAACAGAGGAACCCCTCGTGGCGGGGCGTATCGTTTTTCCCGACCTGGAAACGGGAGCCTACACCGATGATGCCGGAAAATTTGACATCACCATACCCAGTGGAACTCACAAGGTGCTGCTGACTGCCTCTGGCCACGAAGAAAAGCGGGTGGAAATCAAAATATTCAGCGATGCCGATTGGCAGGTTGGGCTGGTGTACACGGCCTACTTTCTGGAAGAAGTCCTGGTGGAAGCCCAGGATGGTGGCCAGGATGTGAACTCCACCCAACTGGGTAAGGAGCAGTTGAGCATTCGTCAGCTGCGCCAGAATCCGCCATTGCTGGGCGAGGTCGACGTAGTCAACTCCATTTTGAGCCTGCCGGGTGTTTCTTCAGCGGGAGAAGGTGCCAGTGGCTTCAACGTCCGGGGAGGGAATGTAGACCAGAACCTGATCATGCAGGATGGAGCGATGTTCTTCAACAGCTCCCACCTGCTGGGCATCTTCTCGATTTTCAACACGGATCTGGTGGATCGGGTAGACCTGTACAAGGGCCATATCCCCGCCAGATTTGGCGGGCGGACTTCCTCCGTACTGGATGTGAAGCTGATGGACGGAAGTTTTCAGGAGTGGAAAGGCAGGGCCAGCATCGGGATTTTTTCCAGCCGACTCGCCATGAATGGACCGCTGACCAAAGGTCGTAACAGCCTCGTTTTTGGCGTTCGTACCGCCTATCCCAACCTCATCACCCAATACATCCAGCGAGTTCCTACTCTGGCTCGTAGCAGTGCCTGGTATGGCGATGGCACGGTGAAGTTCACCCAGAAAGTCGGGGAACGTGGTAAACTATCCTTTTCCGGAACGGCCAGCCGGGACCTGTTCAGCTTTTCCGAGACCTTTGGTTTCCGCTGGACCAGCTATGCCGCCGGAGTCGAGTACCAACAAGTCATCGGCACCAATCTTTCCCTTTCCAGTTCGGTGAACGCCGGTCGCTACCAGAGTCAATTTACCAACTCTGAAGGAGTCAGGGGCAGCCGACAGGAAACCGGACTTGATAATATGCGCTATGCGACCGATCTGCAATGGACCCCGGGACGCCACAACCTGCACTTTGGGCTGGATGGAGTCTATTACAATGTGCCGGACAATGAGGTATTTCCCGAGGGAGAAGATGCGGTGATCGTACCGTATTCTGCCCAGAAAGACCAGGGGCTGGAAATGGGCTTTTACCTGAGTGACGAGTTTGACCTGAACCCATTTTTGCGTCTTTATGCCGGACTGCGCTATTCCCGCTTCCAGAACTTCGGCCCCCATACGGTGTATCAGTATCCTGATGGCGAGCCTCGACGCATCGAAACCGTAGAGGACAGCGTCGTATATGGCGCTGGAGAGAGCATCACCTCCTATCAGGGACTGGAACCAAGGGTGTCCCTTCGGGTGGCGCTAAGTGAATCCGCCTCTATCAAGCTGAGTTACAACCGAGTTTTTCAATACATCCACCTGCTGTCCAATACGGCTTCTGCTACTCCCATCGACCTGTGGCAGGTGGCCAATCAGTATTTCCCAGCGCAGCGGTCGGACAACTATTCCATCGGTTTTTTCAAGAACTTCAAGGGCCGCACCTGGCAGACTTCGCTGGAATTCTTTTACCGCGACATGGCCGGGCTGGTGGTCGCGCGGGACTTTGCCCGCCTGCTGGGAAATGGCCACATCGAAACCGAAGTGCTGAATGCCGATGGCCTGGCCTACGGCGGCGAATTTCGGATCAAGCGCAGCTATGGTGACTGGACCACTGAAGCCTCGGTGACCTACAGCCGCAGCCTTCGACAGACCGTTGACAACGCCCCCGGAGAATTTGTGAACGCCGGGCAATGGTTCCCCTCCGACTTTGATTCTCCGATCAATGCGACGGCTTCCATTACCTGGAAACCCAATTCCACTCAGACCATTTCCGCTCAGTTTAACTACCGCACTGGACGCCCCATCACGGTGCCGACGGGTGTACTTTCACTTGAACCCTCCTGGTTTGTTCCGGTTTTCTCCGAGCGGAATATTGCACGCCTGCCAGACTATCACCGCCTGGACCTGAGTTATACCTTTGACGATGGTCTGCTCCGTCGCGATGGGGTAAAGACCGACATCACCTTCTCGATTTACAACGTCTATGCACGGGAGAACGCCTTTTCGGTCTTTTATGAGCGAAAGGAAACTTCCTTCCAGGCGAATCAACTGTCCGTACTGGGAACCTTCATTCCCTTCCTGAACTACAACATCAAGTTCTAATCGAGGAGGGAAATGAGAATTAGCATGCACATAGCCATCATATGGAGCCTTGGATGCTGGGCTCTCGCAGGCTGTGTGAGCCCGCTTGACTTTCCCATTGATGAATCGGTTCGGTATGTGGTGTTGTCGGGAGTAATCAGCAATAGTCCGGCCCAGCGGGACTTTGAGCTGTATCTGGGCGGAGGCCTGGAAGATGAACGAACTCCTGTAGAGGCAAGTGGAAGGATGATGCGCGACGGAGAATTTTGGGGAGAGCTGATCCAGGTAGAGCCTGGGCGTTTCATGATGCCTCCGCAACTGCAGCTTGAAGCAGGACGCAGCTATCATGCGGAGTTTGAGACAGCGGATGGAGATGTTTTCCGGTCTGTGCCTACCGAAATTCCTGCAAGGGTGAAGACCGATTCGCTCTCAGCTGACTGGAGCACGCAGGTAGTGGGCACCAATTCCTTCGGTGGACCCAAGCGCGGACCGGTGGTCGATGTATATGCGCACATAACCCTTCCCGGGGAAGAAAAAGAAGAATATTATCGATGGGAAGTGGATGAAGCCTGGGCTTTTCGGGAAGCCCCCAAACCTGTCGAGTTGCTGGAGCCGGGGGAGCCAGACCGGTTGCAGGTATGTTATCTGCGGCGGGAAACGAGCGAAAATGCCTCAACGCTGCTTTCAAGTGAGGATCTGGGAGCCGTTCCCGTGAGGGTAAAGGTGGCGAGTCAGCCAGTAGATGAGGATTTTGCCGAAAAGCATTACTTCAATGTGTACTTGCACAGCATCACCGAAGACGCATTCCGGTACTACGAAAACATCGAACGGCTGGAGGCCCTGCAGGGAAATCTCTACGACGAGATTCCAGCTGGGGTGAGGGGAAACGTGTACAATGCTGCTGATACAGGAGAACTGGTACTGGGCTACGTGGACATCAGCCTGGCCGACACCATCAGGTTGCCGGTGTCGGCTGTGAGTCTGGGCATTCCCATCAATCCTCCTTGCTATCCGGCAAACGGAGGATCGCCCTGCTTTTCTCCCCCTCCGAGGCCCAATGATACTACGACTTACTACTGTCGCTGCTGGGACTGCGATAAAATTTATGGATTTTCGACCCTGATTCGTCCCGACTACTGGGATTAGAAATATTTGCCTGAACTCTGCATTACTGCCCTATGAAGTCAATTTTCAGATTTTTCCAATTATTGCTGCCTTTCGCGATGCTGCTTTCTCTCTCGTCAGAGGTGAAGGCTCAGGTGGCGATCCCGGAGTACTTTTACCTTTCTGTGGATAAGCCCTTCTATGTCGCAGGGGAAGATCTCTGGTATGGCCTGTATATGCTCAATCCTGAGCAGCGCGTCAGTGGGATAGCCTATGTGGAGCTCAATGATTCGGATGGAGAAACGGTGGTTCGGCAACGGTTGAACCTGGGGGAGGGAGTAGTAGCGGGGGATTTGGCACTACCAGCCAGCCTGGAAACCGGATACTACACCCTTCGGGCCTATACGCGCTGGAATCTGGGATTTGAGCCCTTGCCCATGGAGTCCCGCACGCTGTCGATCTATCAGCCTGTGGTAACCAGCCGCGTCAAAGATGAGGAGGGAGCTGGATATTCGCCTAAAACCGAAGGGCTTTCGCTAGAGCTTTCGTCCAATCGTCTTTCTCCCCGTGAGGAACTTTCGGTCGATATTGTTGCAGCCAATGGACATGCTGGAGTCCTGTCGATGAGTGTGGTTCATGAAGAAGTGGCTACTCGGGACTATGATGTAGCCGCCCGCTATGATGAAGTATCCAGTCCAGCTCGATATGTCAGGAAGAGCGGGAATTTTGAGCCAGAAGAGCAATTTACCCAGACTTTTGAGTTAAAGGATCCCAATGGCGATCCGATCAGTTCGTCCTTCATTGTGGGATTTATCCGACAAAGCCAGACCCCAATACAGGGGACAGCCAAGGACGGGAGGGTAACCCTCTCATTCTCAGAAGTGTATGACTCTACTGTGATTCAGCTTTTTGACGCGAATCCCTTTAAACAGGCCTATTTACCACAGGTGAGAGCCCTTGATTTACCTGTGATCGCCCCGCCTGCGCCGGTCTATGAGGAACGGCCTCCTTTCACGCCCAATGTCGAGCAGTATATCCGAAAGCATCAGCAGCGATACCAGTTGGGCCGCCTGTTGCGTATCGAAGAAGAGCAGGAACCGATGCGTACCCCGTTGGTGCGACGGGAACTGAAACCCGATCTGGAATTCCCCATTACGGATTTTATCCCGATGGAAAGCCTGGAAGACTTTGCGAATCAGGCTGTCCCGCCGCTACAGGTCAAGCCCTTTCGGACACGTAGCAAAAAAGAACCCCGCGTCATGGGCATGGACGATCCCTCCAAGAGCTTGCACCTGTTCGTCCCCCACCGTAATGTGCAGACCCAGTCGATTTTTGAGACGCGCCCGCCACTGCTGATGGTGAACGGCTATCTGACCTATGACCTTAAAGCTGTATTGCGCATGGACTGGGATGGGGTGGAGCAATTGGACATTTACAACAACCTGAGTCGCTTGCCCTATATGTTCGGACCGATAGGAAACTTTGGGGTCGTAGCCTTTCAGACCCGGGATGAACAAACGCCCCGGGCGATCCGGAATGCTCCCAACAATGTGCACATCCAGGGATATTATCGTGGGCGAACTTTTGAGCCAGTGCGTACCGATGTGGTATCGGAAGATGGCAGTCGCCTGCCAGATTTTCGATCTGTAATTGCCTGGAAGCCATTGATCCCGATGGCCTCAGAGGGGATTGAGTCTCTAACTCTGGCAGTTGGAGACCAAACCGGACGCTACCTCGTGAGAGTGGAGGGAATGCTGGATGACGGGACGCCGGTAATTGCTGAACAGTGGATTGAGGTGAGTCACTGATCAGGGTTGAGGGAGGATTTTTCAGATTGAATGTGGTGCGAACATCAGCTCTGCTCCTACTCCTGCACTCAGGGCTGTGTGGGCATTGCCATTGCGGACGGCAATTTCCAGCAGGCCGTGGCTGCCGGGAAGGGCAAGTAGTTCTCCCTCGCTGACGGCTGCGTAGGTCTGACCCACCGGGATTTCCCGATCTCCCACCTGAACCATGCCCTGTGCGTCTTGTGGCTTCAGGTAGATATTGCTGATGAGGTTGCCAAAGTGATCCACATGGAGAATTTTTCCCGGAGTACTGTTGCCTTTGGGATGGACGAAAGGGCTCTGGGGGAGGGTATAGGGATGCATGGGGCCGATCATGGTGAAGGGGAATCCCGCCGCAATGTGGGCGGCCGCTGGCGCGAAGATGTCCCGTCCATGGAAGGTATTGCTGATGGAGGAAGCCATTACGCGGCTCTCCTGTACGCGGAGCAGGTGCTTGGTTCTATTCTCTGCCATCACGTAGTCGAGCACCCCATTGTCCGGGGCAATGAATATGTATTTGCCGGTATGAAAAGCCAGGATGTGGCGCTGACTGCCTACTCCCGGATCGACCACACAGACAAAAATGGTCCCTTCCGGGAAGTGGCGGTAACTGTTCCACAGAACAAATTTCGCCGCGTCGAGATTTTGCGGAGGAAGGTCGTGGGACAGGTCGATGACATTGGCCTCGGGGGCGATGCTGGCAATGACGCCTTTCATGATGCCTACGTATCCGTCCTGCTGCCCAAAATCAGTCATGAGGGCTATCTGTTCCATACTCTGAATGGGTTATTTGTTAGGGGGAGGGATTATGCGTTACGATTCGGAATGATGAGACGTTCGAAATCCTGGTGGAAAGGATTCGTGATAAGTAAGTTCCCGCCCTGTGGGATTTCACTGCGCTCAACGTCATCTATTTCAGGAGTTTGGTAACCCAAACGTCTAACTTGAACTCCCAACTCCCAACTCCCAACTCCCAACTCCCAACCAACCTCACCAGTCCGCCAGGTACTGATGCACCATGCTGATGCTCATCGCCCCTTCCCCTACGGCAGAAGCAACGCGGTTCATGGCTCCGGCCCGCACATCTCCAGCTGCGAAAACCCCGGGAATGGAAGTCTCCAGCATGTAGGGTTCGCGCGGAGTCTTCCAGCTCTGTTTGAATTCCTCCAGGCCCACCAGGTCCCGGCCGGTGTAGAGATAGCCTTTTTCATTGCGGAGCAGATTCTCGGGAATCCACTCGGTGTATGGCCTCGCCCCGATGAAGATGAATAGCGCTCCCGCCGGAGCGGTTTTTCGCTCCTTGGTATCCTTATGCTCCAGGGTGACGCATTCAAGGCGTTTTTGTCCCATTGCCTCGACAATGTTGTGATGGGGAATAACCTCAATATTATCAGTTCCTTCGATTTGTTTGACCAGATAGTCTGACATGGTCTCGTAGAGGCTGTCACGGCGTATCACGATGAAGACCCGGCGGGCAAAGCGGCTCAAATACATGGCGCCCTGTCCGGCGGAATTGCCACCGCCGACCACATACACGTCCTGGTCCTGACAGGCCCCAGCTTCGGTAGTCGCTGCGCCATAGTAGATGCCAGCCCCGGTAAAGTCGTCCATTCCCGGCCCTTCGAGGCGGCGGTAGTCCACCCCTGTGGTAATCACCAGGCTCTTGGTGTTCACTTTTTGTCCATCTGACAGGGTGATGATTTTGTAGCCATCCTGCACCTCAATCTGACTTACTTCGGCTGGGGAAAGAAACTCGGTGCCAAAGCGGGTCGCCTGGGTGATGGCCCTTCTGGCGAGGTCTGAGCCGCTGAGGCCGGAAGGAAATCCAAGGTAGTTTTCGATGCGGGAGGAGGTGCCCGCCTGTCCTCCAGGAGCGCGGCGCTCGATCAGGAGGGTCTTGAGGCCTTCGCTGGCTCCGTAAACGGCCGCCCCCAGACCTGCAGGCCCTGCCCCGATGATGACCACATCGTACATGGCTTCTTTTACCTCGGCACTACGGCCCAGCCTGGCAGCGATGCACTGAGGGTCGGGATTGGTCAGGACACTTCCGTCTTCGAAAATGACCGCCGGTAGCTGCTCCGGCTGCAGGTTGTGAATCTCCACCAGGTCCTGCCCCTTTTCGTGGGTCTGGGCATCATACCACTGGTAAGGCACAAGGTTGCCACTGAGAAAATCCTTGATGGCATGGCTTTTCTTGGACCATTGGGAACCGACGACCTGTATGCCGCTAAATTCGGGGAAATAGTTGGCCTGCCAGTCCTTGAGCAACTCATCCAATACCGGATAGAGCTTCTCTTCCGGTGGATCCCAGGGCTTGGTCAGGTAAAAATCCAACTGCACATCGTTGATCGCGCGGATCGCCGCATCGGTATCCGAATAAGCCGTCAGTAACACGCGCTTTGACTCCGGAAATACCGTTTTGGCCTTCTCCAGAAAGTCCACCCCAAGCATTTCGGGCATGCGCTGGTCCGAGAGAAAGAGGGCAACAGTCTCCTGCTGCTTTTTCAGGTCGATCAGCACCTGAAGGCCTTCATCAGCCGACTGGGTGGCCATGATCCGGTAGTTTTCCTTGTAGCGCTTGCGCACGTCTCTGCGCACGGATTTCAGCACCTGCGGGTCATCATCAACGATAAATATGATCGGTAGCTTTGTTTGGGACATGGACGGGATGTGTTTGGGAATAAATATACTCCAAAGATCCTTTCCGGGGAATCGGGTAGAAAAGAAATCATCAGGATGAGGGAAAGGGGGAAAGGGGGAATAAGGGGAATATGGGGAATAAGGTATATAAGGGGAATAAGGGAAATATTGGCACCTTGGTTATAGGTCATTCGTATCAGCCCTATACACCCTATACACCCTATACACCCTATACACTCTATACACCCTATACACTCTATACACCCTATACACCCTATACACCCTATACACCCTATACACCCTATACACCC
>CAYFIR010000176.1:0-9763 GCA_964343195.1 uncultured Bacteroidia bacterium | reverse complement strand
TTCAAAAAGGTATAAGCAGACTCTCTCAAGCCCTTTTCATCGGGCGAAACTAATGGCTAGAGGAATATTCAGCACCAGCGTTATTCGCCTCCACCCTTTACTCCCTCAACTCCTCCTTCGTCGATACCCATTGATGGCTTCGATCACTCCCAGAATGCCGAAAAGCGGTTGTAAGGCAATTTGGTAACCAATCATACCCAACTGGACCAGTATCCAGATAACGAGAGCGATTCCCATTATCATAGCTGCTCTGGCTGCAGTTTTGCTTCCGAGCAGGGTCAGGACGAAGGTGACTGCATGGCCAAATCCAAGAATGACAATCAGGATCCAGCCAGGGAGGGTAAAGTCAGAAAATGGCGTTCCTGTCAGGACTGCTGTGTCCATCCCTATGAGACTACCTCCTGGCTCTACCACCAGCATGGCACCGCCAAACATAGAGCCGAGTGCGATGATCGCAGCTAGCACGAGTTGGAGCCACCACGTTGCGTGTAGTGGAATACCTGTTTTTGGGGATGACTCAGCCATGCGGTCTGTTTGGGAAATGAAACGATCTGGTCAACATACTCGTTGCAAGCTACATTGAGTACCTTCTCATTAAAATGATTCTCGTCAACCTCCTGACTTATGACCGATCATTGGACCCTATCGGATGATGCCTTTTTACAAAGTATCCAAACCCGAACCCTTCCAGCAACCGCATTTACCCACGAGGCGCACCTGAGGCTGGCTTTTATCTGTCTGGAGCAGGCCCCCTTATCAGAAGCCTCCGAGCAGGTTTGTGCATTGATCCGGCAGTTTGCCGCTGCCAATGGAGCTCCGGATAAGTTTCACCTGACCTTGACGCTGGCCTGTGTGCAGGTCGTCGCCCACTTCATGACTCGAATGCCGGGGGGTAGTTTCGCAGCTCTCATGGAAGCATTTCCCGCCATGAAAACCGATATGCCTGACCTGCTGCATCGGCATTATCGGCCAGAGCGATTGGCACTGAAAGAAGGAAAAACAGCGTATATCGCCCCCGATTTACTCCTTTTTGCTCCGGCTTTACCCATTGTGTGAACTAATCCAGTATTTTGGAGTTAGTAACGCGAGAAAAATAACCTCCTCCTTTTGCGCCGAGATCTCGTTCACAGACAAGGAAGAAAAACCGAGTTTGGCGGGCCAAACGAGGCTTTTTCTGACGCAGTATGCGGGCGAGAGATCAAGCCAAAAGCGGAATTTATTTTTTGAGCGTTACTTAGCTATTTTTAACCGCTAACTCCAATCTACATGCCCCAATCTTCCCAAGTGAAAGAATACAGCAACGGAGAAGTTACCGTGATCTGGAAGCCAGATGTTTGTATCCATTCTGAAAAGTGCTGGCATGGCCTCCCAGCCGTTTTCAACCCCAAAGCAAAGCCCTGGATCAATGCGGAAGGAGCTCCTACTCAGCAAATCGTTGACCAGGTGAAAAAATGTCCTTCAGGAGCGTTGAGCTACCGCATGGCCAATGAATCTTCGGCGGATGAGTCAACCGAAGACCTCACCCAGGTAGAGGTGATTCCCAACGGCCCTCTGATGGTTCCCGGCCCTATTACCCTGAAAGGCGCTGATGGCGAGCAGACAATCGAACGCCCCAAGGTATTCCTGTGCCGCTGCGGCCACTCCAGCAACAAGCCCTTCTGTGATGGAACGCACAAGAAGATCGGGTTTGAAGCCCCATAAGGACCTGCCCAGTCCTAGTGAATGGGAATAAGGTACCGTGCCTCAAAGCCCTGATCTTCGACCCTGATGAACACCTCCCAGTAGGTGGGAAGTTGACCGTTGTACTCAGTGATGGCTATGCCTTCGCTGGGTATGGAGGTGGTAATTCCGTCTTCTTCAAGCTGATAAAAGGGAAGTTCCCACGTCTTTTGGTACAGGAAGTTGCGGACAATGTAACGCTTCCTTCTTTTGCCCCTTCCCATCACTTTGATCGTCTCTTTTACATTCTGGAGAGATACTTCTATTGGACCTTTGTAGTCAGACAGCCCATGTTTTTTGAGGCGGAAGGTAATATCATCCCCTGGCCTTGGGCGATTGGGACTGAGGGCTATCTCTGAGGTGCCGAAACGGATGGCCCTGACCACATCCCGAATCAGGAGCCAGCCTGCATACCCAAGCCCAATCAGAAACAGGAGTGCCGCAATCCTGACCATCCAGACAGTGAAAGGATCCTGTTCCTGCCCATGGATAAAGAATAGAAACCCTAATGGAAGGGAGAAAGCCATTAAACCCAGTCCCCTCATGGGCAGGCCTCGCATGGGACGGTGTATGAGTTCATTTTTTTTATGATTGCTGGCATATACAAGGCTACTGATCAATCCTGCCATCAGGATGAGCAGAAACAGGATGATGCCAGTTATGATCAGTCCGCTTTTAGTTTGCAGGATCTCAAGGGATATTTCTGTTCCCATTCCTCTGAAAATGAGGCAAATGGCTCCCAATATGATCGCAAGGAAAATAAAGGCAGCTCCTTTGGATGGGGCTCCTCCGCTCAGGGTCCAGGGGGCTCCGGTAGGAACATTATGGAGATTGCTCATGTGGTAGAAAAGGTTGTGACCAAAGGACAACCAGAAATTCACCTGGTTGGGAAACTGGAGATGTGGATAAGAAAAAGGCTAACCTTGAATGAAGGTTAGCCTAGAGTCATGCAAGAAATGAAAATGATCAGTTTCTAGTTGCTGGAAAGAAGCGAAATGCTCGATAAACAGTAATCCGGGAACGATCAACTTTGAACTCCGAACTCCGAACTCCGAACTCCGAACTCCGAACTCCGAACTCTCCCCAACTATGCAACAGCTTCCTCTTTGGATAGGGGAAGCTCATTTTGCTTCAGGATTTCCTTGGCCAGGTTCATGTAGTTGGTGGCACCTTTACTACGCGCATCAAAGGCCAGTACAGGCTGTCCAAAAGACGGAGCCTCGCTCAGGCGGGTGTTGCGGTAGATGATGGTTTCAAATACCATTTCCTGGAAGTGACGTGTCACCTCATCGATCACCTGATTGGACAGGTTGAGGCGACGGTCATACATGGTCAGCAGGATGCCTTCAATCTCCAGACTCTTATTCAGGCCACGCTGAACCAGGCGGATGGTGTTAAGGAGCTTGGCCAGCCCTTCCAGTGCGAAATACTCACACTGAACCGGCACGATGACAGAATCGGCGGCAGCCAGGGCATTAACCGTAACCAGACCCAGAGAGGGGGAGCAATCCAGGATAATGAAATCGTACTCATCCCGAATTTTATCCAGTTCATTGCGCATCAGGGTCTCACGACCTTTGATGTCCACCAGCTCTATTTCGGCACCCAACAGGTTCTCTGCGGCGGGAACGATGTCGAGATTGGGGAATTCGGTAGGCTTGATTACCTCCTGAATTGTTACATCTTCTTCGACCATCACGCTGTAGATGCTATCCTCATGCTCGTTGATGTCGAGTCCGACACCAGAAGTCGCATTGGCCTGAGGGTCAGTATCTACGAGGAGGGTTTTATACTCCAGAGTAGCGAGACTTGCCGCCAGGTTTACAGCAGTAGTGGTTTTTCCGACTCCGCCTTTTTGATTGGCCAGGCAAATGATTTTTCCCATGATTTGGAATTTTGCATGTTTGCGTCACAAATATAGGGCTTTGACAACGCAAGTAATCCACCGTCATATAAAACTACTGTTAATAACCTGTGTTTTCCCCATTTTCCTGTGGACAGGATGTGGAAAACCGGTGGAAAAGGTAGGGGAAAGGAAGGTATTTCGAATGAACCTTGACGCAGGTCTCGAAACACTTGATCCGGCTTTTGCGGGGTCCAGATCGCCGATCTGGATGACGGCTCAGGTGTATAACGGACTGGTCGCTCAGGATAGTACATTCCATCCCCAACCGATGATCGCAAAGCGGTGGAAAATTTCCTCCGATGGGTTGGAATATCGATTCTACCTCCGAAACGACGTAGCCTATCATCGCCATCCCTGCTTTGGGGCCGACAGCACCCGAAAAGTAGTCGCAGCAGACTTTGTGTACAGTTTTACGCGGGTCTGTGACCCAGCCGTAGCCGCCAAGGGAGCCTGGATTTTCAATGGGAAAGTCGCTGGTTTAGAGGCTTTTCGCAACGGAGAGGTCGATCACATTGCCGGCTTCGAAGCGCCCGATGATACTACGCTGATCATCCGGCTGGAGCGGCCCTTTCCGCCTTTCCTGGGGCTGCTGGCGACGCCCTATGGCTACGTGGTGCCCCAGGAGGCCGTGGCGTTTTATGGAGAAGATTTTGGACGAAATCCCGTGGGGACCGGTCCGTTTACCTGCTTTCGCTGGGAGCAGGGGCAGCACCTCATTCTCCATAAAAATCCGCATTACTTCGAATCAGATGAGCAGGGAACTCAACTGCCATATCTCGACGCCGTGAGTGTGCGCTTTATCCCCAGCCGACTGACGGCCTTCGTGGAATTCACCCAGGGAAACCTCGACTTTATCGGAGACCTGGACGCCAGTTACCGCGACGAAGTCCTCACCCGTGATGGGCAGGTCAAGCCTGCCTATGCCGATCGCTACCAGTTCCTCTTTGCTCCGCAACTCAACACCGAATACCTCGGCATCCAGATCGATACCACGCTGGACTTCGTCGCCTACCATCCCCTGCGCAAGGTCGCCCTGCGCCACGCCCTCAACTACGCCGTGGATCGCCCCAAACTCGTGCGCTACCTGCTCAACGGCATGGGATACCCCGCCGAGAGTGGCTTCATCCCCAAAGGCCTGCCCAGCCATGACCCCGAGGCGGTGCCCGGCTTCACCTACGACCCCGAAAAGGCCCGTCAACTGCTCGCCGAGGCGGGCTATCCCAACGGGGAGGGCTTGCCCAAGCTGACGCTGTACAGCACCGACAAGTACGCCGCCATCAGCGAATTCATCCAGAAGAGCTTCGAAAACATCGGGGTCCAACTCGATATCCAGAACCTCCAGGGCGGTGCCCTGCGCGGGCAGGTGTACGGCGTCAAGCTCAACTTCTGGCGCGCCTCCTGGATCGCCGACTACCCCGACGGCGAGAACTACCTCAGCCTCTTCTACACCGAAAACCAGGCCCCCGACGGCCCCAATACCACGCATTTCTCTTCACCGGAATTTGACCGACTCTACCGCGAGGCCCTCAGCGTCCCCAACGATTCGGCCCGGCACCTGATCTACCAGCAGATGGACCGCCTGATGCTGGAGCAGGCCCCGATCATCCCGCTGTACTACGACCGCAGCTTCCGCATGCTACAGCCCGGCATCAGCGGCCTCAGCAGCAACGCGATGAACCACCTGTTCTTGAAGCGGGTGCGGATGGGGGCAAGTGGGGCTGGTGAGTGGGCCAATCAGGCTGGTGAAGGGGAATAGGGTGTATAGGGGAAATAGGGGGAATATTGGCAGGGGTAGCGCCTTCCAGTGTGTTAGTAGGGGAGCCCCGCAGGTACTCCTGATGGCAGCCTGGGGCACACCTGCGGGGTGCCCCTACCGGGGTGTGTGAAAGTGTGGTCGGCAAGTTGCTTCGCTGCGTTGCATTTCGCTCAGCATGACACGCGGGGTGGGTGAAAGTGTCTGGCTTAGCCCCTAATCTTCGCGTAGCGCCCCTCGCCGCTCATGTCATGCTGAGTCCTGGCCGTAGCGCAGCGGAGGGCAGGGCGAAGCACCTTGCGAGCAGCACTTGGTAGTGTCTGGTAGTGAAGCCCCGCAGGTGCTCCCGCGATGGCAGTCTGGGGCACACCTGCGGGGTGCCCCTAGCGGGATGTGTGAAAGTGGGGTCGGTAAGTTGCTTCGCTGCGTTGCATTTCGCTCAGCATGACAGGAGGGGATGGTGGAAGCTGTGATGGTTTTGAGTTGCAGCCTTTAATGATGGGGGCTTGATGCAGCATTCGGTAGATTTTTATCGTCATACAGTAAAATCCACCCCTATGAAGTGCTACTACCTCGCTTTGCTTCTACTGGTTTTTAGCTGCAAAAATGAGACTCCTCCTTCTCCTGAACCACAAGAGCCTGATTACCAGGGGCTGGTGGGTACCTACTCAGGAGAACAGGTCTTACAGGAAATATGGGTGACCTACGAAACCAATGATTCCCTGCCATCAGAGGGGGTATATGACACGCTCGTCACCAGGGTGAACGTTTCGGCAGAAGTAACCATGGAATTTCCTGAGTCCGGAGGGGGACAATTGAGCTGGGATATCACCTCGCGCAGCGAGTATTTTCATGATCCCATGAATTTTAATTTGCGCCAACCAGGAGAAGAAGAACCGGAGGACCTCTACTCAGATGAGGTGGGGTATCGGTATGACGCCAATCACCTTTTCAGGATTGATTTTCCTTTTGGAACAGATTCCATGTACGTACAGCAGCTGTGGGAAGATCTATTTGGGCATGGCTATGCCGGGCCAGGCGATTCCCTGCCCCGGCTGATTGTTGAGGATTATCGTTTGGAAGCCACCTTCTAGAAGCGAAATAACTTTCGCCAGGAAAGAATCGAGGCTATGGAGTTTCCGCCATTCGCGAAGCGTTCTCCTTCTCCTCCTCTTCCGGATCATAGCTATGTAGATGCCAGTCTTTCAGGTACTTACCCTGGGTTGCGATCAGGACACTGGCTACCATTAGCAGCGCCAGTATTCCTGCTACCCCCGCCACTCCTCCGATCAGGGGATTGGCATCATGTACCAAAACCAGGGAGCTGCCAGCGATGCCATTGGTGACGCCGTGAAAGGCTGAGGGGCCTGCGATGGTGCTTGATTTCATGGCGAGCAGGTTCATCACCAGGCTCATGGCGATGCAAAAGAATACCATCATGGCGATGCCTTCCCACGGATGGCCGGGGTAGTTATGGCCGAGGTAGATGAGCGGAGCGTGCCATAGGCCCCAGACTACGCCGATGAGGATAGCCGATTTCCAATAGCCGAGAGAGCGGGTTTCGCGCAGCATAAAGCCCCGCCAGCCGATTTCTTCTCCAAATGAAGCGATGAGGTTGACGGTAACTCCTCCTACCAGTCCCCCAAATGCCAGTACAATCAGCAGCACCGGAACGGGGATTTCCAATTCGGTGAAGGCATTCATCTCATCGGGGTTCTGTCCTGCTTCGATGGCGATTTCTTCCATCCGATGGTGCATGCCGTCACGGCTCAGGTCCAGGGTGCCAAAGCCTTCGATTTGACTGACATTCCCCAGCAGATAGACCATAAACAGCGTCAGGATCAGGATGCCGATGGGCAGAAAGGCATTGGTCAGGATCCAGGGCCAGCGTAGTCGCTCAAACTGCCAGCCATAGGGCTTGAGGCTCTCCTTTCGTCCAAACGATGTGAGGGTCATCACGGCCAGGGCGGGGCCCCACATGTACAGGACTCCAGTCAGGAGGCCTCCGATTTGGTTATCCGGCCCTATCCAGGTGCCAAGGGCAAGAATGGCCCAGCTAAATCCAAAACTGAGGCCGAGATAGAGGAGTAGTTTGCGTTGGTTCATATTTCATTGTTCATTGAACGGTGTTCATGGTTCAGTGAAAAGGCATTGGCAATGGATCATTGATCAGTTAAGAAAAAGTGTGGCCTTGCTCAATGTTCACTGTTTATTCTGGTAGAGCCAGTAGGAATAAATCATAGGGGGCACCACGACCATGCCGATAAAGGGAAAAAGAATCCAAAGGAGGTTTACTGGAATCAGGAAGTAATACACAATGGCTGCCAGTACCGAGCCGATAAGCCACAACCGTCCGGCAAACCGATGGGTTTTGTTCCAGTTATCCTCGTCTTCCAGCGTCCAGGGCAGGCGCAGGCCTACGAAGTGATTGGGGCGCAGCTTGCCGAAATAATTTCCCATCAAAGCAAAAAGTCCAAACATGGAGAAGGCTATGACCTGATCTACGGGAACCTCATACCCCAGGGTGGATGATAGAATGGTGAGGTAAAGGATCAGCATGAAAGCGTTGAGTCCGATTTGATACTTGCGCAGGGTGTCCACAAACTGTGAGATATTCTTTTTGGGATCTACGTAGGGTAGGATCCAGAATAATCCATTGATAGCCAGTGTGATACCCGGAATCATAAACAGGTTGATGGCTTTGTGTCCGTATCCATCCGGATTGCCATTCCCATCCCAGTGTATGGGAACTTCTTCCGGTAATCTCCCCCAGAAAATCCATCCCAGGATAAAAGGAATGAAAATCAGGGAAAGGATAATGACCTGATATCGGATGGCAGTTCGCTTTTCCATAAATGTCAAAATACGATTCTATTCCAATTAGATGCAATGAGAGCGCTGTGTATCAGATGGGGGAAAGTTGAAAAAATATCAAAATTGATGAGCCAGTTTGATTCGGTTTCCGGTAATCATCTTTGACTGCCAATCAGCAGTACCTATGAACCTCTTCAAATTGAAATCAACAAATGAACAAGCTGTTTCAACAATCATCAAAACTCCTCCCTGTTGCTCTAGCTATTGCTTTACTCGCCGCCGGATGTAACAGTGGCCCCATTGAACCTCCCATTTCTCTTGTCCCTACAGTACTGGACGCAAGCTACTTCTCTTCCAACACGGACATTCACCTGACTGATAACACCGACCTGACGGTAGATTACATCGTGGAAGGGGTAGGAGATGTCTCTGGAAAATTGACCATCGACCCCGGAGTTGTGATAGAATTTGCCGAAGATGCAGGACTTGACATCCTGGATAATGGTTCCATATCTGCAGTTGGAACCGAAGCCCTACCGATTATCCTGACTGCTGAAAGTAAAGTTCCAGGTTTCTGGCGTGGCGTGCAGGTTCAGTCCAACAGCGTTTTGAACCAGATCGAATACGTGACCATTTCATACGGTGGGGGCGAAGCCTTCAACTCAAACGACATGCGCGGCAACCTGATCCTTTGGCCTGAGAGCCGACTCAGCGCTGACAACTGTGCCCTGATTAATAGTGGCTCCTATGGCGTCAACATCGGGCATGATGTCGAGGTTCCCAGCTTTACCGACAATGTGCTGACCGATAACCAGACCGCTGGCTACCTGCATGCTACCACCATGAATGTCATGGATGAAAGCAACCAAATGACCGGCAATGACAATGACTACGTGGAAGTGCTGGTGGGTGACCTGAATCCCGGAACCGTGACCATTGAAAACATCGGCATTCCCTATCGGGTAGTTCCCTGCTGCTCCGGTATTTTTCGCGACCTGGGCATCGTCAACGGTGTCAACATGATCATTGCTCCCGGCGTCGAAATGGAGTTTGACGAAGACTGTGGTCTCTACATTCAGGAAGGTTCCAGCTTTCGAGCAGTGGGAAATACCACCGAACCCATCATTTTCACTGGCGTAAGCAAGATTGCAGGCGCATGGAGAGGGTTGTATTTCAGCTTTACCAATAGTCCCAATAACCTTGTCGAAAATGCCCGTATTGAATATGCTGGCAGTGGCGATGCTGATGCCGCAATTTACATGTGGGCCGATCCCAATCTTGCTGTAAACAATGTGGAGATTTACGACATCGACGGTTGCGCCTTCACCAGCGGTTCCGGAGCTGCAAATCCCAATTTTAATTCCTCTAATGTAGATGCCCAGCGTGTGACTGGAGGGGTGGAGTGCTTCTAGGGAAGCAAATTCGAAATTGGTGATTTGTAATTCGTCATTACGGCTTTTGTTGGCCTGTCCGGCTCATTAAGGAACGCTCAAAAAATTAGTTCCGCTTTTGACTTGATCTCTTGCCCGCATACAGCGTCAGAAAAAGCCTCATTTGGCTCGCCAAACTCG
>CAYFIR010000175.1:0-9851 GCA_964343195.1 uncultured Bacteroidia bacterium | reverse complement strand
CGGCGCAGGAGGATGGGGGTGTTGGGTGAATTTTCCAAGGGGAGTTTCGGTTAAGTAGATGTCTGTGATAAGCCTTATTCGGGTATATAAGGGAAATGAAGGGAAGTAAGGTATATAAGGGGAATATGGGCACTCTGGTTATTCGTATCAACTATACACCCTATACACCCTATACACCCTATACACCCTATACACCCTATACACCTTTTGTCCCCTTCCACAGCTTTCGCATGAGAAAGTCTTCCTCAATCAACCCATCTCCCATCTCAAAAAAATAGGTTCCCACGGGTTCAAATCCATTTTTGCGGTAAAAAGAAAGGGCGCGCCCTTCCTGCTGCCACACCACCAGCCACAACCCATCAAAGCCCTGGTCTTTGCCGACTTCATGGGCGAGGTCCATCAATTGCTGGGCAATGCCTCTCCCGTGAAAGGGGGCATCAACATAGAGGCGACCGACCTCAAGTAGCGACTGATCGGATAATGATGCTGGTTCCTGGCCATGAGACAGTTTGATGTAGCCAGCAGGCTGCCCCTCCACCCAGGCTACATGAAAGGCATTGCGCTCATCCGTGAGTTCCTGCTGCCACTGCTCCTGTGAAAAGGCCCAGTCGGTGTAGCCCCAGAACTGCTCTGGGGTGTAGTATCGCTCGTAGGCCTCGCAGAAAATTCGCCTGGCAAAGGGGTGCAGCCAGTCAAGGTCCGCAGAGCTTACCTTTCTGATTGTTATTTGATGGGAGTGAATCAAAAGCAACGCTATTTTGGCGTGAAAAACGCTGCAAAGGTATGAAAATGAAAAAGACCCTGCAGCTCGTGCCACAGGGTCAATTTATGGATGTTGGTTCGCAGGCTCAGTAATAACGTTACACCTCGAACTTCAAACTCCGAACTGAATTATCCCATGTTCTTGATGATCTCATCACCGAACTCTGAGCACTTCAGTTTGGTAGCTCCTTCCATCAGGCGCTCGAAGTCATAGGTTACGCGCTTGCCAGAAATGGAAGTCTCAATGCCTTTGATGATCATGTCAGCAGCTTCCTGCCAGCCCATGTGCTCCAGCATCAGCACACCAGAGAGAATTACAGAGCTAGGATTCACCTTGTCCTGACCAGCATATTTGGGGGCAGTACCATGAGTAGCCTCAAACAGAGCGTGACCAGTGATGTAGTTGATGTTCGCACCTGGTGCGATGCCGATACCCCCTACCTGTGCAGCCAAAGCATCAGACAGGTAGTCTCCATTCAGGTTCAGGGTAGCGATCACATCAAACTCTTTAGGACGGGTCAGTACCTGCTGCAGGGCGATGTCAGCGATGGCGTCCTTAACCAGGATTTTTCCAGCGGCCAGTGCTTCATCCTGCTCTTTGTTGGCAGCATCCTTGCCTTCAGCGGCGAGGGTGCGGTCATACTGAGCCCATGTGTAGGTTTTGTCAGCGTACTCACGCTCAGCCAGTTCGTAGCCGTAGTCACGGAAAGACCCTTCTGTGAACTTCATGATGTTGCCCTTGTGTACCAGGGTAACAGACTTGCGGCCATGCTGGATTGCATATTCGATGGAAGAACGAACCAGACGCTCAGTTCCCTGGCGGGATACGGGCTTGATCCCCAGTCCGACCTCTACCTGTCCACTGGCAGATCCTCCAATCTGGCCGAGGTATTCGTTTACTTTCTCGTCGGAACCAAAGCGGATTTTGGCAAAATCTTCCGGGAATTCTTCTTTCAGGAATTCCAGCAGTTTCTCAGCCTTGTCAGAACCAGCCTTGGCTTCGATACCTGCGTAGATGTCTTCGGTGTTTTCACGGAAGATTACCATGTCAACCCACTCGGGGTGTACTACTGGAGAAGGGACTCCAGTGAACCAGCGTACAGGGCGCAGGCAGGTGTACAGGTCAAGCTTCTGGCGCAGGGCCACGTTCAGAGAGCGGATACCACCACCGATAGGAGTGGTCAGAGGGCCTTTGATGGCTACGAGATACTCGTCGATGGCATCTACAGTCGCCTGAGGCAGCCATTCGCCAGTTTCGTTGAAGGCCTTCTCACCAGCCAGTACTTCCAGCCACTCGATCTTTTTACTGCCACCATATGCTTTTTCTACTGCTGCGTCAAATACGCGAACAGAAGCGTGCCAGATATCGGGACCAGTTCCATCACCAATGATGAATGGAATAGTAGGATTATTGGGGACATTAAGCTTGCCTCCTTCTGAGATTGTGATCTTTGCTCCTGCCATATTGGATAGGATTGGGAATAATAGTATTTGTTGAAAAGTCGATTGTGAAATCGCTCAAATCTAAAGAATTACCAGCGAAATCGGAGATTGTAAGCAGAATATTATGCAATCGTCGGTAGGTAGCTCGTGGAAGGATTCCGAAATTTGGTATTTCTTTTTCATAAGAAAACCCTCTGACAATCAAACAACTACTTTCTCATCAATTGGAACGCTATTTCGTTCTGAAACCCCTTGTGCCTGCGGAGCGAAGAAAACACCCAGTTCAGTACGGCACAAGGCGCTTACCATCAGCACTTTAGGCTACGAGCCGCGTTGGGCACAGCGAAATCCCGCAGAGCGGGAAACTTCGAACTCTGTCCAGTAACTTACTGCTTTTCCAGCACCACGCTGGCATTTTTCCAGGTGAGCCATGCGGCCTGACTAAATGCGATTACTTCGTGTTGATGGGTGCCGGGTAAAGTAGGTTGGTTGATGGCCCAATTGGCGGTCAGGATAAGCTTCCCGTCCCTCTGTTCTGATCGCAGTTCGCAAACCAGCTCTTTCTCTGAAGTTTGATGTAGCCGTGTGGGAATGGTTTCCGTGACGCGGTATCCCTCCGGAATCTGTATTTCAAAGCGATAGGTAAATTCTCGTGGATACCGGAAATAGGTAGCACTACGGTCACTGTTCGAATCGATGAACGGGGGAGCCTGGGTCAGCCACTCTAGCGGTTTTAGCGCAATGCGTCTGGGTTGAGCCAACTCCTGGATGAAACTTCCCTGGAGCAGGGTCAGTTCTCCTGGACGAATTCCCGGCTGGAACTCCCCGCTCTGATGGCTCCATAGACCCGGCAGGGAATCTGCCAGCTGCTGCCAAAAATCCCCGGTTGTGGCACTCAGAGCCCATTGTTTTCTCAGGTTTTGGGCCACATATCCTTCGGGAACCCCCTGGATCTCCAGATGTGCGGTATCCCCATGGGCCTTCCATACATAACTGATCTGGGTACTGGTCATGGCAGGAGGGGGAACTGCAGTCCAGCCAGAGTCGGCACCCCAGGGGATATACCCGACACTGGGGAGGCAGTCAGACGGCGGGAAGCCGGGTCTGGCAAATGGCTGGGTAAGGTCCAGCACAAGGGCCTGGTGGTTCTCGGTGGAAGGCACGAGCACCAGCACGTGATTAAACTGGGTGAGGATGGGCTTCTGCACGAAATATGGACTGTGATCCTGGGTAGCGATGAAGCATTTGCGGGCAGGAATGCCTGCCAGCGTGAGCATTTCAAGGAGCAGCAGGTTGAGTTCTGCGCTACTGCCACGCTGACTGCGGTAGATGGCACTGGGACTTCGCCATACCTGCCGGGAATACTGTCCATCCCAGCGCATATAGCGATTCAGGTGATAAAATATGGCATCGATTCTTCCCTGATGGCTGCTGTCTTCTTCGATAAGGGATCGGACGAGTGACTGTAGGGCAGTATAGTTTTGTTCGGTCTCGCTAAATCGGCTCAGGTACTCCAGGTTTTCATTGAAGAAATGCCATTGCAGAGAGTCAGTGACATCATTCTTGACTCCATAGTAGTAAACGTACCCCAGCATCTGCTGGATAGAGGGCTGGTAGGTAAACTGAAAGTGTAGCCCTATTCGCTCTGTCCCGGCACCGGGGCCGTAAGGAGCAGGAGCCAGGGCTGGGATGTTTTTGCGGATATAGCGCTTGGTGCCACGGAGGTACTCTGCGGTATGGCTTCCTGTGGAGGCAACCAGATATTCTCCCGACTCAAAGCCTGATAACCGGATGTCGCTGTACAGGGTAGGAATCTCCCGCTGGAAATGCCACGGGCGCAAGGTCTCAAAGTCCGGAGTTATGAGGGAGTATCGGTATTCGATGATGGAGCCAACCTTAACGTCGCGAAAGGTGAACCGCTTTTCTGAGTAAACTTCATCTACCTTTTTGCCGGGAAGGTGCTCCAGTGCCAGTGGGATGCGCTCCCAATGGGGCCACCGCTCACGGTAGTTGAGAGTTTGTGCTTCCAGGTTGCGAATTTGTTCTTCTCCGGTTTGGCCACGAAACCTCAGGACTACCTCCCCAATATCCAGGGCATCGGGCTTGAGAATTTTGATTCTGACATGCCGGGAAAAAGCAAGGGTGCCATTCTCCAGGCTGTAATTTTGCCAGGAACCTACATCGGAAAGTACCACAGCGGCTGCGCTGGTATCAAAAGGGCAGCTGGTGAGTGCTGCATATTCGCTGGAGACATGACCCCAGCGGGGAGCATCGGGCTTCACCTGGGCAAGCAGCAGGCTTTGAGAAATGGTGAGAAACAGCCAAAAGTAGAGTGTCCGCATATTTTCTTTTTTGCTAGGTCAAATGATTTTTGTGCTTGTTTTACAAGTTCTTTCCACTTTTCTTGGCGGCCTGAGAATCTGAGGCGAATTCATTCAGGGAATTAAGCTGTAAAACTTAATGGGTTATATGCTCGTTTTTATATATTTGTCCCTGATCCTAAAATACTCTCCCAGGGTAGTGGAGTAAAAAACTAAGGGAACTTTCCAACTCCAGAATTCATAACAACGCCTTCCCTCACAATCCCCAGAGCCATAAGCCAAGTTGCAGCCGGAACCTGAAAATTTCTCCCGTTGCATGGTAACGTAAAATACAGGCTTTCACCACCCACATTCCAGATTTATTGTCTCCCATTTTTTCACCTGCATTTTTTGTATGAAAGCGAATTTAAAGTTTATCAACCAGGACCCCGATAAGGCCGAGTTCTTCTATGTGCTCCGCAAGCGGGTCAACGAGTATTTTGAAACCAATCATAAGACCAAATATGGTGACTGGAGAATGGTGATCAAGACCATCTTCATGTTTGCCCTGTTGTTTGTTCCTTATGCTATGATCATGAGCAACACCCTGTCTCCATGGGCGATGCTCATTTGTGCCCTGCTGATGGGCCTTGGCGTAGCGGGTATCGGGCTGTCGATCATGCACGATGCCAACCACGGTGCCTATTCTCCCAATCCCACGGTGAACCACTGGCTGGGGCTGTCCATGAACCTGGTAGGCGCTTCTGCCTTCAACTGGAAGATGCAGCACAATGTGCTTCACCACCAGAACACCAACATCCACGGCTACGACGAGGATATCCGGGATCGTCCCATTATACGCCTACACCCTGCCTCACCCCGCAACTCCTGGCACCGCTTTCAGCATATCTACGCGCTGCTGATTTATGGATTTCAAACCCTGGATTGGATCCTGACCAAGGATTTTGACCAACTCAAGGATTACTACAAGCAGGGACTGGTCAAGAAGAAAGATTACAAGCGGGAGTTGGCAGTCCTCGCCGCCACCAAGCTGTTCTACTTTGGCTATATGGTAGTGCTGCCCCTGATCTTCGTTGACATCACCTGGTGGCAGTTTATCATCGGGTTTGTTGCCATGCACTGGGTGACCGGGTTTACCCTGGCGGTTATTTTTCAGGTGGCCCACGTGATCGAGGAGACTGCCATGCACGTGCCTACTGAAGAAGGTACCATCGAAAACCAGTGGGCCATCCACCAGATGGAAACTACCGCCAACTTCGCCCACAAAAACCGCATCCTGAGCTGGTTCGTCGGCGGACTGAACTATCAGGTGGAGCACCACCTCTTCCCCCGCATCTGCCACGTCCACTACCGCGCCATTAGCCGCATCGTCAAGGAAACGGCCGCAGAATACGACGTGCCATATTTCGACAAACCTACCCTGGTCTCAGCCGTCGGCTCTCACCTGCGACTGCTCAAACGCCTCGGTCAGGATGACTGCAAGGAACTGGAGCACATGCACGTGCATCAGGGAATTGGATAAGGTCAGTACTCATTGACCAGGGAACATTGAGCATGGTTCAGTGAAGACCAGAAGAGTTCCCTATGGATCAATGACCACCGATCAATGTTCAATGATTATATTTGCGGACCGTTAGCCTATCTCGGAATGAGGGCTGACGGTCCGCTTGCTTTTTTCTATGAAAATCTCCCAACGTACCGTTCCCTGGCTGATCGCTATGCTGGCCGCGCTTTTATTTTTGCCAGGCCTTGGACAGGTGCCTCTTTTTGATTGGGACGAAATCAATTTTGCAGAATCTGCCCGAGAGATGCTCGCTTCCGGTGAATGGAGCATCGTGCAGATCAACTACCAACCATTTTGGGAAAAGCCCCCGCTTTTCATCTGGTTTCAGGCGCTGTCGATGCAGGTATTGGGAGTAGGGGAATATGCCGCGCGGTTCCCTAATGCCATTGTAGGTATCCTTACACTGATCACGTTGTACTTCATCGGGCGTCGTGAGGGCTCGGAAAAGCTTGGGCTGTTCTGGGCGATGCTACACGGATGCTCCATCCTGCCACACCTCTACTTCAGGTCAGGGATCATCGACCCCTGGTTCAATTATTTCATCTTTCTGGGGATTTACTTCGCCTACCGCTACCTGCAGCGTGATGGGAAATCAGGGCTTTACTGGATACTGGCTTCAGCCGCAAGTGTAGGAGCCAGCATGCTGACGAAAGGGCCTGTTGGTCCCCTGGTTTTTGGACTGGTCGCTGTCATTTTTCTGATCCTCCGAAGGTCATATTGGAGAAAAGTCCGCCTGGGGCCTGTTGCAGTATTTCTGGCGGGTTTTGTCCTGATTGGTGGAGCCTGGTTTCTCTGGCAGATACTGGATGGACGGGGCGAAGTGGTACAGGACTTCATCACCTACCAGATCCGCTTATTGCAGACAGAAGATGCTGGTCATCGCGGCTTCTTTGGGTATCATGCTGTGATACTGTTGCTGGGAGTATTTCCTGCCTCTCCACTGGCCCTCAAGCCTCTGTTCTCCCGCACGGTTGAGTCTGGAGGCAAAGGGGAATGGATACGGCTGATGAAAATCACCTTTTGGGTGATCCTGGTTCTGTTTTCCATCGTTCAGACCAAGATTATCCATTATTCCTCCATGGCCTATTTTCCCCTGACGTTTCTGGGAGCCTTGTTTCTGGAGCAGCTTTCCTTTGATAAAACCAGAGTGGCAGGCTGGCAAAAAGGGATGCTGATTGGCCTGGGATTGCTCTTTGGGCTGGTAGTCATGGTGCTGGCATGGGGGCCTGAGTTACAGGCTTATCTGCGGGATGCCGAGTGGATCAAAGATCCTTTTGCTCGAGGAAACCTGGAGGCAGCGGTGAACTGGCGCAGAGTGGAATGGCTCCCGGCGATTCCCATGCTGGTAGGGGTGGGTTTTCTGATGATTGGAGCTAAGGGACGAATGGTCCAAAAGCTGGTGGTGCTATCGTTTGGCACCCTGTTATTTACTGCCGGAGCCTTGGCATTGGTCGTGCCAAGAGTCGAGGAGATTAGCCAGGCAGCCGCCATCGAGTTTTTTGAAGACAAAGCGGACGAAGAAGCTTATCTGACTACGCTGTATTATAAAAGTTATGCGCCGTATTTTTATGGGCGTATTTCGCCACCTGTGAAGGAGGTGCCACGTTATGCGATAGGACTGATCAGAGAGGTAACTGATCGCCCGGTTTATGTGGCGGCCAAAATCCAGCGTGAACAACGAATTCAACAGGATTTCCCTGAATTGACCCTGCTCTATCGAAAGAACGGATTCCTGTTTTATGTGAAAAAGTCCGTTAAGCAGACGAGTAGAGATGGAGATAATGAGAACTGAATTGGAGGATTGGGATTTCCTGATCGCGAATTACGAATGCCCTGCACGAGATTAGACTGATACCCATATTCGAACAGAACTCACCCTCTCCCGCCATTAGCTCCATCAATTACGAATTACCAATCACGAATTACGAACTGTCCCCACAAGCCTTCTCACATGATTCGAAATAAGACTGTAACAGTGGTAATGCCTGCCTACAACGCGGAAAAGACGCTGGCAGAAACCTACGCAGAAATTCCCCATGACATCGTGGATAATGTTGTCCTGGTCGACGATCAGAGCAAGGATGATACCCTGCGTGTCGCCCATGAACTGGGCATTGAGCACATTGTCCCCCACACCCGGAACAAGGGCTACGGAGGGAATCAGAAGACCTGTTACGACAAAGCTCAACAGCTCGGTTCGGATATCGTGGTCATGTTGCACCCTGATTATCAGTACACTCCACAGCTGATCCACTCCATGTGCTACCTGATTGCCAATGATGTCTATCCTGTAGTCCTCGGATCAAGGATTTTGGGAAAAGGAGCTCTGAGAGGAGGTATGCCGAAGTACAAGTATGTCGCCAACCGCTTTTTGACCCTCTTCCAGAACATCCTCATGAGCCAAAAGCTATCGGAGTATCATACGGGTTTTCGGGCTTTTTCGGGAGAAGTGCTGAATGCGGTAGACTACCATGCCAACTCTGACGACTTTGTCTTTGACAATCAGATGCTGGGCCAGATCTTTTTTGCCGGATATGAGATCGCAGAGATCACCTGCCCAACCAAATATTTTGAGGAGGCCTCCTCCATTAACTTCCGCCGCAGCGTGAAGTATGGGCTGGGAGTCCTCGGCGTCTCCCTTCAGTACCGTCTTCAGAAGTGGGGACTGTCGAGATACCGGATATTTGAACCAAAGAGGGAGAAGGAGCCGGAAAAGGTGAAAATCTGATGCTCATTTCCTGTGAAGTGAGCTCCTGACTGATCGCTGTGATGTAAGGGTTAGGCGAAGTTTGTCCTCATCCCTGTTTCTGTGGTACCTTGTAGATTCCCGATAACCCAACAATTACCCGTTGATATGCGCGCTAGTTTGCAAATACTTTTGGTTACAGGACTGCTGTTGTTATTTGGTTGCGGTAGCAGTACTTCCTCTCAGAATGGTGCCAATGAAAGGACTTCTGAGCCGAATAAAGAGGCTACCTTTTCGGCTGCTGACCCTATCCCTCTATCAGCTGGTATCCCTCCGATAGAGCCAGAGTGCGATCAGGATCAGTCAGCGGTGATTACCCAACTGGATAATCAGCGTCTGGATGGCAACGGGATGTTTCCCTATGTCTATCAGGGGGTAGGGCGCACGACCCTGCTGGAGGCTTATACGATGCGGTTTCAGCTGTGCTACGATGCACTGCTCGTCCCTATGTCCAACATGCAGACCCCCTGGGTGAACCCAGAGGTGTACAATGAAAACAATGGCAACTTCGTCACTTATGTCCGGCAAGGCCGGGACGTGAGCATGTCCAGCCCCCACATCATGGTTCAGTACCTGAACAAGGCACTGCCATACTGTGGGTCGGTTGACTCGATTTTCATGTGGCTGGATGAAACCTTCACCAAGGATCCTACAACAGAGGTGATCACCAAGGCGACCTCCATTCAAACTCTTTCGGGCAAGTCTGCCTTATGTAAGGAATATTACATCGGAAAAGGAGATGGTACCCGACTCCCCAAATGGGTTTCCTATGCCTACATCGACTACGACGACGATTATATCATCGGCATGGCCCTCACTACCACCGTCAAGACCGATTTCCCGATCAACCGACCCCTCTTCTTCAAGATGGTTCGGAGCTTCAATTATTTCTGAATGGGGAAGGCGGTATGCGGTATAAGGAATAAGGGGGGAATAAGGTGTATAGGGTTTATAGGGGGAATATGGAGAAATTGTTGTAACCCGATGGGAGTCAAGTCAGTACCCAACTACGAAC
>CAYFIR010000174.1:0-9925 GCA_964343195.1 uncultured Bacteroidia bacterium | reverse complement strand
TCCCCCCTTCGGCGCGCAGCAGAGAAGGGGGGTGGTTTTCGCCTATGGCGAAAAGTGGGGGGATCTAAACACCCCACTTGCCAGCGCGGAGTCCGAAAGACTAGAGCCCACCGGGTACGGAGACCTGGCGGAACCGGCGGCGGGTTTTTCTCCAAAGAAACACCCCAAAGCGCCAATTGGGTGCTTTGGGGTGTTTGTGACCGTAGAGACAGGCTCAGTTTGCGCTTATTCTACATGAAATGTTTTCTCCAGCAGGACATCAGGTCCATCCAGCAGCTGGAAGGTCCAATTGCCGAGCTGCATTTCGTATTCTTTGTCAAACCGGAAGAAGTCAAAAGTGGTGCTGCCTGGCTTTTCGCCGCGAATATCGACCCGCTCGGTGCGGATTTCTCCGGCTGGATTTTGGATGGCGGGGTGAATGATCCGGCGTTGATAGGCGACTTCTCCATCGGCTTGGTCTCCCTCAATTTCATACTTGATCCCAAAGGCTATCCCGGGTCTGGCAGGAATGGAATCAGTATGAGCCTTGACCTGCATTTGGTCAGCAGTGAGGGTGTATCCTGTGGTGGCGGCGGAGTCTGAAACCTTTTCCAGGGCTTCTTTTTGGGGTTCGAGGATTCCGAAATCAATCAAATTGGCTTTAATAGACGACATATGCTTTTCAGTTTAATACAATTGTGTATGCCCATGCAGCTGAGGAAGCTCAGCGCAGGCTTTGTATATGGATAAAGCTATGTGTGGTGGGATTGTTTGAACGGGAGCTTCTGGAACAATACAATCGTCTATTTCTCCCCGAAAAGCTGGCTCCAGCGCTTTTTCCCTTGGGCAAAGTACGCCCAGACGATGCTGCCGGGAAGCATGCCGTTTTGTGGCCAGCCAATCGGAAGTCCAGCCCGGTAAATATGTCTGCGCCGGCGATTCCAGCGCTTCAGCGTCCCAAAATAGGCCCAATGCGCCCGGCTGATGGCTCCTGCGGTCTTGAAATCCCCTCCGATGATCTGCCTGGCTGCCCACACGCCATCGAGGATGAGCCTGCTCATCACCCGACGAAATACCTGCCCAGCGGGAACATTGGTATGCAGCATGATGAGGCTGTTGCGGACATTGAGAAAGGTCTTGCGGGGATTGCCCTGGGGCAGGGTGCCACCCCCTACGTGATATACTTCTGATTGGGGTTCCACTCCAATTTCATGACCGAGGTTCTGTACCCGCCAGCAGAAGTCGATTTCCTCCATGTGCGCAAAAAAGTAGCTTTCGAAAAGCCCTGTCTCTGCTACTACGGACCTGCGCAGCATCATGCAGGCGCCCGTAGCCCAAAATACGGGAAGGGATTGTTGGTACTGATTTTCATCCGCCTCCAGGGTGTCAAAGATTCGCCCACGGCAAAACGGGTAGGCATAGCGGTCGATGAATCCACCCGCTGCACCCGCGTATTCGAAGTGGTCTTTTTGGTGAAAAGCCTTGATCTTGGGCTGCACGGCGGCGGCTTTGGGATGGGCCTCCATCCACGCTACAAGCGGCTGCAGCCAGTCTGGAGAGACTTCCACGTCGCTATTGAGCAGTACGACGTAGGGATCCCTCCACGATGAGATGGCGCGGTTATATCCTTCGGCAAAGCCGTAATTATCATCCAGTTCGAGGATCTCTACCTGGGGATAGTGCTGTTGCAAAAACTCCAGGCTGTCATCGCTGGAATCGTTGTCCACCACCTGTATGCGGTAGTTGGAATAGGTGGTCGCTACCACTGAGGGCAGGAACTGCTCCAGAAAATTGCGCCCGTTCCAGTTCAGAATGGAGATGGTAACCCTGGGGTCAGTGGCCATGGTTTGGTAAGGTAGGTGATCTTGGTGGTCGGGGTGATCAAAGTGATCACTGCTCACTTTGATAACTGACCACTGTTTATTGGGTGAATTTGCTCAGGTCCAGCCCTGGGATGTTGGGCAGCATGCCTTTGGTGGCACCTTCTAGCTCCTGACGTCCACGCTCGTCGGCTTTTTCGAGGGCCTTGTTAACTGCGGCGGTGATCAGATCCTGCATGATTTCTGGATCATTCTTGTCAATGATGTCAGGATCAATATCGATTTTGATGATGCGTCGATTGGCGTTAGCGGTTACACGCACCATTCCTCCTCCTGCCTCAGACTCGACCATGATGTCATCCAGTCCTTCGCGAATTTCCTTCAGGCGATTTTGCATCTCCTGAAACTTGCCCATCATATCTGGTAAATTGAACATGTTATGCTATTGCTTAGAGTTGTGGGAAACCTTTGCCAATAGATCAGAGTAGTATGCATAGCAGACTTGCCCCTGGCAACTTTCCTGACCTGTTAGCGGATAAAGTGCCACGCAAGTTAAGAAAAAACTGGTTTCTTCCCCTCAGACGATAGCTGGCCATGGTTATTGTTCGACCGGGATGTAGTATGGAGGAAAAGGAGGAATGAAGGTTTCGCTACGGTAACTATCCTCGATTTCCTTGTCTCCAATATACCTACATCCCTTTGAACAGGCACATATCTGCTAATCCCTTTCCAACTCTCGGCCAATTTTCTCAATTTAGCTGCGATTTTGCGGGCCTGTAAACCAAAACTCTAGATGCTCGACCCAGTAGTAGAAATTCAAAAGGCGGCAGCGGCCGTCATTCAGGATACTTTTGATCAATCGGTAGCCCCCGATTCTCTCACCATCCAGGAAACCAAGAAGGAATTCGAAGGGGACTTTACCCTCGTAACCTTTCCCCTGACGCGGCTGCGCATCGGTAGCCCCCCTCAGATCGCCGAAAAGCTAGGGGAGGAGCTTCAGTCGCGGTTGGATATGGTAGAAAGTTTTAATGTTATCAAAGGGTTTTTGAACCTCAAGCTTTCGGATGCATTCTGGCTAAAGTGGCTCTCCACCGTGGCTCAAAACGATGGCTTTCTTCAAAGTCAGCAGGGCCTTGGACAAAAGGTCGTGGTGGAGTATTGCTCCCCCAATACCAACAAACCCCTGCACCTGGGGCATTTGCGTAACATCATTCTGGGGTATTCCATTACCCAGGTGCTCAAGGCCAATGGCTACGAGGTATCCCCTACCTGTCTCTTCAACGACCGGGGGACCAACATCTCCAAGTCTATGTATGCCTACCTGCAGTCGCCCAATCAGAATTCTCCCGAATCTGCTGGCGTCAAAGGGGACAAGCTGGTGGGGGATTACTATGTCTCCTTTGCCAATATGCACAAGGAGGAAGTCGCTCGCCTGATGGAAGAAAAGGGGCTGGACAAGAAAGCCGCCGAAAAGGAAGCAGCCACCACCCAGGCGATCAATGACCTGACCATCAAGTGGGAAAACGGAGACCCCGCCACCGTAGCCCTCTGGAAGCGGATGAACAGCTGGGTCTATGCCGCATACGATGATACCTTCAGCCGCTTGGGCGTGAAGTTCGATCGGTTTTACTACGAATCAGAAGTCTATCAGCGCGGCAAGGAAGTGGTGCAGGAAGGGCTGGACAAGGGCCTTTTTTACCAGGCAGAAGATGGAGCCATCAAGGTGGACCTGACCGAGGACGGGCTGGATGAGAAGGTTCTCCTCCGTGCCAATGGAACTTCGCTCTACATCACCCAGGATCTGGCCATCGCCAAGGACAAATACGACGAGTTCTCCATGGACAAGTCGATTTACGTGGTGGGAAATGAGCAGGACTACCATTTCAAAGTGCTGTTTACGGTGCTGAAGAAGCTGGAGAAATCCTACGCCGAAGGGCTGTTTCACCTGAGTTATGGCATGGTGGACTTGCCCAGTGGGAAGATGAAGTCCCGTGAAGGAACCACCGTGGAGGCCGATGACCTCATGGATGAAATGATTCAAAAGGCTGCGGAGGAAACCGAAAATCTCGGAAAAACCGAAGGCCTGAACGCGGACGAATTATCGACTTTGCACCGCACCATTGGCCTGGGAGCGCTCAAATTCTTCCTTGCCAAAGTTGATCCCAAGAAAAGGATGTTGTTTGACCCAAAGGAATCCATCGATATCCATGGGCAGACGGGAACCTTTGTACAGTATAGCTATACCCGTACAGCTTCTCTGCTGAGGAAGCGGGAGGAAGTGGCAGAGCTTACCGCAGAGACCAGACTGGAAGATTCGCTGGCTCCTGCTGAACGTAGCCTGCTTTTGCGTATATTTCGGTACCGGGAGGTATTGGAAGAAGCTGCCAATACGTACAATCCCAGCCTGCTGGCTAACTATGCGTACGAGGCTGCGAGGGATTTCAACAAGTTCTATGCGGGAGAGAAAATCCTGCAGCAGGACAAGCCCGGTACCAGTGCTTTCCGTCTGACCCTTTCTCAAATGGCAGGAAAGGTGATGAAAGAAAGCCTGAGGCTCCTGGGCATCGAGATGCCGGAAAGGATGTAGAATTTTTTCGGAAGAATTTTTGCAAATGGCCTATTCTCCCCGTTTTTGCTCCTAAAACTGACTTTAAGATTTACTCAACAATATGTTACGCTATTTCATCAGCCGTGAATTCCTGCTGACCGTTCTGGGTCTGATCGGAGGCGGTGTTTTGCTGTATTTGGGGATTTTCTTTTTGATCCTTCCCATGTACACCCGCCACGGTGACGGCATCATGGTTCCCAATGTAGGCAACATGAGTGCAGAGGAGGCCATGGTAATACTGGAGGATGCGGGCTTTGAACCTGAAATTTCAGACTCAATTGAGCCACCCGAGACTCATATGGACAAGGAGGAGTATTGGGTCATGAAGCAGTATCCCGCTCCCTTTACCCGTGTGAAGCCGCATCGCCTGATTGCGATTACGGTTCAGCAGTTGAAGCCTACCCCCAAAGAGCTTCCCAATCTGATAGACCTTTCCGAAGCTGAAGCGGCCAGTCGTCTCGCCAACAGTGGCCTGACCCTGGGGCAGATTATCACAAAGCCGGATTTTGCCAATGTTGTCCTGGGTGCACGCTATCAGGGGAAGCAGGTGCAACCCGGAGATAAACTTCCGCCCAATGCCCCAGTGGACATCATCATCGGTTCCGGACGAAGTGTAGGACGGGTACAGATTCCGGATCTCGAAGGCTACTCATATGAAGATGCGTTGTCGGTATTGACCGAGACAGGTCTTGGGGTCGGCATTGTGCTTTACAATTCCAATGGTCCTGGTGACATGTACGGGAAGGTGTACAAGCAGAACCCCCGCCCCGGACTGAGTGACTCTATCAGCCGTGGTGAATCCATTGACCTGTACATTTATGGAGAAGAACCCACGTCAACTGAGGGGATCATCTTTGAGGAGGTAAATGAAGGCGACGGTGGCACACAGGAATAGCCTCCGGCCCAAGATTCAATGATAAATGGGAGCGTCTCTACGGAGGTGCTCCTTTTTTCATGCCTTTATTCGGTTGATCTGGTTCTATAATTTTTGATAAATTCATCCTCCCGAATTAACCGCCCTCATTTATGTCAATAAAATCAATTGTACTCTGGGGAATCATTTCCCTCCCCCTGATCGGCCTTAGCCAGCGACTGGAACTGGAGGTCAATACCGAGACGGAGCCCCGCAATGTCATTTTTATCCTCAGCGACGATCACCGCTATGATTTCATGAGCTTCATGGAGCCAGAGCAGGTTCCCTGGCTCGAGACCCCCAACCTCGATCGGATAGCCGCCGGAGGCGCCCACCTGGCCAACGCGTTTGTCACCACTTCCCTTTGCTCCCCCAGCCGGGCCTCTATCCTGACCGGACAGTTTTCCCATCACCATGAGGTGGTAGATAACCACTCTCTCGAGCCCGAGGGACTGATCTATTTCCCTGAGTACCTGACGGAGGTAGGCTACCAGACGAGCTTCTTTGGAAAGTGGCACATGGGCGATGCAGCCGACCATCCCCGCCCTGGATTTGACCGCTGGGTAAGCTATCGTGGCCAGGGAAGGTATTATGGTGCCACGTTGAATGTTGATGGAAAAGAAGTACAACGCGATGAAGATGAATATACCCCCACGGTAGTAACTGATTACGCCATCGACTGGTTGAGAGAGCGGGAACAGGCACAGCCGTTCTTTATGTACCTGTCCTACAAGGCCGTTCACGCTCAGTTTGAACCGGCTCCAGACGTCGCCAATCGCTACCACGGCAAGCCCATCTATTATCCGGCTTCTGCCTCCTATACGCAGGAGGACCTGGATCCCAGAAGGGTAGGGGAGAACGTCAACCTGGAGGACATTCCCGAGTGGGTCAAGGAACAACGCTATTCCTGGCATGGAGTGGACTACGCCTATCATGGCCTGCAAAGCATGGATACCGTGATTTATACCTACTGCGAGACCCTTTACAGCATGGATCGGGAGATCGGTCGGTTGATGGACTGGTTGGAAGCAGAAGGACTTGCGGAGTCAACCTTGATCATTTACATGGGAGACAATGGCTTTCAGTTTGGTGAGAAGGGACTGATTGACAAGCGGGATGCGTATGAGCCCTCCATGCGGGTACCCATGCTGGCACATTGTCCTGAACTGATAGAACCAGGTAGCACCATCGAGGCAGTGGTTCAGAATATTGACATTGCCCCTACGGTGTTGGAAATGGCTGGGGTTTACACGCCTGACCAAATGGATGGGCGCTCTATGGCTCCTCTCTTTGCAGGAGATCAGGAGGACTGGCGAGAGCGGATTTTCTACGAATACTTCTGGGAGCCATCTTTTCCCCAGACCCCGACCATGTTTGCCGTACGCACGGATCGTTATAAATACATTTTCAACTACGGAGTCTGGGACGCCAACGAGCTCTACGACCTTCAGGAAGACCCCGATGAGGTCAATAACCTCATTCGGAGTGAAGCCCACACCGAGATTGCCCTGGAGCTTAAGCAGGCTTTGTTTGACTGGCTCGAAGAGACAAACGGGTTGCAGATTCCGCTCAAGGCACCACCCGCCCGGCGCATCGACTGGAAGTACCATCGAAGACCTTAGAACGAAAGGAGAGATTGGAAAGGCAGAATCAGGGGCTTGCGTTACAGCATTATCCACATAATGCCTGACATAGGCCTTTGGGTCCGCTTCCAGGGCAAAATTCCCATACTGGGGTTGCTAAATCCGGTAAAACCTTGTTCTTTCGCTTCATAGTCCTGGATGGACATCCATGTACCCATGCTAAAAGAGATACGACATCAGATCAAACGCAGCATTTTCCAGGTCCTGATCTGGATGCGAAAAATCAAGCTCCCTGGTTTTCAGGGGATGGGGCTGTATGACGTGATGCGTTTCTTTTTTCGTGCACTGGGTGACAGTAAATTCACCTTGCTGGCTTCGGCGATGTCCTATCAGTTTTTCTTTAGCCTGATACCCGCGCTTCTCCTGGCTTTCCTGGTGCTGCCGAGTATCCCCATACCTGGACTTGAAAGTAGGGCCCTGCATTTTGTCATGCAGTTTATGCCCATGTCCACTACGTCGGGGATGTCTGAGCCAGAATTGATTGACATGGTGAGAGGATTGGTTGGAGGGTATTTTGATCGGGGAGGAAATGGCCTCTTGATTATCGTTTCTGTTTTGCTGGCTTTGTGGGGAGCAACCCGTGGGGTGATCGCCATGATGAAAGCATTTACCAAGCAGGAAGAGGTCTTCAAGCGGCGGAACATCTTTCAACTATATGGAACAGCCACGCTGATTTTTATCTCATTGGCAGGCATTATCGTCCTTGCCGTTCTTCTACAGATGTGGATGGTTCGGCTGTTGGACTGGCTGCTGGTCTCAGGCTGGTTTACCTGGGCCTGGAGGGAAATATTCGTCCAGATCTCAAGCCTCTTTGTTACAGCGACCACCATCTTTATGGCGATATCCATGTTGTATTCTCTGGCTCCAGCGACCAAGGAGCGGTGGAAGTTTTTCTCACCGGGTTCCATCGCAGCCGGGGCCCTGATGCTGGTCGCTATGATTGGCCTGCGGTACTACTTCGCCAATTTTGCCAACTTTGACCGCCTCTACGGCTCTTTGGGAGCGATCATCGTCCTGATGGTATGGTTCTACTATATCTCTATCATGCTCCTGATTGGCTTTGAGCTGAATGCTGCCATAGACATCGCTGCCTACCATGATAGTCAGGTAGAGGGCAAAGAAAAAGTGGGAAAACTCCCACCTCCTGAAGAACTGGACCGAAAAGCTGCGGAACTGAAGGAGTCCGGGAAGAAGGTTACGTAAGGACCATATTCATCCGGAGGGACTCCCATAAAACAAAAAAAGCCTGAGCAAATGCCCAGGCCTTTTTTATATATGATGAGATTATTCTGAATCTTCAGCAGTCACTTCTTCCATTTCTACATCACCTTCCAGGACGTCAGTGGACTGGCTTTTTGCTGCCTGTTCAGCAGCGCGTTTGGCCTCTTCTTCTTCCAGCATTTTCTGGAATTCGCTTGAGCTGATAGATTTTTGATTGGGGATGATCTTCTCATCCAGCAGGTCAAACACCTTGGTTGCGACGACACTTTGTACTGCGTTGTTCACCATTTCCTGGTTTTGAGCCGCCATTTGCAGGAATTCCTGCTCCCGCTCTGGAGGCATGGGCATGCCCATGCGCAGGAATTGTGAGCGTAGGCTACGCAGCAGTTCTTCGTTGATGTCTTCCTCCTTAATCTCCATCTCCGGATTGGCCTCAACCATCTTATCGACGATCAACGACCAGGTTAGAGAACGGATGTAATCAGGGTACTCCTGGTCAATATTGGCCTGAGTCAGGTTTTCATTGGTTCTCAGCAGCCAGCGCTTGAGAAATTCATCAGGAAACTCGAGTGGATGTCCAGCAATGATTTGATCGCGAAGCTGGTTGCGGTAGAACCACTTTGCGTTTTCTGCCAGAGGCTCTTCCAGGGACTCCTTCATCCTGGCCTTGAAGGACTCTTCGTCCATGCCTTCGATGTCAACATCGGTCCACTTGAACTCTTCGGCCATTTTCGCGAAAAACTCTTCGTTGAAATCGGCAGTTCCCAGGCGGTTCATGCGCTTGATTTCGATCTTGAGCTTTTTGTCCAAAACCTCTTCCAACTGATCGGCTTCGATAAACAATAGCTCGGCCAGTTTGGCGGTGTCGTCGTTGATCTCCTTCAGATTGATGTCGAAGATGTCTTCTATTTTGGCGCCGATGAACTGCTCGAAGAACTCATCGTTCTCAAAGCGGATAGGGTTGAAGGGAACCAGTTGCTCAAAGCCTTCCTCTACTGCATTTCCTTCCTCATCCACTTCATGAAGACGTCCATAAAAGATGTCCCCTTTTTCCAGTGTTTCAGGATTGGTCACCCCTCCAAATCGCTCGCGGTAATGAGAAAGTTGCTCTTCAAAATATTCTTCGTCAACGCTAACTTCATAGCGGTCAGGCATATCAGCTACTTCCAGGTTGAGTTCAAACTCCGGGGCGTGGCCCAGTTCAAACTCAAACTCCATGGTTTTCTCCGCATTGGGGTCAAAGTCTTCCTCTCCCTTCTGTTCGGTAGGCATGGGATCCCCAACAAGATTCAGTTTTTCTTCCTTGATATAATCGCGGAGAACAGTATTTACCACCTCGTTTACAGTTTCGATAACCACTGAGCGGCCCACCATGCGACGTACCACCCCGATGGGTACCTTGCCGGGGCGGAATCCAGGAAGGTTTGCCTTCTTGGCCTGCTTCTTGAGTTCATCTTTAACTTTTCCTGCGTAGTCAGCAGGCTCGATTACCAATTTGAGGGTCGAGGTAAGTGTTCCGGTAGATTCTAACGTTGTATTCAATTTCCGAATCTTTGAGATGTTATCAATTTGGGTGGTAAAAATAATGCTGCCTGTTAAGCAGCATTTAAATTTTACCGTACGATTTATTGCCTGAGGCAATAAAAGGGATGGAAGTGCGGATGGAGGGACTCGAACCCCCACGCCTTGCGGCACAAGATCCTAAATCTAGCGTGTCTACCAATTTCACCACATCCGCCTA
>CAYFIR010000173.1:0-10526 GCA_964343195.1 uncultured Bacteroidia bacterium | reverse complement strand
AGATTAAGAGTCCTTGCACAACCATACTAAATCCCGCCAAAATTGGTCGAGTACCGATTTTTTTAGGGATACTTTCTATTGCGTTCCTGGCATATGCAGTAGTTCGGTGGCCTGACTCCCCCGACTTCTTTTTGGGTTACCAATCCCCCCTAATTCTGGGGATATTCCTGGGGATATTGTTCGGCCTGAGTTTTTGGAAAGGACAGTTTTCGGAGAGGCCCAACCCTCTTGTACATCTGGCATTCATGTTCTTTTTACCGTGGCTCCTCATAGTCACCCACGAAAATCATCTCTTTCCCAGAAATGTACTGACCTGCCTCCTGGTCCTCGCCCTCATGGGGCTATCGTTTGAAAAAAAACGTCCTCTATTTGCGTTTCAGATAATATTTACCGTCGGCTTACTTCTGGTCGGATTGCTTGAATCTCCAGGCGCCCCTAATCATCCCAGCGGGGAACCCCATATCCCCGTTTCCATTTTCTTCATCCTTATCCTGGCTACATCGGCATTTAGCCTGCTGGTCAACTGGGTCCGCATCTGGTATCAGGAGACTCTACAGGCCAAGGTAAATCACCTATCAGAGGTAACTCAGGAGTTGCAACAATCGAAAGCCAGACAGCAGGCCCTACTGGATAATTCTCTCCAGTTGCAGTTGCTGCTCGATACGGACTTCAGGATATTGAAGGCCAGTAAGGTGTCCAGCTCCATCTTTTCCGGCATTACGGGAATGGATTTAAAAATTGGATCGGATTTCCGCGATTTTGCTGCAAACGAGGAGCACCTCCAGGAAATGGAAAGAGATTTTCGGCAGACACTCGCAGGAAATCCCACTATGGGAGAACGGAAGGTTGAGTATAATGGTCAAACTATTTATCTGCAGATACAATACCATCCTACTAAAGATGATACAGGTCGGATTTCCGGAGTGGTGTTTACCGCAATGGATGTTACAGAACATTATAAAGTCCGAGAAGTACTTGAAGCACGAGATCGAAAAATGCAGGCCCTACTGGAGGCCAATCCTGATATGATCTTTCGGCTGAAGGACGATGGGACCTGCCTGGACTTTAAGCCTGCAGCCGGAGACCAGTATCACCGCCACCTGGAACGAATCATTGGCTCCAACCTAATGGATGCTCCGATGGAATCACAACTCCTGAAAGAACTTCAAGCGGCGATTGGGCGGGCAACTTCCAGCCAACATTCCGTATCCTGGGAATATACCATGCAACACATGGGAATGGTCAGGCACTACGAAGCCAGGATTGTCCCCGCAGCAGACGGGGAAGTTGTAGCCTTGGTACGGGATGTAACCCAGGAGCGTGAAGCCCAAAAGAAAATAAGAGAGAGCCAGCAATTACTCAGTAGCATCCTCCAGGCTATTCCCAGCCCTGTCTTCTTCAAGGATTCGGTAGGAAGGTATCTGGGCTGCAACCATGCCTTTGAGAATTTCATCGGAATCAAGCAAAAAGATTTGGTCGGCAAGACTCCATTTGACATTGCGCCAACAGAGCTATCAAAAATCTACCATGAAAACGATCTTGACCTGATGGCCAACCCCCGGTTCATCCAGTATGAATCCCATGTGCGGAACGCAAAGGGGGAGGTCAGGGATGTCATCTTTTTTAAGGCTCCCATTTATGGAGAAGGAGATGACCTACAGGGGCTGGTAGGAGTTATCATAGACATTACCGAGCAGAAGCAAAATACCATTGAGCTGATAAAGGCGAAGAAAAATGCTGAGGCGGCGACTCGCGCCAAGGCTGAGTTTCTGTCCATCATGAGCCATGAGATCCGCACCCCCATGAATGCGGTGATCGGAGCTGCCAATCTGCTCATCGAAGAAAATCCACGAGAGGATCAGCAGGATTACCTGGATACCTTGAAGTTTTCTGCCGAAAACCTCCTGGCCCTCATCAATGATATCCTTGATTTTAACAAGATTGAAGCAGGCCGGGTTGTACTTAAAAATCAGCCTACCAACCTCCACGATGCCTGCGAACAGGTAGTCCACTCCCTGGAAGATGAAGCCAAAACCCGTAATCTTGAGCTGAAGCTAAACTTTGAGGGAGACAGGAAGCAGATGGTAGTTATGGACAGAATTCGATTTAATCAAATTCTGCTCAACCTCCTCAACAATGCCCTGAAGTTTACCCATGAGGGAGGAGTCAGTCTAAACGTCAAACAGCTCGATACCTCAACGGGCATCAGCAAATATCTATTCGAGATAATCGATACCGGCATCGGCATATCGGCAGACGATCTGGAAAAAATATTTGGGTTCTTTACCCAGGCCAGTTCAACTCATTCCCGGGAATTTGGGGGGACCGGTCTCGGCCTGACCATCGCACAACGATTGGTGGCCTTGTTTGAGGGCACGCTGAAGGTAGAAAGTGAACCTGGCAAAGGTTCCAGGTTTTTCTTCGAGCTTCTGTTTAAAAACTCCGAAGAAAAACCGGAGGCCAGGACACCCAAACAAAAAACCTCAAATGCCCCCGCAACATTTAACCGGGAACATATCCTTGTGGTAGAAGATAACCGGGTTAATCAGAAAATAATCGGTCGATATCTCAGAAAATGGAACCTGGAAGTCACGTATGCCCAAAATGGACTCGAAGGAGTCAATGCCTGTGAGGAAGCACTTGATGAGGGTTTTGACCTGATCCTGATGGACCTGCAAATGCCCATAATGGATGGGTATGAAGCGACAAGACTCATCCGAAAACTTGATGCACCCAAAAGTCTGGTTCCGATTGTAGCCGTCACAGCGTCGGCTGAAGCAGAAGCAGAAGTGGCCGGAAAGGGACTGGACGATTATATCTCCAAGCCTTTTTCAGCAGAATTCCTCCACGCCAAAGTCGCCTCCAACCTGAGGCTTGGCCAGGAACGAAAGGAAAAGTTACTGAAGTGATCAAGGCCCAGCCTTCCACTTGCGAAGGTAGGAACTGAAACGTTGCTCAGGCCCTGCGAATAATTTTTCTGATCAGAACAATCTGCCCCAGATGGTAATGGGCATGCTCGACCAGCCCTTGTAAATTCCGGTAATAGCTACCGTATGTCTCCAGGTCTGTCCATAGTTGCTCCTCAGGCATTTGCTCAATCAGATTAGCACAGGTCTCCATGTCTCGCCAGATCTCCGCGATAAACGCCTCCCAGTCTCCCTGGGACTCAATTGGGGGATGGTCAAAACTGAATCGATCACTTCCTTCCAGTGGACCTCCTTTCAGCACTCCGATGGCAGACCGCATGTAGTAAATGATGTGGTACATCAATCCCACAATGGTATTAAATCCGTGGACTTCGCGGTTAGCCTCCTCCCAGGAGACACCTTCTATCTGGGCCTTGATGTCAACGGCGGTCCAGTTACCGCCATCAAATACTTCTCTCAGGTTTTTGGCAATGGCCTGGGGGATAGTCATATTAGGTAGAAGTTTAGGGTCTATTTTATCGTCAAAGAACAAGGTAACAGATATTCATGAAACATGGGGAACCAGGGATCAATACTCCTTTTCCTCCCTTGAAAATGAAAAGCCCCACACCCGATTAAAGGTATGGAGCTGGTATATGAGACTTGGGAACTTCTGGTTAAATCTGCGAAGCAGGTGGAAAATAGAAATAAGGTATGAAGGGTATGGGGATATGAAGGGAAACAGGTCCTACATTCCTTTATACCTTTTACTGGTTTACATCTGTCCACCTGCTTAGGTCTGAAGTATATGGGGATATGAAGGAAAAACGCTGCTTGAGACCTTCAGACCCTTCGGCTGATACTTCGACTTCGCTCAGCACAAGGCTCAGGGCAGCGCCTTCATTTCCTCCATACCTCTCTTTTATAGTTATTTCTGATCTCCTAATTATTAGTGGAATAAGTTCGGAGTTGCTAGTGCTTTCGGAATTAAGTAATTACCCATTCGAAATTCGTATAAAATACTCACCAGCAGCACTTTCAATTACGAATTACTGATGACGAATTTCGAATTCTTTCCACTAGTTTGTAGCACAAAGTGCTACTGATCAGCAAATTGCCCAGTTTTGAATTGACTTATTACGTAATTCCTAAAGCACTATATAAAGAGCAGGTGTGTTCCTTCTCCCTGAGCGCGGGTGTAAAAGTCGCCTACAGTCAGGACTCCATCCATCTCTTCAAACAGGTCGCTTTCCTCCAGGTGGAACATCTCCATGGCCAGTTTACAGGCCCATAGCTTGGCGCCGGATGCATTGAGGATGTACAGGAACTCTTCCACTTCGGGCAGATCCAGTTTCTCCATTTCCTTCTTCATCATGTTGGTCGCAAAGCTCTCCATACCGGGCAGACCACCTACCATGGTAGGAATGTGCATGGCAGGATTACCGACCGTTGCCACGTGCAGATTGTTCATCCGCTTTTTATTCACAGCTTCCAGACCAAAGAAAGTGAAGAAAATTTCAGCTTCGATGCCTTCCATACGCGCTCCATTTGCCAGTACAAAACAGGCATATACGTTGTCCAGCGTAGCTTTGGACAGGATGAGCATCATCTTTTTTACGGGAGCATTTTCCTTATTTTCCATCATCATGTCTTTTGTGGGTGAAACAAAGGATTAAATACAACTCGCTGGCTTGGGGATCCCAGAGATTTTGCTTGAGATTTTCAGTGGACCTTTGGGGAACAGCGCATAAAACTCCTTGATGGATACCACGCCGCTTTTGCCAATCTTGCGGATGCTCAGGGCAACCTCATTCTCGTGTTGTTCCTGCAAAAAGTTAATCACTTTCCAGTGGTCATCGGTCATCTGTATGCCTTCCTCTTCGGCAATTGCCTTGCCTACTTCGGGATTCCACTGGGAGAAATCAGTCAGATATCCTTCATCGTTTACCTGTACGGGGGTTCCTGCGAGTATCTTTTCCATTGTAATAAGGTGATTTGTAATTCGTAATTTGTGTTATCGTAGCGAAGCGGAGATCCGCCTCAGGTGGATTCGTAATTGGCTTTGAAGGCCCTAAACTGCTTTGGTTTCGTGCCTCGAAGGCTCCTTATCAAAGTCTTTTCCGGCTTCAGTCATCTTGGCTGATACGAATGGGATCGGACGAGCCTTGAGCAGCAGGTTCCAGTACACCCAACGGAAGGCCATCTTGCCGATGTGGTTAAAGCGGCTTTCCTTGAGCAGACGCAGTGGTCCGATGCCTGGAAGGGGGAATGTACCTGTTACGGGTTCGTGGGTATAGTTGAAGTCAATCAGCAAGGCCTTGTTATGACCAGTCTCAATGAAGCAGTTGGCGTGGCCGTCAAACTCATCCTTGAGTGGCTTGCCTTCGATATAGCGGAGGATATTTTCTGTCAGGATATCTGCCTCAAAGTGGGCTACCGATCCGGCTTTTGATGCGGGGACATTGGTGGCATCTCCGATGGCAAAGATGTTATCCTTCACACTGGTTTGAAGCGTCGCCTTGTTGGTAGGGACGAAATTCAGTTCGTCGCCGATACCAGAACGCTCAAGCATGGGGGCTCCCATGTTGGTGGGTACGGTTACCAGCAGGTCATACTCAACTTCTTCTCCCCCGTAGTCAACAATCTTGTTGTCTGCCGCATCCACCCGCTCAATATTGAAATCAGGGACAATTTTGATGCCTTTCTCTTTGAGCAGATAGCCCAGCTCGTCAGATGCACGTGGCTTGGTGAAGGCACCAGACATAGGAGTCACATATGAAATCTCGACTTTGTCTCGCATCCCCTTCTTCTCAAAGAATGCATCGGCCAGGAAGGCAAACTCCAGGGGAGCAACCGGACACTTGATGGGCATCTCGCAGATGTGAACCACCAGTTTGCCACCTTCCCAGTCCTTGAGCTTCTCCCCAAGGGCTACCGAACCCTCGTAAGTATAGAAGTCAAAAATATTTTTGTACCACATGTCCCCATTCATTCCCTCTACCTCATCGGGATTGGGCTTGGTACCTGTTGCGATGATCAGGATATCATAATCAAGGGTAGATCCGTCTCCCATCTCAACGAGGTTATCGTCGGGAAGCACCCGCTCTATCTCCTGATTGATCAGCTTTACGCCTTTGGGTAAAGGCCGTTCAATGGGCTTCTTGACATCGTCTGGCTGATATATGCCAAAGGGAATGAAAAGAAATCCTGGCTGGTAATAATGTATGGGTTCGGGATCAACTAATGTGATGTCCCATTCATGAGTTGAAAGTTTGGGTCGTAGGTGGTTGGCCATCATGCTGCCTGCAGTTCCGGCCCCAAGTATCAATAACCTCTTCATAGTCCTTGAATTTGTTCTCCTAAATTCAGCTTTGGAAAACAAAATCAGGATGTGAAAAGCAAGGGCACCAAGTGATTAATATCAGGCAGACGAGAGACTTTATGATGCTTTCATAATATAATGGAAGCATCATTTAGCAAATCATGGCCAACTCTGCCTTTTTGCCAAGAGAAGCCCCTCCTTTTGAGGGTCTCTCAAAAGAAGGGGAAGCCATCAGCGATCAGGTATGTTTTAGAAAAGATCCTTATCCTCCATTGGGCCCACCGTTACCATTTACGTTGGCGTCTCCATTTCCGGCATGATTCTGCAACATGGTTTCATCATTTATTTGCCTTTGGTTCCAGGAAATGCAAAAAGTCATCAGGCCACAACGAACTCCCGAGTCCATCGCAGGAATACCTCTTCAAGCTTTTTCATCCGGACAGGCTTGGCCAAAAAGTCATCCATACCTGCCTCCAGGCAGCGTTCCACGTCCTTGCGCATGACATTGGCGGTCAGGGCGACCATCACTGTTTTGTAGCCATGGCTCTCCTCGTACTTCCGGATAATGCCTGTGGCAGTGATCCCGTCCATTACGGGCATCATCATGTCCATAAGGATCAGGTCATATTGGATTTTGGAGGAAATGAGGACAGCTTCTTCTCCATTTCCTGCGATATCAGCCTTGATTCCCATTCGCGACAGCATCTTGAGGGCTACGCGCTGGTTCACGGAGTTGTCCTCCACCAGGAGTACCTTCAGTTTGGGGAACTGTGCCCATTCGGTCTGGTTTTTCTGGACCCGACGTTTGGTTTCCCCATGCTGGCTCACCTGTACAAGGGTTCTCAGGATGCTTTCCTGCCGACCTGGTTTTGACAAAAAGCCATTGATCTCCGTCTCCAACCCATCAGGTATGCGGCCTATTCCTGATGAATACAAAATAATCGGCAACTCTGCTTTGCTGCGGAACTTGCGTACCTCCTGTATCACCTGATTACCCGACATTTCTGCCATCATGTGGTCCGTCACAAGCATGTCCACCTGTAACCCATCCTTCAGCAGGGCCAGCCCTCTTTCGGGATGACATTCGGTGTAGACTTTCATGCCCCAATTGGAAAGCTGCTTATCCAGAATCCTGAGATTTACTTCATTGTCATCAATAAACAATACAGATCTCCCGACCAGCTCCTGCTTGAGTTCATGAATTTTCTGTTGCTCTTCGCTTTCAAAGTTGGCGAGAAATGAAAAATTAAAAGAAGAGCCTTCCCCCAATTCACTCTCTACCCAGATTTCCCCACCCAGAGCTTCGACAATTCCCTTACAGATCGCCAGCCCAAGGCCTGATCCACCGTACTTGCGTGTAGTAGAAGCATCCACCTGGGAGAAAGACTGGAACAGGCGATCTATTCGTTCCCTGGGTATCCCAATGCCCGTATCCTGCACCCGGAAGGTAAACCGATGTTGTTTAGAAGAAACCTCCTCTGCGGAAACACGGACCACGACCTGCCCTTTATCGGTAAACTTGATGGCGTTGCCCACCAGATTGACCAGTACCTGGCGCAGTCGGGTGATATCTGAATGAAATATGGGAGGAACTGTGGAGTCTACATCATAAAACAGATTGAGTCCCTTCATATGGGCTTTTCCAGCCAGCAGCTCCATCACATCCTCTATTGGCTGAATGACCGGTATGGGAATAAACTCCAGATCCAGCTTATTGGACTCGATTTTGGAGAAGTCCAGAATGTCGTTGATGATGGATAGCAGGGTCTCTCCTCCGGTTTTGATGGTATTGACATACTCGTGCTGTTCATCATCCAGCTGTGTTTCTTCCAGCAGGCCCGTCATCCCGATCACGGCATTGAGAGGGGTGCGAATTTCATGGCTCATGGTCGACAGGAAGTCCGCCTTGGACTGGGCCAGGGCTTCTGCATTATCCTTGGCCTCGATCAGCATTCGCTCTGTCTCCTTGCGTTGGCTGATGTCCCTCAGGATTACCAGGTACAGGGTCTCTTCTCCCTGTGACAGCTTGCTAAATGAGAGTTCGGCAGGAAAAACTTCCCCGTTAATCCGCACTCCGACCACTTCCTGCTCCCGTACTGATCCGGCCTCCTCTTCTGCCCGCTTGAATGAGAATGGTGCCCCATCCTGCAGCCGAATACAGGCAGAGAGCTGCTGACCGGCTATCTCAGAGGGATCTACTCCAAAAATACGGGCCGCAGCAGCATTTCCTCCTACGATCTCTCCATTTTCGGCCATGGTAATGACTCCATCCACTACCTCTTCTACCAGCGTCGCAACATAACTCTCATGCCGATCCATGGCCCGCTGATGGAGCTCCAGCATTTCCTTGGACATGGTTTCCAGGCTGAGGTCTTTTCGTGTACGTTCATCCTCCAACTGGCCATAGGTCACACTGACAAGCTCGATGAGCTTGTCGAGTTGCAGCTCGCCATTTGGGTCTTTGCGCCTGAGCCGCTTGATTTGCCTTTCCAGTACTGGATGGATCATAATTTTTCTGCCAGATAGGTGATGGTCATCGTTTGGTTATGCAGTTCGCAAACCCCCTTTCCCTGCGGATTGATCTCTCCATAGGAATAGTATCCAGCGAAATGGGTTGACTCAGGGAAATGGTCAATTACCATTTCCACCTCCTCCTCTATCCGTGAACCCAATACAAGTTTGCGCCCGATACAGGAAATCATCAGTACGAGCCTGTCTCCCAGCACCTCTTCGCTGGATAGAGTCGATGCATGTTGCCCGGCAGCACCTGCCCCGTCTATCAGCCCTTCATAGCTCGCCATCATCAGCTGCGCAGTGTATCCCTCCGGGGTATCTCCAGCAAATGTCAGGGTTTGCTCCTCTTCGTCTACAGAAAGAATTGTCCTTACCAGGCCTTCTTCCTGAGACTTGTCTTCCGGACGGATCATAATGGGAAAACTCAGGGCACTACCTGGTAGTTGAGCCACCGAACTCCCCAAATAGGTTTTATACAATCCCAGTGCGGGTTTGCTATCAAACTCAAACAGTACATTGCCTTCTGCCCTGGTAATCTTTCGTTCAGGCCCAAAGGTTTTCCAGCCTCCAGCTGCTCCCCACCCTACCTGTAAGGAATCGCCATAAAAGCCAATAGCCGCAACCAACCCCGGCTGGGCAGGGCCATTGTGTGATACTCCGGACTGCAAAAACTTTCCTCCATCACCTGCCATTCCTCCCGCCACCACGACTTTTTCATCAAGGTGGGTACAAAATCCTTTCACCAGTTCCGAACCATTTACTATGCTCCCATCAGAGATTATCCAGACCAGTTGCAAGCCCTCTCCACTCAGATTACGCGCCAGAAAACTTCCCGCTTCATAAGATTCAACAGCCTCTCTGATCTGAATGCTTTCAGAGCGTGTTTCAGTCTTGTCAAATGAAACTGCAATGGCGACTCCCCCTCCATCAAGTACATCATAATCCGATATCTCACCTGCTGTGGAGCAACCTACAATATCTGCGTCAGGGAACATTTCCCGTAGTGGAAGGTAGCGTTCAGTGGTTTCTTCGGGGCTATACCCACCAAAAAAAAGAACAAGAGAAGGAATTGACTCGGTATCAGGAGCGACATTCTGCCAGCTACCACTGTCCCAGGAAAGTTGTTGAATATGCATACCTTGATTTCTGAACTAATTACAATACATAATATTCCATTCACATATTTTACCCATACCTATCCCGGGCAGATACTTACATTGTTTAAACACCTGTAAGGCTAGTCGAATATTTGTCAAAGTGACTTTGAGGGAAAGGCGTGGATATGCTTTTCAGAGCCCGCGTCCTTATAATTTGAGATCAGGAATGGTTTCAAACCTCAAACAGTTTCCGGTAACACGTTTTTTCCCCTCTTAACATTTCCCCCCAATTGTATCCCCATTTTTTGGCCAGAAAATCCAAATGGTCGTATAGCTGAACACTATCTTAACGTCAGTTTCGGGTTTTATTTCTCATAAGGGACTGGTTACCAGTGTAGTGTCGCCTTCAGCGGGACCTCCTTTCTTTCATAGGTCCGCAAATGGATTTCTAATATGCTTCCTCTGAAAGTGGCATTTCGCCTTCAGCGGGACTTACTTCTTTTTTAGGTCCGCAAATTGATTTTTAATATGATTCCTCTGAAAGTGTTATGTCGCCTTCAGCGGGACTTACTTCTTTTTCAAAAGAAGTAAGCAAGAAAAGTTCGGCATTTCATTCTACCCGCAGGCCGCCCCGGTTCACCAAATGCCGTCCAACGCCGCCCCAGGCTTGCTTTATAGCTCCTTTGA
>CAYFIR010000172.1:0-10748 GCA_964343195.1 uncultured Bacteroidia bacterium | reverse complement strand
TCATGCCATACTGTTCCTACAACATACACGAACTGATGTTCCACGACATGGCTACACAGGAACTTCCCAGGATTTCCCTCAACTAAGCAGATGGGCAGGTGTAAACCATTAAAAGGTATGAAGGAAATGGAGGTATAAAGGTACGTAGGACCATACTAATGGATATTCTCCTTGCCGCCTTTGGTTTTTTGACAGGTCAAAGATTCCGGTTCATCGGAAATGGATAGGGGTAAAAAGGTTGATTATCAAGGTTATCCTGTCTGCCATGTAATCCTGCAAATCCTGTCTGATTTGTCTAGTGCATTCGGAACGAAGTAATCACTCATTTAAAAATACAGTAAACTTCTGACCATCTGCACTTTAAACTACGAACATCGGACTCCGAACTTATTCCACTAGTAGTATGATGTAGGACCTCTTCTCCTTCATTACTACATACCCTTCATACCTGATCCCTATGCTGAATACTGTCTTTCCAGGCGGATGGTATTGTAGCTGGGGCTACAAGCTGTAAATATCCTCTTCCAGTGTGTGGATGCTCCCTCCTGTCTCTTCTGCTATTTTCAAATAGTGAGGGTGAATGTAGCCTTTGTAGTCACACAGGATAATGTGAACCGGTCGGTCTACCTTGTCCAGTAATTCGATGTCGCGTACCTCGCTTTTGTTGTCAGCAACCAGGATGACCTCGTCAAAATTTTCAAGGTACTGAATTCCCGTCATGATGGCTTCGATGTCATTTTCCGGGGCATCGCCTCCATTGCCACGGGACATTACGTACTCCATGGTATGCAGGATTTCATCAAGTTCTGTCGATCTGGTCCGATAAACACCGCCTGTACGGCCCAGTTTTTTCTGATAGGGCCGCTTGTTATTTCCATCGTTGAAAAATATCAGATGCTCAATCGCATCTGGAGCGTCAAAACGCCGCAGACGGTACCACTGGACCAGCTGTGCTCCATGTTTGTACATGGACCCGGTCCAGTCCAGAACGACCAGCATATTTTTCCATTGGGGATTCCGATCCATGACGGTAAAAATGGTGGAGTCTCCCACGATTGCATCTCCAGAAACCACATCCTTTAGCTCAGCCATAGAGGTGACATCTGGCAGGGTTCTGGCCTGCTTGGTACGATATTTAATTACAAAACCGTGAAACATCTCCTTGGCTGCATCTTCACTGGTAGCCTCAGTTTGAAGGATCATGTTCCAGTGAATATCTGGGGAATTCAGGTTGGGATCCAGGGAGAATAGGGTGTTCATTCGCTCGTTGAGCAGCGAATAGTAGCTGGTTCGCCAGGCCTCGATCTGTCGGGGATATAAAGTAAAAACGAGGTCAACCTCATAGGGAACAGCGTTGGGAGCCACCCGAAGCCATGCTTCAGGATTCGTAACCTCATGCTTGGCATAGGCCATGTTGAGGATGGCCTGACGGTTGGCGGTTTCAAATTGATATGCATCCGTTTCCAGTCTTCTAAAGGCCAAATCACGGTACAGGAACCGATCATCATCATCGGCTACCGAGGGAATAATCAATACCCCAAAAACAACAAGAAAAATCAATTTCAGGTATTTCATAATCTCAGGGTAAAAATGATCGGCCATTGTTCGAACGCGGAAACTGTCCCGGTTTTGGGATAAAGCATCTGCGTAACCGCCTCATTTTCTGCATAGTTGTACTTTTCATTCTTTACAAAAAATACAATTAAAATGTGCGATAAGCAATGGCAATTTTTACCTCTGAATATTAAAAACCCTGAATCATAACACACCTGATTACCAGGTGCTAGCCTTGTCATAGTTGACTTCTCTAATTTCCTCAACCGGGATTTTGTGGGTGTGCTTTTTGCGGTTATACCAGGCCGCATTAACATCTTCCACCACTAGCTCCTTATCGTTCGAGGAAGTCAGGATGCCAGTATAGGTGATTCCTCCCCATGTGACCACCTGTACCTTATGGTTGAGCACCCTTGCAACTGATGTCCTAATATCCTTGCCTGTAATTCGATGTATGCGAGTTCCCATTTTTCTAAATGACTGTTGCTAAAATGAACCCTGGGGGAGTGGTATAGCGAATGAGACCAGGTGCTAATGTCGTTGCCTGCTATCTATTCCAGTTCTCGTCGCAGCACCACCAATGGGGGTTCCCTGAGTGCGCCTCTGCTATTGAGCAGGCCGATGATAACCGTAAGAATGGTAATTCCAATGGGCATCAACAGCATGGTCTGGAAATCGAAGATAAAAGAAATTTTAAAGGTGAAAATGGCTAGTAGGTATGCTCCGATGGTGGCCAGTATGACCCCTGACATTGAGGCCAGAATCCCCAACAGCAGGTATTCCAGGAAATTGATGGTCAGTACTTGACGGCTCGAAGCTCCCAGGGTGCGCAGCAGCACCCCCTCTCTCATGCGCTGGTATCGACTGATGATAACTGACCCTGCCAATACGAGTAGCCCTGTCAGGATGCTGAACAGCGCCATGAACCTGATGACAAAGGATATTTTATCCAGGATTTCTCTCGCGGTGCCAAGGAACACACGCAAGTCAATGACTGAAAGAGTCGGGAAGTTTTTGGCGACAGCTCGCTGAAAATTAGCGGATTGATTCGCTCCATTTGACCGGAAGCTAAGTACATTAAATTGCGGTGCATCCTCAAGTACCCCCTCGGGAAACAGAATCACAAATGCTCCCTGCATTTGCTGGAAGTCTATTTCTCGAATGCTGGCCACCTCGGTTCGGAGTCTCAGCCCCTGAATGTCCCAGATGATTTCATCGCCGATTGCTACCTTGGCGTCATCTTCAGCAAATTCTTTTGAAACGGAAATAGGTATGGCCTCATTGATGCCATCAGCCTGTGTCGTTCCAATCCATTCTCCTTCCAGCAGTTCTTCACTGGCCATGAGGGTATCCCGATAGGTCACCCTGAATTCATAATCGAGCACCCAACGTTTAAATTCCCGGGTGGAATCTGCCAGCCACGCTGATCGGGTCTTTCCCTTGAAGTCTGAAACCCGCATGGTGACAATAGGGGTGGCCCCCATGGTTTCAAGTCTGTATTCGTCGGCAAGGTCCAAAAGCGTATCTACCTGGGTCGATTGCACATCTATGAGCAGCAGATTGGGAGTTTGGTCATCCTGCCCGAGATCCAATTGTGTCAGAAGCAGGGTTTGCATCAGGGCTAATACGGTAATCAGGCCAGTCCCCAGTCCAATGCTTATGATCAGGATAAGAGTCTGATTGTTAGGTCGATAGAGATTGGCAAGAGCCTGCCGCCACAGGTAGCCCGCATTGGCAGGGAAAAATCGCCTTACTGCCCACATGACCAGTCTTCCCATCCCTGTCAGGAGTAGAAAACTGACTCCCAAGGCAACGGTGAATGCCAGTGCTCCAATCCATTCTCCAACCTGGATATAGCTAAATCCCAGAACGAACAGCAGGATGGCTCCCATGACGACCAATCTCCACGGATCACGCCCACGGTGAGACTGATAGGCGGCGCGTATGGCCACCAGTGGCGAAACCTTTCGAATCCGCAGAAGAGACAGCAGCGCAAACAGGATGGCGATCAGGGTGCCTGTCACGATGCCACCGAGCAAGGCGTTTACAGAAAAGGCGGTACTGGCCTCGACAGGTAAGAAGTCCGCTAAAACCAGCGGCAGCGCCCGCTGTAGAATGGAACCAATGATGCCTCCCGCAATGGAACCGATGAATCCCATCACCCCTACCTGGATCATGAAAATCACAAATGCATCCCGGCCTTTGACACCCAGGCAGCGCATAATGGCTACTGAGTTAATTTTTTCTCGCATGTAGACCTCAACTGCGCTGGCTACCCCCACGCAGCCCAGGAGGAGCGCCACGAATCCAACCAGGTTGAGAAAATTGGTCATCGCCCCAAATGCTGCATCCAAATCTTCCTGCCGCGTTTTGACGGTGTCATAGCGAAGGCGCATGCGCCCAAGGCGCTCTTTGTTGGCTTCGGCCCATTCGTCCAGGTCTGGATTATTTTCAGGGAAATAGAAATATCGCTTGTGCTGGATTCTGCTGCCTAATTTGATCAATCCGGTTTCTTCCAGGTATCGTTTGGGAAGGAAGATGGGGGTAGAAACGGTAGATGCCATCCCATTTTGCCCCGGGACACTGATCAGCCTCCCGGCAATCTCAAACATCCTTGTTCCAATGCGGATGGAGTCACCCACTTTCGCCTGATACTGTAGCATCAGGTTTTGATCGACCAATGCCCTGGGCCCCTGTTGGTACGTGTCTGCTGCACTATCCGGAACCGTCTCGATCCTTCCATAAAAGGGAAACCCGCCGTCCAGAGTCCGCAACTGGACAAATTTGTTGTCCTCCGTCTTGGGAAAGAAAGCCATGGTGCCCAGGCTGGCCTCTGATGCCTGGACGCCCCCAATGGAATCCAGTAAGGTCATTACGCTGTCAGGCATTTCCTTGGGGGAACGCAACTCCAGGTCTGCGCCCAATAGGGATTTTGCCTCTGTATCAATGTCGTTTCGCAGGTTGTAGTCAAAGGAGTCTATTGCTACCAGGGCTGCCACTCCCAGGATAATGGAAGAGGTGAATAGGGCGAGTCTTCCACGGCTGTGGCGGCTGTCCCGCCAGGCCATAGTGAAAAGCCACTGTAATTTTTGCATGGGAGAGGAATTCATTGGTCAGGGAACAGGGTTCGGGGGACAATGATCATGGAAAACCAGATGATCGAGTGTTCGTTTCGAACTACGAACTATCGACCACGTTGAGCACAGCGAAATCCCGCGAAGCGGGAAACTACGAACTACGCCTCCACCAGCTTGCCTCCTTTGAGCCGTATGATGCGCTGGGTTTTGCTGGCAAGGGTGAGGTCGTGGGTTACGATTACCAGGGTTGTGTTTGCTTCCTGATTAAGCTGGAAAAGCAGGTTCTCTACCTTTTCTCCGGTAGCCTCATCCAGGTTACCCGTTGGCTCATCTGCGAATAGCAGCCTGGGCCGATTGGAAAATGCGCGGGCAAGGGAGACACGCTGCTGCTCACCGCCAGATAGCTGAGCCGGATAGTGGTTATGTCGATCTGCCAGGCCTACCTTTTCCAGGAGTTCCATGGCCTGCTTTTGGGCTCCTTTCTCACCGCGCAGTTCGATGGGGACCATGACGTTCTCCAGTGCGGTAAGGGTAGAAAGCAGTTGAAAATTCTGGAAAATAAAGCCAACACTTTCATTTCTGACTGCGGCTCGCTGGTCTTCGGTAAGCGTACCCAACTCTACTCCATTTAGCTTGACATGGCCGGAACTTGCCCGGTCCAGCCCGGCGCAAAGCCCAAGGAGTGTGGTTTTGCCGCTGCCAGATGGGCCGACTACAGCCGCGGTTTCGCCTGGTGCAATGGAGAAGCTGACGTCATCCAGTACAGTAAGGGCACGGTCTCCGCTTTGGTATGTCTTGGTGAGGTGCTGTACCTCAAGGATGGATGCCATAGAAATTGAGAGTTGTCAAAAGAGAGATGGGAATTTGCCTTCCAGACGATTGGCGCCTGGCCTTATTGTTGGCAAAGATAACCTCTATGGCTAATGGGATGGAAGTTGACGTAAAAAAGAAAGAAACCAGCCTGATTTTTGATGCCAGGGATGATAAAGTGCCCAGGAGATAGAAGGCTCTATGAAGAGGTTTTTATTGCCTGATTATGGATTGGGCTGATAATGGGGTAACTTGCCATCTATTCAGATTTTTTCATACGTTATATTTTCATTTATGTCTGCTAAAAAAGGAGATAAGGTAAAAGTTCACTATACTGGCAAACTTCGCGATGGGTCTGTATTTGATTCTTCTCGTGAGCGCCAACCTTTGGAATTTGAATTAGGTGCAGGGCAGTTGATTCCGGGATTTGAATCTGCTGTCATGGGAATGAATGCCGGTGATTCTATTACAGTAGAAATTGCTCCCAAAGATGCGTACGGAGACCGTGATCCACAGATGATGATCGAAGTGCCCCAAACCCAGGTGCCAGAAGGAATGAACCCACAAGTGGGCCAGACCCTGCAGGTACAGCAGGGCAATGGTCAGGTAGCCAATGTCGTGGTAGCTGAGCTGCGGGATGAGTCCATCATCCTAGACGCCAACCACCCACTTGCCGGCAAAGAATTGATTTTTGAAATCGAACTAGTCGAACTGGCTGGCTAGTGGAAGGAGTTTGAAGTTTGTGGTTCGAAGTTGAATGTGCTGGTAGTTAGACCGTTACCTCAACTCGAATTGGTCAGAAACTTCCTTCCGAAAGCGCTAGTCGGAGAAAACCAGAAACTCGTTGCGTCCGGCTCCTCATGGGGTCGGACGCTTTGTTTTATTCATTCAGCCAGTCAATAACCAGGGCCGCTGTCCATGAAAAGGAATGGGTCCCCAATCCCGTGGGGTTGCCTGCTACTCCATAGGGATGGAAATATTCATGAAATCCAGCCTGCTCTACCAGCCTGAGGGTCTGTTCCTGGAGGGCATCCGCATGAGCATCATGGCCATATCGCCGCAAACCCATACAAAGCATCCAGTTTAGGTTCACCCAGACAGGTCCTCTCCAGTATTTGGCAGGTTGAAAATCCGGAGCCTGCAGGTCATAGGTCGGGAGCCAATTCGCTTTATTCTCTGCAAAGCCTGAAAAGTGCGGAGAAAGCAGGGCCTCCACCATTCGGTCGGCCTGTTCCATACTCGGTATTCCAGCCATCAACGGCATGAACCCGGAGCCAATCTGGTGGGGCAGGAGGGTTTGGGTACGCTGATCCCGGACGTGGTATAGCCCCGTTTCGGGATTCCATAGCAGCTCGTTCATGCTGTTTCGGGTTTGGGATGCATAGGTTTCCAGCTCCAGGGTGTCTTGCCCAATGGCCTTACCCAGATCGACCAGATCCTCAGTGCTTTTTAGCAACAGCGAATTGAAAAGTGGGTCCTGCATGGAAAAAGGACAGGCCTCCTGCATCGCTGCTTCATCATATTGGCACTTCCGGAAAATGTCTATCAGGTGGACGTAGTAGTCGTAATCTCGCTGAGTGGGCCGCTGGTCCGCCTTGCCATGGATCAGATCCAGACGCTGGTAGGAGGGAATCTGTACCTTATCAGGATCAAATCGGGCCAGGGCAACATCCCAGGTGGGAGCATTATCGGTGCCGGATTCCCATGGGTGCCGGAATACCACCAATCCATTGCCTTCGGGATTCCTTTCGCGGTAAAAGAACAGGTTCAAGGCCGCCACTTTGGGCCACATTTCTTCGATAAATGCTTTAGTCGAGGGATGGTCAGCCGAAATTTCTGCAATTCTCTTCAAGGCCATTCCATGGACAGGAGGTTGAGAGATACCTGAAGTTGCCAGGCCATCTGGTGCGTTGGGAGAAAGGTTGCTCTGCCAAAAGTCAGGTCCAGGGAAGTAAACAGCTTCTTCTTCGCTTCTTTCCCGGAAAACAATGTGTGGCACCATCCCATTTTTCCATTGTCCCTCAAACAAAGCCCTGAGTTCTGCCATGGCCAGTTCGGGATGGTAGTGGGCGTACCCCATGGCGATGAAGCCTGAGTCCCAGTTCCACTGATGCGGGTAGAGACTGGGGGCTGGTTTGGTGAAATGCCCGGTGTGGTTTTGTGAAAGGATATTTTGGGCTCTTTGGAGAAGGGAAGATTGGGCTTCCTTTGCAGAAGAATTGTTGGAATTGCGTGTAAGCATCTGATAATCAGTTGTTAGTCCTTTTTGTTGTGAAGGGGGCAAATTATAGCAGCGAACCAGTTGATAAGTGGGGCCTCATCCGATGGGGAGGGAAGAATGGATCAAAAATCAGAATGGCTAATTTAGTTTCGAAACCCATGTACATTTTTAACTACTACGAACTCAAATGAAAAAGCTTGTTGTTTCCCTGTTGGGAATTCTGATTGTCACCTTGCCAAATCTGATGGCACAGGTGGTTCAGGTAACTCCGATTTTTCCTACCGTTGATGATTCCATCACCGTTGTGTACCATGCGGCTGAAGGCAATGCGGCTTTGGTAGGCATATCACCGGTATATGCCCATACTGGTCTGATCACCGAAAATAGCTCCACTCCGACAGACTGGCAGAATGTCCAGACCCAGTGGGGAACTTCGGATGGTCAGATGGTTGATCTGGGTGACAATCAGCACCAGATCAGTTTTCTGATCACGGACTTTTACAACCTGAATCCAGGGGTGGAAGTTGATTCGTTGGCCTTTGTGTTTCGCGATTTGACAGGAAACACTGTAGGACGAGATGCTGACGGCTCCGACATTTACTATCCGGTCTATGAATCAGGGGTTTTCTATGCCAAACTAATTGGGGCGGAAGGTGTCGTGGTCATAGAACCCGACGATAGCGTGGAACTGACTGGTGCAGCTTCCATGGATGCTGATCTGTCACTGGAACTGGATGGGAACTCGCTGGTAAGTGCAAACGCGGCCCGATCACTGGAATATACCTTCTCCGAAACCACCCCCGGCAGCTATTCCCTGACCTTCGTGGCAGACAATGGCAGTGAGGTCCTTACCGCTGAAGTAACCGTGATTGTCCGAGGTCCTGTGAATGTGGCGGCCATCCCAAATGATGCAGAAGAAGGCCTCAATTACCTGGACAATGACTCATCCGTTGTGCTGGTGCTACGGGCTCCAGAAAAAAACTACGTCTATGTCATAGGAGAATTCAACAATTGGCAGCCCAATCCCGGCTACTATATGAACCTGTCGCCTGACAGTCAATACTGGTGGGTGCAAATTGACAGCCTGACCCCCGGCGAAGAATATGCCTACCAGTACCAGGTGGATGGGACGCTTTCCATTGCCGATCCCTATGCTGAGAAAGTCCTGGATCCCTTTAACGATCCATTTCTCGATGATGTCTACCCCAATCTCAAGCCCTATCCAGATGGCGCCAGTGGCATTGTGTCCCTGCTCCAGCCCGGAAAACCCGAGTACGAGTGGCAGACCAATTCCTGGGATCGCCCTGAACCAGGCGAACTGGTTATCTATGAACTACTGGTCCGCGACTGGGTTGAGGACCATAGCTATCAGTCGGTCATCGACAGCCTGGATTACTTCAGCGAACTGGGCGTCAACGCCATTGAACTCATGCCCATCATGGAGTTTGAAGGCAACATCTCCTGGGGCTACAACCCCAGTTACTTCTTTGCCGCTGACAAATATTACGGCACAGAATACGACCTCAAGGCATTCATCGATTCCTGCCATTCACGCGGCATCGTGGTGCTGCTTGACATGGTGCTAAATCACGCTTTCGGGCAGAACTCTATGGTACAGCTGTACTGGGATGGCAGTCGCCCCGCAGCCAACAGCCCCTGGTTCAACGTGGAGCCTACTCACCCCTTCAACGTAGGCTTTGACTTCAACCATGAAAGCGAAGCAACGCAATATTTCGTCGATAGGGTGCTGGAGTACTGGGTAGAGGAATATCGCTTTGACGGATATCGAATGGACCTCTCCAAGGGCTTCACCCAGGTAAACAATCCGGACAATATCGGGGCCTGGTCGGCCTATGACGCCAGCCGCATCGCCATATTGAAGCGAATGTTTGATGAACTGCGAGAGGTGGATTCGTCTGCCTACTTCACACTGGAGCACCTGGGGGACAACCAGGAAGAAAAAGAGCTGGCCGAATATGGGATGATGCTTTGGTCCAAGCTGACCGAAAACTACAACGAGGCTACCATGGGGTACAATACCGGCAACAAGTCCGACTTTAGCTGGATTTCCTATCAGCAGCGTGGCTGGGCCGTCCCTCATAACATTGCCTACATGGAGAGCCATGACGAGGAGCGCCTAATGGTCAAGAACAAGCTCTACGGAGCCAATGATGGGGTGTTTTATGATACGAAACGCACCACTGTAGCCCTCGACCGGATGGAAGCAGCCGCAACCTTCTTCTTCCCCATTCCCGGCCCTCGCATGTTGTGGCAGTTCGGAGAACTCGGCTATGATTTTGCCATCGACTTCAATGGACGCACAGGCCCCAAGCCCATTCGCTGGGACTACTATGAAGACCCGGACCGCCGGGACCTGTACGACGTGTACAGCGCGTTGATTCACCTGCGAGACAAGGACTCCGTTTTCCAGACCTCAGACTACACCCTGGAGGTGCGTCCGGATGTGAAGCGGATTTACCTCCGAGGCGAAGGCAGCGATGACACCGAAGTCTTCATCATTGGCAACTTTAGCGTGAACATTGCTGAGGAAGTGCCTGATTTCCCTGCGACAGGCACCTGGTACGAGTATTTTAGCCAGGATTCGCTGGAGGTAACGGATCTGGGCCAAACTGCCTATCTGGCACCTGGCGAGTACTTCATTTTCTCCAATGAGCGCTTTGAGCAGGATCAGGTAGAGCGAGAATTGCGTAGCCTGTACGAAGTATATACCTCCATCGAAGGCCCAGCACTAACAGGCAAGGGGGCCATCATTGCGCCCAATCCTTCTGGCGCGACCCTCAACCTGACCCTCGAATTGCAGCGACCCACCACCATGACCGTAGAGGTGCTGGACCAGCAGGGCAGGGTAGTGGGCAAGGTATTCGAAGGCCAACAGACAGCAGGTACGCATGAGCTCAGATGGGCAGGTGCCGATTTGTCAGCCGGAATCTACCTGGTGCGCATTGCGACCCCTCATGAGGTAGAGACCTTGCGCTGGATAAAAAAGTAGAGTAGTAGGTAGATTAGTTAGTAAATAACGTGAGTTTCGGGTATTACCGACTGTTTATCAAAGGTTTATGTAAAAA
>CAYFIR010000171.1:0-10882 GCA_964343195.1 uncultured Bacteroidia bacterium | reverse complement strand
CGAGGTTCAGGATGACATTGGGGATGTTGTAAAAGGCAGCCATCTTACTTGCTGCGTGGTTTTAACCCGCAGCAAGCATCAATGCTCCATCAACTCCATCACGGCGGTGCTCATGGCTGTGACGCCAGTGCGAATGGTCTTTTCGGGATCGGGATAGTAGAAGGGCGAGTGCAGGCCGGGGAGCTTTCCGCCTTCAGCCTCTGCAGACTCAATGCGTTCCTGCTCGACGGTGCCTAGCCAGTACATCAGGATGGGCACATCTTCCTCGGTGAGGCCATAGCGGGCAAAGTCTTCGCCGCCCATCACGGACTCCTGAAGCAGCACATTTTCCTCCCCTAACACCTCGTTCCAGGTAGGGTGCAGGATGGAGACCATTTCGGGCTCGTTGTACACCGCAGGCGTGGAGTTATGGGTAAATTCTACCTTGGGATACATTTCCTCAGATAGCCCCATGGCGGCCGCGTTGCCATTGCAGATCTCCTCAATGCGCTTGAGCATCAGGTCCCGAACTTCGGCTTTGTAGGACCGAAGGGTCAGCAACAACTCCATCTGATCCCCGATCACGTTGCCCTGGGTGCCACCATGGATGGCTCCGACCGTTACCACCGCCGCATCCGTGGGTTTAACGCTGCGGCTGACAATGGTTTGCAGGTCCATCACGATCATGGAAGTCAGCACAGCTGGGTCAATGGTTGTGTGGGGATAGGCCCCGTGGCCGCCTTCGCCATAGACCGTGATCTTCACCATGTCCACACTGGCCAGCGCAAAGCCCGAGGCAAAGCCGATCTTTCCAGCGGGCAGATTGGGGCTACAGTGCAGGGCTATGCCGTAGTCGGGCACCTCGAAGCGCTGGTACAGCCCGTCTTCCAGCATGGCTTTGGCTCCAGCTCCTATCTCCTCGGCAGGTTGACCGATCATCATCAGGGTGCCAGCCCAATCATCCTTCATTTTGATCAGCGTCCGGGCTGTTCCCGTCCACACGGTCATGTGCATGTCGTGCCCACAAGCGTGCATCAGCCCGGTCTCAATGCCTCCATCTGTGGTGCCCCGAACCTCACTGGCGTAGGGCAGGTCTGTTTTTTCGGTGATGGGCAGGGCGTCGATGTCTGTGCGGATCAGGACAGTAGGGCCTTCTCCATTGCGGTAGATACCGACTACGCCAGTTCCGCCGACGCCTTCGGTCACTTCAAATCCAAGGCTACGAAGCTCTCCGGCCATTTTCTTTGCGGTCTCAGTTTCGTGCAGAGAGAGCTCCGGATGAGAATGGAGGTATTGGTACAACTCTACCAGGGCGGGGATTTCATCGTCCACCATGCGGGCGAGTTTGGCGCGAATGTCAGGTAGGGCCATGCTCATTACTCCCAACACCAGCAGGGAGATCAACAGAAATCGTAAAGAATTTCGAACCATTGGATACGTTTTTTTACCTGATTTAGGGAAAAAATGGCGGAGTATCAAGGGACGAGGCTCCTCTTTTTTACCACAAAGTCCCCTAAGAAGAACTCCAAGAATACGAAATGAGACCTTCCTCAAGGCCTTGGAAGTTAAATCTCTGGAGGAGGTATTACTCCAAATCTGGGTATAAGCTCATCCGGCCTGAGCGGTAAACCAGGTCCATTTGTCCCCATCTAGGAGGACCGTCCACATTGACATCCCTGAAAATGAGCGAAGCCTCGAATACGCGCTCTCCAGATGGGTAGGTTACCTCCACCACCTTGGCCTGGGCATCTCCCCCACTGAAACGGAGATTTCCCGGCATGATCAGGCGGTTGCCTGTTTGGGGCAGATAATCTACATCACTGATGATGTTGGAGTAGAGCTCCGCACCTCGATCTGTGCCATACTCCCAGATTTGCTCAACTGTCATGGACTCTTCATCGACCCGATACTCCACTCCACGCGAGTACAGTCCAGAGGCTCCATAATGGCGATTGAAGCCATTGTCAAATACAAAGATATTGCCATTGGGAAGGCGCATGGGGGCATGCTGGCCCCAGGACCAGTCAAATGCAGCGGAGACCTCTGTCCCATCCTGAATTTCCTGGGAATAGGGAGCGCCTGAGGCATCCACTGCTGTCAACAGATAGGGAGCCGTCTCGGGTCCGCTACCATCATGACCCGCTTTGCCCCAGCCTTGATGAGGGGCAAGGATCCAGATTAACTCATTGTCCCAGTTAATTTTGATCAGTCCCTGATTGCGCCCGGATACGATCAGTGTTTCGTCGGTTTCGTCGTACCAGATGGCATTCATGTGAAACCAGTCTCCCTGTCCATCCACCACATCCGTACGATCCACATCCAGGTATTCACGCAGGTCCCACTCCGTGAGTATTTCCCCTGTATTTCGATCTTGTTCAATGATAAAATCCTCTGTGGAACTGACCTCCGTTCCATCACGCTCGATGGTGGTCCCATATTTCTGCACCGGAAAGACAAAGTTCCCATTGGGTAGCTCGATCAAATCGTGATGTGCCCGGTAGCCGGAGCCAACTCCCCATTTGTTGATCTGCTCTCCCATCATGGTAAATTCCCTGATGTGGCCGTTGTTCGCGAAGTAAAGGTTGCCATTTTTCAAACGCTGGATAGGGGTGCTATAGCGGTCCAGCGTTACGCTGAGATCGAGGAACCAACGTACGGTTCCTGTCTGATCATACATAACGGGAAAGGTCTGAAAATCCCCAAAGTTTGAGATCATCAGTTCGCTGAAGGTAAGCCCTGGCTCCATCAGTCCGGGGCTGAATATTTCAGTTCGAATTTCAGGAAACCGCTCAGAAAGAGGATCGGTGGAAATGGTGAGGGTGGTGTCGGCATATTCCCCCTGCACGTTGTGAATGGTTAGCTTCACCTGGTTATTGGCATCGGGATATAGCCCCAAAATTGGAATCTCAAACTGGTCAGCTACCTCCGAAAAGGTATGGGAAATGGGAATGGCCCCTTCCACCCTGATGTCAACTGTGCAGGGTTCCCTGGTCTGAAAGGTTACCAACGCCACCAATGGGGCATTGCCATGGGGGTTGGGAGTCAAAGACAGTCCCCCCTCAGCCAACTGGTTCCATTCAAGAGCACCTGTAACTCCAACGTCCTCTCGCTTACAACTGACTAGCCACAACAAGGCTAAAGCCCCCAAAAAGAGCATATTTCGGGTCAATTTATTCGAACCAGCCATGAAGTTTGGATTGAGTATAAAAGGCAAATTACAGGAAGAACGTACAATTCATGGCTAAGAGACTGCATGCCACTCTCTAGACCTCGCTTCCTTCCCAGGGTTTGACTACGCGACGGTTCTTCAGTCCACGCATCAGGATGGGGATCCAGCCAAATACCGGGATGAAATAGGCAAGGACAATCGGGTTCTTCCAGACGATTTTCCAGAATCGAAACCAGCCTTTGATTACCCCATGAGGCGGCTCGGGCTCGTCGTAGTAGCGCCGATCATATTCGGTGAAGAGGGCAGGCCATCCGATGGGGGTCCAGTAGGGCAAATCCCGGCCACGACGGGCGATATTGCGAAACAGTTCGCGCCACTGATAGGGCTTACGGCCATATTCAGCAACCGCCTGATCCAGTTCGTCCTGGGCTCTGCGCTGCACTTCGTTGCGGATATCCCTTATTTCAGCCAGGCTGAGCTCCTCCAGAGATCTGTTGTTGACCATTTCATAGGGTCTGATCCGACCTCCACGCACATAGGTCAGTTTGGCGGGGAGGGCGTAGTAAAACAGCCAGGGCTGCACCAGCAAAAAGGGAGTTTGCAAGGCTACGGGTAAATAGGGGATTCCAATTTTATTTACCTGTCGGTTTAGCCAGCGAGAGGCGTATGAAAACGGATTGATCCATTCACCATTGACGCAGCTCACCCAGACGATGTCGGCCTTGTACTTGATCGACATGCGGATCATGGAGGTACTGAACGTCTGAAGTTGGTACCTGCGATTGAATCCCTTGCCTATGCCAGGAACGCCCTCAGGATAGACCAGTACGCTGGTTTCGTCCTGGTTCATGAGGGTCTCAAAATTGAGGCTGGTAGCATCTACGGCTCCTACTCGCTTCCAGAGTTCCCTCAGGAGGAAAGGATTCATCAGGCTGGAGGCTGACAGCATCGGGGCAGCCAAAGCCCTAAACAGCTTCTTTAATTCGTAGTCATGCTTTTCGTACAGCCCCGCTCCGAATATGATCGCATCCCAGGGAAAGGCCATCCCGGAGTGGTTGCTGGCATATATCAATGGGCGGCCATTCTGTGACCACTCTGGCATTTCATCAAAATTGATGTATCGGGGTCGAAAATACAGCCCCATGAGTTCCCCTATCTCCCGATTGAGATGGCGCATAAAGTCCAAATCGAAATGCTGATTGACCCTTGCCTTGTTCTCCTCCACTGCCATCTGGATTTCCATATCGGTCATCTCCCGATAGGGTTTGGACAGCAAATCGGAACGAGTAGTAGTAGTAGTAGTTTGTTCGTCCTTCATCCTGATTTCATTTGCCCTCAGCGGGCCATCATAGTCTAATATAAGGATAAAGGCCAAATGTGATGTAACTGTATGCGAAGGATTTTGGAAAAGGGTCTTCCATAAAAAAAGGAACCACCCGGACTGGATGATTCCTTCATACTACTCGCTAATGTCTAAACTCTATTTGATGGCTGACCGGGCATCATTTATCAGGTGTTTGACCCTGGTTTTGATCTCGTCCCAGCTTGCATCATCACTACTTCTGAGGTTTCCTGCTTCTAACTTCAATTTATCCTGATAGGTTTTGAGAATTTCAACTTTTGCCTGTATTCCACTTTTGGCTTCTTCGGATGCTGTTCGAAGCTTGTCTTCCATCAGACTTATCTGGTGTCCCAGATCATTCACTGTCTGATTGACTTCTTTGAGAAAAGCTTCCTTTGGGCTGGTATTTTCTTCCCTGGAACTCCCTGAAAAGTGGACCTGCTCACGCAGTGTCTCCCAGGTTGATTTGCCTACTTCTGCTGCCTGATCAGCCCATCCTGCGAGGTTTCGGGTCAGGGTTGAAAGTTGATCAGTAGCACTCTCTACGGGTGTTCGCTGTTCCTCAATGATGTCTTTTAGCAGCCGATCCAGCGTTTCTATTTCCTTGGGGTCAGCCTCTTCAGTAAGGGATTGCTGGAGTTGACTGTCCAGTTCACCTCTCCTGCGGATAACCTGCTCAATCTGCTTATCTATATCAGCCAGGCGCGCCTTGAGTGCATGCCGTTTCTGGGATAGTTCAGCCTCTGAATCGTAGAGTCGGGCAATGACTTTTCTGGCTCGGGGTTCCAGGTCTGACACCTGGGGAGTAGGATTGATGGGTTCGGTGGTATTCATTGTTGGTGGGTTGGTTGGGATAATCAGATCATAACACTCTTCTATATCTTATACCAACTCCCGGTTTGCAATGTTTTCCCTAATCCTCTAAAACCTATTTTGGAGCCAGGGCCCGTTCACCAAACCATTTTTGGATCGAAGCCCCAACCTTGGCCTTCTGAATGGGTTTGGCGAGGTAGTCGTCCATCCCGGCAGCGATGCATCGGTCGCGGTCCTCCTGCATCGCATTGGCGGTCATGGCGATGATGACGGGACGCTTATGATGGAGGTGCTCCATTTTCCGGATTTCGATGGTGGCAGCTACTCCGTCCATTTCCGGCATTTGCATATCCATGAATACCAGGTCATATGGGGCAAATTTCAGGGCCTCTACTGCTTCCAGCCCATTGGCCGCGATATCGGCATTATATCCCAATTTGGACAGTATCCGCATGGCAACCTTCTGGTTTACCTGGTTGTCTTCGACCAGTAATACCCTAAGCGGGATGCTGGTTCCCAGTTCTTCCCGGTTTGTCTCCTCTGCAACAGGGTCCGAAGGTCGCCGAATGGGACCGGTATTGAGTAGCCCTGCCACAGCCCTGCGAAGGGGAAGGAGTTTCACCGGCTTGGTGAGGTAGGCATTGACATAGGCCCTTGCCTTTTCTTTCCACTCATATCCAAGGGAGGAAAGTACCAGAATGCTGTGTCGGGATTCACCGAATGTTTCCCTGATGGATTTGGAGAGATCGATCCCACTCATCCCAGGCATCTGCAAGTCTGTGATCACCAGTTTGATCTCCGGGTATTCCCGGAGTAGCGGGATGACCTCATCTGGTTTGTCTGTCACCACGGGATTCAGCCTCCAGGATCGACACTGGGCTTCGAGTACTTTCAGGTTGGTGTGGTTGTCATCCACGATAAGCAATGGGGTGTTGGGCTGTATGCGATCCAGGCCTGCATCGTACTCTTCCAGCTTCCTAAAATCCCCCTTTGTCAGAATGGTAAACAGGAAAGAGCTCCCTTTTCCTTCTTCACTTTTTACCCAGATTTTCCCTCCCAGGCATTCTGCCAAGCGTTTGCTAATCGCCAGCCCCAGCCCGGTCCCTCCATATTTTCGGGTAACACTTTCGTCCACCTGTGAAAATGATTTAAACAGTCGGTTGAGCCGAGCGGGAGGTATTCCGATTCCAGTGTCCTTAACTTCAAACTCCAAATGGTATTCGTCCCCTTCCTGCCCCTTTGACCTGACATAAACGACAATTTCCCCTTCATCCGTAAACTTGATCGCATTGTTGACCAGGTTCACGAGGATCTGCCTCAATCTCGTCAGGTCCGAGTCTATATGGGTAGGGACTTCCGAATCAATGGAATAAATCAGGTCCAGTCCTTTTTCATTGGCTTTACTCACCAACAGGTCCAGGGTATCTTCTACCGGTGTATGAGTCGGGAACCGATGTTTTTCCAGCTCCAGCTTCCCGGATTCTATCTTTGAGAAGTCCAGGATATCGTTGATGATCCCCAGCAGATTGTCACTGCTAATCCGGACGATTTCGACATACTCCCGCTGCTCCTCTGTGAGCGGCATTTCCAGCAGCAGGCCGGTCATACCGATTACAGCGTTCATCGGAGTCCGAATTTCATGGCTCATCGTAGAGAGAAAATGGCTTTTGGCATGAGCCGCCTGCTCCGCCTCTTCTTTTGCCTTGATGAGATCGGCTTCCCGGTTAAGTATTCTGGTATTGAGTTCTTTTTGCTGAATTAGCAGATTTTGGTTCAGGATGTTTTCTTCGGTCAGGTCCTCGCGTAGCAGGCTCTGGTTCTTTTCGTATTGCCCGACAATAAAACCCAGGAATAGAAGAGATAGGGTCAGGATCACAATATCGGCTCCAAGATTATCCTGAGGGTCTACTTCACCAAACATATTGGTTAGCTGCACATCCATAACCTGTAAGACTAATGCTGTAACCAGCGTCAGGACCGACAGTGCTAAAAAATAGTATCCCCAGGCCTTTCCCAACGTGAACCTTGCCAGTACAAACAGGATCACGAACAGGAGGGGATAGGTCATCGTTGGTTCACCTCCAAGAAAAATGAACAGGTTAATGACAAACGCCACAAATAGGGTATGGCAAAATATATTGCCGGCCAGTCGAATAGATTTCCCACCCCGAATCAACAAAACCGGGATAAGATAAAAAGCGCTATTAAGTAAATTCAGGGAAAAAATCAGGACGGCATTTTCTGCCCCCATAATGAGGATTAGTGGGCAAAGGATGAGCCCGAAAAGGGAAAAACCGCCGGCCAATGTAGCCACTAGCTGTGCCTTTCGCTTATCCTCAAAAGGATAATCTCTATTCTCAAGTTTCAATAAGCGGCTTGATAACATTTGCTACAGAATATCTCGGGGATCAAGATCTGTCTATTTTCTATGCTACCAAAGCTAAACTCTCCCAACTCCTTATCAATGTAAGATTTTTCATACTTTGAACTATACTTTTCCCTATATGAAAATACCATCAATGGGCAGAATTGACCGGATCATGTTGAACCACTTTAAGGACTCTCGGGATGTATTACATTTTTTGTCAGCGAAAAGTACTCTTCCTCTCTCACCTGCCAGTTCATCCGAATTTTCCAGAATTCAGGGAAATAGTTATTGATACGCGTATTTACCCTTTTTCCATGCCCCAGCAGTACACCTTCATATCCTACTCTTACCCACCCTTTTCCGGAGTCATTCATGGAAAGATTTTCCCGGCTCAGGTACCTCAGGCTGTCTTCATATGATAGCTCAATGTCCTGATCCAGGTTGTCAGTGGCTAAACATGAAAGCGCCAGTCCTGGAGCCAGTTTTACATTCTTTTTTTTGACTTCCCCGACCTCTACTCCAAAGTGTAACCAGTTCAGCGACCTCCCCAGCCAGTCCAGCAATTCCTCAGGTGCCTGTGGCACTAATATCAGCTGATCATCTACTTTCCGTAGTTGCTCCCTATCCACATTATTAACCCACTCCCTTGTGAAGTCCCAATCGCCCTGACTGGCTTTTTCCCAAAAAGCCTGCTTGCCGCCACGCTTTTTTTTAGATTTCCCCATCGGCGCATCTTCCCCCTGCTTTTGTAAAATGGACAGGAAGAAGCCTTCTCCCTTCACCAGATGTGGGAGACAGTAATACCCGCGTATGCCTGCAACTTCCACTTCCGTTATCCCCCAATCTACAGGTAACTCAAGGGCCAGGCTATGGACATCGTGCTGTCTGCTCAGCCATTGCAGGTTCTTTTCATTTTCACCTGGAAAAAACGTACAGGTACTGTAGATCAGCCATCCTCCAGGTTTGAGTGCCGGCCAAACGGCCTCCAGAATATCCCGCTGCCGCATAACACAATGCTCCTGCGCTGAAGGGGACCACTCCTCAGCCGCTTTGGGATCCCGACGAAACAATCCCTCACCAGAACAGGGAGCATCCACAACCAGCAGGTCCACCCATGCCTCCTTTTGGGCAAAGTCTCCTGGATTGTTCTGGGTGACAATCGTCTGGGGTGACCCCCATTTTTGAAGATTTTCGCTTAAAATATGAGCTCGCTGGCGGATGACCTCATTGCTGATCAACAGGCTGTCCTCAGACAGCAGGGAAGCCAGGTGTGTGGATTTACCTCCCGGTGCTCCACAAAGGTCCACCGCTACAAAATTTTCTTTTGGTTCGACGTGCTGCTTCACGGCCTGCTCCAGCAACATGGAGCTGGCTTCCTGAACATAGTATGCGCCTGCATGCCACCATGGATCCAGGGTAAATATGGGGCGACGGGGCAAGTAGTACCCATGTTCCGTCCAGGGTATCCGGTCGTAAGGTAGTGTCCCCTTTACTTTGCGAGGATTCAGGCGAATGCTTACTGGAGCCGGCTGTTCCAGAGCAGCCAGGAAATCCACAGACTGATCCCCCAGTTGGGTTTTCATCCTATCGAGAAAAGGCTTTGGCCAGGTCATACCCCCTAAGGTCGGTAGTGTAAGCAAACTTTCAAAAGTCAAAAAGCTCGCATTAACATAAGTAATACTACCCATAACAAAAGCAAAACTACCATAATCAATATTTATTCACATCTTTGTATTCATAAACCACAATTATACAAACAAGCTCACTTATGCAAACAGTTCAGACCAAAGTCGCCGTTGCTTATGGCGACGGGATCGGACCTGAAATCATGAATGCCACCCTGCGTATTTTGGAAGCTGCCGGGGCCAACCTGAATACAACTCCTGTACAGATAGGTCAACAGGTCTATGAGACTGGCAACACCGCTGGTATTGCCCCTGACACCTGGCATATCCTTCAGGAAACCGGAGTGCTGCTGAAAGCTCCTGTGACCACCCCACAGGGCGGGGGATACAAGAGCCTGAATGTGACCCTTCGCAAGAGCCTGAGCCTTTTTGCCAATGTACGTCCTGTACGCACCTACCAGCCTTATATAGATAGCCCTGTAGACAACATGGATGTTGTCATCATCCGGGAAAATGAGGAGGACCTGTACGCTGGCATTGAGCACCGACAGACAACCGATGTGGAGCAGTGCCTAAAGCTCATCACACGTCCGGGATGCGAGCGCATCATTCGTTATGCGTTTGAGTATGCACGGGTTCATGGCCGCAACAAGGTAACCTGCATGAGCAAGGACAACATCATGAAGCAGACCGATGGCCTCTTTCATCAGGTTTTCAGGGAAATTGGCGCCCATTACCCCGAAATTGAGCAGGAGCACCAGATCATCGATATTGGAACCGCAAGACTGGCCCGTTTCCCTGAACGCTACGATGTCGTGGTACTGCCCAATCTCTATGGAGACATTATTTCTGATGTAGCCGCTGAAATTGCAGGCTCTGTGGGCCTTTGCGGATCTGCAAATGTAGGCCCTAACTGTGCCATGTTTGAGGCCATCCACGGATCTGCACCCGATATCGCCGGACAGGATATCGCCAATCCTTCTGGCCTGATCAACGCGGCAGTAATGATGCTTCAGCACCTGGGACAGGCTGACACGGCCCGAAAAATCCACCATGCATGGTTGGCGACCATAGAAGCAGGTATTCATACGATCGATACCTACCGTGCAGGTAGCAGTCTGCAAAAAGTCGGCACCCAGGCCTTTGCAGATGCCGTGATAGCACGCCTTGGCTCCTCGCCTACCCAGCTATCGGGCTTATCCGAGGACCAGTCTGTGGTAAGCCCCATTCTGATACCTGAATATCAGCGCCCCAGTACCAGGAAGCAGTTACTCGGTGTAGACCTTTTCATCGACTGGGGTGGGAACTCCCCAAAGGAAATCGGAGACAACCTGCGTGATCTCGCACCTTCTGGCCTAAAACTCAAAATGATTACCAACCGGGGAGTCAAGGTATACCCTGCGGGGCAGGACGAGACTTTTTGCACGGATCACTGGCGCTGCCGCTTCGTCGCGCAGGACAGCCTGATCCATCCGATAGAAAATATTTATATGCCCATCGAAGCCAGTAGCATCATTGCCCTCATGGACAGATTAACGTGAGTTTCGGGTTTTACTCAACTGATTTTAGGCAGAAACTCGATAGCG
>CAYFIR010000170.1:0-10967 GCA_964343195.1 uncultured Bacteroidia bacterium | reverse complement strand
AAAGGCAAATCTGGACTCTCAGAGGCCCTTTTGATAGGTCGAAACTAATGACTAGATCCGGACTCCCCTATTGCTTTTGGCTTTCCATATCTTTTTACCTGCGAATTTTTCTCCCCCGGCTCATGCTAATGTCCGGATTTCGAGACCTCCAGTAGCTTTTCCTTGCGGATGATTTTTCCTTCAGGTGTCATCCCAGACAGCCTCACGCGGTATATTCCCGGTTGATCGCCTGACTGGATACGGGTTGAAGTTTCTGCATCCGGATGCCAGTAGAGCACCGATCGATAGTCCGGAAAATTTGAAGGCCACTCTTCCGGAACGTAATCGGCCACTCCTATGCTCAGAGCTGGCTCCAGGGTCGAGTAACTGACAAAAGCCCCAAAACGGTCAAAGGGATATCTGGCAAAATCGTCGGTGTGGGTGAAGATGGAAATGATTCCATCAAAACGTTCATCTCCAAGGTAATGGGTACCCTGATACACATCAAACCGATTCAGTTTTCTGGGGGATATTTCCAGCAGGGCTTCTATATCAAATACAACTGCATAATCGAGCAGAATCAGTGGGTTTTCATGGACCTGAAGGGTCCGGTCTTCGAACACGGTAAGGTAAGGCTGCTCGCCTCCAGCACCGCGTACACTCACCTTTGGGACGATGTTCCTGATGACTTCTTCCATGGTCTGAAGTTCGATAAAGTCATCTACGTTTAGCGACACATCAGGCGAGCCGATGTTTACTGGAAGGGTAGGCACTGAGCGGGACGGAAGGATTTCTTCCATGGGAACTTTTTTAAACCTGCTGATAACCTGTTGGGAAAAAAGCAGCGCCTCAATGGCCTGGTGAAAGGCTGAATCATACTGCAGCGCAACAGGACGAATGGCTGGGGTTTCTTTTCTGAAGTCCTGATTTACCGTTAGTTGATAATCCTGACTGGGAGGTTCCTTCGCTCCAATAAATATCGTTTCTGTACCCTGCAGGTTACGGAGAGACACCTGAAAATAGCCGGTGGAATCAGTGTGACATGCATGAATCTGTGGGTCTTCTCCCACAACGGAAACCACAGTTAACACATCCGAAGCAGCTTCCTGGCTGTTGGCTTTGGTAACCCTGCCCGAGATGCCCAGGTCCCGGCTTTCCGGCAGCCAATCCTGGTCGTGACCGCCTAGTAATCTGGCCGCATTTCGGTGCAAAAAGTCTCCCTGAAGCACATGCGCAAAGGCTAGCAATGAGTCTGGCAGTGTGAGATGCTCTATCAGCCAGGGATTGGCCCAGATCAAATCCAGGTAAAACTCCGCGGGCAAGGGGATCGATTTTGTGACACTTACACTCACTCCGGGAGTAGCCGTGGAAGTAATCTGCAGAGTGCTGGATTGCCTTGGTCCCAAGACCTCATCTGACAATTCCACTTGCAAGCCAGCATCATCTTCTTCGGGCAGCATCGAACCTACCAGTACATTTCCTTCCTGAGTTTTGATGAATAAATAGCGGATTGCAGGCTCCAGGTCAGCCAGCCTGAATTCCAGCCCATCTTCCAGCAAATGATAGTCAATCTGATGGAGTGGGTGGAAATTCCGGTCAGTGAGCACAAGGGTCAGGTTGGGGGAAGCCATCAGACTGGAAGCCGGATACATAGTTCCCCAAAGGTCGGTAGAAGATGGCCGATCGAGGTCCAGCGTCAAGCCAAGTGACAAGGTCCGCTTTACCGGGTGTTTCCAGGAATTGCCCCCCTTCTCATAGGTTATCTCGTACCTGGCGTCTGGGTTACCTTCAAGTTCCATGAGACAATAGGGGCCTACAGTTTCCAGTACCTTCCAACTGGCCGACCCTGATTCACCCACTACGTACAGGGAATCTGCTGAGGAAATGCTGACAGGAGCTTTGATCACTACGCGGGTACTAAGACCTGCCAGAGGGGCGCCGCCTTCAAACCGCATGCTGAGAGCCGAATCGCTGATGATAGGGGCAGGCTTGATCCCTCGGTCTGAATTGATGATGGTCAGCACAGTGGTCGCATGACTCTCTGGCGGGAAATTACGCTGGTACTGGGTGTAGGCTCGCAGGAAATAAACGCCTGTTGGGACTATGGAGGGGATTTCCATTGCTCCTCTACAGCTCCCATCTCTTATCCTGTATTTCTGCTTGAGTATTGGCTGCCCTTTGCCATCCAGTAATTCTACATACATGGTAGAGCTAAGTGGCAGGTCGGTTGAGCTGCTTTGCACATGCCAAACCGAAAAGTTTACTATTTCTCCCGACATGCATACGTCCCTATCGGTAAAAATAGAAGTGTACTCCTGGGGGAGTGACTGCGCTCGTGCTGTTTGAAATGAGGCAGCAAATAACAGGGTAGTAAGGAATGGAAGGATGAGCCTGAATTTCATATGCGGTGTATGGTGAGGAAGGTTCAAAATCTGATAAGTTGAGCTTGGGCTGAAGCGAAATGTCACTCGACCCACCAATCAGGAGGGGTCAGTTGACCTCCCGCCGCTCTACAGTCGATACATCCATCTCCAGATAAAGCCAGTCCTTCATCCCCCTGGGTAATGAATATGGGCCACTCGGAAGGAGGCAATCCCCAGATCCAGCGGATGCTGTCGTAATCCAGTGCACAGGTATTGTAGGTAACCTCAAATTCAGGAGGGTTATTTTGATAAATACGGCTTTCGCTAGCTCCTGCCACCGTAAAGTATCCGAGGACAGGTTCCTCCGGATCCTGGGTATTCGAGACATTGCCTTTGATCAGGTAAGGTTGGGCGCTGTAAAGCGAGGCCGAAGGAAATCCCTGTTCGATCACGGCTTCCCAGAACTCATAGGTTTCCTTGTTGACACTAAGTTGACGTGTCAGCAGGCTGTACCGATGGGAAAGCTTTTTATCATTCCCTTTGAGAAAAACCAGTGGCTTGCCAATGACCTGCTTTTGCTGGAGGCTGCGAGTGTCAGCTGCGACCATCTGGCTTAGCTTGTAGGTGCGCCAGCAGGTATAGTATTCATATATGTTATCAACCGAATAGAGGTTCCCGGAAAAAATGTAGTAGGCAGGGTAGTCAGCTGTATATTCATAGGTGCCTTCCATTTGCCAAAGGAGGAAGATGTCGCGATTGTCAGGTGTGGGATTGGAGGATACAAAGAATTGATACCCTGGAATTTCTTCCTGAAGTTCGTCGAAATACCGCCATTGGGCTTCTCCCCTCACTGTGTCGATGCCTGGATTGGGTAGAATGGTGGAGAATGGGGACTCATATAGGCTACCGTCCTCCAGCATAAACTCCAACCTGTAGGAACCTCCAACCTTTGCCTGAAAGGCCAGAGAATCAGAGTAGTATTCTCCTTCATACCGCTCAATTAATAGGTGGCGGTCTCCGTCCTCTTCGATAATGAAGACCTCCGCATTGGTGATAGGCTCGGATTTCGCTCCTGAGTAAGCCAGCGTTACGGTATATGGTCCTGGGCTATTCGTTACCATTCCATCAACTACAACAAACTGGTTTAGCTCTTCCAGTTCGGGCCAGAATTGCTCAGTACAGGAGGAAAGTGTCAACAAAGGCAGGATCAACCCAATGATGGATGTTGATCTGATGGTAGCCGATTTGAAAGGCATGAACATTTGGGTAAGGTTGAAATACAGGAAATTCAAGGGGGCATTTGGGATTGCAAAGCACAGGGTTCTGACTCTGATGTATGCTGATACTACTCGATCCACCAGTCAGGCGGGTTGAGGCGGCCTCCTACCTCCCGGCAGTCGATACACCCTTCTCCAGAAATGCCCCTGCCTGCCGAATCCTGAGTCACAAAGATGGGCCAGTATGAACGCGGCCAGAAAAAGATATAGCGGTAGCTATCATGGTCGAGATAGCAGGTCGAATAGGTGACCTCAAACTCGTTGGGAGTATCTCGGTAAACACGCTTTTCCTGGACGCTGGCGACAGTAAAATATCCCAGTACTACTTCCTCAGGGTCCTGGGTATTCACTATGTTGCCTTTTATCAGGTATGGCTGTGTAGTGTAGAGCGCAGTGCTGGAAAACCCTTGTGCAATCACATCTTCCCAGAATTCATAAGTCTCCTGATCTACTGAAAGCTGGCGTGTAAGCAGGCTGTAGCGGTAGAGGAGCTGCTTGGTATTACCTTTTACAAAGGTAATGGGCTTGCCGACCACCTGCTTCTGCTGCACATTACGAGTTTCTGCAACTGCCATTTGGCTGAGTTGATATGTACGCCAGCAGGTGTAGTACTCATAGATGTTTTCCACCTCTATCAGGGCTCCCGCATAATAAAAATAGGCAGGAAAATCCGCCGTGTACCGATAGGTGGCCTCCATTTGCCACAAATAAAAGTAGTCTCGATCGGCAGTACCCGGATTGGTGGTTACAAAAAACTGATATCCGGGAATCTCCTGCTGTAGCTCGTTAAAGAAGCGCCATTGAGCCTCTGAGGTGACGGTGTCTATGCCGGGATTATCCAGTATCTCAATAAAGTCAGATTCATAGGTCTGTCCATTCGGTAGCCCCAATTCCAGCTTGTAGGACTTTCCTGCCTGACCCTGAAAAGCCTGTGCATCACTACGGTATTCTCCAGAGTCACGCTCGGTCAACTGATGTCTTTCTCCTCCTTCTTCGACTATGAATACGGTGGCCCTGGAAATAGGGTCATAGGTACTACCTGAGTAAGCCAGCTTGATGGTGTAGGGCCCGGGCTGGTCGGTTACCATCCCATCTACAACCAGATACTGGTTAAACTCTTCTAACTCAGGCCAGAATTGCTCAGTACAGGCCGATAGAAATGGTAACAACAAAATTCCCGCAAGGATGAATTTAGCTTTCATAGTTACCGAGTTTGAAATTGTAAGAGATCGACACCACGGGGATGGCGAAAATTGAAATTCTGTATCCTCTTAATTGTCCGGCAGTGGTGAGGAAGAAGACGCTGTAAATGTTGTCTCGCCCTGTAAGGTTATATATCCCAAAAGACCAACTGCCATGAGCGAGCTTTTTGGCCCGGAGATTACCTTCCACATTAACTCCGATATCTATCCGAAAGTAGTCCGGGATGCGGTATTCATTCCGGTTGGTAAAACTCACCAGTCTGGCACCATTGAGGTAGTAAATGGTGGTGGGATAAGTAATGGCTCTGCCCGAGGCATACACAATGTTGGTGGAGAGGCTGACCCTCCTGTTAAGTCGATAGGTCAGGGCCAGATTGGCGGCATGTGGTCGGTCAAAGTTTGCGGGGTATGGTTCCCCATAATTGATGCTCAGTTCATCTTCACCGCCATCTACGGTAACGATGGACCTGGAGTAGGTATAGTTGGCCCAGCCAGTGAGGCGGCCGTTGTTTTTACGCACCATAAACTCCACTCCATAAGCGCGTAAATCACCCTGTAGGACGTCCCACTCTGGTACTTCATTGACCAGCAGGTTCGCCCCATCCCGGTACTCCACCAGATTTTGCACCCGCTTTAGATAGCCCTCAACAGAGGCCTGGATCTGGCCCCGCATAAACCCTCCATATAATCCCACAGAAACCTGATCCCCTACCATGGGCCTGATATTGGCATCGGCCAGTTTCCACTTATCGGTAGGAGAGAGGGCGATGGTATTGGACATGAGAAAGGAATATTGGTGCAGTCGATTAAGAGAGGCTTTGAGAGAGAGGTTTGAGTTCAAAGCGAGCTTTCCACTCAGGCGCCAGTCCAGTCCGTGGTAGGTTTTCACTGGGCTCAGGTTTCCATAGGAGAGGGTATCCAGGACAGTTTCCTGTGCCATGGCCCGTCCTTGCTGATAGGTGTACACATCCGTTGGTCCGAGGAAGGTGTAGGTATTGTAGCGTAGTCCTGCCTGCACCGATATCCGGTCATTCAGGGTGATGTAATCTTCGATAAACAGCCCTGATTCAATCCCTTGTTCTACCCCCAGTACCACCGGATTGATAAAGCTTTGACTCCCCAGTGGGCCAAAGTTTCCACGGTCATTTCTATAGAAGGTGCTGTTTCCTCCCATTTTGATCTGGTGGACATCATTGGGGCGCAGGGTCAGCGCAGCCCTGATTTCCGAGTGAGTCAGGGAGTTGGACAAAAGGTACGCTTCGCTGGGAACTGCCTCGTTGCCGACATCCAGGTTTAGTCGGCTATGTACCAGGTTAACTTCCAGGTCGTTGCGGTCGTTGAAGAAATGCAGCCAACTGGCTGACCCTCCAAGGTTCTGATTCCTGAAGCTGTTTTCTAACCCAAACTGGGTATTGTCCAGGCTGGCATAGCCAAAAATGCGGACTTTGTTTTGGTCGTTTGGCTCAAAGGACAATAGGGCTGTGGCATCACCAAAATATATATTACTGTTCCTGAAATCCTGGTTGGGTATCCTGCGCAGTATCCAGTTTGAGTAGGTGGAGCGGGCACTGATAAGGGCACTGCTACGCCCCTTGCGTATAGGTGTGCCCATGATCAGGCTTCCCGTCACCGGACTGAGAGAGCCCTCAAGCTGAAATTTCTCCTTGCTGGCTTCTCTGGCCTCCATCTCAAATGTAGCTGCCAGTCGCCCTCCATATTCACTGGGAATATTGCTTTTGTATAAGGAAAAGCCCGAGAGGGCTCCAGAATGAAACGCTGAGAAAAAGCCAAACATATGAGAAGTATTGTACACTGGAACATGCTCCAGATAGAACATATTCTGATCTGCGGGAGCGCCTCTGACATTGTAGCCACCGCTTCCCTCGCCTACATTCTGCACTCCGGGCAACAGTGTGGCTACTTTGAGCAGGTCTCGTTCTCCTAGTACCACTGGGATTTCCTTGGCAGCCATCGGGCTGACTCGCTCAAATCCCATCATGGTGTTTTGTACTGGATTGTCTCTTTCTGAGGAAATCACCACATCTTCCAGTTGAATGGCCTGGGGGATCAGCTTTATGGTTATCGTGCCCTCAGAAAGCAGCTCTACGGATATTCGGGTCTCTTCATGTCCGAGATCCCTCACTACCAGGGTATGAGTCCCCTTGGGAAGGGAAATACCGAAGCGGCCATCTTCATCTGCCAGGGTTCCCCTCTCCAGGTTCATAAACATCAGGGATGCCTGAGGGACAGGCTCCCCATTTTCAAAGTCAACGATTTGACCCTCCAGTATGACATTGGTCCTGCCTAGTCCTTCCCTGCGAGTACCTACGGTAAATACTTTGGGGATAAACTCTGCCGAAAGCTCCAGACCAGATAGAGAATCTTCCTCGGGTTTGCGTGCTTCCATCACTGGAATTACCTCCGGGTAAATGTCTCTGGTTAACCCTACCTGTAACTGTTCACCAGGAAGGATGAATATATAGCCATTTACATCAGCACTTGCAGACATTCCCAGCGGTCTGAGCCAAGCTTGCAAAAATGGAATAAGTGGGATCGGATCTGAGATGTCGGATAGCCCGATTCTGCTGGTCTCAAAGGGCTCGAAAAAGAACCGGGTACCAAATTCCTGTTCTGTTTTTTCAACAAACCCATCAAAGTTGAGTCCATCCCAGGCCTCGGTGACCACAATTTGCTGGGCAGACAGTGACCTTGTGCCCATGAAGAACAAGCAGAATAGCCAGAATAGTAGGAAGGGTTTGGGGTGGTTATTCATCGCAAATGTTTAATAGAATTGAGAGTTGGGCGGAGCCAGGTTCTTTGCGGGGGATGCCCTCCTGACGGCGGGTTTTTCTGATTACTTTTCTTAGCTCCCGGTTGTCCTTCGTAAGAGATGTTAACAGGGCGCTGGAAGACGAAAAGGAGGTCCATTGGTCCTTTTCCGGTTTGTAAAGCCAATAACGGGTTTCCTGTTCACCAAAAAATCCCTTCGGATGTGCGGCATTGTAGGTCGGAATAAATTGTTTTCGAATGCTGCGGTACACCTGGAAGTTGCCCTTATAGATCGGTTCTGCATAGGCCGCTTCCTCTAGGGGTTCAGCTACATTTAGATGGTGGATGAACATGGTTTCTCCAATGAGAAATGAATCCACCAGATGCGCTGAAAGAGCCAACTGGGCTGGAGACTTCCCCTCTGGTGCATGCCAGATAACTATTTGTTGCGAAACAAGGTCATATTTCAGTCTTACCACTGGCGAAACCTGATCCCGAAGATAGATCTGGCCGGTTTGCCATTCTGACTCCAGGTAAAAAGGATGCCTGTCAGCTCCCTGATGCTCAGGTATATAGAGGGGGCCAGAGAAAGTAAAATCGTCGGCACCGTAGGCGAGGCGTTCTTCATCATGGGACCAGGTTGCAGTAGTCTGAGCCAGACTGACTACAGTACCCGCAATGAACCACAATAAGGAGAAGGGTAAAAAGATGTATTTCATAGAGGCGGTAAATGTAGGACAGGAAGGAGGAACTGTGAAATATCGAAATTTCATTCGATTATCATCCCCTTATTTTGCGTGAGAACTGGCAAGTATATGCTTTATCTCTGGCCACTCCTCGGCCAGAATGCTGTAGTATATGGTATCCCTGCGAGGCCCGTTATGGGTGCTCATGTGGCTTCGTAAAATTCCCTCCTCGGTCGCCCCCAACTTGAGAATCGCTGCCCTTGATCGAGCGTTTCGTACATCTGTCTTCAACTCTACCCTGAGCATGGACATTTCCTCAAAGGCATAACCCAGCAGCAGAGACTTGCATGCGCGGTTCAATCCTGTCCCCCAAAAATCCCGTCCCAGCCAGGTCCAGCCTATTTCCACCCGATTATCAGGAATCGAGAAGCTGCCATAGCTGGTAGAGCCAGCCAATCTGCCGGTAGCGATGTCATGGATCACAAAGGGATACCGCTTCTGAGATTCTTTCATTTCCATTGCCATGGAAAAATATGTATCCCAGTCCTTTCGGTCGGCTACTTTCGCTGAATTCCAGGTCCAGATCGAAGCATCGTTCGCCAAAGGCCACAACAGGTCGCGGTGGGCCTCATTCATTGGCTCCAACCTGGCCACGGTGTTGTTTAAAATGACAGCATCACCAAATATCATTCACTGGTAGCGTAAAGGTTATTTGGCCTAAATAACGAATTTTTCAGGGAGATAGATGGTTGAGAGCCCTTTTTCCGTCCTCAGTTTCGGTCTGGAGTCTGTTATCATCCTAGCCCAGGTTGATCATGGGGAAACCCGGCTCCTTTTTTCCAATCCCAGAGCAGGATGTTCCACTCGTCGGTTTCATCCTGAAACTGATGAATCGTTTCAAATTCTACCTTCTCATGTGCCCGCATGGAGCGGGGATTGGAAGTCGATACCTCGGTGATGCAGCAATCAAACTGATCTTTCAAAAGCCTTTGCTGGGTGTGGTATAGTACCGGAAAAAGTCCCTGTCCGCGAAAGCCTTCCCCGATACATATTTGTCCCATTACATAGAAGCTACGATTTCGGATGGCCTTTCCCTGATAGGAAAGGGAATTAAGCATCTGAAACATAGGTTGTAGTACCGGGATATGGTGTTCCAGTTCATTTACCATAGTCAAGGCATAGCCCACAACCTGGCTATCCTGCACCGCGATCACCTGTGGAGCCAGTTCGTTCATGTGCTGGATCAGGGGGAGGGTATGTTGCACCGTAACAAATCCTTCTGTGCGTTGTCGTGCTTCTGGCTGTGCTCCCTTAAGGTTTTGAGCTTGAAGTGCCAGAATGCCCGATAGCTCACTTATGGTTTCGGCGGGCTTTAGTTGGATCGGAGATTGAAGAGCCATTTAGGAGGTTATTTTTCGCATAAGCCATTCGAGAGGGCCCATGCGCCTGGATCGCAACCATATCACGGCAAATAATAAACAGGCAGCACTAAAGGCTAATGCATAAAGCAGAGAGAAGCCGAGGCTATACTCTCCCAGTGGTTTGCTCCCAAATAGCTCCACCCCACCCATCCCGATGATCACATGGGCGACATAAAATGTGAGCGCCAGCTGTCCCATTTTGTTCAAGGCTTCCAGCATCATGTTTTTGGGCCACAAATGTCCCAGGTAAATACATCCAGAAGTCACGGCAAGGGCGATGCTGACCCCATTTAAAATATACAGAGGCATGGGAGGCATGGGGTGAGTTCCCAGCAGGTCCTTAACCCCTTCGATGCTTGACAAAAGAGAAACCAGAACCCCTGAGACAGCCTGAATCAGAATAAAAGCACCCAGGCTGATCCTGAATGTCTGCTTCAGAAAACGCTCATCCCGTAAATTTTGCCTTCCAAACCAGAGTCCTGTAAGGATAAATGAAGACCATGGAATGACTGGATGAAACCCGTTAAAGAATAGGTTTTTTATAAATCCGGTAGGTGTCCAAAAGGAAGGATAGCTGAGGGTGTCCAGGTTCCAGTCGGCTTCATAGTTGAAAAAAATCATCAAGAAGGGAAACAGCAGCATAACTACTGTTGCTCCTATCAAAATCTGTCTGGAAGGGCGGGTGATAAACAGGGTGGCAACCACGAGGTAGATCCCGTAGAAGTGGAGAATATCCGCAGGCCATACAGGATAATAGAGGAGGCCAACAACAAAAAGAAACAATGCTCTTTTATAGAGGCGGGTTCGGGACTTTTGCATGAGTGCCTGGTCCCGTTGTAGCCAGGCTTTTTGGGTCATTAGAGCGACTCCCACGCCAGCAAGGAATACAAATGTGGCAGCAGCTTTGCCATCAAATACACCTGCGAACAATTCAAGCCATTCGTTACCCTCATTTCCCAGGACGATCTTGAAATTTACCACGATCATCCCGACGATTGCCAGGGCCCTGGCTACATCTATCCCAAGGATTCTGTTTTTCATTAACTAAGCTTTTTTTGAGTAGTACAATATAGTGATGGCTGTCAGGTCGTGGTTGGAATATTTAGTCTGACGATAAGGTAACCGAGAGGGAAATCGATACCCGTCCGGAATTTTAAAAAAGTTGGACTGGCTGATAGGAAAGTCGATTAAGGAACGCGAGAAAAATAACTTCCAGATTTTACGAAGACTCTTCGGCTGCGCTCAGAGCAGGTCTTGTTCGCAGGCAAGG
>CAYFIR010000169.1:0-11017 GCA_964343195.1 uncultured Bacteroidia bacterium | reverse complement strand
AGGTTCTTCCACCATCCCAAAGTCGCTTTTTATTAAATAGCTATTTGCGGACCTATGAAAGAAAGGAGGTCCCGCTGAAGGCGACACCACACTGGTAACCAGTCGCTTATGAGAAATAAAGCCCGAAACTGACGTTAAATGAGGTCAGGATAGTTGCCTGATGCGGCATTAATTACATTCCCGGATTATCTTTGTCTCAAAATCAGGTTCATGACATTCGCAGAAGTTCAGCAGCTAATAGGAGAGAAATTTGGTGCAGAAGTGATTGAAAACCAGGATGCTGGGTCCAGTCAACCCTGGCTACAGCTAGCGACTGGACGACTGGCAGAGGTCTGCCTGTACCTGCGGAATGAGGACTCTCTTTTGTTTGACTTTCTACACAACCTCTCCGGGGTGGACTACGGCGAAAAAGAAAATGCCCTTGGAGTAGTATATCACCTGGGTTCCCTGATTCATGAGCATCAACTTGTCCTGAAGGTCAGAATCAGTCGTCAAAACCCTGACCCGGTACCCTCTGTTAGCAACGTATGGCGAGCTGCTGACTGGCACGAGCGAGAAGCCTACGACCTGATCGGCATCCCATTCACTGGTCATCCCGATTTGCGTCGCATTCTGATGCCTGCCGATTGGGAAGGGCATCCCCTGCGCAAGGATTACGAAAACCAGGATACCTATCACGACATCCCCATCGAGTACCAAGACGGGCAAGAGGGTTCTGACCCCTCAACATAAAGAAAACCCGGAACCAGAGGTCCCGGGTTTAAGGTTTGCTAAACCGGATAAACTCAGATCATGACGGTCGAGGTTACCAGGTCTTTAACGGCTGAAACGATGGCATTCTTATCATAGCCACACTCAGCCCACAATTCTTTTTGGGTTCCATGCTCGACAAAGCGGTCGGGAATTCCCAGACGCACCACTTTGGCGGCGTGACTGTGATCCACCATCCATTCGATTACAGCAGAGCCAAATCCACCCATCAGGGCTCCGTCTTCTACGGTGATGACCTTGTCAAAGCGGGTGAATATTTCTTCCAGCATCTCTCCATCCAGCGGCTTCACAAATCGCATGTCGTAATGTGCCGGACGAATGCCTTCTGTTGCCAGTTCTTCGATCGCGTTAACGGCAAAGTTGCCAGGATGCCCGATGGTCAGAATGGCTACCTGTTCTCCGTCGCTGATCTTGCGGCCTTTACCTACCTCAACCATCTCCATAGGAGTCTGCCAATCGACCATCACGCCCTGACCACGAGGATAGCGGATGGAGAATGGCCCTTCCTGCCACTTGGAGGCGGTTAGCATCAGGTTGCGGAGCTCTGCCTCGTTCATCGGGGCGGAAACTACCATCTCAGGGATGCTGCGGAAATAAGCCAGATCGTACGCACCATGATGGGTCGCGCCGTCAGCTCCGGCCAGTCCGGCACGGTCCAGGCAAAACACCACTGGTAGCTTTTGTAGTGCTACGTCGTGGATCACCTGATCGTAAGCTCGCTGCATGAAGGTTGAGTACACATTACAGAATACCTTCAGGCCCTGGGTCGCCATACCAGCAGAGAAGGTCACTGCGTGTTGCTCGGCTATGCCCACGTCAAAAGCGCGGTCGGGCATCTCTGCGATCATGTATTTCAGGCTACACCCACTTGGCATGGCGGGAGTAACACCGGTGATTTTTTCGTCAGCTTCAGCGAGTTCGATAATGGTCCGACCAAAAACTTCCTGATATTTTGGAGGCTGAGGAGTATCGGGCTTCGACTTGAGAATTTCCCCTGTCACTTTGTCAAACAGGCCGGGAGCGTGCCACTTGGTTTGGTCTTTCTCGGCGAGTTCATATCCTTTTCCCTTAACGGTCACGCAGTGCAGGAGCTTGGGGCCCGGGATATCCTTCAGGTCATCCATTACGCGTACCAGGTGGTTGATATCGTGCCCATCAATCGGTCCGAAATAGCGGTAACCCAGGGCCTCGAACAACATTCCGGGTCTGGAGGCAGCAGTCAGGGCCTGTTCCAGTTTTCTCGCCATACCACGGGCTTTCTGGCCCATACTGTCCAGTTTTCCCAGCATTCTCCACACCTCATCACGAAGCTTATTGTAGGTGTGAGAAGCGGTAATGTCGGTCAGGTACTCCTTGAGCGCCCCTACGTTGGGGTCGATGGACATGTTGTTATCATTGAGGACTACCAGGACGTCAGATTTGGCCCAACCACCGTGGTTCAATGCTTCAAATGCAATTCCTCCTGTCATCGCTCCGTCGCCAATAACCGCTACTACCTTGCGTGGATCCTCTTGGTACTGATTGGCTATGGCCATTCCCACTGCAGCCGAAATAGAGGTGGAGGAGTGGCCTACCCCAAAGGTGTCATATTCAGACTCGGCACGATTGGGAAATCCTGCCAGACCTCCGTAGCGGCGATTGGTATGAAATTCTTCGCGGCGACCGGTGATGATTTTATGGCCGTAAGCCTGATGGCCTACGTCCCAGATCAGCTGATCTACCGGAGTATTATATACATAATGCAGTGCGGTAGTAAGTTCTACCACCCCCAGGCTAGCGCCAAAGTGTCCTCCGTTTACGGACACAGTGGAGATGATGAAATCCCGTAACTCTTGAGTAAACTGGTAAAGTTGGTCTTCCTCGAGTTTACGAAGATCGGCCGGTGTGTTCACTTGGGCCAGCAATTTGCCTGGTTCTATTTTGACCATGTCGAGCCTTTAGGTTATGGGTATAGCAAAAAATACCTGTTGATTGGAACGCGTGGGTTGATAACTGTCCCTTTGTCAGAATTGTTGTTTGTAAACGAAAACTTTTCCCAAAGTGGCCCTTTCAGAGCCAAAATAATTGTGGGTTTGACGGGGTAAGTTACGTCTTTTGGGGGGAGTTTCAAGTTCATCAATCCTACCAAAGCCTGGTTTAAATACACCTGGGAAGGTAAAAGGTTGAATAGGGCGGGCAGATAAGTACCTGTCTGTAGAATCGGTTAGAGAAATTAGAATTTTCCCAAGCAACGTAATTCTCAGATGGGTTTTGGGATAGGATAAGGGGAGATATTACATGCAGACAGGCTGCCTGAAACTTGAGTGCATGGAGAGGTGAGCGAAGGCATGGCCTGCATTGTGGCCCTCAATCAACAAAAATCGAAGGCTTGCCAATGCCAAACTTCGAACGTTTGGGCAACTACCCCAGCGTCATTACCACCTCATCTTCCAGGGGATCGGCGACAGGTTTGAAGCCGAGGGCTGAGAAAAAATCCGCTGCTGCGTAGTTGTTAATGGCGTGGCTGGTCCGGATTTCCTTGCAGGAAATATTGCGTTTGAGGGAGGTGAGTAACTCCTGCATGGCCTCGCGCCCAATACCCTGTCGCTGATGATCGTAGTCGATCATGATGCGGCTGATCCAGCAGATTCCGCCAAACTCGCCATACATCACAAGGCCCACCATGCGGCTGTCAGCCATGATTCCGAGGGGAGTCAGGTTCTCAAACTTGGCCTGTGCCAATGAGTAAAGTGTACCGGGTATGAACGCCTGTTGGTCTGGGCTTAATTGCAGGTCAATGACTTCCTCCCAGTTGTATCGATCCAGCGGGACGAGATGTACGAATGGCATGGTATACTCCGGGATTACGATTGGGAAGGAGGTCTTGGGTTTTGTGGCTGGTCTCCAGAGGAGTTATTGCCGTCGCGATTTTGACCTCCTCTCTTGCGGTTGCGATTTCTTGAGCGCCGCTTTTTGGCGTTGTCACTTGAACCTTCCTTTCTGTCCGAATTTTCTCCGCCTCCCTGCCTGTCCTGTCTGGGCCTGTCTCCTCTTGGCTTGTCGTTACGCGGGCCTTTGGAATTTCGGTTGCGGGAATTGTTCCCCCCTTTATGACGGCTATTTCCTCCACCACCCTTGCGGCTGCCTCCTCCACTGCGTCCACCGCCTCGGTTTCGGCGCGGATCGTAGGCTGGGGTTTCCCCCAGTTTTTCCGGGACTTCAGGCTTGGGAACCTCGGCCTCGATCAGTGCCTCGATTCGGGCAAACCTCTGCTGATCGGTCGGGCTGATAAAGGTGATGGCTTCACCCGTTGCACTTGCACGGGCGGTACGACCTACCCGGTGCACATAATCGTCGGCATCGCGAGGGACATCAAAGTTCAGGACGTGGCTGAGGTTGTCAATGTCGATACCTCGGGCCAGTACGTCGGTGCCTACCAGGATCTGAAATTCGCGGTTCTTGAATTTTCGTAGCGCTGCCTGCCGCTCTTCCTGCTCCTTGTCGGAGTGCATGGCCTCGACGTTGTACTTGAGCTTTTTGAGCTGTGCGGTGATGCGGTCCACGTTGAGCTTGCTGGAGGCAAAGATGATCATGCTTTCCACTTCCCGTGTCGAAAGCAGATGTTCGATCAGCGGAATTTTCTGGCTATCATATACCGAGAAAGCCATCTGGTTGATGCCTTCGGCTGGCTTGGCGAGGTTCAGGTTGATCTCTGAAGGGTCGATCAGGATTTCCTTGGCCAGTTCGCGTATCTTCCGTGGCATGGTCGCTGAAAACATCAGGGTCTGTCGCTCTTTGGGTAGGAATCCGGCGATCTTGATGATATCGGCATGGAAGCCCATGTCCAGCATCTTGTCAGCTTCGTCCAGAATCAGAAACTGTATCTGGCTGAAGTCGATGGTTCCCAGGGACAGGTATATCAGCAGTCGTCCGGGGGTGGCCACGACGATGTCGGCGCCATTTTCCAGGGCGAATTTCTGCCGGTCAAAGTCCGATGAGCTTTTTCCTCCAATGACGGGGACCGAGGTCACCCCGGTGAAGTAGCTCAGTGCTTCGATGTTCTGATCGATCTGATTGGCCAGTTCTCGCGTAGGGGCGAGGATGAGGCCACGTGTGCCCTTGCCTCCCTTGAGCAACAGGTTGTCGATGGAGGGGATCAGGTAAGCAGCGGTCTTCCCTGTACCTGTTTGGGCACAGGCGATGAGGTCTTTGCCTTGTTGTACCAGGGGGATGGCTTGCTCCTGTACAGGCGTCATCTCCTCAAATCCCAGGGACGCAATCCCGTCGTGTAGTCCAAAGTCCAGCTCCAGTTCCGTAAACTTCATTTCAGCTTCTCATTTTGTTGGTGCCGGTCTTTGTCCCGACGGGTCTTCTTGTCCAGATTTTTTCTTAGGGCTTCTTCCAGGTCCACTCCGGTCTGGTTGGCCAGGCAAATGAGCACAAAGAGCACGTCTGCCATTTCGTCCGCCAAATCTACTTCCTTATCCGATTCCTTGAACGATTGCTCCCCGTACTGACGGGCCATGATCCGGGCTACTTCTCCTACTTCTTCAGTCAGGATGGCGGTATTGGTCAGTTCGGAGAAATATCGCACCCCGATGGTGTTGATCCACTTATCTACCGTTTCCTGTGCTTCCTTGAGGGTCATAGAAGAAGATTCGTAATTGGGAATTCGTGATTCGTAAGGACCACTGATCATTGATCAATGTCCAATGTTCACTTAAAATAGCGGAAGTCATGCCCATCCTCGATGCGTTGCAAAGTTTCGTAGATCAGCTTGATTACGGCTTCTACGTCGTCTTTGTGGGTCATCTCGACCGTGGTGTGCATGTAGCGCAGGGGCAATGAGATCAGGGAGGAAGGTACCCCGGCATTGCTGTAGGCAAATGCATCTGTGTCAGTCCCGGTAGAGCGAGAAGCGGCTTCTCGCTGATAGGGGATTTCTTTGCTTTTGGCTGTATCCATGATCAGGCGCAGCAGGTTGTTATGCACGGCAGGCCCTACGGTAAGGGAGGGGCCTTTGCCAGCTTTTACGTCTCCATGGCGTACTTTCTCGATCATAGGAGTCGAGGTGTCATGGGTCACGTCCGTCACGATCGCCACATGAGGGTTGATTCGCTCGGCTACCATTTGTGCTCCTCGCAGGCCGATTTCTTCCTGAACGGCGTTGACTACGTAGAGTGAGTAAGGAAGCTCGATGTTGTTTTCCTTGATCAGACGGGCCACCTCGGCAATCATGAAGCCTCCAACCCGATTGTCGAGGGCACGCCCCACGAAAAACTGATCGTTGAGAATGGTGAATTCATCTTCATAGGTGATCACGTCTCCTACCTGCACCCCAAGGGCTTCTACTTCCTTCTTGGAGCTACAGCCACAGTCGAGGAAAATATTCTTCAGGGTAGGGTTTTGCTCCTTGTCGCCACGACGGGTATGGATCGCGGGCCAACCAAAAACCGCCTTGACAATGCCTTCTTCCGTGTGGATGTTTACTCGCTTGGAGGGAGCGATCTGATGGTCTGATCCACCATTTCGTACCAGATAAATGAATCCATCTTCGGAAATATAGTTGACAAACCAGGAAATCTCATCGGCATGGGCCTCGATCAAAACCCGGTAATCCTTACCTGGATTGATGATGCCGTAAGTAGTGCCATAAGGATCTACCTCGTATTCGTCTATATAGGGTTTGATGTATTCGAGCCAGAGTTGCTGGCCTTTTGATTCGAAGCCTGTAGGTGAGGCGTTATCTATGTATCTTTGCAGAAAGTCCAGAGATTGAGCGGACAGAAGGGAAGTATTTGACATTTTTGTCTTTATGATGCTATTGAGAGCCTAAAATTAGTAATAATTTCCACAAGGGGAAGAATCTATACTACTCATATTCAATTCATTGATAACATGAACACTTACGTATCTTATCTTATTGCCCTGTTATTCAGCTTTTTTCTGTTAACCGCCTGCCAGTCTGAAGGTCAGACCAACGAATCTGCCCAGGAAAGTGGCTCAGTTGCTGCTGCTCCTGCCGGAACCATGAAACTGTTGGGACCAGATGCCTTTCAGGCATACCTGGAGAGCCATCCTGATGCTCAGCTAGTGGACGTGCGGACCCCCCGCGAATGCAACAATGGCATCATCGAAGGAGCCATGATGATCAACATCGCCTCTCCTGATTATGCTACCAAAATCCAGGAACTGGACCGCGACAAGCCAATACTGGTTTACTGCGCTGTCGGTGGACGCAGCGGACGTGCCGCCCGTCAGCTTCAGACCTGGGGATTCAAAGAGGTGTACGACCTTCAGGGAGGAATCTCGGCCTGGAACTCTAAATCCATGAAGCTGGTACAACCGTAGGTATGGGGAAGAAGGGTATGGAGGAAATGAAGGGTATGAAGGGTTTGTTTTGTAATGTCAGCTTCAACTCCATACCTGCATACCTGCATACCTGCATACCTGCATACCTGCATACCTTCATACCTCCGATCCCCATACCCCCATAATTTGTCTCACTATACTGGTATGAAATACTTCATTATTACCTCTCTGATTTTTCTGTTGGGCCTGCTATGCTTCATCACCTGTCGTGCCCAGGAACGGCTGGTGGAGAACAGGGCATTTGACCTGATGCTCAAGGGGCTGGTTCCTACTGAGGCTCCCAATGTGAGCGTAGCAACCGTACAGCAGGCTGAGAACATCCTGTACCTTGATGCACGTGAACGGGAAGAGTTTGAGATTAGCCATATCCCTGGTGCCATCTGGGTGGGATATGATGATTTTGACATAAGCCGGGTCGAAGGCCTGGATGAAAACCAGCAGATCGTCGTGTATTGCTCGGTGGGGTACAGAAGTGGGAAGGTCGCGGCACAACTGCAGGATAGCGGTTTTGCAAATGTAGAAAACCTCTATGGGGGGATCTTCGAGTGGTCCAATCAGGGGTTCCCGTTGGTTGACAGCTCTGAAGTCAAAACTCAGAAAGTCCACGGCTATGGCCCTACCTGGGGCATCTGGGTGAAAAAAGGTGAGGTAGTGTATGAATAATGCTGGTCACACAAATGGGTGCCAAAACTCATTTGTGTGATATTGGATTTATTTCGAAAATTTAGAGGAAAAATCGTGGGGTTTTATTTTTTTATAAAACCCGAAATAACCATGAACTCGTAACTCCCCTCTAATTTTTCAAGCTACCATTCCATGAAAAATGTACTGTTGCTGAGCATCAGCCTTCTGTGGCTGGTGTCAGGATCCCTTTTTGCCCAAACCTCACCTGATCGTTTTCGCTTTGGCAAGGTTGATAAGGAGGACCTCGAACTTGAGTCCTGCTCTTTTGATCCTGAAGCCGATGCCATGATCCTCGGAGAGAAGGCTGACCTTCATTTTGTCTATGTCAATGAAGTAGGCTTTAAGTATGTGTATGAGTACCAGGTACGAATCAAGGTCCTTAATCCCGACGGACTTGATTATGCCAATGTCGAACTGAGGCTGTATGGAGCCGATATGACGGCAAGGGAAGAGGTCTCGGACCTCAAGGGCTTTACTTACAACCTGGAAGATGGCAGCGTGGAGAAAGAAAAGCTTGACCGTGGAGCGATGTTCGAAGAGCAAATAAGCGAGCACTGGACTGCACATCGCTTTACCATGCCCAGGGTGCAGGTAGGCAGTGTGATCGAATACCGATACTCCATCATGTCCGACTTCCTCGAAAACCTGCGTAGCTGGGAGTATCAGCGAGAGATTCCCGTCAGGTTCAGTGAGGTCAAATACGTCATCCCAGAGTTGGTGGAGGGGAGTTAGGAGGTTTATGGTTCGAAATGTGCTTAGGGCATAAGTCGCTGCGTTCAATGTTATGGAAGCAGAGTTGATATGGCCTGGCCCCACTTCAGGTGGGGGTATTTGTAAATGAAATTTTTTTAGATATTGGTTGTATGAACCGAATTCTACCCATCACATTGCTCTTCCTGGCTTTGCTTTTCCTAATCCCATCTGTTTTTGCCCAGATGATGGGAGGACCTGATGTTCATGGATATGTATGGGAAGATTCGGGAGGAGCAGGTAATCCATTTTCATTTGATTGGGTTGATATCACCAATACGGGGACTCAATTGACGGGGCTGGCCGACGATAACTCGGTAGGACCCGTAAGTATGGGAATGACGTTCTCCTACTATTGGTCCACTTACTCTGAACTGCGTGTTGGGTCCAATGGGTGGATAGGTTTTGGGGAAGCTGATAACCTGGCTCCCTGTTTTCCAACCATTCCCACCCCTGGCGGGCTGGGAGACAACCTTGTTTTTCCGTTGTTAGCTGATCTCACATTCGCTGGGACAGGGAATCCTGCCAGGGTGTTTGTACAAAATGATGGCAGTGGTCGGTTTATCGTTTCATATCACGATGTGCCTTTTCGGATAGATCAGGCACCGGGATATCAGGGGAGCAATACCTTTCAGGTAATCTTTGATCAGAACGATTCCACCATCATTTTCCAGTATTTGCAGATGGAGGCTACGGCACCTGATGATCCCGATTGCGTCGCAGATGTCGGAGTTGGAATCGAAAACCTGACAGGCAATATCGGCCTGGAGGTGTTTAATGGTGCGATGCCCACCAGTTCCTATGCGATCCGCTTTAGTCCGCCAAGTGCTATATCCCTCTTAATCCCTGATCTCACCCCCACCCAATTATTGAATCAGGGCAGTGCGGGAGTATTTGCCATGGTAGGAGATGACCACCCGATTGAGGGCAAGATCGCTCATGTAGGAAACGAAGATGCTACAAGCGCCTTCTCTGCTACCGCAACCGTTCGGGATGAAGCGCAGAATACTGTTTACACACAGACAGAAAACCTGTCGTCCATGTCGGCAGGAGATGAGTTACTGGTGGATTTTGGTTCCCACAACTTTGCGAACCCGGGTGTTTACTCCATGGAGGTTGCTGTGGCCTCCCCGGATGACATCAATCCTGGTAACAACCGCAAGGAAGCCCTCATCGTCGTGGTAGATACATCCGGCCTCACCGAGATTCCACTTGCCTATATGGATGAACAGTCATCTGATGGCACGCTGAGCTGGACTGATGAGGTTAGCTATAACGGAGTAGGCGTACAGTATCATCCCCCCTTTTATCCCGCAACACTGAAGGCTGTGGAGTATTTTACGGTGCCGAGCATGAGTGGTGCTCAGGAAGATGGCTATATAGTTGAAGTATGGAGTGAGGATGCATCCTCGGGGAGACCAGATGTGATCATGTATTCCGATACGGTAGAAGAAGGTACTTATGCAATCGGATGGAACCGGACAACTCTCCCGGCTCCCATCACCATTCAGGAAGGCGGGTTTTATCTTGTATGGCGTCAGGCTGGTAGGAATGCGGGCATTGGAACGTCAGCATCCGGACCAATATCCAGAAGAAACCTGGAGTTAAGGGGGGAGGCCTGGGCCACTTACCGAAATAATGAGGTCGAAGATATCATGATGAAGGCGATCCTGGAGCCTTCATCAAGTACCTCTGGAATCAACCAGGAGGATAAAATAGATTTCGCATTTTTTCCCAATCCTACGAACGGCTTGGTTCAGTTGGAAGGGGGAATCCCGAGCCAAATAGAAATCCAGGACCTAAGGGGCAGTTGCCTTATGAGGGTGAATGGCCCCGTTGATCAACTGGACGTTTCGGACTTGCCTGGAGGAGTTTATCTGGTTCGGGCCTGGATAGGGGACCGTCAGGTTGTAAGGAGACTGGTGAAGGTAGAATAGGGGAATAATTGCTGGAAATAATGCTTTCTACGTCTATGTGCCTCCTGTAGAATTTAGCTGGCGTGCTTACCAGCAGCACGTTAGACTGCGAACCAGTGCCTGTGGAATGAAGAAATAACTCATTCGCAATTCGTATAAAATGCTCGCCAGCAACACTTTCAATCACTAGTTGCTGATTAACATTAGTTTTGAGTTTCTGGGCTTCAATCCCAATTGGAACAAGCAGCCTAAAGCAAGCCTGGGGCGGCCTGCGGGCAGCCTGAAATGCCGAAGTTTTTTGGCCTACCTTTTTTGTAGGGGAGAAAGTAGCACTTTAAACATTCTGATTCCTCCCTCTTTCGCACAAGCCTCTCCCTCCAAAGGGAAATACTCGCAGTGGCACTGGGCAAAGGTCAAAAGCAAGCTTGGGGCGGCGCTGGCCCGGCATTTGGCGCTCGGGGCGGCTTGCAGGGCAGCCTGAAATGCCGAAGTTTTTTGGCCTACCTTTTTTTGTAGGGCAGCCATCGGAGATTTAATAAAAAGTC
>CAYFIR010000168.1:0-11209 GCA_964343195.1 uncultured Bacteroidia bacterium | reverse complement strand
AGAGGCTGTTTGGATTTCTCCTTTACGGCTCAAAACTTGTCTTTTTCACCTCTGTCGGCGTCAGTTTTCCTCAAAATACCCTGGTATTTCTCGTAAAACTTCCTTGTCAGAGTCAAAAAATCCTGCGTTTGACCTCGAAACACCAAAACCCAAACAGCCTCTAACGAAAGAACAGTTTCTTTTTATGAATGTGGAATCAACCATAAAGGCCCATGCTGGGAAAATTCGAAGGAACTATGAAGAAAGAACTGAGTGAGGTATATTCAGATGCTGACATCCTAATATCAATGAGAGCATCTTCTGTCCAGCAGTGGCCTTCATGGTCAAAACCAGTCTCTAACGCCTTGGGAATTAAGTGATTGCTCATTCGAAATTCGTATAAAATGTTGACCAATAGCACTTTCAATTACGAATTACTGATCACGAATTTCGAATGCGAAGCATTAACTACATTTGCTCATGGAATGTCCGGGCAATCACCTCCAGTTGGTGGGCTTTGGACAGGCGGGTGAAGTTCACCGCATATCCTGATACCCGGATGGTCAGTTGAGGATACAACTCGGGATGCTCGTACGCATCTATCAGAGTCTCTCGATTGAGCACATTGACATTCAGGTGATGCGCTCCACGGCCAAAGTAGCCGTCCAGCAGCGTTACCAGATTGTCGAGTTGGTCTTCACGGTCACTGCCGAGGGACTTGGGTACGATAGAGAAGGTATTGGAAATACCGTCCTGGGCATAGCGATAATCGAGCTTGGCCACGGAGTTCAGGGATGCAATGGCACCGCGGGTGTCGCGTCCGTGCATGGGATTGGCACCCGGAGCAAAAGCCTCACCCTGCTTGCGTCCGTCAGGAGTAGCACCGGTTTTCTTGCCATACATCACGTTGGAGGTGATGGTCAGCAGCGAAAGGGTAGGTACGGCATCCTTGTAGCAGCGATGTTCAGCCAGGCAATCGGAGAAGTATGCGGTAATTTCCTGTGCGATGCTATCTACTCTGTCGTCGTCATTTCCATATTTGGGGAAGTCTCCCTCTACCTTGAAGTCCACGGTCATGCCGTTTTCATCCCGAATAGGCTTCACCTTGGCGTACTTGATGGCAGAGAGTGAGTCGGCAATGATGGAGATACCTGCTGCGCCATAGGCCATGTCGATGCCAGGATCGGTGTCGATGAAAGCCATCTGAGCCTTTTCATAGTAATACCGATCGTGCATGTAGTGGATGATGTTCATCGCCTTGGCATACACGCGGGCAATCTCCTTCATGGACTTGCGGAAGCGGTCCATCACGACCTCGTAGTCCAGGTACTCGTCAGTGACAGGGTCGATACCAGAAAGAATCTGGGCACCATAGAGCTCTTCTTTACCCCCATTGAGGGCCATCAGCAGGGCTTTTGGCAGGTTAACCCGAGCGCCAAAGAACTGGATGCGCTTGCCTAACTCTTGGAAAGACACACAGCAGGCAATGCCGTAGTCATCAGAGCCGCGCATGGTACGCATCAGGTCGTCGTTCTCATACTGGATGGAAGAAGTATCTATGGATACCTGGGCACAGAATTCCTTAAACCCATCAGGCAATGAAGGTGACCAGAGTACCGTCAGGTTGGGTTCAGGTGAGGGGCCGAGGTTGTATAGCGTCTGGAGGAAGCGGAAAGAGGTGCGGGTGACTTTGGTCCGGCCATCCTCAAGCTGACCTCCGATAGCTTCGGTAACCCAGGTAGGATCTCCTCCAAAGATTTCGTCATAAGCCTGTGGACGCAGGTGGCGAACCATGCGCAGCTTCATCACAAAGTGATCAATCATTTCCTGAGCCTGGGTCTCTGTGATGAGGCCATTGTCCAGGTCGCGCTCGATATAGATATCGAGGAATGAAGAAACATTGCCCAGTGACATGGCGGCACCATCCTGCTCCTTAACGGCAGCCAGATAAGCCATATATGTCCACTGAACGGCTTCCTGTGCATTTTCTGCCGGACGAGAGAGATCCAGGCCGTAGCTGGCTCCCATGGCCTTGATGTCACTCAAGGCTTTGATCTGATCATTTACCTCTTCGCGCAGGCGAATCTTGTGTTCGGTCATTTCGCCATCAATGGCGAGTTTGTCGGCTTTTTTGGCTTCAATGAGGCGATCTGCTCCATAAAGTGCCAATCGACGGTAGTCCCCGATGATACGGCCCCGGGCGTAGTTGTCAGGGAGTCCGGTCATAATTCCCTTGGACCGATAGGTACGGATCTCAGGGTCGTATGCCGAAAATACTCCGCTGTTGTGGTCTTTGGCGTATTTGAATACCTCCTTGACAGACTCGGACATTTCCAGGTCCCGCTCCTGTACAGCACCCTCTACAACGCGAACGCCACCAAATGGCTTCATGGCGCGCTTGAGCAGCTCGTCAGTCTGTAAACCGACGATCACTTCCAGGTTTTTGTCGATGTAACCAGGGCCGTGGCTGGCTACCTCTGAGATGGTCTCGGTGTCAATGGCACGGCAACCACCACGCTGACGCTCTTCCAACATGCCTTCGAGGCATATTTCCCAAAGCTTCTGTGTGTTTTCTGTAGGGCCCTGAAGAAACTCAGCCGTCCCGTAGTAGGGACGAATATTCAAGCGGACAAAGTCCTTTACGTTGATCTCATCGGTCCATTGTCCAGCAAGGAAATTTGATTTCGATACAGCGATCATACGGCGTAAGTATTATGAGTATATGATGAGTTGTCTCTTCTGGGTGAGCTTCATTCGTCCCGTTGTGCTTGCTCAGGACGGAGCCGCCCACTCAATTTTTACAGTACTAAAGGTCGCTGTATGCTACTAGCTTAACCATGATTTATGTCAATTATACATAAATTATTAGTCAAGCCCGATTCTGGCTTTTTACTGCCCCTCCAGATTGCGGGTTGATCGGATTTCTTAACCCAGATCAATGAGAGCTCCGTTGGCCTGCCACACCTTTGGTTCATCAATCGCCTTGAGGGCCAAAACAGGATCTTTCTCCCTTCATGGTCGATTGAAAATCTGTAACCACAATTCAATTTCCATGAAACAATCGATGTTTTTCCTCTGCCTTTCAATCATCTTTCTAATTGGAATGCTGGCAGGAAGCCAACCACTTAGGGCAGGGGCTACCTATCCTTCTCATCCCTGCCAATGCTCATCCATTGCCTCCGGTACGGAGCCGGATGTTTCTGCTGAAAACCCCGGAAGTATTCAGGATTCCACTTCAAAATCTCGCATCAGACGCTGGTGGAAACGTAGTATTTCCGGGAAAGGGGATAGGGGGGCCATCCTTTCCACCCTCTGGATCTCTACAACGCTGAACTACCTCTATGCAGACCTAATGGGGTTCATGGATATGAATATGCTGGCCCAGTACCTGACAGGAACAGTCAACGGCATCACCATGACCGGGGGCTTTCTCATCGGGGCAGCACTGTTCATGCAGATTCCTATTATGATGATCTTTCTTTCTCGCGTACTCAAAAGAAAAGGAAATCGCCGCGCCAATATCATCGCGGGCATCATCATGACTGTTGTACAGGCCGCCACCCTGCTGGTAGGCGTCCCGACGGGATATTACCTGGTGTTTTCTCTCATCGAAATTGCTGCTACCCTTTTCATCACCTGGTATGCCTGGAAGTGGCCCAGGGAAGATGTCGAGGCGGTTAGTACCTACGGAATTAAGTAATTACTCATTCGTAATTCGTATAAAGTGCTCGCCAGCAATGCTTTCAATTACGAATTACGGATTAGATGCTTCGATTACCACTCCCCGTTTCACAGGATCTTCGACAGGCACAAGATTTCGAATGCAAAGCATTAGTTAGGTGAGGCGCAAATAGCCTGAAGGTATGGAGGATGGAGATCCTTCATGCCTTCATAACTGTGAAGAGCCGCGTATTCTCTTCTTACTCCTGCTCTGGAGTCGATGGAAAGTCATACTTTTGACCCGTAAATACTGGTGCCATGCAGAACAATGATTTTTTCGGTCAGGAGGAACTTGCCAGGCTGCAGGGGATGGAAGGGAAAAAGGTGATAAAGGTCCTTTATACCGTTTGGAAAAACCTGGCCCACCCCGATGGAGCCTTCGAAGTACTGGAATGGGTAGAACTGATGCTGGAGGATTTCAGCATTATTTCCTTCACTGCTGATGAAGAGGCCAGTGCTATCCAGATAATGGACATGGACTTTGAGGTGGAGCGAATAAGGGTGAGGGAACAGTTTGGAGGTCAGGTAGCCCTTGAGCGGATCGAGATGGATGATAGCCCTACCTGGCGCAAACTTACCGGACAAAAAGTCGATGCAGTAGGCCTCCTACCTGAACAGGGAGGTCGCTTTCCAAACCGATTGATTCATCTGATTTTTGGAAATCAGATCATCGAGGTTGCGCTGAACCAGGAGGGGCTGTTGGTCACTCGTGGAAAGAGACCGCGATAACTTTACTTTAAGCAGGTGGGCAGAATTATATAGGTATGGAGTCTTGTCCTGTCGCAGATCCCGAGCGAGACTCGGGGAGCGGAGCCGAAGGAACGGGAGAAATGAAGGCAAATCGCTGCTTATGAACTTCATACCTCTTGCTGGTTTACACCTGTCCTTGTGCTTACTCTCTGATGATTCGCTGCTGTACCACCCCGTTCCCATCGGCAATCTGTAGCAGGTACACCCCCGAGGAATAGCCAGACAGATCCAACTGCGTGAGGTGTGTGCCACGACGTAGCATGAGGTTATTCTGATAAATCTTTCTCCCAGTCAGGTCAAGCAGTGCGATTTCGACATCACCTTCCCATTGACTCTGTTCTATCTCCACATTCAGGACAGAGGCTACCGGATTGGGGTAGGCATGCAGAGCCAAAGTGCCTGACAGGACGGTAAGGCTCTTTACTTCGGTCAGGTACTCTCCTCCGTCTACGTCAATTCCCTTGACCCGATAGAATAGCTGCTGCCCACGGAAGTTTACCACGTTGGAGTCTGTAAAGGTGAAAAGTCCATACTTTTCAAGTTGGCTGGGGCTAAGCTCCGCGATTGGCTGAAAGGCTCGACCATCCACGCTGCGTTCTACCTCAAAGTGGGTGACGCCGTTGTCGGTCTCGAACTCCCAGGACATTTTGGCGTGGGTCGCTTCTTCCCAAACATCAAATGTGATGTAATCTATGGGGAATGCATTGCGATAGCTGCTACCAGGCTGACCAATTCCAAAACCTGCGGGAGGAGAATCAAATTCTGCGGTGAAGGCGTAAGCGTAGCGCAGGGTATCTGCATAGCTCGCACCCCGGCTGATGATTCCGTTTGGAAGCAGGGCAGCGCTCGGGTCTATGTCTGAGATTGCCGCAGGAGTTTTGACCATTCGGCAATCTTCAAAGAATTGGCCAGTTGCTGTCTCAAAGGATTCTACTTCTTCTGGCGTGTAGTAAAGGGTAATGCGGTAGTTGCCGCTATCTCCTGGTTGCGCATGGGTAGGCAAAACCCGAAGCGTCCTCGCCATCAGACCTGTTTCCGGACTGCCGGCATCGAGGAACGCTTCTGCTCCAAGACCGCTCCGATCGATTTCTACGCTGGTACAGCCGTAATCATGGCTCCCCAGGTTTTCTATGGTGCAGATCAGATTTCCAGTACTATCGTCAAAGAAGTGGACAGTCTCATATGGGCCGAGGGCCTGGGTGCTGGTCGCATTGAGTTCCGTGGCCACCTCCAGTGCACCTTCTACGATGGCGACATTGTCCACCATAAAGGGGGGATCAAACCCATCGATGTAATCATTTACCCATCCAAAGGCCAGGTAAAACTGTTGATCTTTAAGGCTGTCGGGCAACACCAGTTCCATGTGGAAGGTAGAACCAGCCTTTTGGTAAAGTCTGTCAGTCAGGGGAAAGAAACTTGCTCCATTCCAGGAAATGAAAATCTGGCCATAGTCGTAAACCGTTCCGCTAAATAGTTCCCCCTCAACTTTGTAGTCAAAAGACAACTCTAGGCCTCCAATGTCGGACCCCTGAATCAGAGGAGTTACCAGATAGCTCTGGCTGCTGCTGGATTTATCATACTTATACCCCCCTGTACCATCGCTGATGTGGGCCGATTGATTGCCATCCAGGGCACTCGTGCTGTTGATGACCCAGGAATTGTTCCCGCCTGATCCGGAACTATACATGGACCAACCTGCGGGAAGTGATCCAGCGGATACGTTTTCGAAATTCTCCCAAACAAGTGTATCTCTAAGCGATACCGTTGGGTCTCGTTCATCGTCCGCAAATCGCACCAGCAGGCTATCGTGGTCTGGCAGGATCATCAAATCAGAAGCGCCACCGCTTACCAGGTCGAGCTTCAGCTCCAGGGTTTCCTCCCCTTCCAGGGTTCCGTCGTCATGGATGCGCAGCACTACTGTCTCAGCAGCAGATTGGCCGGGAGTAAAGGTTGCGATGTTTCCTCCTGGGAATGAATAATCGACTCCCAGGGTGGCTGTAGCACTCTGTATTTGCAGTTCAATGCTACCCCCTGTGATGGTTGCAGCTGCCAGTTCCAGGTTGATGTAGATGTCCTGGTATTCGTCACATCCGCTACCAGATGCATTTTCCTCCGATACATCAAGCTCACCTGAACTGACATATACCTCAGGCCCCAGTGGATCAGCCCGGTCGGACGTGACAAGGCTGACGCGACGAGGGCTTAGCTGTAAAACAGTCTGGACCCGAGCCTTTTGATCTGCTGTAAAAAGGTTCATGCAGGCATCATCCGAATAGTCCATGAAGTTTTCCACCATGTCCCGGCTACCACAGGACTGCACCCCGGCCTGACATCCATAGTGTCCCTGGTCAGCTTCAGGAGTATCGGCACAGTGGTCATCTACCCCGCAACCTCCATCGCCCCATATGTGACGTAGTCCGAAGAAGTGCCCCATTTCATGGGTCGTAGTCCGGCCTTTGGAGTAAGGTGCATAAGTGGGATTTTCACCAAATGCATTGGTCGTGATGATCAGGCCGTCTGTACTGGCAGGGTCGTTATAGTTGAGGCCCAGCAGGCCGGATTGCTGTGGGAACTGAGCCGCCCCCAACTTATTATTTGCCAATGGGACCACCCAGATGTTGATGTACAATTCTGGATCCCACTGAGTCGAAGGCTTGATATTGTTATTTACATAAGTGGGGGTAACCATTCCCGCAGACCAGCCCATGGCGACTTTATCAATGCGATTGATTCCGGGTTCTTTGAGGGGAAGTCCATCGGGCCCACGTGTAGCCAGTCGAAACTCCACATTCAGGTCACTTGCTATGCCGAGATACTGAGTTGGGGTACTGGCGGTATCTGCATTCAGGCGGCGAAAGTCCTTGTTGAGCACCTCAATCTGAGACTGGACACGGGCGGTGCTGAGGTTATAGCCGCTTCCAACGGAACTGCCATCATGGAGAATATGAACGATCACCGGCAGGGTCACAACGGACCGCATGGGGGGGACCTGACGCTGAGCCCGACTCATCCATACTTCAAATGCCTCGGCATCCAGCATGTCCGGGAATTGTTGCCTGAGAGCAGCATCGAGTTCTACCGCATCACAACGCGAAAAGCCGGGCTCCTCCTCTATCTCAGAGGCGTATCCGACTGGAGAAGTGACCTGGGTACGTGACTGGGCGAAGGCCTGAAATTGCAGGCCCCATAGGATTACAGCAAGCGGAATGAGGAATGAGCGAGTAAACTTCATAGCAGGGGCAGGTTTTCCACTGCGTTAAAGATTCAGGTAGGTATTTATTGGGGAGGAAATCTGGAACAGGTTCAAAGCAATAGACGAAAATATCCAACAAATGGATATATCCTAGGCTCCTCAGTCCAAACGGTAAATATTCAAGCCTAAACGGTTCGAAAAATTTCATCTTTCAATTAATCTTCGTTTTTGATCTATTCGAAGGTGCGGAATTGGTCAATCTGCACTTTTTGCCGTTGCTTCTCATCCAGAAAAAAGCCATTTTCCTGTTGGACGAACCGTTCGTCCTTCTTCCATTTTTTCCACCTAACTTCTCTGACTCATGAAACACCTGGCACAATTATCCTTCCTGATTTTTGTAACAACCAACCTGCTGGCCCAGGCTCCGCAAGGCCTCAATTACCAGGCGGTCATGCGCGATGCCCAGGGGCAGATCCTCGCAAACAAGCCACTGGACCTCACGTTCGCCATTCACCAGGACAGCGCAGGGGGGACGGTTGTCTACACCGAATCACAATCCCTTTCTACCAACTCCTTTGGGTTGTTTACGGCGGTCATTGGCACTGGAACCACCACCGATCAGTTGAGTGCTATTAGCTGGGCTACAGGAGATCATTTCTTACGTGTCCAGGTGGACTTCGGCAGCGGTCTGATAGATCTCGGCACTACCCAGCTGCTGAGTGTTCCTTATGCTTTATACGCAAACGAAGTTGCCAATGTAGATGATGCCGACGCAGATCCTTCCAATGAACTTCAGGACCTGAGCCTGAATGGGACCACTCTCGAAATCACCAATGGCAGTTCAGTGGATCTATCTTCCCTCGTAGAAGATGCCGATGCCGACCCTACCAATGAGTTGCAGTTGCTTGGGCTAAGCGGGACCAGCCTGAGCCTTTCCGGGGCCAATACCGTCAGCCTGAGCGGCCTGGTGAATGACGCTGATGCTGACCCCAGCAATGAGCTACAGTTACTGGGATTAAGTGGCACTACGCTCAGCCTTTCGGGCGGCAATAGTGTGAGCCTTAGCAGCCTGGTAAACGACGCCGATGCCAATCCGAGCAACGAGCTTCAGACCCTTTCTCTCAGTGGTTCTGACCTAACCCTTTCCAACGGGAATACTATTAACCTCAGCAGTTTACCTGGTACCCTGGCCGATCAGGCATTTTCAACAGGAACCGGCTCCACTCCATCTTCCACCACCAGCTTTCTCGTAAGTCCAGCCACGATCACCGTAACCAGTAGCTCACAGGTCGTAGTGGTGACCTCACATGGATTGCTGGGAAATAGCAGCCTGTTTAATGCTGCGGATGGCCTTGACCTGTTTATCGGTTACCGTCTGAGTAGTACGAGCAATATCAGCCTGGTGTCCCCTGGCATGCTCAATGTCCGGGTAGGAACCAATGAGCGCCATGTGTTCGGACAGTCAGCAGTGCTCACCAATCTGCTACCGGGAACCTACGAATTTGGATTGGCCGGGGATGACGACGGCAATGGCAACTGGAACTCCAATGGAGCAGGCTATACAACCGTCCTTCTTTACAATTAGTGGGAGGAATTCGGGATTTTGAGAGATTGAGAAACTGATAGGAGAAGGTACACAGTTATGACCTTTTTCCTACACGGAAGCATGTTTGGAGACAGAATAGCCGACTGCTTATGGGACTATTCCGTAAACTCGTACTGTAACCTTTATCAGGTTCTGCATTTTACTCATCAAAAACCCCGTCATGATGATTCTCCGCACCCTGACACTCCTGTTAGCCTTTTGCTCTCTCTCTGCTTTTCGGCTTGAGCCTACGCCACCTCCCGTTCTTGAGGACTGGCAGGTACAAATGCTGGAAGAAGTAAACGCCCTGCGGGCCCGCGGCTGTCGCTGTGGCAGGAAAAGAATGCCACCCGCGCCACCGCTTCGCTGGAGTCCCAAACTGGCCCAGGCCGCCCGAGCCCACGCCCGCGATATGAATCGCCACAACTACTTCAGCCATCAGGGCAGAAATGGAAGTAGCATCAGCGACCGAGTCGAGGATACCGGTTATCGCTGGCAGGCCGTCGGTGAAAATATCGCCTGGAATTACAGCGGCGTCAGCGCCGTGGTACAGGGTTGGCGCGAAAGTCCCGGCCACTGCCGTAACATGATGAGCAGCAGCTTCACCGAGATGGGCGCAGCCATTGAAGGGGTGTATTATGTCCAGGATTTTGGGAGACCGAGGTGACCCGCTGTCCAGTGAGTCGATCAAAAATGTACAAGGAGGAAATGAAGGTGCTTAATGGCGAATTCTTCATTTCCTCCACTTGTTTCTGTCTGTTTGAAGTCTTCCTAAGAGGCTGTTTGGGATTTGGTGTTTGCTTGCCGAACGTAGGATTTTTGGGTTCTGACAAGGAAATTTTGCGAGGAATAGCGAGCTATTTCGAGTAAAATTGACGCAGTCAGGTTCCAGAAAGACAAGTTTGGCGTGTAAAGGAAAATTTTCAAACAGCCTCTTATTCCTGAATTTCGGCAGAAAACCGGGAAATAGTTGGGGAGCATGCGCCCCAGTTCGGGGCAAAGGACTTCAGAAAAGAATAAACGTGATATCGGTAGAGGTCCGGATTTACATCAATGTCCTCTACATGCCCCGCTCCCCAATCAGTATGAAAAAAAACGTGTCGATCAGGATTCAGGGCTGAATCCAGATTTACTGACTGAAAGGAAGCCGTTGCTTCATCGGTCCGGGAATGAATGAGGAAAACGGAAGACTTGATTCGGGGGGCTACCGCGATGGCACTGGCTTCCCGATAGTCCACCCCTGCCCGCCAGCCGGCGAGGGACATGACACTTCCCTTAATGTACCCGACCCAGCCGCCATACATGCGCTCGGCTCTCTCCATGATCGCCGTTTCCCAGTCCTGAAATGGTGAATCGGCCATGATGAAGGCGACCTCCCGGTCAACTCCCGCCTGCAACATCGTGGCGGCTCCCCAGGAGATGCCTGCCCAACCCGTTTCCTCATCCGAAAGGCCTGTCTTTTCCTGCGCCCAATCGGTGACAGCCATGAGGTCTGCTTTTTCCATGATCCCTCCCGTGCCATGCTCTCCTCCGCTTTCTCCGTGGCCACGGTGGTCATACACCACTACATCACAGCCGCAGTCCCAAAACATATCTGCCCATTTCAGTATCCCTGAGCGGGTTCCTCCCCAGCCGTGTGCAGCTACGAGCAAACAACCTGCCGTCCCGGGATGGGCAAAGTACCAGCCCCGGATTGCCACTCCTTCCTGTCCCTTTACTTCAAATTCCTCAGGAATCGGAAAATGCTGATCGTCTACCGTCCGGGACTGTTGAATCCACTCGCTCTGATAGTCAGGTACAGCTCTATAGGGAAAGAGTATCTGATCAGAGAAATACCATATGAGGCCCATGTATAACCCTGCTACCAGGACAGCAAGCAACAAAAGGAGCCGAAGGAAATTTTTGCTCATGAGAATAGAGGTGAAGGTCTGATTAAGGAACGCGAGAAAAATAACTTCCCGATTTTACGAAGAGATCTTGTT